>NZ_JBSHLZ010000002.1:0-435072 GCF_053644835.1 Microbacterium sp. NPDC055357 | reverse complement strand
GGCGCGGCCCCGGCCCCGCCGCCGGGCGCGGCCCCGACCCCGCCGCCGGGCGCGGCCCGGACTCCGCGGCCGGGCGCCCCGCGTCCGACGCCCGACCCGCGGCATCCATCGACCGCGAGACTGCAACCGGCGGCCGAGACCGTGGGTATTACCCGCAGTCTCGGCCTCCCGCTGCAGTCTCGCGGTCAACGGTGGATGCCGGGGGGCGCGCGGTCATCCCGGGGTTCGTCGACTCCCACACGCACCTCGTCTTCGGCGGAGACCGGGCCGACGAGTTCGAGGCCCGCATGACCGGCGTGCCGTATGCCGCGGGCGGCATACGGCGGACCGTGGCCGCCACCCGCGCCGCGACTGACGACGAGCTGCGTGCCCGTCTCGCCGGCTTCGCCGACGAGCTGCACGCCCAGGGCACGACGACGTTCGAGGTCAAGACGGGCTACGGCCTGTCGGTGCACGACGAGGAGCGACTCGCGCGAATCGCGGCCGAAATGACCGACGAGGTCACGTTCCTCGGCGCGCACGTCGTGCCCGCCGAGTTCGCCGACGACCGCGACGCCTACGTCGACCTCGTGTGCGGTGAGATGCTCGACGCGTGCGCGCCGCACGCTCGCTGGATCGACGTCTTCTGCGAGCGCGGCGCCTTCACCCCCGAAGAGTCCGAGCGGATCCTGCGGGCGGGCATCGCACGAGGCCTTCAGGCGCGCGTGCACGGCAATCAGCTCGGCCACGGCGACGGTGTGCTCGTCGCGGTGGCTTCGGGCGCAGCATCCGTCGATCACTGCACGTACCTCTCCGATGCCGACGTCGCCGCGCTGGCGGCATCCGAGACCGTCGCGACCCTGCTGCCGGGCGTGGAGTTCTCGACCCGGCAGCCGTACCCCGACGCGCGGCGGCTCATCGACGCCGGCGTCACGGTCGCCCTCGCGAGCGACTGCAACCCGGGGTCGTGCTTCACGAGCTCGATGCCGCTCATGATCGCGCTCGCCGTGCGCGAGATGGGCATGTCGCCGGCCGAGGCCGTCTGGGCGGCGACGGCGGGCGGAGCCCGCGCACTGCGCCGCGCCGACATCGGCGTGATCGCTCCCGGCCTGCGGGCCGACCTCGCGCTGCTCGACGCCCCGACGCGCGTGCACCTGGCCTACCGGCCGGGCGTCCCGCTCATCGACGCGGTGTGGAAGGACGGCGCCCTACTCTGAGCGCGGCGTGCTCCACGTCCACTCTTCGGGGTCGACGCTCGTCGCGACGTCCCAGTCGCCGACATCCCATCCGAAGGTCGCAACGGCGCACGTCGGCATGTGTCCGATCCCGCCGCCGGACAGCTCGCCCGCGAGCACGCTCATGCCCGGGTCGTGCGCGACGACCACGACCGACCGGGCCCCCGATTCGGCCGCGGCACGCAGAAGCAGCGACGCCGGGGCTCCGTAGAGCCGCTCCTGCTGCTGCACCGGCACGCCCAGCGCGCCGCTGAAGAAGTCCGCCGTCGTGACGGCGCGCAGCGCCGTGCTCGACAGGAGCGCGTCGACCCGCAGCCCCGTCGCCGCGAGGCGCTCGGCCATCCGCGGGGCATCCCGCAGTCCGCGCGCGTTGAGCGGACGATCGTGATCGTCCAGGGCCGGATCGCCCCAGTCGGACTTGGCGTGCCGCACGAGCACGAGCCGGGTCACGACGCCGCTCCCGCGAGCCCGGCGAGCAGCTCGAGCACGCACAGCGCCGCGAGGCGCACCGTGCGCCCGTCCGCGGCATCGGCCGTCGCGTCGACCTCGACGATGTCGGCCGACCGCACGCGCGGATCGGTCGAGATGCCGCGCACGAGCGCGCGCAGCTCCCACGCGGCGAGCCCGCCCGGCAGCGACGCGGGACACCCCGGCGCGACCGAGCGGTCGCACACGTCGACGTCGATATCGAGATGGATGCCGCCACCCCCGGCCCCCGCGACCTCGAGCGCGTGGGCCGTGACCTCGGCGATCCCGCGGCGGCGCAGGTCATCGAGCGTCACGACGGTGATCCCGAGGTCGGCGGCGCGGCGGGCGTAGGCGAAGGAGTTCGCGAAGTCGGCGATGCCGAGCTGCACGATGCGGCGCGGGTCGAATCCGGCCTCGATCAGCCGGCGCACGGGGGACCCGTTGGACACACCGTCGCGCAGGTCGAAATGGGCGTCGAGGGTGATGAGGCCCGAGGCGCCGGCGCCTCGGGCGACGGCGTACGTGATGGAGTTGTCGCCGCCGACGGCGATGACCCGTCGAGACCGTGCCGCGAGCGCCCGCACGCGCTCCTCGGTGCGCTGCTCGCCGGCGGGCCCGTCGGGGTCGTCGACGTCTCCTCCGTCGACGACGTGCAGGGCGCCCAGATCGACCGGGGGCGGTCCCATCACGGTCGGGCTGAACCGCTGCAGCGTCTCCCGCACGGCGGCGGGGGTCGCGTGGGCGCCGGTCGGCGACAGCGACGTCGCGTGTGCGGGGACGCCGAGGATCGCAGCATCCGTCGTCTCGTCTCCGGCGGGCGGCCAATCGCCCGCGCGAGGCCAGAGGGGATCGTGAGAGAGAGCCATCCCTCTCACGCTACTGCAGTCAGTTCGCGACGTAGGCCCACGCCGAGCGGCCGCTGGCGAGCACGACCGCGACGCGCCGGTACAGCGACGCCTCGTACTCGTCGCACGCGTCGAGCTCCGATTCGGTCAGCCACATCGTGCGCCCCACGACCTTGTCGAGCGGATCACCGGTCGGCCGCAGCATCGGCTGCCGGCGACGCTGCGATGCATCCTCGACACGTCGGTCCTGAACCTCGACGTAGTCGAGCCGGTACCCCGGCAGGACATCGGGTTCGTCCTCGAGATGCCTGCCGACGGTGTCGAGCTGCACGTCGGGGCGCTGCAGCGTGCCGTAGGAGAAGAGGAGCTGGTCGGCGTCCACGGCATCAGGCTACGCCGTCTCACCCCAGCAGCGCATGCGCGATCGTGAAGATCGCCAGACCCGCCAGGGCTCCGATGACCGTGCCGTTGAGGCGGATGTACTGCAGATCGCGGCCCACCATGAGCTCGATCTTCTCGGTCGTCTCTGCCGCGTCCCACTTCTCGACCGTGTCGGAGATGATCGAGGCGATGTCGTGGCGGTAGCGGTCGACCAGGAACACCGCGGCATCCGTCGCCCAGCGGTCCACGCGGCCCTGCAGGGCGGCATCCGTCGTGAGCCGTTCGCCGACCTCGGCGAGGGCCGCCGCCGCGCGACGACGCAGCGGGCTGTCGGCATCGGCGAGCGAACGCAGCAGCCCGGCTTTGGCCGTGCCCCACGCCTGCGCCGCGAGATCGCGCACGCGCGGGCTGTCGAACACCGCCGCCTTGGCGTCTTCGAACCGGCCGATCGTCGCGGGATCGTGCCGGAGGTTGTCGGCGAGGCGCACGAGGTATCCGTCGATCGCGAGACGTGCCGGATGCCGGGGATCGGCGCGGACCGCCGCGACGAACTTCGTCGCCTCACGGTAGGCGGTGTCGTCGATGAGCCGGTGCGCGACCGAGGGGAGCCAGCCCGGCAGACGGCGCGAGAGCAGTCCCGCGAAGGCCTCCTGGTTGTTCTCGAGCCACGTCGCGATGCTGTCGGCGGCGAGGTCGACCGCGGCGTGATGCGCGTCGGCGTCGACGATGCGCGAGAGCCAGTCGCCGAGCGGCGGGCCCCACTCGGGGGCGATGAGGTGCTCGCGGGCGAGATCTTCGATGACATGCTGCACGTCGTCGTCGCTCAGCGCGCTGAGCACGCCCGCTGCCATCACCGACGCCTCGGCGGCGATGCGGTCGGCATGGTCCGGCTGCGAGAGCCATTCGCCGAGCCGCGCCGACAGCGCGGTCGCCTCGAGCTTGGTGCGCACGACGTCGCCGCGCAGGAACTCGGTCTCGACGAACTCGCCGAGCGTGCGCCCGATCTCGTCTTTGCGGTTCGGGATGATCGCGGTGTGCGGGATCGGAATCCCGAGCGGGTGGCGGAACAGCGCCGTCACGGCGAACCAGTCGGCGAGGGCGCCGACCATGCCGCCCTCCGCCGCAGCCCGCACGTAGGCGAGCCACGGGGCCTGCTGCTGCAAGACGAAGGCGACGACGAACACGATCGCCATGAAGATCAGCGCGCCGAGCGCGACGCCCTTCATGAAGCGCAGTCCGCGACGCCGCTCCTGATCGGCCGGACTCAGCAGATGAGTCGGGGTGCGCGCCATGGCGTCATCTTCGCACGGGGCGCGGCGGGCGGAGGCCGACGCGGCGGGGCCGAGGGCAGGTCGGGTGGCGAGCCGACGGGGAGGGTGGTCGGTCAGGTCTGTCGACGCGCAACCGCCGCGACCCCGTCGCCGTCAGGACTCGAGCGGCCCGAGCCAGGCCGAGGCGGCCGTCGCGTGGGCGGACTCGGGGTCGGAGGGGTGGAAGAGCCCCGCGACCACGTCGCGGTAGAGCCGGCTGAGCTCGGACCGCCTGAAGTACGACGAACCGCCCGCCGCGAGCACGGCGTCGTCGACGACGGACTTCGCCATCGTCACGGCTCGGTGCTTGACGCCGCTCAGCAGCGTGAACCAGCGCGGACCGTGGTCGACGAGCCCGTCGACGTCGCGGCAGAGCGCCTCGATCTGCGGCGGCAGCGCGTCGTAGGCGAGGGCCATATCGGCGATGCGCCAGCGGATGTCCGGGTCCTGGCTGTACGTCGTGCCCGTCTTCTTCGACGTGCGCTGCCGCACCGTCTCGACGGCGACGTCGAGCGCTCGCCGTGCGATGCCGGTGTAGACCGAGGCGAGCAGCAGTTCGAAGACGCTGAAGATGCCGAAGACGATCGGATCGGGATTCGGCCCCGGCGCCACCCGTCGCACGACCCGGTCGGCGGGCGCGACGGCGCCGTGCAACTCGGTCGTGCGCGACTGCGTGCCGCGCATGCCGAGCGTGTCCCAGTCGTCGCGCGTCACGACGGCCTCCGACCGCGGAACGAAGGCGTACACCAGCTGCGGGGCATCGGGCGAGGTCCTGTCGAGGCCGTGCAGCCCCAGTTGCGTCCAGACGGGTGCGAGCGAGGTGAAGATCTTCGTCCCGGTGAACGCGTACCCGCCGTCGGCCCGGGGCGCAGCATCCGTGTCGCTGCCGAACAGCACGAGGTCGTTGCCGGCCTCACTGATCCCGAACGCGAACACCTCGCCGGCGGCGGCGCCCTGCTGCACGAACCGCATGCTGTCGATGCCACGATCGGCGAGCACCTTGGCGACCCCCGTCCAGACGAGGTGCATGTTGATCGCGAGCGCCGTGGCCGGTGCGGCCGTCGCGAGGCGCTGCTGCAGAACGGATGCCTCGGCCAGGCCGAGGCCCGCACCTCCGAGTTCGCGCGGCACGAGGATCGCGAGGTAGCCGATCGCCGTCAGCTCGGCGAGGTCCTCGTCGGGGAACGTGTTCTCACGGTCGTGGATCACCGCTCGAGCACGGAACCGCTCGAGCAGCTCATCGGGCAGCATGCCGGCGGGGTCGAAGGTCGTCATGACAGTGCCTCTCTCAGATGCCGGATGGTGTCCTCGGGCTTGTCGCGGTGCGGCGAGTGCCCGGCGCCCGTCACGACGGACATCGTCACCCGCGGATTCGCGAGCACCTCGGCGGCGAGCTCACCCGCGAAGATCGAGTAGACCTTCGGATCCGACGCGATGATGTGGGTCGGAACCGACAGACGGGATGCCGCCTCCCTTTCGTCCCACGCCGGGTTCTGGACGCTCGTCTGCTCGACCGCCCACCGGCTGGCCTGCTGTGCCGAAAGCGCCTTGAGCTCGACGTCGTTCTCGTGCCACGTCGGGTGCTCAGCGCGGACGGCGGCTGCGGTGGGGTCGGCGAAGGAGCGCTCCTGGCTGTTGCGGACGATGTCGCGGTCGCGCGGGCTCAGGTGGACGGCGGGGTCGATCAGCACGAGCCGGCGCGTCCACGCGGGATCCGCCGCTGCCGCCGAGGTCGAGGCCGCCGCGCCGAGCGAGTGGCCGATCACGAGGTCCCACGCGCCGGCGTCGTCGGGCCGTGTCAGCGCGAGATCGGCGGCGTAGGCCGCGATCGTGTAGTCGAGGGCGCGCGGCGCCGTGCCGTGGCCGCGCAGGTCGATCGCGATCGCGTGCCAGCCGTCGTCGGCGAGAGCCACGCCGTAGCGCCACATGAGCGCGCCGTTCGACCCGAGACCGTGCACGAGCAGAGCGCGACGCTCCGCAGCGGGATCACCCCACGACAGGCGGGGGAGAGTCAGGGGAGTCGGCATGTTTCCAGGGTATGCCGCCCCGCGTCATCGTCGAGGGCGTGCCTCCCGTCACAGGCCGAGGACGTCGCCGCCGAAGACGACGACGGCGGATGCGAGCACGGTGACGGCGGCCGTCGCGAGCACGATGAGCACGAGGATGTTGCCCAGCAGCGTGAGCACGAAGGCTCCGAGGGGAAAGACGTTGTTCGTCACACTCCGACGCTACGAACGGGGCCGGGGCCGCGGCATCCGTCTGCGGCACGATCCGCGTACCTCTCGAGGATGATCGCGTCAGGGTCGGGCGATCGGCCCCGTGATCGTCGAGGTCGGCTCGGTGTCGGGGATCGGGCTCACGTCGCGATGGCGCAGGTCGGGGAACCAGCGCACGAAGACGACGGCGACGAGCAGCCCGACCGCCGCGAACCCGGTCCCGGCGATGTAGGCGCCGCTCGGGCCGATGTCGTCGATGAGGAAGCCCGCGATCGCCGACCCCGTCGCGGCGCCGATGAGTTGTCCCGTGCCGACCCAGCCGTAGGCTTCGGCGGTCTCGCTGAACTTCACGCTCGCTGAGGTCATCGCGAAGATGACGGCGAGGGCGGGGGCGATCCCGATGCCGGCGAGGACGAGGGTGCCGCCGAGCCACCACACGTCGAGCGAGAGCATCGTGAGCGACAGGCCCACCGTGACGATGGCGAGGCGCCGCGCCATCGACCAGCGTCCCATCGGCAGGTGGCCGAGGGCGAGGCCGCCGCCGAGGCTGCCGAACGCGAAGACGGCGAGCACGAGACCCGCCTCGAGGCCGCCGTGGTCGAATGTCGCGACGACGCCGGCTTCGACGGCGGCGCACGCGCCGATCAGCAGGAAGCCCACGACCGTCGCGAGCAGGACGGGCGGCTTGGCCAGCACGCGCCCGATTCCGCGGCGGCTCGGCGGGATCCGCACGCGCCCGAGCTCGGGGGAGAAGAGGAACCACGTGCCGCCGCCGACCAGGACGACCACGACGACCAGGAGCGCCGGGACGGTTCCCACCTGCGTTGCGACGAACGTGATGACGACGGGCGCGAGGATCCAGATGACCTCTTGCAGCGACGCGTCCAGCGAGTACAGCGGCGTCAGCTGCTTGGCCGTGACCATCTTCGGGTAGATCGTGCGGACGGCGGACTGGACGGGCGGCGTCGACAGGCCGGCGATGAGTCCGAGCACCATGTACAGCGGCACGGGCAGGACGAACAGGGCGATCGAGAGGATCGCGAGCACGCAGACGGCGAGGGCGATCGAGATGACGCGCCGCATGCCCCACCGGCCCATCCAGCGACTCGTCACGGGTCCCGCGACGGCCTGCCCGATCGAGGTGGCCGCGAGCACGAGGCCGGCGGCACCGTACGAGCCGGTGACGTGCTCGATGTGCAGCAGCACCGCCAGGCTCGTCATCCCGTTGGGGAAGCGAGCCGTCAATTGTGCTGCCATGATGCGCCCGACCCCGGGCGTGCGCAGAAGCTCCCGGTACCCCGCCACGGATCAAAGGTAGTGCCTTCGGATGCTGCCGACCGACACGCCGACGACACGCCAGGGCGTCCATCCACAGGCCGATCCGATGTCGGAACCCCCTCGTAGCGTCCCACCTGTGGATCGTTCGAGTGTCCGGTCATCCGAAACAGGCGTGATCCTGGTCTTTTCGGACGCCGAAGACAGGGCGCGTCCTGTGGATGAATCGGTGGACAACTTGTGTTGTACCTGTAGAGAACGGTGGAAAACTACACGGATGTAACTACTAGACCTTGTGGTGCTATCGAATGTCGGTACCCATATGTAGTATTGGACTCCCGGTGGGGGGAAACCGCCGGAAAGCATCGAATGTAAGGGGGAGACGGATCCATATGGCGATCACGGTCTACACGAAGCCGGCGTGCGTGCAATGCACCGCGACGTATCGGGCACTCGACTCGAAGGGCCTCGAATACGAGGTTCTCGACCTGTCCGAGGATCCCTCGGCCCTCGAGCAGGTGAAGGCGCTCGGCTACCTGCAGGCGCCTGTCGTCATCACCGACGAGGACCACTGGTCGGGCTTCCGTCCCGACAAGATCGACGAGCTCGCGTCTCGTCTCTGATCAGGAACACATCACTGAGGGGGAAGACCATGCAGGTCGCCGTTGAGGCACCGCTGCTGGTGTACTTCTCGAGCGTTTCCGGCAACACCGCCCGCTTCATCGAGAAGCTGGGCATGCGTGCCGAGCGCATCCCGCTGTATTCCTCTCACGAACCCCTTCTCGTGAACGAGCCGTTCGTCCTGGTCACCCCCACCTACGGGGGCGGCCAGGGCCGCGGCGAAGAGAAGGGGGCCGTTCCCAAGCAGGTGATCCGGTTCCTCAACGACGAGCGAAACCGTCGTCACATCCGCGGAGTCATCTCCGCGGGGAACACCAACTTCGGCGATGCGTTCTGCCTCGCCGGCGACATCATCAGCCGCAAGTGCCGTGTGCCCCACTTGTATCGGCTAGAAGTATTCGGCACGCCGGACGACATCGATCGCGTGAGCGACGGATTGGAACAATGGTGGAATCTGCAGTGACCGAGGCGCGGACCGACTTCAAGCACAACCCCGCGTTCGAAGGGCTGGACTACCACGCCCTCAACGCGATGCTGAATCTGTACGACGCCGACGGCAAGATCCAGTTCGACGCGGACAAGCGCGCGGCGCAGGAGTACTTCCTGCAGCACGTGAACCAGAACACGGTGTTCTTCCACTCGCTCAAGGAACGGCTGGACTACCTCGTCGAGAAGGAGTACTACGAGCCGGCCGTGCTCGAGAAGTACTCGTTCGACTTCATCTCGAAGCTCAACGACTTCGCGTACTCGAAGAAGTTCCGGTTCGAGACCTTCCTCGGCGCCTTCAAGTACTACACGAGCTACACGCTCAAGACCTTCGACGGCAAGCGCTACCTCGAGCGCTTCGAGGACCGCGTCGTCATGACCGCCCTCGGCCTCGCCGACGGTGATGAGAAGCTCGCCATGGATCTGGTCGAAGAGATCATCTCGGGGCGCTTCCAGCCGGCGACGCCGACGTTCCTCAACTCGGGCAAGGCACAGCGCGGCGAGCTCGTTTCGTGCTTCCTGCTGCGCATCGAAGACAACATGGAGTCGATCTCGCGCGGCATCAACTCGTCGCTGCAGCTGTCCAAGCGCGGCGGCGGTGTCGCCCTGCTGCTGTCGAACATCCGTGAGGCCGGCGCGCCGATCAAGCAGATCGAGAACCAGTCGTCGGGCATCATCCCCGTCATGAAGCTGCTCGAAGACAGCTTCAGCTACGCCAATCAGCTCGGTGCGCGTCAGGGCGCGGGGGCGGTCTACCTCAACGCCCACCACCCCGACATCATGCGCTTCCTCGACACCAAGCGTGAGAACGCCGACGAGAAGATCCGCATCAAGACGCTGTCGCTGGGCGTCGTCGTGCCCGACATCACGTTCGAGCTCGCCAAGAACGGCGAGGACATGTACCTGTTCTCGCCCTACGACGTCGAGAAGGTCTACGGCGTGCCGTTCGGCGACATCTCCGTCACCGAGAAGTACCGCGAGATGGTCGACGACGCGCGCATCAAGAAGACCAAGATCAACGCGCGCGAGTTCTTCCAGACGATCGCCGAGATCCAGTTCGAGTCGGGCTACCCGTACATCATGTTCGAGGACACGGTGAACAGGGCCAACCCGATCAAGGGCCGGATCAACATGTCCAACCTCTGCAGCGAGATCCTGCAGGTCAACACCCCGACGACGTACAACGAGGACCTGTCGTACGACCAGATCGGCAAGGACATCTCCTGCAACCTGGGGTCGATGAACATCGCCCTCGCGATGGATGGCGGCAACCTCGGCCAGACCGTCGAGACGGCGATCCGGGGGCTCACCGCGGTGAGCGACCAGAGCCACATCGCCTCGGTGCGCTCGATCGAAGACGGCAACGACCGTTCGCACGCGATCGGACTCGGGCAGATGAACCTGCACGGCTATCTCGCCCGCGAGCACGTGCACTACGGCTCGGAAGAGGGGCTGGACTTCACGAACATCTACTTCTACACGGTGGTGTACCACGCGCTGCGTGCGTCCAACCTCATCGCGAAGGAGCGGGGCGAGGTCTTCGACGGGTTCTGGGATTCCACCTACGCGTCGGGGGAGTTCTTCGACAAGTACATCGACCAGCAGTGGATGCCGCAGACCGAGCGCGTCGCTGAGCTCTTCGCCGATGTCCACATCCCGACCCAAGAGGACTGGAAGGCGCTGAAGGCCAGCATCCAGGAGTACGGCATCTACAACCAGAACCTGCAGGCCGTCCCGCCGACCGGTTCGATCTCGTACATCAACAACTCGACGTCCTCGATCCACCCGATCGCATCGAAGGTCGAGATCCGCAAGGAAGGCAAGCTCGGTCGCGTCTACTACCCGGCGCCGTTCATGACGAACGAGAACCTGGAGTACTACGAGGACGCGTACGAGATCGGCTACGAGAAGGTCATCGACACGTATGCCGCGGCGACGCAGCACGTCGACCAGGGCCTGTCGCTCACCCTGTTCTTCAAGGACACCGTCACCACGCGCGACATCAACAAGGCGCAGATCTACGCGTGGCGCAAGGGCATCAAGACGATCTACTACATCCGCCTGCGGCAGCTGGCGCTCGAGGGCACCGACATGAACGAGTGCGTTTCCTGCACGTTGTGAGTGATCCCTCCCGGTGATCGAGTAGCCGCCGAAGGTGGCGTACCGAGATCGCCGAACTGACGAAGAACTGCGAACCGACGAAGAACTGAAGGACTCTGATGGCCCCCGAGAAGCTGCAGCTCCTGGACCACGTCCAGGCGATCAACTGGAACCGCATCCAGGACGACAAGGACCTCGAGGTGTGGAACCGCCTCGTGAACAACTTCTGGCTTCCCGAGAAGGTGCCGCTGTCCAACGACATCCAGTCGTGGAACACGCTCACCCCCGACGAGCAGACGATGACGATGCGCGTGTTCACGGGGCTCACGCTCCTCGACACGATCCAGGGAACGGTCGGCGCGGTGTCGCTCATTCCCGACGCACTCACCCCGCACGAAGAGGCCGTGTACACGAACATCGCCTTCATGGAGTCGGTGCATGCCAAGAGCTACTCGTCGATCTTCTCGACGCTGTGCTCGACGAAGGAGATCGACGAGGCCTTCCGCTGGTCGACCGAGAACGTCAATCTGCAGAAGAAGGCGCAGATCATCGTCGACTACTACCGTGGCGATGACCCGCTCAAACGCAAGGTCGCCTCGACGCTGCTCGAGTCGTTCCTGTTCTACTCGGGCTTCTACCTGCCGATCTACTGGTCGTCGAAGGCGAAGCTCACGAACACGGCCGACCTCATTCGCCTCATCATCCGCGACGAGGCCGTGCACGGCTACTACATCGGCTACAAGTACCAGCGCGGGCTCGAAACGGTCGACCAGGCTCGGCGCGACGAGCTCAAGGACTACACGTTCTCGCTGCTCTACGAGCTCTATGACAACGAGGTGCAGTACACGCAGGACCTCTACGACAACGTCGGCCTGACCGAGGACGTCAAGAAGTTCCTGCACTACAACGCCAACAAGGCGCTCATGAACCTCGGCTACGAGGCGATGTTCCCGTCGTCGGTGACGAACGTGAACCCCGCGATCCTGTCCGCGCTCTCGCCGAACTCCGACGAGAACCACGACTTCTTCTCGGGTTCGGGCTCGTCGTACGTCATCGGCAAGGCCGAGGCCACCGAAGACGACGACTGGGACTTCTAGAACTCAGGGCGCCGCTACCGTGGCACGTATGAAGCGTTCTGTGCTCGTCCCCGCCGCCGCCCTGGTCTTCGTGCTCACCGGCTGTGCAGGGTCGGACCCGTCGCCGACGGCCACGCCGAGCAGAACCGCGACGGTGGCCGGCACGCCGACACCGGCGGCCGAGACGCCGGCGGCCGAGACGCCGACAGCGGATGCGCCGACCGAGGCAGCGCCGACGGACGACGCGCCGTCGGATGACGCACCGGCCGAAGGCGACACGCTGACCTCACTGAACATCGTCGCTCCCGAGGCCACGGGTGTGCGGGAGACCGGGCCGGGGCGCTGGGAGATCTCCACCAGCATCCCCACCCCGCGCGGCGAGCCCGGCAGCCCGGAAGCGCAGGCGGCGCTGGCGCTCTGTGAGGAAGCGATTCGCCTCGGGGCAGCCTACGTCTCGGTTCTCGATGCCACCGGGACCGCCCTCGTGCTCTACGGCGACCCTTCATCCGGCGACGCCTGCACCGAGGTGTGACGGCGTTCCGCGACGCGACAGAACGGATCCGTAGCGTCGCCCGTGCTGACACTCACTGCGGGCGAGCGTCCCCGGTGTTCGGGGTCCACCCGAACCACTGACCGCCGGAGCGGATGACGCTCCACTCGCCGCACACGAACACCGTCTTGGCCTTGTACGCGTCGGGGGCGTTCTCGAGCGTGAGTGTCGGGCTGGAGTTGCGTTCGGCCTCCGCGCACGGGGCAGCGAGGTCGGATGCCGACGTGAGGAGCAGGACCGCCGCTCCGCTGTCGGTCTCGACCGGCGTGCGGACGGTGATCTCGGTTGCGTCCTCCGGAACCCAATCCGCGGACACGGCCGCCCCCTCCGCCATCTCCGCGACGTTGTCGTGGTGGGTGGTGACCTTCCGCTCGAGCAGGTCGTTCGCGGTGGAGCACCCACTGAGGATGCCGGCGGTGCAGGCGGCGAGCAGGAGGGCGGCAACGGCGGTGGCGGGGCGGTTCTTCGTCATGGTTCCAGCATCTCGGCACGTTTCCCGCGGCACATCGCCCGCGCGGACGACATCGCATACCTCCCGGGGATGACGCAACACGTCTGCGCAGTCGGCGGCCTGGGATACCGTGAGCGAAGCGTCGGAGGATCCCTCCGATCGACCGAGCTCGAGACGAGAGTGAGCCGATGAAGGCGATCGCACGCTGGCTGCTGGCCGGATCCATGGTCTTCGCGGGGATCAGCCACCTGTTCTGGGCCCGTAAGGAGTTCCAGGCGCAAGTGCCTGACTTCACGGCCCGAGTCATGGACAAAGACGGCGTGGTCGTGGCATCCGGTGTCGTCGAGGTCATGCTCGGCGCGTCGCTCGTGGCGTTGCCGCGCTCGCGCCGCACGATCGGAGCGATCCTCGCCGCGTTCTTCATCGCCGTCTTCCCCGGCAACATCGAGCAGTGGCGCCTGAAGCGCGACGGCTTCGGGCTCGACACCGACCGCAAGCGCCTCGTCCGGCTGTTCTTCCAGCCGGTGCTCGTCGCCTGGGCGTTCTGGTCGACGCGCGACTGGTCGTCAGCGTCAGCGTCAGCCGATGAGGTCGGTGAGCGCGTCGAGACCCATTCCGTAGTTGATGCGCACCGTCGGCAGGGCGAGCTTGTCGGTTCCGATCGACACATAGCCCGGTTCGATCGTGCGGGCCAGCTCCCAGCCGGCTTGCCTCAGCGCTTCCTTCGAGGTGTCGTTGTAGTGCCCGAAGGGGTAGGCCATGACTTCCTTCACGCCGAGAGCAGCGCCCGACGTCTCCATGTCGGCGACGATCTCGGGCACCGACCAGTTGACGATCCGGCCGTCGCCGTTCGCGCCCGCCTGGTGCATGTCATGCGTGTGCGACCGGCGGAGCACGTAGGGCGACGGCGCCGGATCCTGCCGGTACGCCGTGACCATGAACGACGTGGAGAGCACCTCGTGTGCATCGACGACAGGCGCCGCGAGATCGAACCAGGTCTGATCGGCGTCATCGTCGGTCACGATGACCGAGCGATTCGGCAGGAACAGTCGCCCGTCGATGAATGCGGACAGTTCGTCCCAGGTCGGCAGATAGAAGCCGGTGGAGGCGATGTGGCCCATGTGCGCGTCGAAGTCGCCGATGTACGCGTAATTTCCGCGCAGCCAGCCCGCTTCGCCCTCCGGCTTCGCGGTGAACTGGTGGTACATGAGGATCGGGATGCGCGCGCCCTCTGCGGCGTTGAGCTCGGGGGACATCCACGAGCCGTGCAGCGTGACCTGCTGGGCGGTGCATTCGACGGCCTCCGACCCGTTGATCCGCCCGGGGACCGCGTGGGCCGCGGCATCCGTCGACGTCGCGTACCAGCCGGCGAAGACAGCACCGTCCTGCGCCGGAATGGGCAGTCCGGTGTAGAGCGCCCCCTGCGTCTGCAGCATCGGCGGATCGGCGATCCCGTCGCCGGCGAAGGTGACGACGCACGCGTGCGGGTCGTCGGTCGACGCGAGCAGCTGTTGCTGCACCGTGAGGGGCGTGGGAGTCGGTGTCGGGCGGGGTGAGGATGCCGCGGGGGAGGGAGTCGACCGACCACCGGCATCCGTGGTGATGGCCATCGTCGCCGCGCCCCCGGCCGCGCCGATGAGCACGGTCGCCGTCGCGATGACCGCGACCGTCGTCGCCCAGCGGCGGCCGGGGGCTGTGCTGTTCAACGGGGTCCCTTCACCGGCGATGCGCCACGGCGCCACCCTGACGAGATCTCTCCCGCAGACGACCGTGCATCAGCATCAGTTGTAGCGAAAATCGGGCTGCTTCGTGGGACGTGTGGCGCACTGGCCGCGATCACCCGAGCGACAGATCGCTTGACCCGGCAGGCATGGCAGGGCACGCTGGGCGACGAGATGGAAGCCAGCGCCGGAGCCGACACGCCGCTCCTCGCGCACGCTCGACTCGTGACGCTCACGCTCGCCCCGCCGACGAAGGCGACGCGAGCATGACGATGTCCGCAGCGAGCACCTCGCTGCAGCGCACGTATCGCTACGTCCGGCTGTCGCTCGTCGGCATCGTGGTGATGCTCGCCGCGGCGATCGCGGTGCAGTGGATCGACAGTGGCCCGCTCGGTTCGGTGAGCGCGGCGTACTACACCGCGGCCGGCCCGATCTTCGTCGGTGGTGTCTTCGCCGTCGCCCTCGCGCTGCTGGTGCTGTCCGGCCGCAGCTTCGGGCAGGTGTCGCTGGACCTCGCCGCGATCGTCGCCCCGCTGATCGCGGTCGTGCCGGCACCGGTCTTCGCGGGTGACGTGCCCGGCCTCACGCTCACGTGCCCGAGCGGTGTCGAGCCGTGCGTGCCCGAGGCCTTCGTGCCGGCGGTCGCCACCGGCATGACGGCGCTGCTGGTGACCGCGGCTGTGGGCTGGGGGAGCGTGTTCGTGCTGGCCATCGTGCAGGGAGCGGTGTCGAGACGACTGCTCACGCTCGTCGTCTCAGGGGTGCTCATCGCCGCCACGACGGTGTGGTGGTTCGCGGCATCCGACAGCTTTCTGCGGGTCGGCCACGTCATCGCCGCAGCCTCGTTCTTCGCCTTCATCGCGCTCGCGGCCCTCGCATCGGGGATCGACGCCGGTCGTGCGCGTGCGTTCGGATATCGAGCCGTCTATCTGACGATCGCGATCGCGATCGTCGCCATCCTGCTGGCCTTGCTCGCGGTGGTCATCGCCGGCTCTCTCGGCGCCGCGGTGCCCGAGCCGTGGGGGATCTCCCCGGTCTTCCTCGGAGAAGCCGCCGCCCTCGTGCTCTTCGCGGCCTTCTGGGTCGCCCAGACGATCGAGACGTGGAACGATCCCGACCCGACGTTCCGCTCGGGAGCCGCCGGCAACCGGCTCTCCGCGCCCCGCTAGGCTGACCCCGATGCCTCTTCTCTCGCTCCTCGTCATCGGCGTGATGGTGTTCTCGCTCGTCGACATCATCCGTCGCGACGATTTCCAGGTGAAGCACCTGCCCAAGACGATGTGGATCATCATCGTGATCCTGCTGCCGATCATCGGCAGCGTGCTGTGGTTCACGCTCGGACGGGTCTACCCCGAAGACGGTCCGCGGATGCCGCGCCCCGCCGCGCGACCGCGGACCCAGCCGGCCCCGGCCCCGGCCCCGATCCGTCACGACGTGCGCACGACCGAGCAGCAGCTCGCCGAGCTCGAGCGGGAGATCGAAGAGGACCGGCTGCGCGCCGAACTCGCCCGGCGTCGGCGCGAGCAGTCCGGCGAGAGCGCCTGATCCTCGACGTGCTGTCGGTCTGCGACGCCGCGGCGTGTCACCGCCGCGTGGACGCGGTGACGGTGAACTTCGCGTTGCGCGCGATCTGACGGGTCGGACCGACGATCTTCTCGAGCGCCGCGCGGTAGCGCAGGCCCGAATTGAACACGGTCCACAGCTCGCCGCCGGGGCGGAGCACCCGCGCGGCATCCCGGAAGAAGCGCTCCGCGAGGTCTTCGGTCACGGCGCTGCCGCTGTGGAACGGCGGATTGAGCGCGATGAAGCCGGCGCTGTGTGCGGCGAGCGCGCCGAGCAGGTCGTCGCGCGCGACCCGCACGCGGTCGGCGACGCCGTTCGCCGCGGCCGTCGCGCGGGCCGAGGCGACCGCCGCCGCCGACTCGTCCGACGCGTACACGGTCAGGTCGGGGTGACGCAGCGCGAGCGAGGTCGCGACGATGCCCGTGCCGCAGGCGAGGTCGATCGCCGGAGCGGCAACGCGATCGGGCAGGTGATCCCGCAGCAGCCTCGTGCCGATGTCGATCGACGGTCCGGCGAACGCGCCGCCGAACGCGCAGACGACGAGGCCATCGTGCTCCCGTGTGCGAGGCGTGGGGTCGTGCCCGTCACGCGGGCCGCGAGCGATCAGGACCCGTGACTTCTGGCGTGCGTGCGTGATGTCGAGTCGGTCGAAATTCGCCCGCAGCACCTCGTTCATCGCGAGCGTCATGTGCTTGATGCGCCCGCCGGCGAAGACGACCACATCGGATGCCGCGTGGGCGGCGATGAGCGCAGCGATATCCCGCAGCGCGTCGAGGGAACGGGGGAGCCGGACGAGCACGACGCGGGCACCGGCCACGAGCGACGCATCGAGACCGTGCGAGACGAACGCGTCGGAGAGCCCCGCGCGCTCGGCGTTGGCGGCGAGCGCCCGCTCGCCCGTCAGAGCGTCCTGGTGGACGCGGATGCCCCGGGCCCCCTGCGCGGCGGCGCCGAGGGCGAGGGCGCCGTACGCGTCGCCGATCACGGCGAGCTCACCGGGGGCGAGGTCGGCGAGCTCGCCCCCGGACTCGTCCAGCAGCAGTCGGTCGGCGGCGTCCACCGCGACGAGCCCGGGTGCGTCGAGGTCGGGCCAGCGTCGCAGGTCGTCGAGCGAGAACATCACCGCTCCACGCTAGTCCGCGGCATCCGGTGTCGTCGGCAGGTCACGCGCGAACGTAGGCTTGAACGCACCCCCCCCTACCCGAGGAGACCCGTGTTCCGCACGCCCCAGACCCTGTTCCGCACGCTGGCGATCGCCGAGGCGATCTCGTGGACGCTCCTCATCACGGGTCTGATCTTGCGGGCGACGCTCGACCTGTCCATCGCGACGACGATCGGCGGCGGCATCCACGGGTTCGTGTTCTTGTCGTATGGGGCGACGGCGATCCTCGTCGCTAAGAACCAGCGCTGGCGTCCGGGCCCGACGATCAGTGCCATCGTGAGCGCGATCGTGCCGTACGCGACGATCCCGATGGAGATCTGGCTGCACCGCTCGGGCCGGCTCCGCGGAGCGTGGCGGCTGGAGCAGACGACCGACCCGCGGGATGCCGCGTGGCACGACCGGCTCATGCGCTGGTTCCTGCGCCGGCCGTGGGTGCTGGCGATCCTGCTGGCGCTCGCGGTGATCCTCGTGTTCGTCGTGCTGTTGATCATCGGCCCGCCGGGTGGGCGGCACTGATCAGGCCCCGTAGTCCGGGAGTTCCTGCAGCGTCCACGTGTTGCCATCGGGATCGTCGAAGGTGACGAAGCGTCCCCACGACTGCTCGTCGACGCCCTTCGCGTCGACGCCGACACCGTGCAGATGCGCGAGCGCCTCGTCGGCGTCGGGAACGACGACCTGGATCGTGTCCTGCCGGCCGGGTTCGAGCGAACCGCCGAGACCCGTGCCGAACGCGATCGAGCACGCCGAGCCGGGCGGTGTCATCTGCACGAACCGCAGCCCCTCGACCGGGGTCTCGTCGTGGTCGGCGATGAAGCCGATCGTGACGTAGAAGTCCTTCGCGCGGTCGACATCGGTCACCGGCACGAAGATGAGTTCGATCTTCCAGTCCATGAGGGATTCCTCTCGTTCTTCCGGATGGCACGTTCACGGTAGACGTCGTCGAGGACATCGATCGTCCGCAATGACGTGCCGCGCGAAACCGCGTGTGCTGTTCGCCCTGGGCGATCGCGTCAGGGAATAGGCGTCGCGGACGCTCGTTGAACTTGATATGACTATGCTCAACTTTGTAAGTTGATAGTCCTCTACTCAAGTTTCACAGGAGAGATGGCATGCCCGAAGACTTCACCCCCTCGACCGGATCCGACGCCAACGACGGCTCGTTCGACGAGTTCCTCGCGCGGTACCTCGCGGGCGAGCGCGCCCGAGCGGGTCGCTCGATCGACCTCAGCCGCTTCCTCGGCTCGCGCACGCAGGAGATCCTGCAGCGCGCCGGCCGGTTCGCGCTCGAGCGCGGCCAGCACGAGCTCGACGCGCTTCACGTGCTGCGCGTGCTCGTGGCGGAATCGCCCGCGAAGGACGCCGTCGAGCGCATCGGCGCCGATCCCGCCGCGATCGCCCGCGCGACCGAAGAGCGTCTGCCCGCGGCATCCGGTGCCGCCGGTGTCGAGGGTGCCGTTGTTACACCGTCGGTGCAGCGCGCTCTGTTCCACGCGTTCCAGGTGGCACGCTCGTCCGGGTCGACCTACGTCGATCCGGAGCACCTCTTCTTCGCGCTCGTGCTCGCCCAGGACACCCCCGCCGGTCAGGTGCTGGCGCACGCCGGCGTGACCGCCGAGGCACTCACACAGGGAGCGCGCGAGACCGTCACCCCGGGCGGCGTGGGCTCCGAGCAGCAACCGGATGCCGCGGCATCCGGCACGCCGATGCTCGACCGGTTCGGCACCGACCTGACCGCGCTCGCTCGGGCGGGCGAGCTGGATCCGGTGATCGGCCGCGCCGCCGAGATCGAGCAGACGATCGAGATCCTCAGTCGACGCACGAAGAACAACCCCGTCCTGGTGGGCGAGGCCGGCGTCGGCAAGACCGCCGTCGTCGAAGGTCTCGCGCGAGCGATCGCGGCCGGCGAGGTCCCCGACCAGCTGCGCGACAAGCGCGTCATCGCGCTCGACCTGCCCGCCATGCTCTCGGGCACGCGCTACCGCGGCGACTTCGAAGAGCGGCTCACCGGCACCATGGACGAGATCGCCGCGCAGGACGGCGAGCTCATCGTCTTCATCGACGAAGTGCACACGGTCGTCGGCGCGGGAGGCGGCGGCGAGGGCTCGATGGACGCCGGCAACATCCTCAAGCCGCGTCTCGCCCGCGGCGACCTGCGCCTCGTCGGCGCGACGACGCTCACGGAGTACCGCGTGATCGAGAAGGACTCCGCGCTCGAACGCCGCTTCCAGCCCGTCCGCGTCGGCGAGCCGTCGGTCGAAGACGCCGTGCGCATCCTGCACGGGCTCAAGCCCGCCTACGAAGACCACCACGGCATCGTCTACACCGACGAGGCGCTGCGCGCCGCCGTCGAGCTGAGCGATCGCTATCTCACCGAGCGCGTGCTGCCCGACAAGGCGATCGACCTCATCGACCAGGCCGGTGCGCGCCTGCGGCTGCGCCTGGGCGCGAAGGTCGACGTGAGCGCGCTCATGACGCAGCTCGCATCGCTCGAGGCGGACAAGAACGCCGCCGTCTCGGCCGAGCACTACGAAGAGGCCTCGCGCCTGCGCGACGAGATCGCGGCCGTGCAGGCGAAGATCGAGCACGCGGCCGAGAGCCCCGCGCGCGTCGAGCGGGACGCGACGCAGCATGTCGTCGACGAGCCCGAGATCGCGGGCGTGATCAGTCGCGCCACCGGCATCCCCGTCGCCCGTCTCACCCAATCGGAACGCGACCGGCTCGCGCGCCTCGAGGACGAGCTGCACGCGCGCGTCATCGGGCAGGACGACGCCGTCGCGGCCGTGGCGAAGGCCGTGCGCCGCAGTCGCACGGGAATGGGTGACGCGCACCGTCCCGTCGGATCGTTCCTCTTCCTGGGTCCGACCGGAGTCGGCAAGACGGAGCTCGCGAAGGCGCTCGCGAGCTCGTTGTTCGACGACCCTTCGACAAGCTCAGGGACCGGGGTGACAGGCTCAGAGACCGGGGCGGCAGGCTCAGGGACCGGGGCGACAACCTCAGGGACCGGGGTGGCAGGCTCAGGGTCCGGGGCGACAGGCTCAGGGACCGGCGTGGCAGGGTCGGGGAACAGCGTGATCCGGTTCGACATGAGCGAGTTCGGCGAACGGCACACCGTGTCGCGACTCGTCGGTGCCCCTCCCGGCTACGTCGGGTACGACGAAGCCGGGCAGCTCACCGAGCGTGTGCGGCGCAATCCGTACTCGATCGTGCTGTTCGACGAGATCGAGAAGGCGCATCCGGATGTCTTCAACCTGCTGCTGCAGGTGCTCGACGACGGCCGTCTCACCGACGGCCAGGGGCGCACGGTGGACTTCCGCAACACGGTGATCGTGATGACCTCGAACCTCGGCTCGGAGTTCCTCGCGTCGCGCGGCGGAGCCATCGGCTTCCTCGCCGACGGCGGCGGGTCCACCGGCTTCGGGTCGGAGAAGGACCTGCGCGATCGGGTCATGGGCAAGCTGCGCGAAGCGATGCGACCGGAGTTCCTCAACCGCATCGACGAGATCGTGCTGTTCCGCAAGCTGGAGAAGTCGCAGCTGCGCACGATCGTGCACCTGCTGCTCGGCGCGACCGAGGCCCGACTGGCGCGGCGTGACGTGACGTTCGCGGTGACCGACGCGGCGATCGAGTGGCTCGCCGAGCACGGCTATGAGCCGGAATACGGGGCGCGGCCGCTGCGCCGGCTCATCCAGCGCGAAGTCGATGACCGGCTCGCCGAGCTGTTCGTGACGGGCACCCTCACCGAAGGCGGTTCCGTGACGGTGGATGCCACCGCCGACGGCCTCGTCGCGATGTCGGGCGCACCGCTGGCCGCCGCCGCCTGATCGGCGAGGGATGTCAGAGTGGGTGCATGGCACGCATCGGCGCGATCTTCAGTCCGTACCAGAATCCTCCCGAAGCGCTTCGTGCGGCGGTCGAGGCAGCCGAGACGGCAGGGCTCCCCGAACTGTGGGTGTGGGAGGACTGCTTCCGCGAGACGGGCTTCACGACGGCGGCCGCCGCCCTCGCCTGGACCGAGACACTCACGGTCGGACTCGGCATCGCCCCCATGCCGCTGCGGAATGCTGCCCTCACGGCGATGGAGATCGCGACGATCGAGCGGATGTTCCCCGGGCGGTTCCTGCCGGGACTCGGGCACGGAGTGCTGGACTGGATGGGACAGGTCGGCGCTCGTGTCGCGTCGCCCCTCACCCTCATGCGTGAATACGTCCCGGCGGTGCGCGCACTCGTCGCCGGTGACGAGGTCTCGGTGTCGGGCCGGTACGTCACGCTCGACGCCGTGCAACTGGACTGGCCACCCGCGACGCCACCGCCCCTCTACGCCGCCGCAGAGGGGCCCAAGACCCTGCGGCTGAGCGGCGAGGTCGCGGACGGGACCGTGCTGGTCGGCGGCTTCACACCCGACGAGCTCGCGGTGCGGATCGCGGCCGTGCGCGAGGGGCGCGCAGCCTCGGGACGCGCGGGCGATCACGAGATCGCGGCATACGTGCACGCCGCCTTCGGCAACGGCTCCGAGGACCGCGCTCGTGCCGAGTTCCCCGATCATGCCGCGGAGGGTCGTGTCCTGTGGGGCTCTGCCGACGACGTCGCAGACGGCGCGCGAAAGTTCTTCGCGGCGGGAGTCGACGCCGTCGTCCTGCAGCCCGCGGGCGGCGAGACCGACCTCGCGGGCTTCTACGCGCACGCGGGAGACGTCGCGCGCAGCGTCGGGACGACGCCGTGACCGGCGCGCTGTCGATCGGGATCGCCGCAGCGGCCGGCCCGGCCGTCGCCGCTGCGACGGCTCGCGCCGCCGAGCGCGCGGGATTGCGCGCCCTGTGGGTCAACGACACGGTCGGCCATGATGCACTCGCGGTGCTCGCCGCAGCCGCCGAGGCGACCGACCGCCTCGTGCTGGCCACGGGAGTGCTGCCCGTCGACCGGCGCTCGCCCCGCGAGATCCTCGAGCGCGCGGCGGGACTGCCGCAGGACCGGCTCGTGCTCGGCATCGGCTCGGGCCAGGCGCGCACGGGCGCCGTCGATCGCGTGCGGGACGCCGTCGCCGAACTGCGCGCCGGCACGTCGGCGCGCATCGTCGTCGGTGCACTCGGCCCGCGCATGCGACGGCTCGGGGCCGCGGCATCCGATGGTCTGCTGCTGAGCTGGCTGACGCCGGAGCTCGCACGGGCGCAGAGCGCCGAAGCTCACGACGGCGCCCCGGACACCCACGTCGCGCTCTATGTGCGCGCGGCGTCGGATCCGGCCGCGGTCGGGCGGCTGCGCGCCGAGGCCGACACCTACGCGGGCTATGCGGTCTACCGCTCGCACTTCGACCGGGTCGGCATCGGCGCCCGCGACACGACGATCGAACCGACGGCGCTGACGGGCAGCATCCCTCGGTATCGCGATGCCGCCGACGAGCTCGTGCTGCGCGTCATGACGGCCGGTGACACGGCCGACGAATACGTGCGGTTCATCGATGACGTGCGATCGGCCGTGCGGTGATCTGGCGCAGCGCGGCACGCGGGGCGCTCGCTGTGCTTCTGGTCGTCGCGGGCGTCTCGCATCTCACGTGGGGGCGCCGCGGGTACCGCATCGTCGTTCCGGAGTGGGCGACAGAGCTGCTGCGCACCGACAAGGACACGATCGTCGTCGCCTCGGGTGTCGTCGAGATCGCGCTCGGCGGGGCGCTGGTCGTGCTTCCGCGCGAACGTGCCCGCATCGGTGCGATCATCGCGGCGTTCTTCGTCGCGGTGTTCCCCGGCAACGTGCACCAGTGGCGGACGGGGCGCTCAGCGCCCCTGCTGCGCACCGATCGGGCGCGGTTCCTCCGCCTGCTGCTTCAGCCCGTGCTCGTGGTGTGGGCGCTGTGGAGCACGAGGTCCGCTCGGCGGTGAGTCTCCGGCCGGCGCCCGCGTGTGACCGCAGGGCGGCGGGCCGCGCGGTCGTCTCATGGCGAGTCCGGTGCGCGTGTCGACGGAGCTCGTCGGGCGCACGGGGTGTCGGGCTCGGCGGCCGACACCGTGTCCGCCGCCGGTGGCAGAATGCGGGAATGCTCCTGTTCCGGCTCGTCAGCGCGACGGATGCCGCCGCCGCGACGTCGTCGCGTCTGGCCAAGGTCGCCGCGCTCGCCGACGTGCTGGCCGGCCTCGACGCGGCCGAGATTCCGATCGCGATCGGCTACCTCGTCGCCAAGCCCCGGCAGGGCCGGCTCGGGATCGGCTGGCGCAGCCTGTCGACGGTCGACGTCGTGCACGCCGCCGAGCCCGCCCTCACTCTCGCGGATGTCGATGCCGCGCTGACAGCTCTCGCACGCGCCGAGGGGCCGGGTTCTGCCGCGGTGCGCCGGGCGACCCTCGAATCGCTCGCCGCGCGCACGACCGCGACGGAGTGGGACTTCGTCGCCCGCGTCATCCTCGGCGAGCTGCGCACCGGCGCGCTCGAGGGGGTGCTCGTCGACGCCGTCGCGAAGGCGGCGGGGCGTCCCGTCGCCGCCGTGCGCCGCGCCGCGATGCTGTCGGGTGATCTGGGTGAGACGGCGCGGATCGCACTCACCGAGCAGGCCGACGCGCTCGACGCGGTCGGTCTCGTCGTCGGGCGTCCCGTGCTGCCGATGCTCGCGGGGACGGCGCCGACGGCAGGCGAGGCGATCACCACCCTGGGCGGCGCCGCTTCGGTCGAGTTCAAGCTCGACGGCGCGCGGATCCAGGTGCACCGTGACGGTGACGACGTGCGCGTGTTCACGCGCACCCTCGCCGATGTGACGCACCGCCTGCCCGAGATCGTCGAGGTCGTGCGCCGCCTGCCCGCGCAGCAGCTCATCCTCGACGGCGAGACGCTGTCGCTCGACGAAGACGGCGGTCCCCGGGCCTTCCAGGACACGATGGCGCGCTTCGGCTCCGAGACCACGGATGCCGCGGCGATCGCGCTGCGCCCCTGGTTCTTCGACCTGCTGCACGTCGACGGGCGCGACCTGATCGACGAGCCGCTCGAGGTACGACGCCGCGAGCTCGAGCGGATCGCGGGAGCGTGGCAGGTGCCCGGCATCGTGACCGCCGATCCCGCCGCGGCCGATGCGTTCGCCGACGACGCCCTCGCTGCGCACCACGAGGGCGTCGTCGTGAAGGCCGTCGATTCGCCGTACACGGCGGGGCGCCGCGGACGCACCTGGATCAAGGTCAAGCCCGTGCTGACGTTCGATCTCGTCGTCCTCGGCGTCGAGGCCGGCTCGGGTCGCCGCACCGGCATGCTGTCGAACCTGCACCTCGGCGCCCGCGATCCCGCCGGGGAGTTCGGTGACCCCGGCGGGTTCGTCATGGTCGGCAAGACCTTCAAGGGGCTCACCGACCAGCTGCTGCGCTGGCAGACCGAGCACTTCCCGTCGATCGAGACCCGCCGCACGGCGCACACCGTCTTCGTGCGCCCCGAGACCGTGGTCGAGATCGCGATCGACGGCGTGCAGCGCTCCACGCGGTATCCCGGCGGTGTCGCGCTGCGGTTCGCGCGGGTCAAGGGGTACCGGCTCGACAAGACGGCCGCCGACGCCGACACGATCGACGTGCTGCGTGGGCTGCTGCCATGACCCGCATCGTCGCGCTAACCGGTGCCGGAGTGTCGGCCGAGAGCGGATTGCGGACCTTCCGCGACACCGGCGGGCTGTGGGAGGGGTACGACGTCGACGACGTCGCGACACCCGAGGGGTTCGCGCGCGACCCCGACACCGTGCTGCGCTTCTACGATGCGCGTCGTCGGGCAGCGCTGGCGGCTGGGCCCAACGCCGCACACCGCGCGCTCGCGGCGCTCGAATCGCGCCTCGGCGATGAGCTGCTCGTCGTGACGCAGAATGTCGACGACCTGCACGAGCGGGCCGGAACCCGGAACCTCGTGCACATGCACGGCGAGCTCGTGCGGGCACGGTGTCGCGCGTGCGGCGCGCGTCCGGTCTGGATGGCGGATCTGAGCGACCGGCCGCCGTGCCCCGAATGCGCAGAGCGGATGCTGCGCCCCGATGTCGTCTGGTTCGGTGAAATGCCGTACGGGCTCGATCGCATCGAGCGCGCGGTCACGGCATGCGACCTGTTCGTCTCGATCGGCACGTCGGGCTCGGTCTACCCGGCCGCCGGATATGTCGCGCTCGCGTCGGCCTCCGGCGCCCGCACTCTCGAACTCAACCTCGAGCCCGGTGACGGCTCCGCGGCGTTCGACGAGGCCCGCACGGGCCGGGCGACCGAGCTGGTCCCGGCCTGGGTCGCCGAGGTGGGCGGCTGAGCGCGACTAGCGACGATCCCCGGCCAGGCGGATGAGCCGCGTCAGCGATCCCCGGCTCGGGCGGATGAGCGCGACTAGCGACGATCGCCGGCCAGGCGGATGAGCACGATGTTCGACGACTCGTCGACCTCGGCGACGGTCGGGTGGGCCTTGACGAAGTCGGTGAAGCTCTTGTGTCCGACCGCCTTCTCGCTGAACGCGGGGTCGAGACGCTTGATGAGGCTCTTGACCTCGGACGCGTGCTGCCACTTGTCGTCGTCTTTGTCGTTCTCGAGGCGCAGCGCCCGCTCGAGCAGATCGGCGCCCGGGTCCTTCGCCTTCTGGCGGGAGCGGCGGGTCGTGCCGTCGGACTTGCCGGTCGCGGGCGGCGTCACGCCCGGAAGGGCGTCATAGGCGTCGAACTGGTCGCACGCGGCGGCGAGCGACTTCGCGGTCGATCCGGCCACGCCGACGCCGACGACGAACCGTCCGAGCCGCTTGCAGCGCTGGGCGAGCGGCACGTAGTCGGAGTCACCGGCGACGATGACGACGTGCGTCAGGTCGGGCAGGCGGAACATGTCCTCGACCGTGTCGACCGCGAGGCGGATGTCGGCGCCGTTCTTGGCATATGCCGCGGCGGGGAACAGCTGCACCAGGTCGACCGCGCGAGCGACGAGCTGCGAGCGGTACTCGGCGTTGACGGGGGCCGACCAGTCGGCGTACGCCCGCGTGAGCACGAGTGTCCCGAAGGATGCCGCGTAGTCGATGATCGCGCCGACGTCGATGCGCGCCGCAGCGAGTCGTTCTGCGGTCTCGGGCGCCGAGGCGTCTTCGGCGATGCGCTGGCGGTCACGCGAATAGGCGTTGCGGCCGTGCACGCGGTCGTACCAGGACATCACGATGTTGTCGAAGTCGAGGTAGACGGCCACGCGCGGCTGGAGCAGGTCTGGCATGTTCAGTTCTCTCCGGGGTAGTGAAGACCGATGATCTCACGGACGGCGTCGAGGCTCGCCATGATCTCGACGGTCTCGTCGATCGGCAGGACGTCGCTGTCGGTCATGCCCTGCGCGATGAAGCGCTCCGCCGCGAGAGCCTGGTACTGCATGCCCCCGCCCTCGACCTGCGACGCGAACCCCTCGAGCACAGCGCCGTCGGGGCCCAGGAGACGGAACGACGTCGGCCTGTACCAGACGGGGTCGATCTCGATACGGGCATCCGTGCCGATGATGTGCGCCGTGTTCGGCCCCGCCGAGTGCGCCGCCGACAGTGTCGTCGCGATCGCTCCCGAAGGGTAGGTGAAGATCGTCGCGATCTCGGCGTCGGCGCCGGTCGGGCCGAGGGTCGCCGATGCGGCGATCGTCGCGGGTGCGCCGAGGACATCCCACGCGAACGAGACCGGGTAGATCCCGAGGTCGAGCAGGGCGCCACCGCCGAGCTCGAGGGCGTTGAGGCGATGGGCCGGGTCGGAGCTGATGCGCTGCGTGTGATCGGCCGTGAGTGCGCGGACCGTGCCGACGGCGCCCTCGGCGAGCAGCTCGCGGATGCGCGCCATGTGCGGCAGGTAACGGGTCCACATCGCCTCCATGGCGAGCAGTCCCATGGAGCGGGCGGTGTCGCGCACGCGGGCGGCTTCGGCGGCATTGATCGTGAAGGGCTTCTCGACCAGCACGTGCTTGCCCGCGTCGAGCGCGAGGATCGCCTGTTCCGCATGGAAGGGATGCGGCGTCGCGATGTAGACGATGTCGACGTCGGGATCGGCGACGAGCGCGTCGTACGACCCGTGCGCGCGCGGAACCCCCAACTCGTCGGCGAACGCGCGGGCGTTGTCGAGCCGGCGCGACCCGACAGCGACGAGGTCGAGGTCGGCCGTGTGCAGATCGCGGGCGAACGCGCGGGCGATGCCGCCGGGCCCCAGGATGCCCCAGCGCAGTGCAGTCATCTGTCGAGCGTACCGACCCCCACCCCCAACCCGCGAGACTGCAACGGGGCGCCGAAACCGTGGGTATCACCCGCAGTCTCGGCGCGCCGTTGCAGTCTCGCGGTCAATGCGGGGCGGCGTTGGGGGGTGCGGTCGACGCGGGGCGGGGTTGTGGGGGCGCGGTCAACACGGGGCGGCGTGGGGGCCCGAGGTCGAGGGAGTCACGGCCGGAGCGTCACCTTGCCGTCGGTGCCGGCCTCGACGGCGCGCTGGGCGTCGGCGGCATCGCGCAGCGGGAACGACGGGCCCAGCTCGACCGAGAAGCGATCCGCGGCGAGCAGGGCGAGTGCGACGGGCACGGCCTCGGCACGCCACGCCTGCTGCTGCGGTGTGAGCGGTTGGGGGCTGCCGCCCGAGAATGCGCGGATGCCCAGGCCCGCGGCATCCGCCCCTCGAACGATCGTCGCGATGCGTTCGCGGTCGGCGACGAGTTCGAGCGACGCGTGCAGCGCCTCGTCGGTGCCGGCGGCGTCGAGGGCGACCGTGATCCCGTCCGGGGCCACGGCGCGGATGCGCTCGACGAGTCCGTCGCCGTACGCGACGGGGAGCGCGCCGAGCGCGCGCACGCGATCGAAACGGCGCTCGGACGTCGTCGCCACGACGGTCGCGCCGGCGAGCACCGCGAACTGGATCGCCGCTTGGCCCACAGAGCCGGAGCCGCCGTGCACGAGGAGCGTGTCGCGCGGGCCGACCGCGAGCGAGCGCACCGACTGGTAGGCCGTTCCGGCCGGAATGCCGAGGGCGGCCCCGAGCTCGGCGCTCACCGAGCCGGGCCGCGGTACGACGCTGGCGGCGGGGACGGTGATCTCGGTGGCGTAGGCGCCCGAGACACCCGAGAAGACGACGGCGTCGCCCACGCGCAGGCCATCGACGTCGGCACCCACCGCCGTCACGACCCCGGCGCCGTCGGCACCGACGCGCCGCGGTCCGTCGAGCGGCGCCGATGCGCGCCGTCCCGACCGCAGTTTCGCATCGATCGGGTTGATGCCCGCGGCCTCGACCCGCACCGTCACATCGCCCGGCCCGGGAGCGGGCGCGTCGATGTCGATCTGATGCAGGACCTCGGGTCCGCCGAACTCGGTGTAGACGATCGCGTGTGCCATGCCCGGGACAACCCGCCCGCCGCGACCCGCTATTCCCGCAGCGCCTTCTGGATGCGCTGGAGCGAGACCTGCTCCGCCGTGCCGAGCGCCTGGGCGAAGAGGCTCACGCGATACTCCTCCAGCAGCCAGCGCACGCGCGTGAGCGAGGCGGACGCGTCGGGGGCGGGCGGAATCGTGCCGCCCGCTTCGGCATACAGCGCGGCGGCGCGTTCGAACTCGTTCTGCCGCTGACGGTCGCGTCCCGGGCTGTCGGCGAGGCTCCTGACGCGCTCGAGGGCACCGCGCACGTAGCGCGGAAGGTGTCCCAGGCGGTCGAGACCCGTGCGCGCGACGAAGCCGGGGAAGACGAGTCCGGCAAGCTGCGCCTTGACGTCGTTGAGCGCTGCGAGGAGGGTCAGCGAGTTCTGCTCGCGCACGGCGCGCTCGACCTCGCGCACGGCCGTCAGGATGCGGGCGACGAGCGACACCGCCTGGAAGAGCTCGTCGACGACGACCCGCGAGAACGCATCGCGCACGGTCTCGAACGCGGCCCGCGTGCGTACGACGCCGTCCGGCACGGTGCGCGCGATGACGGCATCGGCCAGCGCGACGCGCGCATCCTCGATGAGCGCCTTCGCCGACGGATAGGGGGATGCCGCGAGCGCGAGCTTCTCGGCCGAGGTGAGGTGCTCCAGCACATAGGCCGCGGGGGAGGGCGCCGTCAACAGCACGAGCCGGCGCACGCCCGCGCGCGTCGCGGCGGCCGCAGCCTCGGGGGTCGCCTCGATGCGCAGCGCGACGCTCGCCCCCTCGTCGACGAGCGCGGGATAGCCCCGCACGACACCGCCGGCGACCTTCGTGTCGACGACGTCGGCCAGGTCGCCGACGTCCCAGTCGGTGATGCCGGAGCGCTCCGTGACGCCGGGGGAGGCGGCCGCGGTCGGCGGGACGGCCGGGCCAGGAGCCCTCGCGTCCTTCCTCGGCGTCAGCGAACGGGAGACGGCCGTGCGCGCCCGGTCGGAGAGCTGCCGCTGCAGGTCGCCCAGGTCTCGCGCCGATCCGGCCGGGCGCCCGCGCTCGTCGACGGCGCGGAACGACACGAGCAGATGCGACGGCACCCGCTCCAGGTCGAAATCGGCGGCGGTGACGGGCTGATTCGCGACCCGCTGGATGCGCGTCGCGAGCGCGTCGAGAAGCGAGGTCGGGGGCAGCCCGTCGTGCGCCTCGGGGCCGAGGCCCGGGAGCTCTTCGGCGAAGCGAGCGGCCCAGTCGGCGGCGGGCACGACGTGGCGCCGGATCGTCTTCGGGAGCGCGCGCAGCAGCGCCGTGACCAGCTCGTCGCGCAGGCCCGGCACCTGCCAGTCGAAGCCGTCGGGCCGCAGCTGCGCGAGAAGCGCGAGGGGAACGATCACCGTGACGCCGTCGTCGGGCGCACCCGGCTCGAAACGGTAGGCGAGCGAGAGCACCTGATCGCCCTGGCGCCAGCGCGCGGGGAAGTCGCGTTCGTCGCCGCGGGACGCGTCGTCGATGAGATCGGCCTCGGCCATGTCGAGCAGGCGCGGCGTCGTGGTCGCGGCATCCCGCCACCAGGCCTCGAATGAGCGCGCGTCGAACACATCGCGGGGGATGCGCGCGTCGTAGAAGCGGTAGACGGCCTCGTCGCCCACGAGGATGTCGCGGCGGCGCTCGCGCTCCTCGATCTTCTCGAGCCGCCGGCGCAGCTCGAGATTGCGCCGCTCGAACGCCGTCAGCCGCTTGTCGATGTGCGACGAATCCCACTCGCCTTCGACGAGCGCGTGGCGCACGAACAACTCGCGCGCGAGGGGACGGTCGAACCGGGCGAGCTGCACGCGGCGACGGGGGATGATCTCGACGCCGAAGAGCGTCACCTTCTCGTAGGCGGATGCCGCGCCCGATGCCTTCGACCAGTGCGGTTCGCTCAGCTGCCGCTTCGCGAGGTCGCCCGCCAGCGGCTCGGCCCACGCGGGGTCGATCGCCGCGACGGTGCGGGCGAACAGGCGGCTCGTCTCGACGAGCTCGCCGGCCATGACGGCGCCGGGTCGCTTCTTCTTGAGGCCCGACCCCGGGAAGATCGAGAACCGCGTTCCGCGCGCGCCGAGATAGGTCGCCGGAGCGAGGCTCTTGCCCTTCGCACCCTTCGATCCGGCGTCGTTCCGGCCCGTCGCGCGTTCGTCGAGGATGCCGATGTGCGAGAGCAGTCCGGAGAGGATGGCCTTGTGCAGGGCATCCGCATCACCGGCGGAGGATGCATCGCTCGCCGAGGCGCGGTCGCGCTTCGACCGGCCGAGCAGAGCCGTGAGCTGCCGGTGCACATCCACCCATTCGCGCACGCGCACGTAGTTCAGGTGCTCGGCGCGGCACATGCGCCGGAAGGCACTCGAGCCCAATTCGCGCTGCTTGTCGAGCAGGTGGTTCCACAGGTTGAGCAGTGAGATGAAGTCGCTCGTCGGATCGGTGAACCGAGCGTGCAGGCGGTCGGCCTCTTCGCGGCGTTCCTCCGGTCGCTCGCGGACGTCGGGGATCGACAGTCCCGCGACGATCGCGAGGACGTCGGGCAGGACGCCGGTCCGGCGGGACTCGACGATCATGCGGGCGAATCGGGGATCGATCGGCAGCCGAGCGAGCTCGCGCCCGATCTCGGTGAGCCGCCCGGTCTCCGTACGCCCCCCGGTCCCTGAGCTTGCCGAAGGGTCGACCGCCCCCAGCTCCGTGAGCAGGTCGACGGCCGCCTTCACTCCGCGCGAGTCGGGCGGGGTGAGGAAGGGGAACCGCTCGATGTCGCCGAACCCGAGGGCGAGCATCTGCAAGATGACCGACGCGAGGCTCGTGCGCAGGATCTCGGGCTCGGTGAACTCGTCGCGCGTCGCGAAGTCGTCTTCGGAGTAGAGCCGGATCGCGATGCCCGGCGCCGTGCGCCCGGCGCGACCCGAGCGCTGCTGGGCCGACGCCTGCGAGATCGGCTCGATCGGCAGCTGCTGGATCTTCGTGCGGTTGCTGTACCGCGAGATGCGGGCCGTCCCCGTGTCGATGACGTAACGGATGCCCGGAACCGTGAGGCTCGTCTCGGCGACGTTCGTCGCCAGGATGACGCGACGCCGCACGCCCGCGACGCGCGATCGCTCGAAGACGCGGTGCTGCTCGGCTGCCGAGAGGCGCCCGTAGAGCGGCAGGACCTCGGTCGGCACGGCATCCTTCGCATACATGCCGCGGACGGCATCCATCGCATCGCGGATCTCGGCCTCGCCCGGCAGGAAGACCAGAACGTCGCCGGCGGGTTCCCGGTCGAGCTCACGCAGGGCGGCCGTGATGCCGTCGACGTCGTCGCGCTCGGCGCCGGCATCCGCGTCGGAGGGCGCGCGGTAGCGGATCTCGACGGGGTGCGTGCGTCCCGACACCTCGATGACGGGCGCAGGCCGAGCAGCGGTTCCCGAGCCTGTACCGGTTCCTGAGTCTGTCGAAGGGCTCGCGAAGTGCCTCGCGAAGCTCTCGGGGTCGATCGTCGCGCTCGTGATGACGACCTTGAGGTCGGGGCGCTTCGGCAGGATGCGCGTGAGGTACCCGATCAGGAAGTCGACGTTGAGCGAGCGCTCGTGCGCCTCGTCGATGATGATCGTGTCGTAGCGGCGCAGCAGCCGGTCGCGGTGGATCTCGTTGAGCAGGATGCCGTCGGTCATGACGGCGACGCGGGTGTCGTCGGTGACCTTGTCGGTGAAGCGCACCTTGTAGCCCACCGTCGTGCCCAGCGGCACCTGGAGCTCTTCGGCCACGCGCTCGGCGATCGTGCGCGCCGCGATCCGGCGCGGCTGCGTGTGCGCGATGCGCGTGCGACCCAGCTCGAGGCAGATCTTCGGCAGCTGCGTCGTCTTTCCCGACCCCGTCGCGCCGGCGACGATGACGACCTGATGGTCGCGGATGGCGCGCGCGATGTCGTCCCGCGCGGCGCTGACGGGCAGCTCCGGCGGGTACGAGATGACAGGTTCTGGCGCGGACACAGCCCTCGATCGTATCTGCCGCGGGCCGCTTCGGCGGGCGTACGCGGGCGATCCGCAGGAGGGCGGGTTCCCGGGAGTGCTGCCACGGGGCTTCCGGGCGAGATCTGTGGCACCGGATCCTGCAGATCGCACGGCGGCCGGGCGCACCCCGGTCGTAGGCTGTTCGCATGGCAGACCACCACGCAGATCACCGCGCCGACGTCACGGCGGAGCACCTCGCCGACGTGCCGCGCATCGCGCTCAACTCGGGGCACGACATCCCGCAGTTCGGCTACGGCGTCTTCAAGGTGCCGCCCACGGAGACCGAGAAGGTCGTCACCGAGGCGCTGTCGCTCGGGTATCGCCACATCGACACCGCCGCGATCTACCGCAACGAAGAGGGCGTCGGAGCCGCGATCGCGAGGAGCGGCATCCCGCGCGACGAGCTGTTCATCACGACGAAGCTGTGGAACGACCGGCAGGCCGGCGACGACCCGCGCGCCGCGCTCGACGAGAGCCTCGCGAAGCTGGGCCTCGACTATGTCGACCTGTATCTCGTGCACTGGCCCGCGCCCGCCAATGACCAGTTCGTGAACGCCTGGACGAAGCTCGCGGCCCTCGGCGACACGGGACCCGTGCGCTCGATCGGCGTGTCGAACTTCCTCGTCGAGCACCTCGAGCGCGTCGTCGACGCGACGCAGAAGCTGCCCGCCGTCAACCAGATCGAGCTGCACCCCGCCTACCAGCAGCGCGATGTCGTCGCGTGGTGCGCTGAGCGGGGCATCCGCATCGAGGCGTGGGGCCCGCTCGGACAGGGCAAGTACGACCTGTTCGGCACTCCTGCCGTGCACGACGCCGCCGCGGCGCACGGGCGCACGCCCGCGCAGGTCGTGCTGCGCTGGCACATCCAGAAGGGGAACATCGTCTTTCCGAAGTCGGTCAACCCCGACCGGCTGCGCGAGAACTTCCGGATCTTCGACTTCGCCCTCTCCGACGCCCAGATGGCGGCGATCGACGCGCTCGACCCGGGTGACGGCACGGGTCGCGTCGGAACCCACCCGAACGACCTGAATTGACCACACCCGGGCCATGACATGAACGAGCGCCTCTCGCTCTCGGCGAGCCCCTATCTGCGTGCCCACGCCGACAACCCGGTCGCGTGGCACGCGTGGGGCGAGGCGGCGTTCTCGGAGGCGCGACGGCGCGACGTGCCCGTTCTCGTGTCGATCGGCTACTCGACCTGTCATTGGTGCCACGTCATGGCACGGGAGTCCTTCGCGGATGCCGCCACCGCGGCCGACCTCGATGCGGGGTTCGTCGCGATCAAGGTCGACAGGGAGGAGCATCCCGAAGTCGACGCCGCATACATGGCCGCCGCGGCGGCGTTCACCCCGAGCCTCGGCTGGCCGCTCACGGTCTTCACGACGCCCGAGGGGCGCCCGTTCTTCGCCGGGACCTACTTCCCGCCCGAGCCGCGCGGCGGCCTGCCCGCGTTCCGTCAGGTGCTCGCGGCCGTGCGAGAAGCGTGGACGGAGCGTCGTGGTCAGGTCGACGGCACGGCCGAGGCGATCCTCGACGCTCTCTCCGACGTCCGGGCGAACGCCCACGACCGCACCGGCGCGCTTCCCGATGCCGCAGGGCTGCGCGCCGCGGCGCGCGCCCTCGCGACGCGGGAGGACCCCGAGCACGCCGGATTCTGGAGCGGCGACGCGGGAGCACCCAAATTCCCCGTCGCGACGGGGCTGGGCTTCCTGCTCAGCCGGCTCGTGCGCACGACCGAGCCCGCGGCGGCCGCCGTCGCGCACCGGGCGCTTCGGACCATGGCGGATTCACCGCTGCGCGACCCGGTCGAGGGCGGCTTCTTCCGGTACGCCACCCGGCGCGATTGGACCGTGCCGCACTACGAGCGGATGCTGACCGACAACGCACTGCTGCTCGACATCGCCCGCGACACCGGCGACGAGCGCACGGCGCGGGGCATCGTCGCCTTCCTCACGGGCGTGCTGCAGCAGCCGTCGGGAGGGTTCGGCGCGGCGCAGGACTCCGAATCGTGGATCGACGGTGCTCGCAGCGAAGGCGGGTACTACCGGCGCGACGACCGCGCGGGCCTCGAGCCGCCGCTGGTCGACGGCAAGATCGTGACGGGATGGAACGGCCTCGCGATCGGCGCCCTCGCCCGCGCCGGCGCCCGCTTCGGCGAGCACGAGTGGATCTCGGCGGCCGCGTGGGCGGCGGATGCCGTGCTCGGCGCGAACACCCGCCCCGACGGAACGCTCGTGCGGGCGTCACTCGACGAGATCCCGTCCCAGGCGGTCGCGACGCTCGCCGACTACGGCCAGCTCGCGACCGGCCTGGTCGCACTCGCCGTCGCGACGGGTGACCCGGCCGCGGCCGTGCGGGCCCGTGGGCTCGTCGAGGCGTGTCTCGTCGGCGACGAGGCGACGGTCCCCGGCGGCGGTGATCCCGTCCTCGCGGCGCAGGGTGTCGGCGCCCCGGACGCGGCATCGGACGGCGACGAGCCTTCGGGCGTGGCTGCGCTCGCCGACGCGGCCACGCAGCTCTGGCTGCTCGGCGCCGGCGACGCGTCGCGGCTCGCCGCCGAGCGGCTGATCGCCCGTCACACCGCCGCCGCGCTCGCCCAGCCGCTCGCGCACGGCGCACTCCTGCGGGTGGCGGCGCTTCTCGCGGGACCGCCGCGACAGGTCGTCGTCATCGGCGACGCGGGCGACCCGCTCGCGCGCGCCGCGCACGGCCTCGACGCCGACGTCGTCGCGGTCGTCACCGCCGAACAGGCCGCCGCCTGGGCGCGCGCGGGGTTCGCACTGTTCGCCGACAAGGCCGCGGTCGACGACCGCGCGACCGCCTACGACTGCCGCGATTTCGCGTGCCGCCTTCCCACGACCGACCCCGCCCGGCTGCGCGCCGGCTGAGCCTCGGTGCCTGATCGGAGCACGGCAATCCGGCCACCGAGCACGCACAATCACCGCTGCGGCACGGCATGAGGGCTCGCTCGCGAGCTCGCGCCGGAACGGATTCCTACCGTCGTTCTGAAACGAACGAAGGGAAGAATCATGTCCATCCGGAAAGCGGCTCGCGATCGAGCCGACGTCACGACCGTCACCCGGCGGATGCTGCGGGCACGGCGCACGTTCACGCGCCGAGCCGTGCGGCTGGTCGCGACCATCCTCGCGACGGCGATCGTCGCGACCGGCGCGGTCGTCGGCGTGCAGAGCGCGTCGGCGGCCTCACAGGGTCCCGGCTTCGGCACGTGGCCGAGCAGCCAGATCGGCTGGGAGGGCGCTTTCGTCGCCCCCGACGGGAGCCTCATCTACTGCATCGTGCCCGGCGCCGCCAACCCCACCGGGGCGACGAGCTCCGCCGGCATCCACTCATCGATCATCTCGGACAGCCCGTTCGGGACGGCGACCATCAGCGGCGACGCCGCGGCGAAGATCAACACGATCGTCACGCAGTACGGGCAGAGCTGGGACAACGTGAACGCCTCGGCGGTCTCGTTCGTCGTCAAGCACCTCGCGAACCCGGGTGCGACCTACAGCTCCAGCGGCTGGAACGGCACGCACGACCTCAACGGGTACATCAACTACAAGCTCGTCGGACTCGTCGGCTCGGCGACCGTCGGCGCGATCCAAGCCCGTGCGCAGCAGCTGCTCGCGGCCGTCGCGAACGTCACCGCCGGGGCCGTGAACGGCTCGGGCACCCTCGTCTTCACGACCGACGCCGCCAACAACTACGCCGGTACGGTCACGATGGTGGGAACATCGGCGACGGGAACCGTCTCGCTCACGAACGGCACCTTCGTCTCGACCGGCAGCGGCTCGCTCGCCGGCATGCGGCAGGGCGTCGCCTACCCCGTGCGCGGCGTTCCGCCGACGCACGACGGCGCCGCGTACCGGATCTCGGGCTCGGGCACCTTCGGGTCGGGATACGCCCCGGCGCTGCACCTGTGGACGACGCCGGGCCAGCAGGCCGCCGTCGGCCCCGGCGGCGCGGGAACATTCCGCGTCACCGGCAGCGACACGGTCGGTCGCACGGTGACCTTCGCGCCGCACATCACGACGCAGGTCGAGCAGGTCTACGCACCCGGTGGCACGTTCGTCGACCACGTCACCTTCGGCACGTCGCTCAACGAGTGGCCGCGCCTGGCGGGCGGCGCGTTCGCCACGATCACGGCGACGGCCCGCGTCTACAAGACGCCCACTCAGCCCACCTCACCCACGACGGAGATCCCCGAAGACGCGGTGGATGTGGGCGGTCTCACGGTCGTGACCGACCCCGCGATCGGCCCGTCGCAGTCGTATCGCGTCGAGTCGGAGTGGGAGCTGCCCGGTCCCGGTCACTACACCGCGGTGTGGAGCATCGTCGGTGCCGACCAGTCCGCGCAGACGATCGCCTACCTGCAGCACGGTCCGACCTACGAGCGGCACGAGCTGTTCGGAGAGAAGACCCAGATGACGATGGTGCCGAACATCACGTCGCAGGCGCAGCCGACGGCGCAGAAGGGCGGCACGGCCCTGGACACCGTCATCGTCGCCGACGTGCTGCCCACCGGCGGTGCCGAGATCTCGACGGCGCTGTACCGCGTTCCCGAAGACGTCGAGGCATTCGGCGCGTGCGAGGCGGCGAACCTCGTCTGGCAGAGCGAGACGCTACACATCGACGCCGTCGGACGCTACACGTTCACGGCGCCGGTCGTGCCGGCCTTCGGCGACTACGCGTGGCAGCACCGCGCCGACGACGTCGAGGGACGGGAGATCATGGTCAGCGAGTGCGGCATCGAGAGCGAGATGACCTCGGCCCCCGTGCCGACGATCGGCTCGCTCGCGCCCGAGACGATCGGCTACGCCGGTCTCGTGCACGATGTCGCGATCGTCGACGGACTGGTGCCCGCCGACGGTGAGACGTACGTCACGTTCGAGCTGTACCGCGCTGTCGACGGGGTCGCCCCGATCGAGTCCTGCACGGCGGATTCCCTCGTGGGGGACACGAGCAACCGGCCCATCGTCATCACGCAGGCGGGGGAGTACACCTCGCCCGGCATCCGTGTCACCGAAGCGGGCACGCACTACAGCGTCGAGTACCTGTGGTGGCGTGCGGACGCCGAGGACGACCCGATCGTGCTCGATGAGGGCGAGTGCGGCCTGGCGCACGAGACGACGGTCGTGAGCGAGCCGTCGCTGCGCACGCAGGCGACGCCGTCGGTCGGGATCGGCGACACCTACCGCGACGAGGCGTTCGTCGAGGGACTCGGCGACGACGTGGCGGCCGAGATCGTCTTCGAGGTGTTCCACAACGCGCACAATCAGGCGCCGACCTGCACGGCCGAGACCCTCGTCGACACGGGTCGCACCTCGATCGTCGGCTCGGGCGTCTTCGCCTCGCCCGCCCTCACGGCGAGCAAGGAAGGACGCCAGCTCTGGGTCGCGACCCTGCAGCACACGCCCGAAGGCGCCGACGGACCCGTCGTGCTGGCGAAGGGCGCGTGCGGTGAGGAGGATGAGGTGACCCTCGTGCGCGGAGAGCTGCCGCTCACCGGTTCGCTCGGCACGCCGTGGGTCGCGGGGCTCGCGGGCCTGGCGCTGCTGGCCGGGGCGACGATCCTTCTGATCCGTGTCCGGAGGTCCACCGCCGCGTGACACGTCACACCGGCGCCCTCGACTCTCCGTCGGGGGCGCCGGTGTGTTGTCGGTGCTCGCCTGGTGCCGGTGGGATGCCGGTGCGACGACGGTCAGATCGCTTCGAGCCCGCGCGGGCATCGGGCCTGGGCGGGCACGTCGATGCCGAAGACGATCCCGAGCGCGCGCTCGTACTCGTCGAGGCGTCCTTGTTCGGCGTACTCGCGGGCGCGCACCGACGGGGTGTGCGAGATGACCCCGGCGAGGTGACGCAGCGCCGCCTCGGTGGCGGGGTCGCCGCCCCGGGCGGCGACCCGGGCGAGCTCGTCGTCGAGGGCGGCCTGGATGTGCGAGCGCACCGCGACGACGGCGGGAGCCGCCGCCGCTTCGGCCGTGAAGGCGGCCGCTGCCGACCCGACGATCTCGTGCGCACCCGCGCCGAGTTCGGGAAGCGCGGCGTGCCGGCCCAGCAGCTCGAGGTCGAGCAGTTCGACCCCGTCGAGGTCGGTGACGGCGGCATCGACGTTGCGCGGCAGGCCGAGGTCGATGATGAGGCGCGGGGCGCCCGTGGGCACGTCGTCGGCGACGACCGTGTAGCGCGTCGTGCAGGTGAGGACGATGCGGGCGCCGCCGATCGCCGTGCGCAGATCGTGCTCGGCGCGGATGCCGTAGCGTGCGGCGAACTGCTCGGCGCGACCGGTCGCGGAATACACGCGAACGTCGGCGGCTCCGCGGGCACGCAGGGCGGCGATCGTCGTCGCGGCGTACTGGCCGGTGCCGACGATGAGGACCGGCGTGCTCTGCCAATCGGACACGCGCGTGTCGGCCAGTTCGAGCGCGAGCCGGGCGAGGGAGCGGCCGCCCGCGGCGACATCGGCCCGCGCGCGGACGGCGCGGGTCGCGTGCGCGGCACGCTGGAAGACGCGCTCGAGGGCCGGACTCGCCGTGCCGCCGCGGCGTGCCGCCGCGAGCGCGCGCTGCACCTGACCGCTGATCTCGCCTTCGCCGACGACCATCGACTCCAAGCCCGAGCTCACCGAGAAGAGGTGGCGCACGACGTCGTCGCCCGCGACGGTCACCGCCGACGCACGCAGCGCGGAGATGTCGGCGTCGGGCAGCGCCAGCTGATCGAGCACGGCCTCGCGCGCGACGGCGACGGCGCCCGTGAGGGGCTCGTCGATCTCGAGATACGTCTCGAACCGGTTGCACGTCGCGAGCACGACCGCTCCGCGCACGAAGTCGTGCGCGTCGGTGAGGTCGGCGGCGGTCGCCTCGGCGACACGCGAGATGCGGTCCAGGACCTCGAACTCGGTGTTGCGGTGATTCGCCGTCAGACAGAACAGCACCCGGAGATTGTAACGGCGCGAGGTCGTAGCCTGGCTGTGTGCTCTCCGATGTGACAGTCCTTCCCGACACCCACCCCCTGCGCGACGGCAGGACGAGCGAGGCCCGGCTCGTCCGCGCCGCACGCGGCGACCGGCCCGAGACCCTGCCGGTGTGGTTCATGCGTCAGGCGGGCCGCTCGCTGCCGGAGTACCGCGAGCTGCGGGCCGGCACCGAGATGCTCCAGTCGTGCCTCACTCCGGCGCTCGCCTCCGAGATCACGCTGCAGCCCGTCCGGCGCCACGGCGTCGACGCCGCCGTCTTCTTCAGCGACATCGTCGTTCCCGTCCTGCTCGCCGGCGTCGACGTCAGCATCGTGCCCGGACGCGGCCCCGTGATCGCGAACCCCGTGCGCTCCGCATCCGATGTCCTGGCGCTGCGTCCGCTCGAACCCGACGCGCTCGCGCCGATCTCGGAGGCCGTCGCGCGCACGGTCGCCGAGCTCGGCGAGACCCCGCTCATCGGCTTCGGCGGAGCGCCGTACACCGTCGCGAGCTACCTCATCGAGGGCGGACCGTCGAAGGACCAGCTGCGCACGCGCGCGCTCATGCGCAGCGACCCGCACACGTGGGCGACGCTGCTGAACTGGTGCGCCGATGTGACGGGGGCCTTCCTGCGCGCACAGGTGCTCGCCGGGGCGAGCGTCGTGCAGCTCTTCGACTCGTGGGCGGGGTCGCTCTCGCGCGACGACTACGTGCGCCGCGCGATGCCGCATTCGCGCCGCACGATGGACTGGCTGCGCGGGCTCGACGTGCCGCGCATCCACTTCGGCCTCGGTCTCTCGGAGGCACTCGACGCGACGCCGGCGGTCGGAGCCGACGTCATCGGCATCGACTGGCGCCTGCCGCTCGACGTCGCGAACCGGCGCCTGGGCGGCACGATGCCGCTGCAGGGCAACATCGACCCCGCCCTGCTCACGGCGCCCTGGAAGATCGTGGAGCGTCACGTGCGCGACGTCGTCGAGCGCGGCTCGGCGGCTCCGGCGCACATCGTCAACCTCGGCCACGGCGTGCCGCCCGAGACCGACCCCACCGTGCTGACGCGCATCGTCGACCTGGTGCATGAGCTCTGACGTCATCGTCGTCGGGGGCGGCGTCGCGGGCCTCGTCGCCGCGCGCCGTCTGGCCCTCGCGGGCCGGAACGTCGTGCTGCTGGAGCGCGCCGACCGGCTCGGCGGGCAGGTGCAGCCGCTGCCGCTCGCCGGAGTGATACTGGACGCCGCCGCCGAATCGTTCGCGACGCGCGGCGGTGCCGTCGCGGCGCTGGCCGGCGAGCTCGGCCTCGAGGTCGTGTCGCCCACTCCCGCGCCCGCGTGGCTGCACCGCGCCGACGGGACCGCCGTGCCGCTGCCGGTCGCCGGCGTGCTGGGCATTCCGGGCACACCGCTCGCGCACGACGTCGTCCGCGCGATCGGACGACTCGGGGCCTGGCGGGCTGCGCTCGATCGGGCCCTGCCCGCGCGGATCGGCCGGGATGCGGCATCCCTCGGCGCGCTCGTGCGTGCCCGCATGGGGTCCCGCGTCGTCGACGGGCTCGTCGCCCCCGTCGTGCGCGGCGTGCACTCGAGGGAGCCCGACGCCCTGCCCGTCGATGCGGTGTCGCCCCGGCTGCGCGCCGAGCTCGCGGCCCGCGGATCGCTCGCGGCGGCCGTGCAGGCGCTGCGCGCTCAGGCGCCGGCCGGCACGCAGGTCGGGGGCCTGCGCGGCGGGATGCACCGCCTCGTCACGGCCCTCGCCGCCGACGCGGACCGGCTCGGCGTCGACGTGCGCACGGGCGTCGACGTCACCGCGCTCGATGCCCGTGGCGTCGTCGTCGACGGGGAACGCCTCGACGGCACCGCCGTGCGCGCCTTCTCGGCACCCGGTCAGCGGCGGCGACTCACGCTCGTCACGCTCGTCGTGGACGCTCCGGCCTGGGATGCCGCACCGCGCGGCACGGGACTGCTCGTGGCCGCCGACGCGCCGGGTGTGGGGGCACGGGCCCTGACCCACATCACCGCGAAGTGGAGGTGGGCAGCCGACGCGCTCGGAGCTCGGCACGCCGTGCGGCTGTCCTATGACGGAGACCCCGCCGGCGACGCTGTCGCGTGCGCCGTCGCCGACGCGCAGAAGCTGCTCGGCGCGCCGGTCCAGACGGTGACGGATGCTGCCGTGCAGGCCTGGGAACGCGGCGTGCAGCCGTACCGCGACGACATCGTCTCGGTGGGAGAGGGCGTCGCCGGCACGGGCCTTGCCGGCGTCGTCGCGCACGCCGAGCGGACGGCCGCGGCGATGACGACGTCGACGTGACGGGTCGCACCCGGTCGGAAAAGGAGGAGGATGGACGGGTGAGTTCTGCGAACGAAGGCACCGATCCGACGACGTTCTACACGCTGTGGGCGGTGTTCCGCCGCGACCCGCACCCCGCACCCGCCACGGGCTCCGGCTTCGCCGAGATCTCGGCGGGCGTACCCAGCCTGCGCGGCGTCTACGACGTCTCGGGCCTGCGCGCCGACGCCGATGTGATGCTGTGGCTCACCGGCGACACCGCCGACGGTCTGCAGGCCGACCTGCGCACGCTGCGCCGCTCGCTCGAGCTCTCGCCGCTGCTGCCGACGTGGAACGCGCTCGGCGTGCACCGCGACGCCGAGTTCAGCCGCGACCACTCACCCGCCTACGCGCGCGGCCTGCCGCCCAAGGGGTGGCTGACGGTGTACCCGTTCGTGCGCAGCTACGAGTGGTACCTGCTGCCGCCCGCCGAGCGCGGCGCGATGCTCGCCGACCACGGCCGCAAGGGCCGCGAGTACCCGGGCGTGCAGTCGAACACCGTCGCGAGCTTCGCGCTGGGCGACTACGAGTGGCTGCTCGGCCTCGAAGCCGACGATCCCATCGAGCTCGTCGACCTCATGCGGCACCTGCGGTTCACCGAAGCGCGCCGTCACGTGCGCGAAGAGGTGCCGTTCTTCACGGGTCGCCTCATCACACCCGATGAGCTGGGTGAGGTGCTCGCGTGACCGGGGCGACGTCGCCATGAGCGTGCTGCGGATCGGCACGCGCGCGAGCGCCCTCGCGATGACCCAAGCCGCGACCGTCGCCGATGCCCTCGGCGGCGAGCTCGTGCCGATCGTGTCCGAGGGTGACCGGTCCACGGCGTCGCTGTCGGCCCTGGGCGGCACGGGCGTCTTCGCGGCCGCGCTGCGCGAGGCGCTCCTGGCCGGCGAGATCGATGCCGTCGTGCACTCGTTCAAGGACCTTCCCACGAGCCCTCTCGAGGGACTGTCGATCGCCGCGGTGCCGAAGCGGGCGGATGCACGCGACGCACTGTGCGCCCGCGACGCCCTGACGCTGGACACCCTGCCCGAGGGGGCGAGGATCGGCACGGGGTCGCCCCGCCGCCGCGCGCAGCTCGCGAGGCGCCGACCCGACCTCGACCTCATCGACATCCGCGGCAACATCGACACGCGCCTGGGCCGGGTCGGCACCGATCTCGACGCCGTCGTGCTCGCCGCGGCGGGTCTCGGGCGGCTCGATCGGCTCGGGGTCGTGACCGAGCTGTTCGACCTCGACGGCTGGCCCACGGCCCCCGCACAGGGGGCGCTCGCGGTCGAGACCCGCGCGGGCGACGAGCGTCTCGCGGCGCGGGTCGACCACCGTCCGTCACGCGTCGCGGCCGAAGCGGAGCGGGGCGTGCTGGCCAGGCTCGAAGCGGGGTGCGCGGCTCCCGTCGGTGCCCACGCGTTCGTCGAGGACGGGATGCTGTTCCTCTCGGCGCGGGTCTACCGACCCGACGGCGGGGATCAGCTCACGAGTTCGCACGCCGCCTACATCGGCGACGTCACGGCGCTCGAGATCGCCCACCGCGTCGCCGATGAACTGCTCGCCGCGGGAGCCGCCGAACTGGCGCCCCTGCGTGCCCGTCTCTACGAGGACCCCCGATGAGCGCTTTCCCCTCCGTCCGCCCGCGCCGACTGCGCGCGAATGCGGCCTGGCGCCGGCTCGTGCAAGAGGCCCGCGTGAGCCCCGCACAGCTCGTGCTGCCGCTCTTCGTGCGGGAAGGAGCGAGCGAGCCCGTGCCGATCAGCTCGATGCCCGGCGTCGTGCAGCATTCGCTCGACTCGCTGAAGCGCGAACTGCACCGCGCCGCGACGGCGGGCATCGGCGGGATCATGCTCTTCGGCGTGCCCGAGCACAAGGACGCCGTCGGTTCGGGGGCGACCGACGACGACGGTATCCTCAACGTTGCCACGCGCGTCGCCGCCGCCGAGGTCGGCGACACGCTGGTCGTGCAGACGGACCTGTGCCTCGACGAGTTCACCGACCACGGCCACTGCGGCGTGCTGGATGACAACGGCCGCGTCGACAATGACGAGACCCTCGAGCGGTACCGCGACATGGCTCTCGCGCAGGCCGGCGCCGGATCGCGACTGCTGGGGCTGTCCGGCATGATGGACGGCCAGGTCGCTGCGGTGCGTGCCGTGCTCGACGGCGCCGGCCACGACGAGACGGCGATCCTCGCGTACGCCGCGAAGTACGCCTCGGCGTTCTACGGGCCCTTCCGCGAAGCGGTGCAGTCCACGCTCGTGGGGGACCGCCGCACCTACCAGCTCGACCCCGCGAACCGCCGCGAGGGGCTGCGCGAAGTCGATCTCGACATCGCCGAAGGCGCCGACATCGTCATGGTCAAGCCCGCCATGAGCTATCTCGACGTGCTGGCCGAAACGGCGGCATCGGCACCCGTGCCCGTCTGGGCGTACCAGGTGTCGGGGGAGTACGCCATGATCGAGGCGGCAGCCGCCCACGGCTGGATCGACCGCGCCCGCGCGATCGACGAATCGCTCGTCGGGATCGTGCGCGCCGGTGCCGACGCCGTCCTGACCTATTGGGCCATCGAGGCCGCCGAGAGGCTCTGCGCATGACGACGAACGACGACGCCGCAATCCGGGCACGGGCCGTCATCCCCGGTGGCGTGAACTCGCCCGTGCGCGCCTTCGGCTCGGTGGGCGGCACGCCCCTGTCGATCGTTCGCGCGAACGGGGCCACCGTGCGCGACGTCGCCGGCCGCGACTACGTCGACCTCGTCGCGTCGTGGGGCCCCGCGCTGCTCGGCCACGCGCACCCCCGGGTCGTCGCCGCCGTGCAGGAGGCGGCATCCCGAGGCCTGTCGTTCGGTGCCTCGACACCGGCCGAGACGGAGCTGGCCGAGCTCGTCATCGACCGGCTGCGCGTCGACGGCGTGCGCGGCATCGACCGCCTGCGGCTGGTCTCGACGGGCACCGAGGCGACCATGACCGCGATCCGCATCGCGCGCGGCGCGACCGGACGCGACGTCATCATCAAGTTCGCGGGGCACTACCACGGGCACTCCGACGGACTGCTGGCCGAATCCGGCTCCGGTGTCGCGACGCTCGGGCTGCCGGGCTCGGCGGGAGTGCCGGCCGACGTCGCGGCGCTCACGCTCGTGCTGCCCTACAACGACCGTGCCGCGATCGACGCGGCGTTCGCGGCGCACCCGGGTCGCATCGCGGCGATCATCACCGAGGCGGCCGGGGCCAACGCCGGCATCCTCGCGCCCGAGACCGGCTTCAACGCGTTCCTCAGCGAGACGGCGCACGCGAACGGCGCGCTGCTGATCCTCGACGAAGTGCTCACGGGCTTCCGCGTCGGACCGGCCGGCTGGTGGGGGCTGGAGCGCGCCGCGGGCGAGCAGTGGCGCCCCGACCTCGTGACTTTCGGCAAGGTCATCGGCGGGGGGATGCCGCTGGCGGCGATCGGCGGCCGCACCGACCTGATGGAGCTGCTCGCGCCGCTCGGCCCCGTCTACCAGGCGGGCACCCTGAGCGGCAATCCGCTCGCCGTCGCGGCGGGCCTCGAGACGCTGCGTCTCGCTGATGCCGACGTCTACGACCGTGTCGACGGTGCCGCTCGCACGGTCTCGACGGCGCTCGGCGAGGCACTGGCCGCCGAGGGCGTCGCCCACGTCGTCTCGCACGCGGGCAGCCTCTTCTCGCTCGCGTTCCGTCCGGACCCCGTGCGCGACTACGACGACGCCCGCGCGCAGGAGGCGTGGCGCTATCCGCCCTTCTTCCACGCGATGCTCGACGCCGGCGTATCGCTGCCGCCGAGTGTGTTCGAGGCGTGGTTCCTCACGGCAGCCCACGACGATGCCGCGATCGAGCGGATCCTGGCGGCGCTGCCGGATGCCGTGCGGGCCGCGGCATCCGCGTCGCCACCCGCCCGCTGACGACCGCTTCAGGGAGCGCCCCCGAGCCCGTCAGATCCAGGTGGGCATCCAGTTGTGCAGGCGCCAGAAGTCGTACGGCACGGCGGTCGCCGTGACGATCGGGTACCAGAACGCCGCGACCACGAGCACGACGGCGAGGTAGACCCACACGACGCGCTGGCCCGAGCGTCGCCGGTAGCCGTCGGTGCTTCCCGCACCGGCGAGGTCGCGCAGCGCGAACGTCAGAGCGAGCAGCAGGAACGGCAGGATCGCGACGGTGTAGAACTGGAAGATCGTGCGCTCGGGATACAGCAGCCAGGGCACGTACGTCACGGCGATGCCTGTCAGCACGAGCGCGATGCGCCAGTCCCGCGACACGGCGAAGCGCCACACGAGGTAGACCGCGGCGGCGACGGCGGCGTACCAGACGAGCGGGTTCGGCATGCTGTAGATGTTCTGCACGACCTGGTCGTCGTTCTGGAAGTACATCGACGTCGGACGCATGAGCAGGGGCCACTGCCACGCGGGGCTCGCGTAGCCGTGGGCGCTCACAAGACCGACGTGGAAGCCGTAGATCTGCTCGTGGTACGCCCACAGATTCGCCAGGGCAGAGCCGATTCCGCCGCCGTCGGAGCCCTCGAGCGCGCGGCGCCCGTAACCGCCGTCGGTCGTGAGCCAGCTCGTCCACGACGCCAGATAGACGGCGGCGGCGACCGGGATGAACAGCACGAAGGTCACGACGCCCTGGCGGAAGGCGGCATCGGTGGGCCAGAAGATGACGCCGGCGCGGCGCCGGGCGAGCGCGTCGACGACGACGAGGTAGATGCCCAGACCCGCCGCGACATACAGGCCCGACCACTTCACGGCGGTCGCGGCGCCGACCGCGGCGCCCGCCGCGATCACCCACGGCCGGTTCCACAGGACGGGCCCCCACGCGGGCGGGTCGTCGCCGTGGTCGCGTGCCGCGAGCGCCGCGGCGAACCGGGTCGCCGTACGCCGGTGGTCCCGCACGATGAACCAGAACGCGAGCAGAACGAAGAACGTCAGGATGCCGTCGAGCAGGGCGACGCGGCTCATCGCGATCGCGAGACCGTCGACCGCCATGAGAGCGGATGCCACGGTGGCGAAGGCGATCGATCCCGAGAGCGACTTCGCCGCGAGGTACAGCACGAGCACGGTCGCGATGCCGAACACGGCCACGGCGATGCGCCAGCCGAAGGCCGACTCCGGGCCGAAGAGCGCCATGCCGGCGCCGATGAGGAACTTGCCGAGCGGCGGATGCACGACGAAGCTGCCCGACGTCAGGAAGACGTCGGTGTCGCCCGCGACGAAGCTCGCGTCGGCGTCGTCCGGCCAGGAGGCGGCATACCCGAGGTTCCACTGCGTCCAGGCATCCTTGACGTAATAGGTCTCGTCGAAGATCAGGGTGCCGGGATGCCCGAGGTTCCACAGGCGCAGGATCGCCGCGACGAGCGTGACGAGGGCGGGTGCGAGCCAGCGCCACAACCGCGCCGTGCGCGGGACGGCGGACAGTCGCGCCATCCAGCCGTCGTAGAGGGTGGGTCGCGCGAGCGGCGGCAGCGGCTCGGCGATCGACGTCACGGCGACCAGCCTATGCTGGCGGCGTGATCATCCTCGCGGCGACCCCCATCGGAAATCTGGGCGACGCGTCGCGGCGTCTCGTCGAGGCGCTCGAGCAGGCGACGATCGTCGCGGCCGAGGACACCCGCACGACGCAGCGGCTGCTCGCGGCGCTCGGGATCGGCAACCGGCCGAAGCTCATCGCGCTGCACGACCACAACGAGAAGGAGCGCGCGCCCGAGATCGTCGAACTCGCCCGCGACCAGGACGTGCTCGTGCTGTCCGATGCCGGCATGCCCACGGTCTCCGACCCCGGCTACGGGCTCGTCGCCGCCGCCGCCGAGGCGGGGGTCGACGTCACCGCCATCCCCGGTCCGAGTGCCGTCGTCACGGCGCTCGCCGTCGCGGGCCTTCCGACCGACCGCTTCACGTTCGAGGGGTTCGTCGCACGCAAGCACGGCGAGCGGACGGCCGCGTTCACGGCGCTCGCGGGCGAACCGCGCACGATGGTGTTCTTCGACGCGCCGTCGCGAGCGGCCGCGACGCTGGCCGACATGGCGGCGACGTTCGGAGCAGACCGGCGGGCCGCCGTCTGCCGCGAACTGACGAAGCTGCACGAAGAGGTCGCGCGGGGGACGCTCGCCGAACTGGTCACGTGGGCCGAGCAGGGCGTGCGGGGCGAGCTCGTCATCGTCGTCGCCGGCGCCGCGGCGCGCGAGGTCCCGTTCGCCGACGCCGTGACGCACGTGCTCGACCTCGTCGCGGCGGGAACGCGCCTGAAGGATGCCGCGACCGAGGTCGCCGCGCACACGGGCCACTCGTCGCGGGAGCTCTACCAGGAAGCGCTCGCGCGGCGAGCGCGGCCGTCATAGCGCGAGGCGCGGCATCCAACCGGCCTAGAATCTCAAGGGTGACTTCCGGCCGCAGCTTCTACATCACGACGCCGATCTACTACCCGAGCGACGTGCCCCACATCGGCCACGGCTACACGACCGTGGCCGTCGACGCGCTCGCCCGCTGGCATCGCCAGGCGGGCGATGACACCTGGATGCTCACGGGCACCGACGAGCACGGCCAGAAGATGATGCGGGCCGCCGCCGCCAACGGGTCCACGCCCCAGGAGTGGGTCGACAAGCTCGTGAGCGAATCGTGGTTCCCGCTGCTGGAGACCCTCGATGTCGCCAACGACGACTTCATCCGCACGACGCAGCCCCGCCACGAGGAGCGCGTCAAGCAGTTCGTGCAGGCCATCTACGACCGCGGATACATCTACGCGGGCGAGTTCGAGGCGCTGTACTGCGTCGGCTGCGAGGAGTTCAAGACCGACGCCGAGATCGTCGAGGGCGAGGGGGCGTTCGAAGGGCTCAAGGTCTGCGCGATCCACTCCAAGCCGCTCGAGCTGCTGCAGGAGAAGAACTACTTCTTCAAGCTCAGCGAGTTCCAGGACCGGCTCATCGAGCTGTACAGCTCGGTGCCGGACTTCATCCGCCCCGAATCCGCGCGCAACGAGGTCGTCTCGTTCGTCAAGAGCGGGCTCAAGGACCTCTCGATCTCGCGGTCGACGTTCGACTGGGGCATCACGGTGCCGTGGGACGAATCCCACGTCATCTACGTCTGGGTCGATGCCCTCCTCAACTACGCGACGGCCGTGGGATACGGCGACGACGCGTCGAACGGCTCGGGGCCGGCAGGCGAGTTCGCCCGGCGCTGGCCGGCGTACCACGTCGTGGGCAAGGACATCCTGCGCTTCCACGCCGTCATCTGGCCGGCGATGCTCATGGCCGCCGGCGTCGATGTTCCCGCGGGCGTCTTCGCGCACGGCTGGCTGCTCGTCGGCGGCGAGAAGATGTCGAAGTCGAAGCTCACCGGCATCGCGCCGTCCGAGATCACCGACGTCTTCGGATCGGACGCCTACCGGTTCTACTTCCTCTCGGCGATCGCGTTCGGCCAGGACGGCTCGTTCTCGTGGGAGGATCTCTCGGCCCGCTACCAGGCCGAGCTCGCGAACGGCTTCGGCAACCTGGCATCCCGGACGACGGCCATGATCGAGCGGTATTTCGAGGGAATCGTGCCGCCGGCGGGCGAATACACCGAGCGCGATCTGCGCGTGCAGCAGATCGTGGCGGATGCCGCCACCGCGGCCGACGACGCGATCGAGCGGTTCCGCATCGACGAAGCCATCCACGCGATCTGGACGATCGTCGATGACCTCAACCTCTACATCACCGAGAACGAGCCGTGGGCGCTCGCGAAGGACGACGCTCAGCGCACGCGCCTGGGCACCGTGCTCTACACGGCCGCCGAGGGCCTGCGCGCCCTCGCGGTGCTGCTGTCGCCGGTCATGCCCGAAGCGACCGAGAAGCTGTGGGTCGCCCTGGGCGCCGGCGAGTCGCTCGGGCGCCTCATCGACCAGCCCATCCGCGAGGCGGGGCAGTGGGGGGCTCTGCGCGCCGGCACGAGCGTCAACGGCCTCGCGCCGCTGTTCCCCCGCATCGAGCAGAGCGCGTGAGTGACGTCGACCCGTCGCAGTACGTCCGCACGCGCTCGCAGGAGGGCCGCGGCGACGTGCGCTGGCCCGACGCGCCCGAGCCGCTGCCTGTCGCCGTCTACGACAACCACGCGCACCTCGAGATCGACGACGGCGACACGTCGCTGAGCCTCGACGAGCAGCTCGAGCGCGCCGCCCGGGTCGGCGTCGCCGGCGTCGTGCAGGCCGGTGGCGACATCGACTCGAGCCGCTGGTCGGCGTGGGCTGCGGCATCCCATCCTCGCGTGCTGGCGGCCGTCGCGATCCACCCCAACGAGGCTCCCGCCTACCGGGCGGCGGAACGACTGGACGAGGCGATCGCGGTCATCGACGAGCTCGCAGAGCAGCCGCGCGTGCGCGCCATCGGCGAGACGGGTCTCGACTTCTTCCGCACGGGCGACGAGGGACTGCCGGCGCAGTTCGAGAGCTTCGAGGCGCACATCGCCCTCGCGAAGAAGCACGACATCGCGATGCAGATCCACGACCGCGAGGCTCACGACGCCGTGCTCGAGACCCTCGCGAGGGTCGGCGCGCCCGAGCGCACGGTCTTCCACTGCTTCTCGGGCGACGCGGCGATGGCCGCGATCGCCGCCGAGAACGGGTACTACCTGTCCTTCGCGGGGAACGTGACGTTCAAGAACGCCCAGACCCTGCGGGATGCCCTGAAGGCGACCCCGCGCGAGCGGATCCTCGTCGAGACGGATGCACCGTTCCTGACGCCCGTGCCGCATCGCGGTCGTCCGAACGCGCCGTATCTCATCCCCGTCACGGTGCGATTCATGGCCGTCGAACTGGGCGTCGAACTCGACGAGCTCTGCGCGCAGCTGGCCGCGAACACGCTCGAGGTCTACGGGGCCTTCGAGGACTGATCCGGCTCCCCGTCGTCGAGGACGGGGCGGGACGCGGCGATGTGCGAGATCGACCGCCACACGACGGCCAGCGTGATCGCCGACCCGGCGAACGCGAACCACCACGGCGCCGTGAGGCCCCACCCCTGTGCCAGCAGGCCGCCGATCAGCTGGCCGATCACGAGCCCCCCGAACACGCCGACCATGTTGACCGAGGCGATGCGGCCCTGCAGGTGCAGCGGCACGAGTCGCTGGCGCACGGTCGTCGAGATCGTGCCCCACACGAACGCGTACGCGCCGAAGCCGAACATGAGCGCCAAGGCGACGACGGGCGAGGTCGTGAGGGCGAACGCGAGGTGCATGAGCACTTCGAGCGTCAGGCACACGCGCATGAGCGTCGCGAACGACACGTGCCGCTCGAGCCATCCGAAGCACAGGGTCGCGATGATGCCGCCGAGCGCCGACGCCGTCATGAGGGTTCCGAAGCCGACGGCGCCCATGCCGAGGTGCTCGGTCGCGTAGAGCACGAGGATGCCCCAGGGAGCTGCCCAGGTCACGTTGAAGACGAGGATGATGACGACGAGCGTGCGCACCGGCGGGTTGTCGCGCAGCCACGCGAGCCCTTCGCGGATCGGGCGGGGCTTCGCCTGGGGCGCCGGATGCTCCTTCGGCGGCACGGGCGTGCGCGCGATGCGCGAGATGAGCACGACGGCGAGCGACACGCACAGGATCTGGGTGAGGAAGGGCCAGAAGGAACCCGCCGCGAAGAGGAACGCGCCCAGGGGCGGCCCCGCGAGCTGATTGCCGACGAGGAACCCCGCCTGCAGCCGCGCATTGCCCGTGCCGAGGTCGACGGGGCGCACGAGCATCGGCAGCAGCGTCGCGCCCGCCGAGTCGGCGAACACTTCGGCCGTGCCGTAGAGGAACGCCGCCGCGAGCACGATCACCACCGTCACCTGGCCGGTGAGGAGGAACACGACCAGTCCCGTGACCACGACGGCGCGCGAGGCGTTGGCGATCATGACCAGTCGCCGTCGGTCATGATGATCGGCGACGGATCCCGCGAGCAGGCCGAAGAGCAGCCAGGGGAGGTACTGCATCATCGCTCCGGCGGCCACGAGCAGCGGCGACGACGTCAGCGATGCGATCAGGAGAGGGGATGCCGCCAGGGCGATCCCGTCGCCGAGGTTGCTCGTCCAGGACGAGGCGAGCAGCCACCGGAAATCCCTGCCGAGTCGGCGTGGTGCGATGAGTTCGCCGGGGGAAGGCATCCCGTCATCCTATGAGGGGCGCCGACCCCGGCGGTGGCCGAGTGCTACTCGGGGCGGGCCTCGTCGTCGAGTCGATTCTGCTCCGCAGCCTCGAGGCGCTCCTTCTCCTTCTGAGCGGCTTCGCGCTCTTCGCGGATCTGTTCGTGCGACTTGGAGTTGTTCGTCATGGCCCCGATCATAGGGGTGCGTGCGGCGGCGGCCGGTCGGCGAAGCCGCGCCCACCCGCGTGACTACAGTTGACGCATGTCCGTGACCCTGCTCGGTGCGTCCGAGATCCGCGCGCTCGCGGCCGAACTCGATGTCACCCCGACCAAGAAGCTGGGGCAGAACTTCGTCGTCGACGCCAACACCGTGCGCAAGATCGTGCACGTCGCGCGCGTCACGGCGGGCGAGCGCGTCGTCGAGATCGGACCCGGTCTGGGCTCGCTGACCCTCGCGATCCTCGAGGCCGGTGCCGCCGTCACGGCCGTCGAGATCGACCACCGGCTCGCTGCGCGACTGGCCGACACCGCTCGCGCCCACGGTGTGCCCGCGGGTGCCCTGACGGTCGTGGACGCCGATGCGCTGCGGGTGACCGATCTGCCCGGCGACCCGACGGTGCTCGTCGCCAACCTGCCCTACAACGTGAGCGTGCCGGTCCTGCTGCACTTCCTCGAGACGTTCCCGGGGCTGCAGCGCGGCGTGGTCATGGTGCAGGCCGAAGTGGGGGAGCGGCTCGCGGCCGGCCCCGGATCGAAGATCTACGGCTCGCCCAGCGTCAAAGCGGCGTGGTGGGGAACGTGGCGGCTCGCCGGCACGGTGTCCCGCCACGTGTTCTGGCCCGTGCCGAACGTCGACAGCGTGCTCGTCGCCTTCGAACGCGACGCGGAGCCGCGCGGGACCGAGGACGAGCGTCGCCGCACGTTCAGCATCGTCGACGCCGCATTCCAGCAGCGCCGCAAGATGCTGCGCCAGGCGCTCTCCGGCGTGCTGGGTGGGTCGGCGGCCGAAGCCAGCGTCGTGCTCGAGGCTGCCGGCGTCGCCCCGACGGCGCGGGGCGAGAACCTCACGGTCGAGGACTACCTGCGCATCGCGCGCGTCGGTCGGTAGCCTGGATCCGTGACCGACGTGCATCCCCACCTCGCCCGCGGTGGCGACCGGCACCGTCCGTACGCGGCCGCCGCCGGCGGTGCACCTTTCGCGGCGGACGAGCTCGCGCGCATCGACGCCCTCGCTGCCGGCGGTCAGCGCGACCTGCGGCAGAAGGCGGAGGACACGTGACCCACGCATTCACGAGCGATCACGTGCGTGTGCGTGCTCCGGGCAAGCTCAACGTCTTCTTCGAGGTGGGGAGCGTGCAGGACGACGGGTATCACGACGTCGCGTCGGCGTACCAGGCCGTCTCGCTGTACGAAGACGTCGTCGCGTCGCACTCCGACGAATTCACCCTCTCGGTGTCGGGCTCCGTCGACGTCTCGGGTGTGCCGCTGGACGACCGCAATCTCGCGCTGCGGGCGGCACGACTCGTCGCGCAGAAGGCGGGTCACGCCGGCGGCGTGCACCTCGACATCGCCAAGCACGTGCCCGTCGCAGGAGGCATGGGCGGGGGCTCGGCCGATGCCGCGGCCGCGCTCGTCGCGTGCGACGCGCTGTGGGGCACCGACCTCGGCAGCACCGAGCTGCACCGGCTTGCGGCGAGGCTCGGCGCCGATGTGCCCTTCGCCCTGCTGGGCGGCACGGCGGTCGGCACGGGCCGGGGCGATCAGCTGAGCCCGGCGCTCGCGAAGGGCCGGTTCGACTGGGTCATCGTGCCGTCCGATGACGGCCTGTCCACGCCGAGCGTCTACGGGCATCTCGACGAACTGCGCACGCGCACCGGCATCCGACGCGTCGATCATGCCCCCGACGTCGCGCCCATCGTGCTGCAGGCGCTGCGCGCGGGCGACGCGGCGGCGCTGGCCGACGTGCTGCGCAACGACCTGCAGGCGGCCGCCCTCTCGCTGCGCCCCGACTTGCGCGAGCTTCTCGAGCTGGGGGAGTCGAGCGCGTCGGCGCTCGCCGGTATCGTGTCGGGGTCGGGACCGACGATCGCGTTTCTCACGCACGATGCCGAGTCCGCGCTCGATCTGCAGGTGACACTGTCGGCCGCCGGTCACGAAGCCCTGCACGTGCACGGGCCGGTCGCCGGCGCGCGCATCATCCACGCCTGACCTCGATCGGGCCGCGAATAACAGAGGAGAACGCCCATGAGCCTGTCCGAAGACGCCCTCGTCACGGCGTTCCGTGAGGGTGCGGTGGATTCCGCATCGGCCGAACGGCTCGCCGCGAACGGACTGGACTATCGCCGGGTCGGCGTCGACTCCGATGCCTTCGCGCCGTGGCTGCAGGTCGTGCGACGCGGGTTCCAGGACGGCGAGCGCACCGACGACCAGATCGCGGCGATCCGCGAGCGCAGCGGGTACCGGCGCCTGACGGGCGTCTACGATCCGACGACGCCCATGGCGGACGCACCCGTCGGCACGATCGCGTCGTGGGTCGGAGACCTCGCGGTGCCCGGTGGTGGCGGCATCCCGTCGTGCGCCATCTCGGCCGTGACGGTCTCGCCGACGCACCGTCGCCGGGGGATCGCGCGGGCCATGCTCGAGGGCGAGCTGCGCGCCGCGAAGGATGCCGGTGTGCCCATGGCGATGCTCACGGTGAGCGAGTCCACGCTCTACGGTCGCTACGGTTTCGCGCCGGCGGCGATGAGCGCGTCGTGGCGGATCGAGACGGCGCGCGCCGGGTGGATCGGGCCGCGCCCGGACGGGCGAGTCGACTTCGTCTCGCGTGAGCGGGCCCGCGAGCTCATGCCCGTCGTGCACGAGCGGGCGCGGCTGCGCGTTGCGGGCGAGATCGACGTGCCGGCATCGCACTGGGACGCCTTCGCCGGCACGCGCCCCGATGCCGACAAGCCCGGCGACAAGCGCGCCGTGCAGTACACCGACGCGACCGGCGAGGTGCGCGGAGTCGCGGTCTACGGGCTGCGCGAGAACCACGACGACTTCACGAAGGCGACGGCGTCGGTGCACTACCTCGTCGCCGACGGCGACGACGCGTACGCCGCGCTGTGGCGGTTCCTGCTCGAGCTCGACCTCGTGGCCGAGGTGCGTGCCGAGGAGCTGTCGGTCGACGAGCCGCTGCGGTGGATGATCAGCGACCAGCGCGCCGCGACCGTGACGGTCAACGACCACCAGTACGTGCGCATCCTCGACGTCGCGGCGGCGTTGGAGGCGCGGCGGTATGCGGTGCCCGGCCGGGTCGTGCTCGATGTGACCGACCCGCTCGACTTCGCCGGCGGGCGACACCTGCTCGATGTCGCCGCCGACGGCACGGCGCGGGTGTCGCGCATCTCCGGCGAGGGGCCGGCCGCCGCCGTCACGGTCGCTCTCGGGGCGGCCGAGCTGGCAGCGGTCTACCTCGGCGGCGTCTCGCTGGCGACGCTCGCCGCCGCCGGACGCGTCGTGTCCTCGGACGCGCTTCGCGCCGCCGCCATCCTCTCGTGGCCCATCGCCCCCCGCCTGTCGTTCTGGTACTGACCCCCGCCCACTACCCGCGAGACTGCAACCGACGGCCGAGACTGCGGGTGAACCCCGCAGTCTCGGCGCCCCGGTGCAGTCTCACGGTCAAGGGGGCCTAGCCTGGGAGGGATATGGCGCATCTTCTCGGGGCGGAAGCCCTGCACCTCGAGTTCCCCACCAAGGTCGTGTTCGACTCCGTCTCGCTCGGCATCGACGAAGGCGATCGGATCGGCGTCGTCGGCCGCAACGGCGACGGCAAATCCAGCCTCCTGGCGATGCTCGCCGGCCGGCTCGAACCCGACGGCGGCCGCGTCACGGTGCGCGGCGGCGTCCGCGTCGGGGTCCTCGACCAGTCCGACACCCTCGGCGAGACCGGCACGGTCGCCGAGGCCGTCGTCGGCGACACGCCGGAGTACGAGTGGGCGGGATCCTCGCGCGTGCGCGACGTCATCGCCGGGCTGCTCGCCGACATCGCGTGGGACGGTCCCGTCACGGGCCTGTCCGGCGGCCAGCGCCGCCGCGTCGCGCTCGCGCAGCTGCTCGTCGGGGACCACGACGTCATCTTCCTCGACGAGCCGACGAACCACCTCGACGTCGAGGCGATCGCCTGGCTCGCCGAGCACATCAAGCGCCGGTGGCCGGCGAACCAGGGCGGCCTGCTCGTCGTCACCCACGACCGGTGGTTCCTCGATGAGGTGTGCACATCGACGTGGGAGGTGCACGACCGCATCGTCGAGCCCTTCGACGGCGGATACGCCGCATACATCCTGCAGCGCGTCGAGCGTGACCGGCAGGCGGCGACGATCGAGGCGCGACGCCAGAACCTCGCCCGCAAGGAGCTGGCGTGGCTGCGGCGAGGAGCCCCCGCGCGCACGTCCAAGCCGAAGTTCCGCATCGATGCGGCCAACGAGCTCATCGCCGACGTCCCCGAGATCCGCGACAAGACCGAGCTGCAGTCGCTCGCCGTCACGCGCCTCGGCAAGGACGTCGTCGATCTGCTCGACACCTCGGTCAGCTACGGCGATCGCGTCGTGCTGCATCCCCTCGAGTGGCGTATCGCGCCGGGGGAGCGCACGGGCATCCTGGGCGTCAACGGCGCCGGCAAGTCCACGCTCCTCGGGCTGGTGTCGGGTGAGGTCGAGCCGACGACCGGTCGGGTCAAGCGCGGCAAGACCGTCAAGGTGGCGACGCTGACGCAGCGCCTGGACGAACTCGAGGAGCACCTCGACGATCCCGTGCGGGTCGTCATCGCGGGCCTGCGGACCTCGTACACGTTCGGTGCCGGCTCGAAGGCCCAGGAGCTCACCCCGGGTCAGCTCCTCGAGCAGATGGGCTTTTCGAGCGCGCAGCTGTCGACGCCCGTGAAGGACCTCTCGGGCGGGCAGAAGCGTCGCCTGCAGCTGCTGCTGATCCTCCTCGAGCAGCCGAACGTGCTGATCCTCGACGAGCCCACGAACGATCTCGACACCGACATGCTCGCCGCGATGGAGGACCTGCTCGACACGTGGCCCGGCACGCTCCTGGTCGTATCCCACGATCGCTATTTCATCGAACGGGTCACCGACCAGCAGTTCGCGATCCTGAGCGGGCACCTGCGCCACCTGCCGGGGGGCGTCGACGAGTACCTGCGGCTGCGCGAGCGCGAGCGTCAGGCTCCTGCGGCCGGCCGCGCCGCGGCATCCGCTGACATACCGGATGCACCGCAGCTGACCGGTGCGGAGCTTCGGGCTATGCAGAAGGAGATCGCGTCGCTGGAGCGCCGTCTCGAGAAGCTCGAGAAGCAGATCGCGACGGCGCGCACGGCGCTCGCCGATCACGATCAGGCCGACTACGGGGGCCTGGCCGCCGAGATGGCGAGGATCACCTCGCTCGAGACCGATCGGGATGCGGTCGAGGAGCGCTGGTTCGAGCTGTCCGGCCTCGTGGAGTGATCAGCCGGCGGTGGGGATGCGGGAGCGCACCCCCACCGCCGGAACTCACCGCGCCGGGTAGGACGCCGTCTTGGTGACGGTGATGGTCTCGCCGTCGACGAGTCCGGTCACCGTGACCGTCGCCGTGCCCGCGCCGACCGATGCCGAGCGCGTGTTGAACGAGACGGCGACGCTCTTGCCCGGCGCGACCGAGGAGAACGTCTTCGTGCCGAAGTCCGTCTCGACGGTGATGTCGACGGGAACCTCGGCGTCGTTGGCGGCCGTGACGCTGACGTACGGCGTGCCGCCGAGCGTGCGCGTCGTGGCCGTCACGTCTCCCGCGAGGGCTTCGATCCCGGCATCCGAGGCCGCCTGCGTGCCGCCGACGACGGGGAGGCTGATCCTGCTCAGTGTCATGTCGACGGTGATCTCGGGGCGGGATGGCAGTGTCTCGACCGAGTACGACCGGTACGACCCGACGAGGATCACTCCGATGCGGTTGCCCTCCGAGAAGGTGTAGTCCTCGGGGAGCATCGGGAAGCTCAGGCTCTCCGCGACACCGGGGACGAGCGGCGCGGCCTGCTCGAGCGAGAAGCGGTTGCGGGCATCCATGGCCCCCTTCGTGACACGCCACTGGTTCGTCGTGATGGGGCGGTAGTCCACGATCCGGTAGCAGGCGTCATCGTGCTCGGACGCCTCGCCATGGCAGGTCTCGGGTGCCGTCGTGTTCTGCCGGATGCCGTCGCCCGCGCGGTCGTTCTGCTCGGTCGGACCGTACTCGACCAGCATGGCGCCGACGTACGCGACGTCCTGGCTGGAGGCGGCCGTGAGTTCGACCACGGGCGTGCCCGAGATGCGCAGGTCCTCGGCGAGCGGGTCGGAGAGGAAGGCGAGCCGCGACGCCGATGTCGTCTCGGGGTTGTTCATGGCCTGCGCCTCGGTCTGGCTCGGGTTGTCGACGAACGACGCGACCGTCGCCTCGCCCGGAGCGGGCGTCAGGGCGAACGACCCGGCGCCGCCGGCGCCGTCGCGGAGGTAGACCTCCACGTGCTCGGTGCCGTCGATGGGCCAGTTCGCGTGCTGCTCCCATACGCCGCCCTCGACCTCGACGTCGACCATCGGCTCGGCGTCGATCCCGTTGTCGATGTCGAGCAGGTAGTGGTCGAACCAGCGGTGCAGCGTGTCGACCCATTCGCCGCGGCGGAAGTCGAAGGGCTCGATGTGGCCCGTGCGCGACAGCCACATCTTGCGCTCGACGTCGTGCTCGCCGAGGGCGGCCCACATCTTCGAGGCGTGGTCGGCGCGGACGTTCTCCTCCTGCAGGCCGTGCACGAGGAAGACCGACGCGGTCACCTCGTCGACCTTGTCGAGGTAGTTGCGCTCGTACCAGAACGGGGAGTAGTCGCCGTTCTCATCGCCGTCCGCCGCGTCGATCTCATCCCACACGGGCGCGCATCGTGCCTGACGCTCGCGGTCGTCGTTCGTGATCGTCGTGGCGAGGGAGCGCAGGTAGTTGTTGCCGCGCTGCACGAGGCCGTTCGTGCGCGTGTAGTCGTAGTAGTTGTACGGTCCGCCGATCGGGACGACGGTCGCGAGACCCTCGACGCCGGACACGGCCGCGCCCATCGCGAGCGCGCCGTCGTAGGACTTGCCGATCATGCCGGACTTGCCGTTGTGCCAGTCGACGACGACGGGCTCGCCATCCGCATCGACGGCGGTGTTGCGGCCGTTGAGCCAGTCGACGACGGCGGGGCCGGACATGTTCTCGGACTCGCCCTGGATCGTCGGGCAGCCGGTCGAGCCGGCGGTTCCGGTCATGTCGACCAGGGCGACGGCGTAGCCGCGCGGCACGAAGTAGTTGTCGTAGTAGAGGGGCCACCGGTCGTTGAGGCCGTCGCCGTCGACGTCGGCTTTGAACTCGGACTCGTTGCCGCGTCCGAGTGTCGTGTAGTACGGCGAGTTGTCGATGATGACGGGGGCCTTCAGACCCTCTTCGGTCGCGGCCGGCCGCATGATGTCGACGCGGATCAGATCCTCGACGCCGTCGCGGTCGCTGTCGATGCCGGCCTTGACCCATACGCGTTCGCGCACGGCATCGGTGTAGCCGTGCACGGGCTGGGTCACCCCATCGGCGATCACGATCCCGGGTGGTTGCGCGGTGCTCGCTGTCGCGGGGCTGGTCGCGGCGGCCGAGACGAGCCCGGCGCATACCAGGACGGCCACGGCGGCCGGGGTTCTGAGTCTCACAGTGAAGGGTCCCTTCGTCGACGTGTGTCGGGTCCGAGCACGTGCCCGCTTCGCCGCGGGGCATCGTGCGTCGCGGTTGCGTTGGTCGTCCGGACTCCGGTGGTGCTGTCACGACGTCGTGCCGCTGTGGAATCCAGGAGACGTGCCCGAATCGTCGCAGGGTCCTCTGTGATATGTCAAACATTACTGAGGGTGCGACGTCTGTCGATGGTCTTTGTCGGGCCCCTTCAGTAGCGTGTTACACGTCACCGGGCCCCCGCCCGGCGAACCCCATTGCACCCCTACGAAGCGGTGCGGATCCGTGACGGCGCACAGAAGCGTCCCGGAAAAGGAAGGTCCACGTGTTGAAATCCCCCAGAAGAGCGTCATCGAGGATCGGCGCGGTACTCGCGACGGTCGCGATGACCGCAACGCTCGTCGTCGGCGGTGCCGCGACAGCGACGGCGACGGCGGTCGACCCGCTGCCCGAGCCCAACGTCGTGCCGATCCAGGTGACCGGCGACCCCAGCGAACGACTGAACCTCGTCGTCTTCGGTGACGGCTACCAGGCCGACCAGCAGAGCCTGTTCATGGCCGACCTCGACCGCAATCTCGGCGTGCTGTGGGGGACCGAGCCCTTCCGCAGCTACAAGAACTACATCAACATCTACGCCGTGCAGCTCGCGTCGATCGACTACGGCGTGCACTGCGACCCCGACGGCCGCGTGCGTCACCCCGACGGCACGATCCGCGACACGGGTGAGCGCGAAGGACCCCTCGCGACCAAGAACACGGCACTTCGCCTCACTCTGAGCGGCTGCAACGACCCGCTCGCCCGCGGCATCACCTACGGGCGCGCCCCCGTCGACTGCGAGTCGCAGGCCGGCCGCTACCCCGAGGGCGTCGACCCGTGCGAGACGGGCATCCAGGCACAGCGCCGGATCCTCGACGACTACGTCGCGCCGCTGCTGGGAATCCCGCGCACGGCGCAGAACGTGCAGACGCTCGCGCTGGCCAACACCTTCACGTACGGCGGCATCGGCGGCCGCGACGCGACGACCTCGGCGGGCTCCCCGCAGGGTCCCGTCGTCTCGCTGCACGAGCTCGGCCACTCGCTCGGAACGCTGCGCGACGAGTACCCCTACAACTCGCGCGACGTCGTCCGCCAGTGCTACACGGGTGCCGAGTCGGGCACGAGCTTCCACCACACGACGTACACGTCCGAAGAGCAGATGATCGCCGACGAGCACAAGTGGTTCCGCTGGCTCGGCGAAGAGAGCCGCTCGGGCGGCAGGATCGGCCTGTACGAATCCGGCGGCCTGTACCCCTGCGGTCAGTACCGTCCGAGCGAGCACTCCATGATGCGCTGGGTCGGATACGACTTCGACCAGATCGGTCTCGAGCACATGGTCGCCCGCATCACGGGCCTGCGCGACTCGGGTCAGATGGTCGTCACCTCGACGCCCGAGGGTGTCGTGCCCGCCGACAGCGTCCTGTGGACCGAGTCCGGCCAGCCGCGCTTCCACGAGCTCACGGTGACGTGGCGCGCCGGCGGTCCGGAGGGCGAGATCATCGCGTCGGGCCCCGAGCGCAGCCTCGACCTCGGCGAGCTCGACCTGCCCGAGGGCACGACGGTCCACGTCGAGGTCCGCGACCCCGTCGGTCCCGACGGCATCGACTGGGTCCGCATCCCGTCGGCCAACAACACCGCGACCGACTCGGGCTACAACGGCCCGCGCTTCGTGCAGACCCGGCAGTGGACCATCGGTGCGGAGGCCGTCGTCCCGTCGGCTCCCGGTGCGGAGATCACCTCGGCCAGCCTCACGTCCACGCCGCTCGCACGCGACGAGGTCGTCTTCGTCCGCACGAACCACCCGAGCGACCGCATCCCCACGGTGACGTGGAAGATCGATGGCGCCGAGGTGCAGTCCGGCACGCGCACGACGCTCGACCTGGGCGCGCTCGACCTCGGCGCGGGAACCTACGACCTCACGGTCTCGGTCACCGACCCGGCGAACCCCGACGTCGCCCCGGCGACGCAGGCGTGGAAGATCGACGCCGTCATGCCCACCGCCCCGCGGACGCTGTCGGAGTCGCTCGCGACCTCGACGACCGATGCTCACCCGATCTACTTCGGGGGATGGGACATGAAGCTCGACCCGACGGACTCCACCGCCGGGTACGACAGTGAGCGTTACGTCGTCGGTCAGCTGCGGCTGAACGGCGACGGATGGCTCGACTACTCGGGCTTCCCCGAGCAGCCGATGCCGGACTCGCCGTTCCGCTTCCGCCACTCCGGCACCGACCTGAAGGCCCTCACCTACGGGAACCTCGGCTCGGGCGGACTGAGCAAGGCCGCGTTCGAGCAGACCCTTCCGGATGACCACCCGCTGGGCGGCTTCATCCCCGGGTTCGGCACGCACGTCGTCGAGCACCGCGCGATCGACGCCGCCGGCAACATCGGCGACGCCGACTCGTACACCGCGACGGCACTGCCCGGCGCGGCACTGGAGTGCACCCAGACGCTGACCGGCGCGCTCGAGTCCGTCACGCTCACCGAGGGTGCCACGTGCATCACCGATGCCGACATCGCCGGTGCCCTCACCGTCACGGGCGATGCATCCGTCATGGTGACCGACACGGTCATCTCGGGTGCGCTCGCCGTCGACGGGGCCGAGACGTTCCAGATCTTCGGATCGACCGTCGAGGGCTCCGCGACGATCAGCGGCGTCGAGCGCGACGTCACCGCGGCGGGCACGACGTTCCGTCGTGGCGTCGAGCTGTCCGGCAACACGCAGGTCACCGCCAACGAGCGCTTCAGCAGGCTCGCCGGTGAGTACGGCCCCGTGTTCGCGGGCAACACCGTGTACGGCACGCTCACGTGCGACGCGAACAGCGCCGCGCTGAGCGACTTCGGCGCGACGAACGCCCTGGGCGGCGCGACGGTCGGTGACTGCGGAGAGCTCGCAGACTCGCTCGCCGTCACGGCCAGCACCGCGACGCGGTCGCTGGGCAGCACGGCGTACGTGAGCGTCTCGGTCAGGAACGACGCGGATGCCCCGGTGGACATCACCGTCGAGACGGCCTTCGGCAAGAAGTCGTTCTCGTCGGTCGCGCCGGGCAAGACCGTCGCCGTCTCGCTCAACTCACGGTCGGCGTCCGTCGCCGACGGTGAGGCGACCGTCACGGTGACGAACCTCGAGACGGACGAGACCTTCACGGTCTTCGCGCCGTACCAGGGCTCGTAACCGGTCCTCGCCACAGCGCTGCGCGGGTCCGTCCCTTCGGGGGCGGGCCCGCGCAGTGCGTTGCGCACGACCCGCAATCACCCGGAAAAGACCGCTGATCGCGTGCTTGATACCCTGGAAGACGGTCAGCACCGAAACCCGGACGGCGCGCGTGGTGTTTCTTCCCCGTGCCGCAGCGGTGCAGATGTATGCGATGACGCAGATGCAAGTGATACGCAACTAGAGGATACGAATACATGAGAATAGCGATTATCGGCGCCGGTCCCAGCGGAATGGCGCAGCTGCGAGCCTTCCACGCTGCAGAACAGGCGGGCGCAGAAGTTCCCGAGATCGTCTGCTTCGAGAAGCAGGAGGACTGGGGCGGCCAGTGGAATTACACGTGGCGCACCGGTCTCGACGAATTCGGCGAGCCGGTCCACTCCAGCATGTACCGCAACCTGTGGTCGAACGGCCCCAAGGAGGCGCTGGAGTTCGCGGACTACAGCTTCGACGAGCACTTCGGAAAGCCGATCTCGTCCTACCCGCCGCGTGAGGTGCTGTGGGACTACATCAACGGCCGCGTCGAGAAAGCGGGCCTGCGCGCAGCGGTGCGCTTCAGCACGGTCGTGCGCTGGGTGGACTACCACCCCGAGACCGAGACCTTCACGCTCGCGAGCGAGAACCTCGTCGACGGCTCGACCACGAGCGAGGAGTTCGATCGCATCATCGTGGCATCCGGTCACTTCTCCTTCCCGTCGCAGCCCGAGATCGCCGGTGTCGAGACGTTCCCCGGCATCATCATGCACGCGCACGACTTCCGCGGCGCCGAGGCGCTCAAGGACCGCACCGTACTCGTGGTCGGCTCGAGCTATTCGGCCGAGGACATCGGCAGCCAGGCCTACAAGATGGGCGCCGGACGCGTCATCGCGAGCTATCGCACGCAGCCCATGGGATACGACTGGCCCGACGGGTTCGAGGAGCGTCCGCTCATCGATCGCTTCGAGGGGTCGACGGCGTACTTCTCGGACGGCAGCGTCGCCGAGATCGACGCCGTCATCCTGTGCACGGGCTACCTGCACAAGTACCCCTTCCTCCCCGACGAGCTCGCCCTCGAGTCGCGCAACTGCGTCTACCCCGCGGGGCTGTACAAGGGCATCGTGTGGCAGGACAACCCGCACGTGTTCTACCTCGGCGCACAGGACCAGTGGTTCACGTTCAACATGTTCGACGCCCAGGCCTGGTTCGTGCGCGACATCATCCTCGGGCGCATCCAGCTTCCGGATGCCGCGACGCGGCAGATCGACATCGATCACTGGCTCGCGCGGTTCCATGCGATCGCCAGCGCCGCCGATGAGATCCGGTTCCAGGGCGACTACATCCGCGACCTGATCGATGCGACCGACTACCCGATGTTCGACATCGATGAGGTCGTCGAGATCTTCCTCGCGTGGAAGGATGACAAGGCCGAGGACATCATGGGCTACCGTGACCGCACCTACCGTTCGGTCATGACCGGCACGATCGCGGTGCAGCACCACACGCCGTGGATCGATGAGCTCGACGACAGCCTCGAGCGCTATCTCGACGAGTCGGCCGGTGCCGACCTCGCGGAGTCCGTCGGACGCTGACCCGTGGCATCCGGGCCGGCGGCGACGCCTGCCCGGATGCGCTCAGCGGTCGAAGCCGAGGCTCAGCTTGCGCAGCAGGCCGGCGAGGCGGTCGCGGTCGGCGCGCGAGAGCGTCGCGAGCAGCGTCGCCTCGGCGTCGACGAGGCGCGTGATGGCCGCGTCGACGCGCAGGCGGCCGTCATCGGTGATCGTGACGAGGATGCTGCGACCGTCATCCGGGTCGGCTTCGCGCCGGACGAGCCGCCGGGCGACGAGCCGGTCGATGCGGTTCGTCATCGTGCCGCTCGAGACGAGCGTCTGCTGCAGCAGCTGCTTGGGGCTGAGCTGAAACGGCTCGCCCGCGCGCCGCAGGGCCGACAGCACGTCCCACTCCCACGGCTCCAGGTCGCTGCGGCGGAACGCATCGCGCCGCGCGCGGTCGAGGTGGCGAGAGAGCCGGTCGACGCGCGAGAGCACTTCCAGCGGCGAGAAGTCGAGGTCGGGGCGCTGCGCGATCCACGCCTCGACGATGCGATCGACTTCGTCCGACTTGTCCGCCACCCGCCCATCATCGCATCCGCCTGCGTCGTGGCAGACTTGTCAGGTGCCGCGGTCGCGGCCGGTCCGCCGTGGTGTAACGGCAGCACGACAGCCTTTGGAGCTGTTAGGCCCAGGTTCGAATCCTGGCGGCGGAGCATGTCGAACACGCACACACCGCTGGCCGTCGTCGTTCTCGCCGCGGGGCAGGGCACCCGCATGAAGTCGGCGCTGCCCAAGGTGCTGCATCCGATCGGCGGTCGTCCGCTCGTCGGACACGTCGTGCGCACGGCCCGCGCCCTCTCGCCCGCGTCGGTCCTCGTCGTCGTGCGCCACGATCGCGACCGTGTCGCGCAGGCCGTCGTCGACACCGACGCTCAGGCCGTCGTCGTCGACCAGGACGACATCCCCGGCACCGGCCGCGCCGTCGAGGTCGCGCTCGAGGCGATCCCGGACTTCGACGGCGATGTGCTCGTGCTCAGCGGCGATGTGCCGCTGCTCGACGCCGACACGCTCACGGCACTGCTCGACACGCACCGTGCGCGCGCGGCCGCCGCGACCGTGCTGAGCGCCATCCTCGATGACGCGACCGGCTACGGCCGTGTCATCCGCGACGAGTCGGGCGCCGTCGCCCGCATCGTCGAGCAGAAGGATGCCACGCCCGAGGAGCGCGCCGTCACCGAGATCAACGCCGGGGTCTACGTCTTCCGCGCGGCGTCGCTGCGCGTGCAGCTCTCGCGCGTGGGCACCGCCAACGCGCAGGGCGAAAAGTACCTCACCGACGTCGTCGGTCTGCTGCGCGGTGCCGACGAGCAGGTCGCCGCGACGCCGGCGCCCGACGCCGCCGTCGCGCTCGGGGTCAACGACCGCGTGCAGCTGTCCGAGGCGGCGCGTCTGCTCAACGCGCGCACGGTGCGTCGCTGGCAGCTCGAGGGCGCGTCGATCCTCGACCCCGCGACGACGTGGATCGACGTCGACGCGACGCTCGCGCCCGATGTCACGATCCTGCCGAACACCTACCTGCTGCGGGCGACGACGATCGCCTCGGGCGCCGTCATCGGGCCCGACACGACGCTGTCCGACTGCGAAGTGGGGGAGGGGGCGACCGTCAAGCGCACCGACGCGACGCTCGCCGTCATCGGCGCGGGAGCGACGGTCGGTCCGTTCTCGTACCTGCGCCCCGGCACGATCCTCGGCGAGAACGGCAAGATCGGAACCTTCGTCGAGACGAAGAACACCACGATCGGCGAGGGCAGCAAGGTTCCGCACCTGTCGTACATCGGCGATGCGACGATCGGACGCCACGTCAATCTGGGCGCGGGCGCCATCACGGCCAATTACGACGACCTCGCCAAGCATCGCACCGAGTTCGGCGACGAGGTGCACACGGGGTCGCATAACGTCTTCGTCGCGCCCGTTAGGATCGGAGATGGCGCGAAGACCGGGGCGGGAGCCGTCGTTCGCAAGGACGTTCCCGCGGGTGCCCTGGCCCTCAGCGTCTCCCCCCAGCGCAACGTCGAGGGGTGGGTCGAGATGAACAGACCGGGAACCGGTGCCGCGGACGTCGCGGCCAAGGCTCGGTCCGCACAGAAAGCGGACGATGGGGCGCAAGAACAAGACGGCTGATCGCGATCACTCGGGGGACACGACTCCGGGTCTGGTCGCGAAGACCAAGAAGCGGCTCGTCGTCGCGGCTGGTCGCTCGCACCCCGAGCTGGCAGGTGATGTCGCCCAGGGTCTGGGGACGAAGCTCGTGCCGACCGAGCACCGCACCTTCGCCTCGGGTGAGATCCTCACCCGTTTCGAGGTCTCGATCCGCGGGTGCGACTTCTTCCTCATCCAGACCTTCGGTCCGCCGGTCAACGAGTGGCTCATGGAGACGCTCATCATGCTGGATGCCGCCAAGCGGGCCTCCGCCAAGCGCATCACGGTCGTCATGCCGTACTACCCGTATTCGCGGCAGGACAAGAAGGGCCGCGGACGCGAGCCCATCAGCGCCCGTCTCGTCGCGGATCTGCTGCGCACGGCCGGTGCCGACCGCATCATGAGCGTCGACCTGCACGCCGCCCAGATCCAGGGATTCTTCGACGGCCCGGTCGACCACCTCTTCGCCAAGCCCGTGCTGCTGGAGTACTTCCAGCGCACCCTGTCCGCCGAAGACCGTGAGAAGCTGACGGTCGTCTCGCCCGACACGGGACGCGTGCGCGTCGCCGACCAGTGGTCGGACAGCCTCGGCGCACCGCTCGCGATCATCCACAAGCGTCGCGACCCCAACGTCGCCAACCAGGTGAGCGTCAACGAGATCGTCGGCCACGTCGACGGCCGGGTCTGCCTGCTCGTCGACGACATGATCGACACGGGCGGCACGATCGTCAAGGCAGCCGAGGCGCTCAAGAAGAACGGCGCCGAACGCGTCATCGTCGCGGCGACCCACGCCGTCTTCAGCGATCCCGCCGCCCAGCGACTGCAGAGCGACGCGATCGACGAGGTCGTCGTGACCGACACGATCCCCCTGCCGCCCGAGAAGTGCTTCCCCCACTTGACGGTCCTTCCGATCGCGCCGCTGCTCGCCCGTGCGATCCGCGAGGTCTTCGAGGACGGCTCGGTCACGAGCATGTTCGACGGGGCGGCGTGACGGTTCGCACGCGCACGCTCGCCGCGGCGGCGGTCGGAATCGCGGGTGCCTTCGGCTTCGCCGGCTGCGTTTCCACCTCTGCCGGGGCCGACGGCGATCGGGTCGCGGGACCGTACGCCGACGGCGTGTACACGGCGGAGGGCTCCTACGCGACGCCCGAATCGGTCGAGACGATCACGGTGACCGTGACGCTCGCCGACGACGTCGTCACCGACGTGTCGGTCGTGGGCGACCCGCAGCGCGCCGAATCCGCGCAGTTCCAGGGGCAGTTCATCGGCGGCATCTCGGGCGAAGTCGTGGGAAAGCCTCTCGACGAGGTCTCGGTCAGCCGCGTCGCGGGGTCCTCGCTCACGAGCGGCGGATTCGCCGAGGCGCTCGAGGCGATCAAGGCCGACGCCGCGGACTGAGACGGTGACGCTCCGCGAGCACTGGCGTTTCGCCGCGATCGGCACCGAGTGGCTCGTCGAGACCCCCGATCGGGTGAGCGATGCCGTGCGGCGGGACGTGGCATCCGTCATCTCGTCGTTCGACGAGACGTGGTCGCGCTTCCGCGCCGATTCGCTCGTCGCCCGGCTCGCTCGTGACGGGGGAGAAGCGCCCGCTCCCGGGGATGCCCGCGTCATGCTCGACGCGTACACCGCGCTCTCGGAGGCCACAGCCGGCGCCGTGCAGCCGCTCGTGGGCGACGCACTCGCCCAGCGCGGGTACGACGCCGACTTCTCGCTCGTCGATCGCGGCGCGCGCTCCGCTCCGTCGGACTGGCGGGCGCAGCTCACCTGGGACGATGAGCGGCTGGCGCTGCGCCGTCCGGCCCTCATCGATGTCGGCGCCGTCGGCAAAGGGCACCTCGTCGACCTCGTCGCGGCACTCCTCCGCCGTGCGGGACATCGCGTCGTCGTCGTCGACGCGGGCGGTGACATGGCGATGCACGGCGTCCGGGAGCGGATCGGCCTCGAGCACCCCTTCGACGCCCGCCGCGTCCTCGGGGTGTGGGAGGTCGAGGACGCCGCGCTGTGCGCTTCGGCGACCAACCGGCGTGCGTGGGGCGACGGCCTGCATCATGTGCTCGATGCGCGCACGGGAGAGCCCGTGCGCGCGATCGCGGCGACGTGGGCGGTCGCGGCGACGGCGCTGCGGGCCGATGCGATCGCGACGGCGCTCTTCTTCGACGGGGGCCCGCGGCTCGCGCACGAGTGGGGCGTCCACTGGGTGCGCATGATGACCGACGGCCGGGTGGAATGGTCGCCGGGCTGCCGGGCCGAGCTGTTCGCTGCGGGCAGTACCGTGGAACCGTGACCGACACGTCTTCGCCGCGCCCTCGCACGTCCGCCCAGGCCTCTCGCGAGGTGGTGTGACGTGCTGGGCTCGTTCACCGTCCTGTGGAGTCGTGTCTTCGCGGTCCTCGGCCGCGTGTCGATGTACCGTCTCGTGCTGCTCGCGCTCGCCGTGCTCGGCGGGATCGCGCTCGTGCTGTCGTTCTTCGGCCAGGTGGCTCCCGGACCGCTCGAGCTGCTCGCGACGCTCGCGGTCCTGGCCGGCGTCTGCGTGGGGGTGGATGCCGCGGCTCAGCGCATCCTCTCGCTGCCGTGGCGTCTGGAGTCCTCGCTCATCACGGCGCACATCCTGTTGTTCGTGCTGCGACCGACGCTCGATCTCGCCGGGCTCGCGGGGATCGCGCTGGCCGCGACCGTGGCATCCCTCTCGAAGTACGTCCTCGCGTGGCAGGGGCGGCACATCCTCAATCCCGCCGCCGTCGGCGCGACGGTGCTGACGCTCGTCGCGCTGGCCGTCCCCGCGCTCGGGATGCCGTCGTGGTGGGTGGGCACACCCGCGATGGCCGGCCCCGTCGCGCTGCTGGGCATCGTCGTCCTGTGGCGCACCGAGAAGCTGCGGGTGATCGCCGTCTTCCTCGTCGTCGCGGTCGGCGTCGCCGTCATGCGCACGGCCGCGCAGTACGAGGCGGCGGGTGTGTCGACCGAGATCGGCGACATCTTCTGGCCGATCCTGTCGTCGTCGCCCTTCCTGTTCCTCGGCGCGTTCATGCTGTCCGAGCCGCTCACGCTGCCGCCGCGGCGCCGTCAGCAGTTCATCGTCGCGGCCGTCGTCGGCATCCTCGCGGGCTGGCCGATCGACCTCGGCGCCATGAGTCTCGGCCAGGAGCGTGCGCTCATCATCGGCAACCTCGTCGCCTTCGCGTTCGCGGTGCGCTCGTCCGTGCGGCTCGTCCTCGATTCCCGGACGCAGCTCACACCGACCGTGCGCGAGCTGACCTTCCTCGCCCGTCGTCCGCTGCGGTTCGTGCCCGGCCAGTACCTCGAGCTCGAGGTGCCGCACCACCACCCCGACGCGCGCGGAACCCGACGCGAGTTCAGCATCGCCTCGGCGCCGCAGGACATGCCGTTCGTGCGGGTCGCGTTCCGCGAGGCCCAGGGCGAGGGGGCGAAGCCGCCCAGTTCGTACAAGCGCGCGCTCGCGGCCGTCGAGGCCGGCACGGCGCTGCCCGTCACGGGCGTGTGGGGAGACTTCGTCCTGCCCAAGCGCACGACCGCGCCCCTCCTGATGGTCGCGGCGGGCATCGGCGTCACGCCGTTCGTGTCTCAGCTGCGCGCCGCGAAGCTCGCCGCCGAGGACCGCGATGTCGTGCTCGTGTACGTGGCATCCGAGTCGTCGGAGCTGGCCTATCGCCCCGAGCTCGAAGCGACGGGCGTGCCCGTCGTCGTCTTCACACGGGACCGGCCCGCGGATCTGCCGTCGCACTGGGCGTGGGCGCGCGGTGTGCGTCTCGACGCCGGCGGGCTCGTGCAGGTCGTCCCCGACATCGCGTCGCGGCACGCGTACATCTCGGGTCCACCCGGCCTGATCGCCGACCTGGCGCCCGCGCTCGAGCGGGCGCGCTCGATCACGACCGACGCGTTCAGCGGCTACTGAGCCGGCGTCGTCGCGGGGTCGGCGTGGGGGTCGGCCGGCCGGGCCGCGGGCAGTCGCAGCTCGAACGTCGTGTCGCCCGGCGCCGATCGCACCGACAGCGTGCCGCCGTGGGCGCGCGCGATCGCCTGCGCGATCGACAGGCCGAGGCCGGTGCCGCCCGTCTGCCGTGCGCGGGAGCGGTCGCCGCGCGAGAAGCGCTGGAACAGCTCGTCGGCGACGGCGGGGTCGATGCCGGGGCCGTCATCGTGCACGCTCACGACGGCCTCTCGGCCGTCGTGCCGCACCGAGACCGCGACGTGCGTGCCCTCGGGGGTGTGGATGCGCGCGTTGGCGAGCAGGTTGGCGACGACCTGCGTGAGGCGCCCGGCGTCGCCCGCGACGACGACGGGGTTCTCATCGAGGTCGAGCGACCATTCGTGATCGGATGCCGCGGCCTGGGCATCGCCGGTCGCATCGATCACGAGGCGCGACAGGTCGACTGAGCCGTAGACGAGCTCCTGCCCCTCGTCGAGACGCGCGAGCAGCAGCAGGTCCTCGACGAGCGCCGTCATCCGCAGCGACTGCGCCTGGATGCGCTCGAGCGACGCCTCCGTCGTCTCCCACGCGATGCCGGTGACCTCGGGCGCGCCACCCGGTCCCTGGGCGCCGCGTGGTCCCTGGGCCTCGGCCGGTCCCTGAGCCCCGCCGCGTGCCGCGGCCACAGTCGGTCCCTGAGCCACAGCCGGTCCCTGAGCTTGCCGAAGGGCCCGCAGCGACAGCTCGGAGTACCCGCGGATCGAGGCGAGAGGCGTGCGCAGCTCGTGGCTCGCGTCGGCGACGAATGCCCGCATCCGCTCTTCGTTGCGCTGACGCGCGTCGAGCGAGACCGCGACGTGGTCGAGCATCGTGTTGAGGGCTTCGCCGACTCGCCCGACCTCGGTGCGCGGATCGGCCTGCGCGGCCGGCACGCGCTCGGTGAGCGAGACGGCGCCCTCGGCGAGCGGCAGCGCCGAAACCCGTGCCGCGGTGTCGGCGACGGCGCGCAGCGGCGCGAGCCCCACGCGGATCGTCCACGCCGTCGCGACGCTGAGCAGCATCAGGCCACCGAGCGTGAGGAGGGTGATCGTCGTGAGCATCTGGCCGATCGTCGTGGCGACATCGGCGCGCGAGAGCCCGACCAGGACGACGGTCGCTCCCGCGCGGAGGGGCTCGAGCCGGTACGTGCCGACGTCGTCGATCGAGGCGACGATGGGCCCCTGCACGCGCAGTCCCTGCGCGATCTGCGAGATCTGGTCGTCATCCAGCGTCGCGACGGTGCCGTCGTCCTGCACGACAGCGGCCGTGGCCTCGCCGAAGGGCGACGAGATCGCCAGCAGCGAGCCGGCCGGCTGCGGGTTCTCGCGCAGCACGTCGGCGGCCGTCATCCCCGCGCTCAGCATCGGCCCGATCCACAGCGCCGTGCGGTTCGCGGTCGACGTCAGCTGCGCGTTCAGGCGCTGCTCGAGGACGGTGCCCAGGATCGCGCTCATCGCGACCGCGACGAGCACGAGGATGAGCGAGACGATCGCGACGACCGTGCCGATCAGGCGGTTCTGCAGAGTCCAGGGGCGCCGACCCGTCGGCGGTGCCGGGGCCGCGGCATCCGTCACTGCGGGGCCTTGATCATGTACCCGACGCCGCGCACGGTGTGGATGAGGGGTTCGCGGCCCGCATCGATCTTCTTGCGCAGGTACGAGATGTAGAGCTCGACGACGGAGGAGCGCCCGCCGAAGTCGTAGTTCCAGACGCGGTCGAGGATCTGGGCCTTGGATACGACGCGGCGCTGGTTGCGCATGAGGAAGCGCAGCAGCTCGAACTCGGTCGCCGTGAGCTCGATCTCGGTGCCGGAGCGCTCGACTTCGTGGCTGTCCTCGTTGAGGCTGAGGTCGCCGACGCGCAGGATCGGCTCACTGCCGCTCGGGTGCGCCGTGCCGGCGCGGCGCATGAGTCCGCGCAGGCGTGCCACGACCTCCTCGAGGCTGAACGGCTTCGTGACGTAGTCGTCGCCGCCCGCCGTGAGGCCCGCGACGCGGTCGGCGACGGCGTCCTTCGCCGTGAGGAAGAGCACGGGCACGTTGTCGCCCGACTGGCGCAGCCGCTGCAGCACGGCCATCCCGTCGAGGTCGGGCATCATGACGTCGAGCACCATGACGTCGGGCTCGAACTCGCGCGCCGCCTGCAGTGCCTCGGTGCCCGAGGACGCGGCGCGCACCTCCCAGCCCTCCATCCGCAGCGCCATCGAGAGCAGGTCGGTGAGCATCTGCTCGTCGTCGACGACGAGCACGCGCAGGGCGGTGCCGTCGGGCCGGTGCAGGGAGGGAGTGGCGTTCACGCCTCCCATTCTGCGCCCGCACCTATGGGTTTCCTATGGCGAGCGCTATGCGCCGGCTGTGCGCTCCCTATGAACCCGTTGACCGCGAGACTGCAACGGCGGGGCGAGACAGCGGGTGAACCCCGCAGTCTCGGCGCCCCGGTGCAGTCTCGCGGGTGGGGGTCAGTGGGTGTCTTCGGCGTCGATCTCGGTGCGGTCGCCGGACCAGAGGGTGTGGAAGGTGCCCTCGCGGTCGATGCGGCGGTAGGTGTGGGCACCGAAGAAGTCGCGCTGGCCCTGGATGAGCGCGGCGGGCAGGCGCGTGGCGCGGATCCCGTCGTAATAGGCCAGCGACGAACCGAACGCGGGAGAGGGGATGCCACTGGCTGCGGCGTCCGCGACGATGCGTCGCCACGCACCCTGTGCCCGGCCGAGCGCTTCGTCGAAGTACGGGGCGGCCATGAGCAGGGGCAGCCCGGGGTCCTGCGTGTAGGCGTCGGCGATGCGGTTGAGGAACTGGGCACGGATGATGCACCCGGCCCGCCAGATCTTCGAGATGGCGCCGAGGTCGATCGCCCAGCCGTACTCGGCGGCGCCGGCGCGGATGAGGTCGAACCCCTGCGAGTACGCGACGATCTTCGACGCGTACAACGCCAAGCGGACGTCTTCGATGAACGCGTCCACGTCGCTGACGTCGAGGTCGCGGTCGGGTCCGGGAAGGTTCACACCGTAGGGGCGCTGTCCGGCCTGAGCGGACAGCGACCTGGCGAAGGTCGCTTCCGCGATCCCGGACACCGGCACGCCGAGGTCCAGCGCGGTCTGCACCGTCCACGCGCCGGTGCCTTTCGCGCCGGCCTGGTCGAGGATGACGTCCACGAGCGGCTCGCCCGTGGCAGCATCCGTCTGGCGGAGCACCTCGGCGGTGATCTCGATCAGGTAGGACTCGAGTTCGCCGGTGTTCCACTCGGCGAAGATGTCGGCGATCTGGGCGGGGCTCTTGCCCGTCGCTCGCCGGATCAGGTCGTACGCTTCGGCGATGAGCTGCATGTCGGCGTACTCGATGCCGTTGTGCACCATCTTCACGAAGTGCCCTGCGCCGTCGTGACCCACGTGCGTCACGCACGGCTCGTCCTCGGCGACCGCGGCGATCGACCGCAGGATCGGTCCCAGCGTGATCCAGGACTCGTCCGAACCGCCCGGCATGAGCGAGGGCCCGAGCAGCGCGCCCTCCTCGCCGCCGGAGACTCCCATCCCGACGAAGTTGATGCCCGTGTCGCGCACGGCCTTCTCGCGGCGGATCGTGTCGGTGAACAGGGCATTGCCGCCGTCGACGATGATGTCACCGGGCTCGAACACCGACACGAGCGAGTCGATCACGGCGTCGGTCGCCGGGCCCGCCTTGACCATGATGATCGCCGTCCGCGGGCGCACGAGCGATGCGGCGAACTCCTCGTACGACGCGGTCGCGACGAACCCCGCCTCGGGGTGCGCCGTGACGAGCTCCTCGGTCTTGGCGTACGTGCGGTTGAACACCGCGACGGTGTTTCCCTCGCGCGACGCGAGGTTGCGCGCCAGGTTCGACCCCATCACCGCAAGCCCCACGACACCGATGTTCGCCGTCGCGGCGGGCGCGGCATCCGGACCCTCCGGTTCCGGGACCGGGCGTTCGACCTCTTCGGGGCGCGGCGCGCCCTCGTGCGCGGGAGCCGAACCCGGCTGATCGTCGCGATCGGTCGAGATGTCGTTGCTGGTCGAGGGGTCGCTCTGCGTCACACGTGCTCCTGGGTTCGATGAGGGGACGGTTCGGGGCGCAACGCGTGGCGCGATCGCGCGGGTACGGACGGCGGCCGGCGCGATCAGTCCTTGCGGTACGCCTGACGGCCCATCGACCAGAACGCCCCGACGAGAGCGATGAGCCCGAGGGCGCTCATGAGGCCGATGAGCCCCATCATGACGGTCGTGGCGAGCTGAGTGTCCATGGTCACGGGTCCTCTGGGTCGGGGCAGGATGGTCCGTTCATCATCGTAGCGGGAGCGCTGGTAGACTCGGGGTGGACTTCGGCGAGGGATCGTCGCATGCCGCCACGGCGGCACGTCGCGGCATCCGTTATCGACGGGGGTGTGCAGGCCTTTCAGGTTTCCTCACGCGCTCGCGTTCGAGTCGAGACCCCCATACGTGGGCCCGCGAGAAGCGCGGTGCCCGAAGAGCGAACGGGCCGCGTGCCCCAAGGAGAACATCATGTCGAACGAACTCGACAACAAGGTCGCCACCGAGACCCGCCACAGCTTCGGCAAGGGCTTCGCCCGTCGCCTCCGCGCCGAGGGCAAGATCCCCGCCGTCGTCTACGGCCACGGCACCGACCCCGTGCACGTCGCACTGCCGGGCCACCAGGTGTCGCTCCTCGTGCGCCGCGCCAACGCGCTGCTCGACCTCGACATCGACGGCGCGTCGCAGTTGACGCTCGTCAAGGACGTGCAGCGCGACCCCGTGCGCCAGATCATCGAGCACATGGACCTGCTCGTCGTGAAGAAGGGCGAGAAGGTCCAGGTCGACGTTCCCGTCGTCGTGCTCGGCGAGTCCTACCCGGGCACGATCGCCAACCTCGACGCACCGACGATCCTGCTCGAGGCCGAGGCGACCCACATCCCCGAGAGCATCGAGGTCGACATCGAAGGCCTCGAGGAAGGCGCGCACATCACCGCCGCCGACCTCACGCTGCCCAAGGGCTCGTCGCTCATCGCCGACCCCGAGACGCTCATCGTCGCCATCTCGGTGCCCGCCGCCGCGATCGCCGCTGAGGATGAGATCGCCGAGGCGGATGCCGCCGTCGCCGCAGAGCAGTCGGCCGAGAGCGCCGAGTAAGACTCCGCACGCTCACGAAGGGGTGCGTCGTCCGACAGGGCGACGCACCCCTTCGGCGTTCGGGCGGCGGCCGTTCGGGCAGGATGGTGGGCATGGCAGACGCATGGCTCGTCGTGGGCCTGGGCAATCCAGGGCCGCGCTACGAAACGACCCGACACAACGTGGGGCAGCTCGTCGTCGACGAACTCGCGGCACGACGCGGCGAGGGCTTCAAGGCGCACAAGGCGAACGCTCGCATCGCCGAGACGTGGCTGCGGCCGGGCGGGGCGAAGCTGATCCTGGCGAAGCCGAACTCCTTCATGAACGTCTCAGGGGGCCCGGTCGCCGGGCTCGCGAAGTTCTACGGCATCGAACCCGGCCATGTCATCGTCGTGCACGACGAACTGGACATCCCGTTCGACAGCCTGAAGCTCAAGACGGGCGGGGGTCACGGCGGTCACAACGGCGTGCGCGACGTCGCGAAGGCCCTCGGCACGCCGGAGTTCCCGCGCGTGCGCGTCGGCATCGGGCGACCTCCGGGGCGTCAGGATGCCGCGGACTGGGTCCTCGACCCATTCGGCACCACCGAGCGCAAGACGTTGCCCATTCTGCTCTCCGACGCCGCTGACGCCGTCGAGCAGCTCGTCGGCGAGGGGCTGCTCGCGGCGCAGCAGAAGCACCACGCTCCGCGCGTGTGACGCGGTTCAGTACGGGGCGGCCGCCAGCCCGAGCGCGAGTGCGCCGACCGCGGCGACGGCGAAGATGACCGGGCCGCCGACGGCGAGGACGACAGCGGTGATGCCCTGACCCCGGCCCGCGCCGGTCGCGATCGCGATGATGCCCTGCACGAGAGCCCAGATCCCGGCCGTCGTGCCCGCCCATCCCGCGACCTCCGCGAGCAGCACGATGTCGCGTACGGGGCTCAGCGCCGCCCAGTCGAGGTTCGGCCCGCTCACGAGCCGGACGAAGTCGATCCCCGCCGAACCGATGCCGTACGCCGCCAACGCGACGACGAGCGGCGCGACGACGGATGCCACGAGTGCGGCCACGAGCGCGACGATCCCGGTCGTCGCGGCGCGAGGCTGCGGGGGAGGAGGCGGCATCGCGACGGCGCGCGGCAGGACGTACGGCGGAGCGTAGGGCGCACCCATCGGGACGTTGCCGAGGTGCTGTCGATCGCTCATCCGTTCATCCTACGAGCGCCGCGCGGCGCGCATGTCCGCCGTCCCGCGTAGACTTCTGCGGTGACAGTTCCCGGGATCGTGCGCGCCCTCGAACAGGCTGAGTCCTTCCGGGATGCCGCGGGCGCAGCATCCGCCGACGCCGACTTCTCGCTCGTCGAAGGCCTCGATGCCCCGCTGCTGGCGGCGCTGCTCGACAGACGCCGCGCGGCAGGACACCCGCCGATGCTTCTCGTGATCACCCCGACGGGTCGCCGCGCCGATGCGCTCGGGCCCGCGCTCGCCTCCGTGCTTCCCGGCGCTGAGGTCATGCATTTCCCCGCGTGGGAGACCTTGCCGCACGAACGTCTCAGCCCGTCGGCCGAGATCGTCGGCAATCGGCTCGATGTGCTCGGCCGCATCGCACGGTGGGAGGGCACCTCGCCGCTCGTCGTGACGACCTCGGTGCGCGGCGCGATCCAGCCGCTCGCGGCGGGGCTCACCGACGTGCCGCCCGTCGAGCTCGCTGTCGGCGGGCGCGACCACGATCTCGCGACGATCGCGCTGAGCCTGGTCGAGCTGGCCTACCAGCGCGTGGACATGGTGTCGCGCCGCGGCGAGTTCGCCGTGCGCGGCGGCATCCTCGATGTCTTCCCGCCCACGGCGCCCCACCCGTATCGCATCGAGTTCTTCGGCGACGAGGTCGACCAGATCCGCGCGTTCTCGGTCGCCGATCAGCGCTCGCTTCCCGGCGACGTGCCCGCCGTGCAGCTCATCGCCAGCCGCGAGCTGCTGCTCACGCCCGACGTCCGTGCCCGTGCCGGCGCTCTCGCCGAGGATTTCCCCGGTCTGCGGGGCATGCTCGAGAAGATGTCCGAGGGGATCCCCGTCGAGGGGATGGAATCCCTTCTTCCGGCCGTCGCGGATCGCATCGTGACGTTCGCCGACTACCTGCCCGAGGGCGCCGCCATCGCGCTCGTCGATCCCGAGCGTGCCGTGACGCGTGCCATCACGCTCGGCGAGACGAACCGCGAGTTCCTCGAGGCGGCGTGGAATGCCGCGACGGCGGGTGCCGAGGCGCCGATCGACCTCGGCGCGGGCGATTTCGTCACGCTGCCGCACCTGCGCGAGGCGGCGCACGCGCGCCGCGCCGTGTGGTGGACGCTGAGCGCGTTCGACTCGGGCGCCTCCGACGCGATCGCCGCGCTTCGAGAAGCGCAGGAGGCCGGCGAGGACATCGACATCGACGTCGCTCTCGAGCAGGCCTCCGCGCTTCGCGTGCCCGGCGCATCCGTGCCCTCGTTCCAGGGCAACGTCGACGGCGCGACGGCGCACGTCGGCCAGCTGCTCGCCGACGGATGGCGCGTCGTCGTGGCGGCATCGGGTGCGGGGCTGGTGGATCGCGCACGCGACGTGCTCGCCGAACGCGGCATCGCGGCTCGCAAGGTCGACACCTTGAGCGAGATCCCGGATGCCGGTGTGGCGCACATCGTCGCGGCGCCTCTCGAACGCGGATTCGAGGTGGCAGACGCCAAGTTCGCTGTGCTCACGGAGACCGAGTTCTACGGGCGCACGATCGGCGGAGACCAGCGTGTCGTCAAGAAGCTCGCGTCGCGTCGCAAGAACGTGGTCGATCCGCTGCAGCTCAAGCCGGGGGACAACGTCGTGCACGCGACGCACGGCATCGGGCGCTTCGTCGAGCTGACGCAGCGCGAGGTGTCCAGCGGCGGGCGCAATCCCGTCAAGAGCGTGCGGGAGTACCTCGTGCTCGAGTACGCGCCCTCCAAGCGCGGCTACCCCGGCGACAAGCTCTTCGTGCCGACGGATCAGCTCGACCTGCTCTCGCGCTACGTCGGGGGCGAGGCGCCGACGCTGTCGAAGATGGGCGGCAGCGATTGGGCGGCGGCCAAGGGCAAGGCGCGCAAGGCGGTGCGCGACATCGCGGTCGAGCTCGTGAAGCTCTATTCGGCGCGGATGGCCGCGAAGGGCTATGCGTTCGGACCCGATACGCCGTGGCAGCGCGAGCTCGAAGAGGCCTTCCCGTTCGCCGAGACTCCTGACCAGCTGCAGACGATCGATGAGATCAAGGCCGACATGGAGAAGCCGATCCCGATGGACCGGCTCTTGTCGGGCGACGTCGGATTCGGCAAGACCGAGGTCGCTGTGCGGGCCGCGTTCAAGGCGATCCAGGACGGCAAGCAGGTCGCGATGCTCGTGCCGACGACGCTCCTGGTCAAGCAGCACTTGGAGACGTTCTCCGAGCGGTTCGCCGGGTTCCCCGTCAAGGTCAAGGCGCTGTCCCGGTTCCAGACCGACAAGCAGGCGCGCGACGTGCTCGCGGGGCTCACCGACGGCACGATCGACATGGTCATCGGAACGCACCGCATCCTGACCGAGAAGGTCATCTTCAAAGACCTCGGGCTCCTGATCGTCGACGAGGAGCAGCGCTTCGGCGTCGAGCACAAGGACGCGCTCAAGAAGCTGAAGACGAACGTCGACATCCTCGCGATGAGTGCCACGCCGATTCCGCGGACGCTCGAGATGGCGGTCACCGGTATCCGCGAGATGTCGACGCTGCAGACGCCGCCCGAGGACCGGCATCCGATCCTGTCGTTCGTCGGTCCGCGCAATGACAAGCAGATCGCGGCGGCGATCCGTCGTGAGCTGCTGCGCGAAGGACAGATCTTCTTCGTGCACAATCGCGTGCAGTCGATCCAGCGGGTCGCCGCCGACCTCGCCGAGCTCGTGCCCGAGGCGCGCATCGCCGTCGCGCACGGTCAGATGGGCGAGCACGCGCTCGAAGAGGTCGTCGACGCGTTCTGGGAGCGCCGGTTCGACGTGCTCGTGTGCACGACGATCGTCGAGACGGGGCTGGACATCTCCAACGCCAACACGATCATCATCGATCGGGCCGACAAGTACGGGCTGTCGCAGCTGCACCAGCTGCGCGGGCGTGTGGGCCGCGCGCGCGAGCGGGCGTACGCGTACTTCCTGTATGACGAGATGAAGCCGCTGTCCGAGACGGCAGCGGACCGTCTCGAGACGATCGCGGTCAACAACGACCTCGGGTCGGGAATGCAGGTCGCGCTGAAGGATCTCGAGATCCGCGGCGCGGGCAATCTTCTGGGCGCCGAACAGGCCGGCCACATCGCGGGGGTCGGGTTCGACCTGTACCTGCGCATGATCGGCGAGGCCGTCGCGACGTTCCGCGGCGACGACGTCGAAGGCCCGACCGAGCTGCGGCTCGAGCTGCCCGTTCAGGCGCGGATTCCCGAGTCGTACATCGACAGCGAACGGCTGCGGCTCGAGGCCTATCAGAAGCTCTCGGCCGCGGCATCCCTCAGCGCGAAGGACGACGCGATCGACCTCGTCGTCGACGAGTTCACCGACCGCTACGGCGACATGCCGGGCGACGTCGACGGGCTCATCGCGGTCGCCCGCCTGCGCCGACGCGCCGCTCGCGCGGGGCTCGCCGACGTCGTCGCGATGGGTCCGAACCTGCGCATCGCGCCGGCGCATCTGCCGGACTCGATGCGCGTGCGGCTGCAGCGGCTGCATCCCAAGGCGAAGCTCATCTCGGGCGGTGACGCGCTCGTCGTGCCGTTGCCGACGGCGGGCGGCGAGGCGCTGCGCGATGCGGAGCTCATCGCGTGGGTCGATCAGCTGCTCGATCAGCTGTGGCCGCTGAAGGATGCTGCGCCAGCCGAGGCCGCTGCCGGAGGATGACCCCGCCCGGCGCGCGGAGGGCATGGCCGGCGCGCTGAGCCCTCGCCATCGTCGCGCGTGCCGCCGAGAGGGCGGGGGTTGCCGGCTCGCGGGTGCTGCCGAGGGGTGGGGCTGCCGAGGCGGCGGGCGCTGCCGAGGGGGCGGGTGCTGCCGAGGGGGCGGGTGCTGCCGAGGGGGCGCGAGTGCCGCAGAGGGAGCGGGTGCTGCCGAGCGGGCGGGTGCTGCCGAGGGAGCGGGTGCTGCCGAGGGAGCGGGTGCTGCCGAGGCGGCGGGTGCTGCCGAGGCGGCGGGTGCTGCCGAGCGGGTGGGTCGTGCCGAGGGGGGCGAGTGCCGCAGAGGGAGCGGGTGCTGCCGAGGCGGCGGGTGCTGCCGAGGCGGCGGGGGATGCCGATTCGCGCGTGCCGCCGAGGGGGCGGGTGTTGCCGAGGGGCCGGGTGCCGGCTCAGAAGGGCGCGGGCGGTCCGCCCTCGTCCGTGCTCGTGGTGGCGATCGCCAGCCAGTCCGTCGGGACGAATCTGACCGTCGACGGTGGTCGGTCCTGGTAGCGACGGCCCGTGGGGGAGTACCACTCGAGGACCCCGCCCGGTCCTTGCTCGACGCGCCACGCCGTGTGGTGTTTGAGCGTGTGATGGCGCCTGCAGAAGTGACCGAGGTTGGTCTCGCAGGTCGCCCCGCCCTTCGCGGCGTCCTTCGTGTGGTCGACGTCGGCGCGGATCGCCGGGCGCCGACACCCGGGAGCCCGACAGCGCTCGTCGCGCGCCCGCAAGTGTCGGCGGAGCTTCTTGTCGGGCCGGTACCGGTCGACGGCGAGCACGGCACCGGTATGCGGATGAGTGAGGACGCGGTCCCACCCCTTCGCGTGGCCCGCCAGACGGAGAGCGGTGTCGGGATCGATGGGACCGTACCCGGCCAAGAGGTAGGGCTCGGCGCCGGAGCCCGCGGCGGTGAGCGCGGGGACGGTGACCTGGACGTGCCCCGTGATCGCGGCGAGCGCGTCACCCTCGCCATGTGCAGCCGGCGCGCCGGCCAGAAGCAGGTCGGCGAAGAGGTCGGCGCGAATCTGGTCCATCGTCCGGGAGTCGCGGGGTTCGGATGCCGCACCGTGCTCGTCGCCGGTCCACGCCGCACCGTCGGCGTCGCTGTCGGTCGATGCGGCGTGCGCGTTGCCGGATCCCGCGATCCTCGCGCCCGCGTCCGCGCCGGCGCCGGCGAGCGTGCCGTCGGATGGGCCGGCGAGCGTACTGTCGCCCGCGTCGGCGAGCGTACCGTCGGACGGGCCGGTGACGACGACGGGTTCCGTAACGACGACGGGTTCCGTGACGACGACGGATCCCGTCTCGTCGTGGCCGTCGCTGTCGCGCGCCTCGAGCGAGCGGGGCCCGCTATCGGCCGCGGCGTTGTCGTTCACGATGGCGCGGGCCATCTCGGTCAGCCGGTCGCGGATCGCGTAGGCGAGCGCTGCCGGCTGGTCCGAGATGATCCGCGCGACACCGTCGTCGAGGTCGATGAGCCGAACGCACCTGTCCGCGACGGCCCGGCGCCGCCGCTCGACAGTCGCATCCGGGTCGAGCTGGGCGGCGACCGCCCGCGCCATCGCGCGCAGTCGGCCCGGCGCTTCGGCTTCCGCCACCGCGATCACCGTCTCTTCGTATCGGGCACGAGTGTCGGCATCGGCGATGGGAGAGCCGGCGTCGAGGATCACTCGGACATGTCCCGCGTCGATGCGCCCTGCCTGCCACGCGGCGAAGGTGGCGGCGAAGCGACTCGTGAGTGTCGCGGCATCCCCCATCCGGGACTGCACGGTTCGATCCGTCACCCGCATCGCCGCGCCCAGCTCGGCCGCGACTTCGCGAACGGCCAGGTCGCTGCGCGACATGCGGCGGCCGGCTGCTCTGCCCTGCGCGACGCGAGCGAGGGAGAGGTCCACCGCGTCGGAGAGCAGCTGCTCTTGCCGCGCCTCGAGTGCTGCGATCTGCCGACGGGTGGTGAGCATGTCGGATACGAGGTCATCGAGCGCGGTCGTCCAGCCGGTGTCGGTCGACAGGTCGTGCCCCATGAGCGCTCCAAACACAGAGAGTGGACGGTCAAGCGCGAGATGGGCACGTGCGCGAGAACTGGCTCCAGTGTAGTACATATCTTCGAGTAATGGAAGGGGGGCGCGAAGAAAAAAGGAAAAGAAATGCGCGTCTCGCGCCGACCAGAACACGTCGACGTCCGCGGACCGGCACCGGGCGGCACCCCACGACGGCGCCCGGCGTGCCGAGCAGGCCGGTCTGCAGCATCTCGGGGACGGCGCAGACGATCAGCCCGACGCCTCCGAAGGTCCTCGTCGTCACCCGGCCACGAATCCCCGAAGGTGCAGAGGCGTGCGTTCCGCAGCACCACCTCTGACAGGAGCCGTTTCACCCGCGGATGCGAGCGCTCACACCGGCTGGGCTTCCTGCGAACCGCCGCGAAACCCGCGCGGAGAAGCGTCAGATGACGCCCTGCGCGAGCATCGCGTGCGCGACGCGCTCGAAGGCCGCCGAGTTCGCGCCCACGACGTAGTCACCGGGGCGGCCGTACCGCGCGGCGGCGTCGAAGGCGGAGTCGTGGACGTCCTTCATGATCGAGCGCAGGCGCGATTCGCTGTCGTCGAAGCTCCACCGCTGCCGAGAGGCGTTCTGGCTCATCTCGAGCGCCGACGTCGCCACGCCGCCCGCGTTGGCGGCCTTGCCCGGCGCGAACATCACGTCGGAGGACTGGAACGCGGCGATGGCACCGGGTGTCGAGGGCATGTTCGCACCCTCGGCGACCGCGCGCACGCCGTTGCCGATGAGGGCGCGGGCATCCTGCTCTTCGAGCTCGTTCTGCGTCGCCGACGGGATCGCGATGTCGACGGGCACCTCCCACGGGCGGGCCCCCTCGACGAAACGTGCCGACGGTCGACGAGCGGCGTACTCGCCGATGCGCGCACGCTCGGTCTCTTTCACCTGGCGCAGCAGCTCGACGTCGATGCCGGCGTCATCGACGACGTAGCCTGACGAGTCCGAAGCCGTGACCGGAGTCGCGCCCAGCTGCCACGCCTTCTTGATCGCGTAGATCGCGACGTTGCCCGAGCCGGAGACGCCGACGCGCAGCCCCGCGAGGGACTGACCGCGCACACCCAGCATCTCCTGCGCGAAGAAGACCGCGCCGAAACCGGTCGCCTCGGTGCGGACCTCGGCACCGCCCCACTGCACGCCTTTGCCGGTGAACATGCCCGACTCGTGGCGGTTCGTGATCCTGCGGTACTGGCCGAACAGGTAGCCGATCTCGCGCGCCCCGACGCCGATGTCACCGGCAGGGACGTCGGTGTGCTCGCCGAGGTGGCGGTACAGCTCGTTCATGAAGGACTGGCAGAAGCGCATGACCTCGGCGTCGGAGCGGCCGTGCGGGTCGAAGTCGCTGCCGCCCTTGGCACCACCGATGCCCTGCCCCGTGAGCGCGTTCTTGAAGACCTGCTCGAAGCCGAGGAACTTCACGATCGACAGGTTCACGGATGGGTGGAAGCGCAGGCCGCCCTTGTACGGACCGAGCACCGACGAGAACTGCACACGGAACCCGCGGTTGACGCGCAGACGCCCGCCGTCATCGACCCATGGCACGCGGAACAGGATCTGCCGCTCGGGCTCGACGAGCCGTTCCACGATGCCGCCATCGACGAACTCGGGATGCTCCTCGAGCACGGGGCCGATCGACTCCAGCACCTCATGCACGGCCTGGAGGAACTCGGGTTCGTGGGGGTTGCGTGCCTGAACCGTGTCGAACACCTCGGTGACGGCGGGCGGAAGAGCGGCGAGCGTTTCGGTCACGGAGAGCACTTTCTGGCCGGAGCGATGGGCACCCGGAACCGGCGATCCCCACCCACGGGTTCGTGGGCTGCCGGGTGCGACGCGGATTATGCGTGGCTGCCCGGGGGTGCGCGGGTGACGCGCATCGGCACGGACGGGAGACCTCAGCCTAACGCGCGCGACTCATGAGCGGATGCCACGCGCACGAGAGCGCGCTACGCTGAGCGCCGACCGAGGAGGAACGATGAGGTTCGAGCATCTCGGGGTCGGGCCCCGCATCCACCCCACGGCGGTCATCGCACCGACCGCCGTCATCAGCGGCGACGTCGAGATCGGCGCCGAGTGCCAAGTGCTGCACGGAGCGGTCATCACGTCGGAGGGCGGTCCCGTCACGCTCGGGCATGACGTCATCGTCATGGAGAACGCGCTCGTACGCGCGACCGCGACGAACCCGGTGCACATCGGCGACCATGTGCTCGTCGGGCCGATGGCGAGCGTGTCGGGCGCGACGATCGAGGACGAGGTGTTCCTCGCGACGGGGACCCGCATCTTCAACGGCGCCCGGATCGGCGCGCGCAGCGACATCCGCATCAATGCGGTCGTGCACCTGCGGACGACCCTGCCGCCCGAGTCGGTCGTGCCGATCGGCTGGGTCGCCGTCGGTGAGCCCGCCCGGATCCTGCCTCCCGAGCGGCACGAGGAGATCTGGGCGGCGCAGCGCGAACTCGACTTCCCCGGCTACGTCTTCGGACTCGACGCCGAGACCCCCGATCTCATGGTGCAGCTCACCGAGCGCTACGGCCAGAGCCTCGCCCGCCACGCGCACGACACGCGCGTGGACTGATCCGCCGCGGCGGTCTCGGAAGGCTCGGTACACTGGGCGGCGGTGAGCCGGGAAGTCTGGTCGGCACGGTGCTGCCGTACCCTGCCGACTCACCCGAAAGAGGCCCATGTCCCTGCTGCGCTCCGCACGATTCCCCGCCGTCATCCTGCTGGCCGCTGCCATCCTCGGCCTGGTCCTGGCCAATTCGCCGATCGGTCCCGCCATCGCCGAGATCAAAGGCACGTACCTCGGCATCCCGGGCGTCTTCGAGATGTCCGTCGGCCACTGGGTGCAGGACGGCCTCCTCGCGATCTTCTTCTTCGTCGTCGCGATCGAGCTGCAGTACGAGCTGACAGCGGGCGAGCTCAACTCCGCGCGTAAGGCCCTGCAGCCGGCGATCGCGGCTGCGGGGGGAGTCCTGGTGCCGATCGGGGTGTTCCTGCTCTTCGCCGGCGGGTCCGACGCCGCCGGCGGGTGGCCGATCCCCACCGCGACCGACATCGCCTTCGCCCTGGGCGTGCTCGCCGTTTTCGGCAAGGGGCTGCCCAGTGGCATCCGGATCTTCCTGCTCGCGCTGGCGATCCTCGACGACATCGTCGGGATCGTCTTCATCGCCGTGCTCTTCACGAACGACGTCAACGTCGGCCTGCTCGCGCTCGCCGTGGTCGCCGTTGCGATTTTCGCCGTGCTGAGCCGCATGCTCGGCTCGCGCGCGGACGGTCTCATCATCGGCGCCTTGATCGTGCTCGGCATCGCGACGTGGCTGCTCGTCTACTTCTCGGGTGTCCACGCGACGATCGCCGGTGTGGCGCTCGGTCTGGTCATGGCGCAGCCGCCGGCGCTGCGCACGCGGCACGCCCTCGAACCGCTCGTCAACGGGCTCGTCCTGCCGCTGTTCGCCTTCTCGGCCGCACTCGTGGTGATCCCGATGGTGTCGCCCGCTCAGCTCTCACCGGCGTTCTGGGGCATCCTCTTGGCGTTGCCCGTGGGCAAGATTCTCGGCATCACGCTCGCCGGGTGGATCTCGCTGCGGATCGGCAACCGGGGCAAGGCCCCCCATCTCGCACTCATGGACCTCGTGGCCGCCGGCGCGCTGGGCGGGATCGGCTTCACCGTCTCGCTGCTGCTGTCCGAGCTCGCTTTCGCGGACAGCCCGCTCGTGCGCGACGAGGCGACCCTCGGCGTGCTCGCAGGATCGGTGATCTCGATCGTGCTGGCGGCGGCGCTCGTCGCACAGCGCGCGCTGCACTATCGCCGCACCTCGCCGGAGACCCGTGACGAGGAGCTGCCGCCGCAGGAGGAGACGAAGGGCCAGATCGCGTGACGGATGCCGCACCCGACCCGCGCGCGCAGCCCGATGCCCTCCGTGCCGCGGCTGAGACGATGCGCGCCGTGCGGGATCGCTGTGTGTGGACGCAGCAGATCGATCATCGCGACCTCGTGCCGTACCTCGTCGAGGAGAGCGCCGAAGTCATCGATGCGGTCGAGGACGGCACGCCCGCCGAGCTGCGCGAAGAGCTCGGCGACCTGCTCTGGCAAGTGCTGTTCCACGCCGAGATCGCCTCGCGCGACGCCGTCGAGCCGTTCGACATCGACGACGTCGCCCGGGGGCTCACCGACAAGATGGTGAGGCGGCATCCGCATGTCTTCGCCGACGCCGTCGCGCGGACCTCCGATGAGGTGCTCATGCACTGGAACGCCGCGAAAGCGGCCGAGAAGAACGAGCGCACGAGCGTCCTCGACGGCGTCAGCGACCGGATGCCCTCCCTCGCGCTCGCGCAGAAGCTCCTGGGCAAGGCGACGACGCTTCGACACGCTCAGCGACCAGACCCCGCCGCGCCCCCAGTCCCTGACCCGGGACTGCCCCCGGTCCCTGAGCGTGCCGAAGGGTCGACGGCCGAGGCGCCCGGACTGCCCCCGGTCCCTGAGCTCGCGGAAGGGCCGACGACCGAGGCGGAGCTCGGCGACGCGCTGCTCGGGCTCGTCGTCGCCGCCCGCGCGAACGGGTGGGACGCCGAGCGCGCGCTGCGCGTGCGGGTGCGCCGCCTCGAGCGCGACATCCGCGACGCGGAGCGTGCATAACTCCTCACCGAACCGCTGGATGCACGTCGAGAACGCCGCCCCGCGAAATCCATGAGGAGTTGTGCACGCGGTGGTCCTGACGTTGTGCACGCGGTGGTCCTGACGTTGTGCACGCGGTGGACCTGGAAGAATGACCCCGTGGCATCCGTCAATCCGCCGCGCGGCATGCGCGACTTCCTCCCCGCCGACAAGGCCCGTCGCGAGCGTGTGCTCGCCGTCATCCGCGAGCGCTACCGTGCGCACGGGTTCGACGAGATCGAGACCCCCGTCATGGAGGAGTACGCGCGCCTGCACGCGGGCATCGGCGGTGACAACGAGAAGCTCGCCTACAACGTTCTCAAACGCGGTCTCGACGCCGAGGCGATCCGTGCCGCCGCAGACGACCCCGCGGCTCTGACCGACCTCGGGCTGCGGTACGACCTGACCGTCCCGCTCGCGCGGTTCTACGCCAGCCACCGCGGCGAGTTGCCGACCGTGTTCCGGGCGATCCAGATCGCGCCGGTGTGGCGTGCCGAGCGCCCGCAGAAGGGGCGCTACCGCCAGTTCATGCAGTGCGACATCGACATCATCGGCGACGCGTCGGCGCGGGCCGAAGCCGAACTCGTCGTCGCGACCCTCGACACGCTCGACGCCCTCGGTCTCGAGGGCGGAACGGTGCGCATCAACGACCGCCGGATCCTCGACTGGATGCTGGACCGCTTCGGCTTCGCCCCCGACGAGCGGCCCGGCGTGCTCATCACGATCGACAAGCTCGACAAGATCGGGCCGTCCGGCGTCGTGAGCGAGCTGCGTGAACGAGGCGCGACACCGGACGCGGTCGACGGCCTCGAGTCGTTCCTCACCCGACCCATGACGCTGGAATACAACCCGTACGGCGAGCGACAGATCCGAAAGCTGCTGCCCGAGGGGGCCCCCGACGACATCGTCGCGCACCTCGTCGGCATCGGCGCGGCCGTCGTGGCGGCACGCCCTTCGACAAGCTCAGGGGCGACAAGCTCAGGGGCGACAAGCTCAGGGGCGACAAGCTCAGGGGCGACAGGCTCAGGGGCGACAGGCTCAGGGGCGACAAGCTCAGGGGCGACAGGCTCAGCGGCCGCGGCCGGCGACATCCCGCTCGTGTTCGATCCCTTCCTCGTGCGCGGCATGGGGTACTACACGGGCACGATCTTCGAGCTCGCCCACCCCTCGGTCAGCTACTCGCTGGGCGGCGGCGGCCGCTACGACGGCATGATCGGCCGTTTCCTCGGCCAGGACGCGCCCGCCGTCGGCTTCTCGATCGGCTTCGAGCGCATCGTCGACCTCGTGCAGGAGCGCGCGGATGCCGCAGCCTCGGCGATCGTGCTCGTGCACGACCGCGATGCGGCACCGGACGAGCTCATCGCGATCAAGGCCGCACTCATCGCCGAGGGCTCGCGCGTGCGCCTGGAGCAGCGCACCAAGAACCTCAAGGCGCTGCTCGAGCGCGCGGCATCCGACGGTTACACGGCTTTCGCGACCGTCGCGGCCGGCGCGACGCGCGCCGAACTCGACATCAAGCCGCTGGGCTGAGCCGGGCCCGCCGCGCCAGTCGCGCGCGCTTGCGCCGGACTGGTAGCGTGCCGGGGACCGGAGTGGCCGATGCTGCGGCACCGGCAGACACACTGGCAGTCACACTGACAAGGGAGTTACCTGTGGCCGTATCCGATTCACGCAACGGAGCGAGCGTCGAGAAGCCTCGTGAGCAATGGACCGGACAGGTCGGATTCATCATCGCCGCGATCGGTTCGGCGGTCGGTCTGGGCAACATCTGGCGGTTCCCGGGAGTGGCGTACGAGAACGGCGGCGGCGCCTTCCTCATCCCGTACATCATCGCGCTGCTGACCGCCGGCATCCCGATCCTGTTCCTCGACTACGCGATCGGCCACCGTTTCCGCGGGGCCTCGCCGACCGCCTTCCGTCGGCTCGCCCGCCGCGGCAAGGGCTTCTTCGAGGCCCTCGGCTGGTTCCAGGTGATGATCGCGTTCGTCATCGCCCTCTACTACACGGCCGTCATCGCGTGGGCCCTGAGCTTCTTCGTCTTCTCGTTCGATCTGCGCTGGGGCGACGATCCGGGCGGGTTCCTCATGAACGACTATCTGCAGGTCGCCGAACCGGGCTTCAGCCTCGACTTCGTTCCCGGCGTGCTCATCCCGCTCGCGATCGTCTGGGTCGTCGCGATCGTCGTGATGGCGGCCGGTGTCGCGAAGGGCGTGCAGCGCACCAACATGATCGCGCTGCCCGTGCTCGTCATCGCCTTCACGGTGCTCGTCGTGCGCGCGCTCTTCCTCGACGGCGCCGCCGAGGGCCTCAACGCCCTCTTCACGCCCGATTGGGAGGCGCTGGCGAACCCGAACGTGTGGATCGCGGCATACAGTCAGATCTTCTTCTCTCTGTCGATCGCGTTCGGCATCATGGTGACCTACGCGTCGTATCGCCGCCGCAAGTCGAACCTCACGACGCCGGGTCTGGTCGTCGCGTTCTCGAACTCGTCGTTCGAGATCCTCGCCGGCATCGGCGTCTTCGCCACGCTCGGCTTCTTCGCCTTCCAGCAGGGCATCGCGGTCGGTGAACTCGAAGGCCTCACGGGTGTCGGGCTGTCGTTCATCACGTTCCCCGCCATCGTGTCCCAGATGCCCGGCGGCCCCATTTTCGGGTGCCTGTTCTTCGGTTCGCTGACGCTCGCGGGGTTCACATCGCTCGTATCGATCCTGCAGGTCGTCTCGGCGGCCGTGCAGGAGAAGTTCGGATGGACGCGGCGCACGGCATCGATCGGCGTGGGCGTCGTGTCGGCGGCACTGTCGATCCTCATCTTCTCGACCACGACGGGCCTGCTCGCGCTCGACACGGTCGACCAGTGGGCGAACAACATCGGGATCGTCGCGTCGGCGGTGTTCCTCACGATCCTCGTCGTGTGGGTCGCCCGCAAGGGCCCCGAGCTGCGCTACCACCTCAACGCCCTGTCGACCTTCCGCGTCGGCGGCTGGTGGGTCTTCCTGATCGGCGTCCTCGGGCCCATCGTGCTCGGCTACATGCTCGTGCAGCGCATCATCGTGCTCGTCACCGAGGGGTACGGGGGCTTGCCCGAGTGGTACCTGCTGGCCTTCGGGTGGGGCACGATCGTCGTCATCGTGGTCGGCGCCATCATCCTGCCGCTGCTTCGCTGGAAGCGCTCGCCCGACGACTTCGAGCCCTGGCCGGCATTCCCGCCGGCACCCGTCACCCCGTCGGCTCAGCGGAAGGCGTCCCGATGACCCCCCTCGCCATCACGTTCCTCGTCCTATCGATCATCATCGTGTGGGGCGGCACGGTCGTCAGCGCCCTGTTCCTGCGCAGCAGGCCCGAGGTGGCGGTGTTCCCGCCGGGAGACCCCGACGATCACCGGCAGGACGCCGGGGTCATCGAGCACGACACGTGAGAATCAGGGCGCACAGTCGGCTCAGTTCGCCCGCTCCGTGACCCGCCGCTTCTCGCGGACGTAGACCTCGCGCCTCACGTGTGCGACGACGTCGCCCTCGGCGTCGACGATGTCGGTCTCGAACCACTCGAGCACCTTCGCGCCGCCGCGCGCGCGGTCGCGGAGATCGTCGGCCTTCTCGACCGGAACGTGGAAGTGAGCCGTCAGGACACCGCGGCCCGGCTTGACGAACTCGATCTCGCCGCGCGTGTCCCACACGACGTAGTCACGGCCGAGCTGATGCATGACGAGCATGAAGAAGTACGGATCCGTCATCGCCGACATCGATCCGCCGAATGCCGTCTTGACGTAGTTGCGGGTGACGAGGTTGACGTGCAGTTCCACGGTCGCGCTCGTCCAGTCGTCTGAGAATCGCCGCACCCGGATTCCGCTGAAGAGGTTCGGGATCCACAGACTCATGCCGATGGCGAGGCGACGGGGCGTGATGCGCATCCGATCATCGTGGCGTGCGGGCTCGGGGCGCGCACATCGCTTGTGCATGAGGCACAACCCGAACAGGTGAGAAAGGTCTATTGTTCTATATGAACTAGAGTAAGTGCATGCTCATCACCATCGACGCCGAGAGCGACGTGCCGCTGTTCGGGCAGGTCGCGGATTCGGTGCGCGCTGACGCTGCGGCCGGGCGCATCCGGGCAGGGGACCGCCTTCCCTCGGCGCGCGATGTGGCCGGCGCGCTCGACATCAACGTGCACACCGTGCTGCGCGCCTACCAGCAGTTGCGCGACGAGGGCCTGATCGAACTGCGGCGCGGTCGCGGCGCGGTTGCGACACCCGCCGTGGGCGCCCTGTCGGGTCTGCACGCCGAGATCGTGGCGCTCGTGGGTCGGGCAGCCGAACTCGGGCTGTCTCCCGACAGCCTCGCCGCGCTCGTGCGCGAGACCGCGCGCGTGGGCGATGCCGCGCGCTCCGACGACAGGAAGACCCCATGACCGGTCCCGTCTCCGCCCGCCTGCGTGCCGTCGGACTGATCGCGCCCATCGTGCTCGCCGTCGTCGGCGTCATCATCCAGGCGATCTGCCTGCCGCGCCTTCCCGCGCGGATCGCGATCCACTGGGGGCTGGACGGGCAGGCCGACGGGTACGCACCCGCCTGGCTGGCCCTCGCCATGACGGCGGTGATCGGAATCCTGTTACCGCTCATCGTCGTGGGGTCCGCGCTGATGCAGAGCCGCGTCGATCCGCGCTGGGGCCAGCGCGGCGGCTCCTACCGCTTCATCGGCGGTGTGTCGCTCGGCACGACGGCCTTCATCGTCGTGATGATGACCTCGACGGTGCTCACGCAGGTGGGCATCGAGAACGCGACGGATGCCCCGGCGATCTGGCTGAGCATGCTCGCCGGCGCCGTGGCCGGAGTCATCGGCGGCGCGATCGCCCGGGCAGCGCTGCCGGCGGGGATGCCGCGCCCCCGCGTCGCGACGGCCGACCCGCTGCCGCTCGCCGACAACGCGCAGGCGGTCTGGATCCGCACGGCCGTGATGTCGCGCGGGGGAGTCCTCGTGCTCGCCGGCGGAGTCGTGCTGCTCGTCGCGATCGGGATCGGGATGATCCTCGCGGGGGAGTCGGGGCCGGCCTGGATCGTTCTCGGGCTCGGCGCACTGATCGCGCTCCTCGCCGCGTCCAACACGGTCTTCCACGTCGTCGTGGACGCGTCCGGGCTCACCGTGCGCTCGGCCCTCGGGGTCCCTCGGTTCCGGATCGCCGCGAGCGACGTCACGGCGGCGACGGCGTCGCACGTGAACCCCATGGCCGAGTTCGGCGGCTGGGGCATGCGCTGGTCGCCCGACCGCCGATTCGGCGTCGTGCTGCGAACGGGGTCGTGCATCGAGGTCACGAGGTCGAACGGACGCACCTTCGTCGTCACGGTCGACGATGCAGCAACCGGCGCCGCGCTCCTGAACACGATGGCCGCACGCGCGAGCGGGCCGCATCGGATCGTGGATCGATGAACTCGAACGCGGCTACCGCGGCAGCATCCCGTCGCGACGCGCAGCACCGACGACTTCGTGGGTGCCGGCGTGCCCGTCATCGATCCGTTCGCGTTCACGGGTTGACGGATGCCGGGTGCCCGGTGAGTCTGGACGGGTGAGCGAACCCCTTCCCGACCCGCAGTCCTGGCGCCGCGTCGACGCCTACCTGACCGACACGCTCATCGGGCACGATCCCGGCCTGGAAAGCGCCGTCGCCGAGCAGAACGCGGCGGACCTGCCGTCGATCGAGGTCGCCCCGGTCAACGGCAAGCTGCTGCACCTCCTCGCGCGCATGTCCAACGCGCGCCGCGTGCTCGAGATCGGCACCCTGGGTGCCTATTCGACGATCTGGCTCGCGCGGGCGCTCCCCGACGACGGTCGCGTCGTCACGATCGAGGCCGAGCCGCGCATCGCCGAGGTCGCACGCCGGAACCTCGATCGCGCCGGGGTGGGCGACCGCGTCGAGATCAGGCTGGGGCGCGGAGCCGACGTGCTGCCGACGCTCGAGGGCGGCGAACCGTTCGACCTCGTCTTCATCGACGCCGACAAGGAGTCGAACACCATCTATCTCGACTGGGCGGCGCGGCTGGGTCGGTCCGGCACGATCGTCATCGTCGACAACACGGTGCGCTCGGGCGAGGTCGCCAACCCCGCGACCGAGGACCCTCAGATCATCGGAGTGCAGCGCGGCATCGAGATGCTCGGCCGCGATCCCCGCTTCGACGCGACGGCGATCCAGACGCTCGACGCGAAGGGCTGGGACGGGGTCGCCATCGCACTGGTCGTTTAGCGGCGGGGAGCGAGACCGGCGCATCGCGACCTTTCGGCAGGCTCAGGGGCCGCTCAGCGGGGCCGCCCTTCGGGGAGCGGCATCCGATCACTAGACTCGCACCGACGGACCGACGACGCTCCGCCGATCCCCACCTCCACGACCTAAGGAGTCCCCTGTGGCACTGATCGAGGCTGTAGGCGCGCGCGAGATCCTGGATTCGCGCGGCAACCCGACCGTCGAAGTGGAGGTGCTGCTCGATGACGGCACCGTCCAGCGTGCGGCGGTCCCTTCCGGCGCATCGACGGGCGCATTCGAGGCGTACGAGCTGCGCGACGGCGACGCGAACCGTTACGGCGGAAAGGGCGTCCAGAAGGCCGTCGCCGCCGTCATCGACGAGCTCGGACCCGCCCTCGAAGGAGTCGAGGCGAGCGAGCAGCGCATCGTCGATGAGATCCTCATCGAGACCGACGGCACCGAGAACAAGTCCCGTGCCGGCGCCAACGCGATCCTGGGCGTCTCGCTCGCCGTCGCGAAGGCGGCCGCCGACGCCGCCGACCTGCCGCTGTTCCGCTACCTCGGCGGTCCCAACGCGCACGTCCTGCCGGTGCCGCTGTTCAACGTCATCAACGGCGGCGAGCACGCCGACAACGGGATTGACTTCCAGGAGTTCTTCCTCGCGCCGATCGGCGCCGAGACCTACGGCGAATCGCTGCGGTGGGGCACCGAGGTCTACCACGTCCTCAAGGGCGAGCTGAAGGCGGCGGGTTTCGCGACGGGACTCGGCGACGAGGGCGGCTTCGCTCCCGACCTGCCGAGCAACCGCGAGGGGCTGGACTTCCTCATGCGCGCGATCGAGAAGGCCGGCTACACGCCCGGCACCGACATCGCCGTGGGCCTGGACGTCGCCGCCACGGAGTTCTTCAACGACGGCGTCTACACCGTCGAGGGACAGCCGTGGTCGGCCGAGAAGCTCACCGACTACTTCGCCGACCTCGTCGCGAACTACCCGATCGTCACGATCGAGGATGCCCTCGCCGAAGACGACTGGGATGCCTGGAAGGCGCTCACCGACAAGCTCGGCTCGAAAGTGCAGCTCGTCGGCGACGACCTGTTCGTGACGAACCCCGAGCGGCTGCAGCGGGGAATCGACCTCGGTGTCGGAAACGCCCTCCTGGTCAAGGTGAACCAGATCGGCACGCTGTCCGAGACGCTCGACGCCGTCGCCCTCGCGACGCAGAACGGCTACCGCTCGATGCTGTCGCATCGCTCGGGCGAGACCGAGGACACGACGATCGCCGACCTCGCGGTCGCCGTCAACTGCGGTCAGATCAAGACCGGCGCGCCCGCCCGCAGCGAGCGCGTCGCGAAATACAATCAGCTTCTGCGCATCGAGGAAGACCTCGGCGACGCCGCGGTCTTCGCGGGTCGCTCGGCCTTCCCTCGGTTCAAGGACTAGATCTCGATACGCCCGCTGCGCGGGCTACTCGATCACCGGGTGGGTTGCTGAGGTGGGCTACTCGATCACCGGGTGGGTTGCTGAGGTGGGCTGCTCGATCACCGGGTGGGTTGCTGAGGTGGGCTGCTCGATCACCGGGTGGGTTGCTGAGGCGGGCTGCTCGGTCACCGGGTGGGCGCTGAGGCGGGCTGCTCGATCACCGACCGCGAGGAGAAGGGGGAGCCGTGGCCAAGACGACGGCTCCCCCTGCTCGCGCCCGCCGCACGCGTGAAGCGCGCCAGGTCGACGTCCGGCAATGGCTCGGCGGCATCCGACTGTCGGGATTCATGGTCATCATGCTGGGGCTCGTCGTGCTCGCCGCATTCGTGCTCGTGCCCACGATCGGCACCTACATCGGGCAGCGGCAGCAGATCGCCGCGCTCGAGCGCTCGGTGCAGGTGAGCCGCGAAGAGGTGACCGCGCTCGAGCAGCAGCGGGAGCGCTGGCGCGATCCGGCCTACATCACGACGCAGGCTCGTGAACGGCTGTACTACGTCAAGCCCGGCGAGGTCATCTACCTCGTGGACAACGATCTGCCGGCCGATCAGCGTCCGCAGGAACTGGATCCCGTGAGCGAAGAGGTCGAGCAGACGCGCACCGACTGGATGTCGCAGTTCGTCCGCTCGCTCACCGAAGCGGGGCTCGCGCAGACCGTCGCCCCGCCCACGGTGGGTGTGCCCGACCCCGCCCCCGACGAGTCGCCTTCCGGGTGAGGCGATCCAGCGGCGCCCCAGCCGTGGCCGGTACCCTGGAGGACGTGCCGACGCCTCCCTATCCGCCCGTGACCGACGCCGATCTGACGGTTCTTCGCGAACAGCTCGGGCGTCCCGCCCGCGGTGTCGTCGGCGTCGCCGCGCGGTGCGCCTGCGGCAACCCGACCGTCGCCGCGACGGCGCCGCGCCTCGACGACGGCACGCCGTTCCCGACGTTCTACTACCTGACGCATCCCGCCGCGACCGCGGCCATGTCGACGCTCGAAGCCGGTCAGGTCATGCGCCAGTTCACCGACGAGCTCGCCGACGACGACGATCTGCGCGCGGCCTACCAGCGCGCACACGACGCGTACCTCGCCGACCGTGCGCCGTACGGCGACGTCGCCGAGATCGAGGGCATCTCGGCCGGCGGCATGCCGACCCGCATCAAGTGCCTGCACGCCGTGCTGGCGCACACGCTCGCCGCAGGACCCGGAGTCAATCCCTTCGGCGATCGCGCACTCGCGCTGTCGTCGTGGTCTCCCGAACGCTGCGTGTGCGCCCGACCGGGAGCCGCGGGGTGAGGCTCGGCGCGCTCGCGACCGGCGCGCTCGCCCTGTCCCTCGCCGTCGTCGCACCGCTCGCCCCCGCCCCCTCGACCACGGACGCGCCCGAGATCGACCCCATCCGCGGCATGCAGTACTGGCTCGACGAGTACGGCATCGAGGAGGCATGGCAGACGACGCGCGGTGAGGGCGTGCGGATCGCGATCATCGACACGGGCATCGCGCGCGGTCCCGTCGAGTTCGAGGGCGCCGTCGTGAACGGCATCGATGTGTCCGGCACAGGGAGTCCGGACGGGCGCAAGCCGGTCGGCACGATCGACCGCAATCACGGCAGCTGGGTGGCTTCGCTCGCCGCGGCGCGCGGCACGGGGCCGGGCGCCGGCATGATCGGCGTGGCGCCCGAGGCGGAGCTGCTGTCGGTCTCGGTCGGCTTCGGGGCCGCGGCATCCGTGCCGTTCGTCGACCAGATCGCCCAGGCGATGCGCTGGTCGGTGGACAACGGCGCCGACGTGATCAACCTCTCACTTACGACGAACGTGCCCGACTGGGACAAGAGCTGGGACGACGCATTCCTCTACGCGTACGAGAACGACGTCGTCGTCGTGGTCGCGGCAGGAAACCGCGCGAGCGGCACATCGCGCGTCGGCGCCCCCGCGACCATCCCGGGCGTGCTCACCGTCGGCGGTGTCGACCCCGAGGGGCGCGCGAGCCTGGATGCCTCGACGCAGGGCATCACGATCGGCGTCTCCGCACCGAGCGAGAAGCTGCTCGGCGTCTCGGCCGACGGGCGGGTGGTGCTGTGGGACGGAACGAGCGGCGCCGCGCCCATCGTCGCCGGCATCGCGGCCCTGGTCCGCTCGGCGCATCCCGACCTCGACGCCAACAACGTCATCAACCGCATCGTCCGCACGACGCGCCCCGCGCCGGCCGCGACGTCGCATCCCGATCCGCTCTACGGCTACGGCCTCGTGGACGCCGCCGCGGCGGTGGCCGCCGAGGTGCCCGCCGTCGTGGCCAACCCGATGGGCAGTCTGCAGGAATGGATCCGGCTCTACCGACGCGCGGATGCTGCACCCGCACCGACGCCGACCGGCGGCCCCGTCGATGTCGATCCGCTCCCGCCGGTCGCCGACGGTCGGATCGAGACGTCGCCTCTCCTGCCGTCCTACGAGACGCTGCTCTACGGCACGCTCCCGCTTCTGGCACTCACCTCCACCGCTATACTGATGGGGCTCGGCGTCACTGCAACTGTCCGACGCATCCGAATGGCGTCCCGCGCGCCGAGCCGCTGATCCACGAGGAGTTTTCCCCGCCGTGAGCAACACCGTGCCCAGAATCCTCGTCGTCGGAGGCGGATACGCGGGCTTCTACACCGCCTGGAAGCTCGAGAAGCTCCTCCGCAAGGGCGAAGCGGAAGTCATGATCGTCGATCCGCTGCCGTACATGACCTACCAGCCCTTCCTCCCCGAGGTCGCGGCCGGTTCGATCGAAGCGCGCCACTCCGTCGTCGCGCTGCGTCGTCACCTCAAGCGCACGGCGGTGATCGCGGCGAAGGTGACCGGTATCGATCACGCCCGCAAGGTCGCGACGATCACTCCCGTGGCGGGTGAGCCCTACCAGCAGGAGTACGACCAGATCGTCGTCACCGCCGGTGCGGTGTCGCGCACGTTCCCGATCCCCGGCATCGCCGACAACGCGATCGGCCTGAAGACGATCGAAGAAGCCGTCGCGATCCGTGACCGGCTGATGTCGAACTTCGACAAGGCGTCGGTCCTGCCCCCCGGCCCCGAGCGCGACCGCTTGCTGACGGTCGTCGTCGTCGGCGGCGGATTCGCCGGCATCGAGGTGTTCGCCGAGCTGCGCTCGCTGGCGTCCTCGCTGGTGAAGAGCTACCCGCAGATCACCTTCGAGGACACGCACTTCCACCTCGTCGAGGCGATGGGCCGCATCATGCCCGAGGTATCGCTCAAGACGAGCGAGTGGGTGCTCAAGAGCCTCGCCGAGCGGGGCGCTTCGGTGCACCTGGACACGCAGGTGACCGGTGCCGTCGACGGCAACATCGAGCTGTCCACCGGCGAGACCATCCCGAGCGACCTCATCATCTGGACCGCCGGCGTCATGGCGAACCCGACCGTCGTGCGCGGCAGTGACCTGCCCGTCGAGGAGCGCGGCCGCATCCGCACCCGGCCCGACCTGCGCGTCGGCACGGAAGAGGAGATCGTCGAGGGCGCCTGGGCGGCCGGTGACATCTCGGCCGTGCCCGACCTCTCGGGCGGCGGCGTCGGCGGGTACTGCGTGCCCAACGCGCAGCACGCCGTGCGGCAGGCCAAGCTGCTCGCGAAGAACCTCGTCGGCGTCCTGCGCGGTGAGCTGCCGCGCGAGTACGTCCACCACAACATGGGTGCCGTCGCGGGTCTCGGCCTGTACAACGGCGTCTTCCAGTCGGGCAACATCGCGCTCAAGGGCTTTATCGCCTGGCTCGCCCACCGTGGCTACCACGGCCTCGCGATGCCGTCGTGGGAGCGCAAGTGGCGCGTGCTGTGGGGCTGGTGGAACAACTTCTGGCTGGGTCGCGACCTCGTCAACCTCGAGACCGTGCAGAACCCGCGCTATGTCTTCGAGGAGTTCGCCGCGCGTCCGCGTCCGCCGCAGCCGGCCGTCACCCCGCCGGCCGAGCCGCGCGACCAGGGCAAGCCGGCCGAAGCGAAGCGCGCCGACGCCGAGAAGGCGGCCGTCTCGGGCTGACCGATAGCGTGGGTGTCGTCAGCTGACGACGCCCCCGTAGCCCAATGGCAGAGGCAGGCGACTTAAAATCGCTTCAGTGTGGGTTCGAGTCCCACCGGGGGTACGGCGGTGCTGTCGCCCATCGGGCGGCTGCGGCGCCGTGTTCCGGAGCTGACGAGAACCCGTGCGGGTGGGCCCACGCCGCCCGAGGCTCGGCACGCCGCGGTGCTCTCACACGGACGCGTCAGTTCGTGCGCCCGTGCGGCGTCGGTCGGCGCGGCGTCGTGACGACGCGTGCGCACGCCGTGCACGTCACCAGCGTCACGGATGAGGTCACCGGCGCGTCGGGGCTCGTATCGCCGCACGCGGGGCGACTCGTGCCCGGAGCGAGGTAGTGGATGGCAGCGGTCATGCCGACATCGAACCGCACTCGCGCGCCGCGCACAACGGCCTCGTAGGCTGGGGCGCATGGACCTGCTCGCGGCGGACGTCTCGACCCCCACCTGGCCCGACCCCGCCCGGCACTGGACGCTGCTGACCCGTGCCGTGGCCGACCTCTCGGGCCCCGTCGGCGTGATCGACCTCGCCGCGATCCGGCACAACGCCCTCGACATGCTCGTGCGTGCGGGCGGCGTGCCCATTCGCGTCGCGAGCAAGTCGGTGCGCGTGCGCGGCGTGCTCGACGCGACGCTCGCCCTCGCCGGATATCGCGGCATCCTCGGCTTCACGCTGCCCGAGGCACTCTGGCTCGCCGAGACGCACGACGATGTCGTGCTCGGCTATCCCACGACCGACCGTGCCGCGATCGCCGCACTCGCCGCCGACGAGCCGGCCGCCTCGCGCATCACGCTCATGGTCGACGATCCCGCGCAGCTCGACCTCGTCGACGCCGTCGCCGCGCCCGGTACGCGCCCCCGGCTGCGCGTCGCGATCGACGCCGATGCGTCGTGGTGCGCGCCGGGACTCGGCCATATCGGCGTGCACCGCTCGCCCCTCCACGAGCCGGGGGAGGTGGCATCCCTCGCTCGCTCGATCGCGGCTCGCGACGGCTTCCGTCTCGTGGGACTGATGATGTACGAAGCGCAGATCGCCGGGCAGGGCGACGCGACCGGGGCCGGCGACGGCGTCATCCGGTGGATGCAGCGCCGCTCGGCGCACGAGCTGGCGGAGCGGCGCGCGGCGATCGTCGCAGCACTGCGCGATGTCGCGCCGATCGAATTCGTCAACGCCGGCGGGACGGGCTCGCTCGAGCGCACGGCATCCGATCAATCGGTCACCGAACTCACCGCCGGCAGCGGCCTGCTCGCGGGCCACCTCTTCGACGGCTATCGCGCGTTCGAGCCGGCGCCCGCCGCGGCGTTCGCCCTCGAGGTCGTGCGCAAGCCCCGCCCCGACATCGCCACGGTGCTCGGCGGAGGCTGGATCGCCTCGGGACCGCCCTCGGCGAGCAGGCAGCCGCGTGCCGTCTGGCCGGAAGGACTGCGGATGCTGCCGCGCGAGGGCGCCGGCGAGGTGCAGACCCCGCTGCAGGGCGAGGCGGCGCGCATGCTGGCCGTCGGCGACCGGGTCTGGTTCCGCCACGCGAAGAGCGGCGAGCTCGCGGAACGCATCGACCGGTATCACGTCATCGAGGACGGGGCGATCGTGGAGCAGCTGCCGACGTACCGAGGCGAAGGCAAGGCGTTCCTGTGACGCGCCCCGGCGGAACATGGCAGAACTGGGCGCGCTCGGCGTCGGTGCGGCCGCAACGCGTCGAGTTCCCGCGATCGGTCTCGGCCGTGCAGCGCTCCGTGCGGTCCGCCGCGGCGCGCGGGCTGCGGGTGAAGGCCGTCGGCGCAGGTCACAGCTTCACCGGCATCGCCGTCGCGCCGGGTGTGCTGCTGGATCTGACCGATCTCACGGGTCTCGTGCGCGTCGACCGCGACCGGGCGCGCGTGACGCTTCTGGCGGGCACGCGGCTGCACCAGATTCCGCGTCTGCTCGCGCGGTACGGGCTCGCGATGCAGAACCTGGGCGATATCGACAGGCAATCGCTCGCCGGTGCGATATCGACGGGCACCCACGGCACGGGCGCGCGCTTCGGCGGTATCGCGACGCAGGTCACCGGTGTCACCCTCGTGCGATCCGACGGCGAGCGGATGACCGTCGACGAGAACGAGAACGCCGACCTGCTGCCGGCCGTCGCGCTCGGGCTCGGGGCGCTGGGGATCCTCGTCGAGATCACGATCCAGTGCGTCCCGGCGTTCCTGCTGCACGCCGTCGAACGTCGCGAGCCGCTCGATGACGTCGTCGACGGGCTCGCGGTGCGCGCGCGCGAGGCCGACCACATGGAGTTCTTCTGGTTCCCGCACACCGAGGTTGCGCTGACGAAGACCCTGACGCGCCTGCCCGAGAGCGACGTGCGCCGGCCGCTGCCGGTCGTCGGCCGCTGGGTCGACGAGACGCTCCTGGCCAACGGCGTGTACCGCGCGACGTGCGCGCTCGGGTCGGTGCTGCCCGCCGTCGTGCCCGCGGTGTCGCGTGCCGCGACGAGGCTGACGGGCACACGCGAGCAGACCGACCGCTCGGCGCGCGTCTTCGCGCACCGACGCACGGTGCGGTTCCGCGAGATGGAGTACGCGCTGCCCGCCGAGCACGTCGTTCCCGCGTTCGCCTCCCTGCGCGCTCTCATCGCCGACGAGGGGTGGCGCATCTCGTTTCCCGTCGAGGTCAGGTTCGCAGCATCCGATGATCTGTGGCTGTCGACCGCGTCGGGGCGCGAGACTGCCTACATTGCGGTGCACCGGTACGTGCGCGAAGACCCGACGGAGTACTTCGAAGCCGCCGAGGAGATTCTGCTGCGCTACGGCGGACGCCCGCACTGGGGCAAGCTGCACACGCTGGATGCCGCGGCTCTGCGCGAGCGCTACCCGCGGTTCGACGACTTCGTCGCCGTGCGGGATCGACTCGATCCGACGCGCATGTTCCACAACTCCTACCTCGAACGCGTGCTCGGGGAGTAGCTGGGAGTCTCCCCAGCCGCCGGTGTCGGCGAGGGTGCCGCCGTTAGGATGAGGTGATCTTTCGAACGGAGTTTGTGGCTATGTGGGAATGGCTCATTCCGGTTCTCATCGTCGTGGCGCTGGTCGTCATCGCCGGTGTCTACCTCTGGGCGACGTACAACTCGCTTGTGCAGCTGAACGTCCGCGTCGACGAAGCGTGGGCCGACATCACGGTGCAGTTGAAACGCCGAGCCGATCTGCTGCCCAACCTCATCGAGGCGGTGAAGGGCTACGCGGCGCACGAGAAGGCCGTCTTCGAGAACGTCACGAGGGCCCGCGCCGAGACGCTCAACGCTACGGGTCCCGTCGAGACGGGCGTGGCCGAAGGGCACATGCAACAGGCGCTCAAGTCGCTGTTCGCCGTCGCCGAAGCGTATCCGCAGCTGCAAGCGAGCCAGAACTTCCTGCACCTGCAGCAGTCGATCGTCGATACGGAAGACAAGATCCAGGCATCGCGCCGGTTCTACAACGGCGGCGTGCGCGAACTGAACACCAAGATCAAGGTGTTCCCGAACAATCTCTTCGCCCGGAACCTCGGGTTCCACGAGCGCGAGTTCTTCGAGGTCGTCGACGGCGCGGCCATCTCAGAGCCGCCGCGCGTGCAGTTCTGACGCGACCGGTGTGACGCCCCGAGTGGGCCCAGTCGTGCGCGGCAGGTGAACGCGGATCGCGGCGGCGCGCGGGTTCGGCCGTGGGGTGCGGCTCCAGGGCTCGGTCCACCGTGCGGCCTGGCGGTATGTGAGGGGGTCGCGTTCCCCTGACCGGGCCGAGCGGGTCGGTCCGCTGTCTCCGCGACGGTGCGAGCGGGCAGGTCCGCTGTCTCCGCGACGGTGCGAGCGGGTAGGTCCGCTGTCACCGCGACGGTACGGTCGCCGTGACGGGCCGTGCCAGGTGTCACGTGCCGCTATCCGTCCTGCACCAAAGGCGACGGCCGCGACACCCTGGCGAACCAGGATGCCGCGGCCGGCGTCAGGGATGGATCAGCCGCAGGTGAATGCGGGGTAGGTGACGGAGGTGGTGCGGTCGGTGCGACCGTCAGCGTTGCCGCTGATGCCGATCTCGCCCGCGGTCAGCGTCGCCGTGCGGGTGTTGATCGAGACCGCAGCGGTCTTGCCCGGCTGCACCGAGACGAACGACTTGCTGCCGTGCTCACTCGTGACCGAGATGTTCACCGCGACGGAGTCGTTGTTGGTGACCGAGACCGAGTTGTACACCTTGCCGGCGAGGCAGCGCGACGTGACGGCTGCATCGAGGGCGACGGTGTTCAGACCGGCGGCGGACGCGGCGCCCGAGCCACCCACGATGGGCAGCGCGATCGTCGACGTGGTCGCGTCGAACGTGACCGTGGCGTTGGGCGAACCGGCCTGGTAGCCCGACAGGTTCGTCGTCAGGATCACGCCGATGCGCGAGCCGGCCTTGAACACGTGGTCGTACGGCTCCATCTTCCAGTCGAAGTCGTACTTCTGACCGGGGACGACCGGCGAGGCCTGGCCCTCGGCGATGCCCTCACGGTTCGACGAGTCCAGCGCGCCGCGCGACAGGCGCCAGAAGTCCGACGATGCCGAGCGACGCTCAGCCTCGAGGTAGCACGCGTTGTCATGCTCGCTCGCGGCGCCCCAGCACGTGCGGACCTCGGTGGTCAGCACGCCGTCACCGGGCGAGCGCGGGGTGCGCACGTCGGTGCTGTAGTCGACGAGGAGCGCGGCGAGGTTCGACTGCTCCTGGCTGAGCGACGCGTCGAGCTTGACGACGGGCGTGCCCGACACGCGCAGGTCCGCCGTGAGCGGCTCGGAGAGCAGCACGACGCGGTTGGCCTGCGGGTTCTCCGGGTTCGGGATGAACGAGTTCTCGCCGGGCGCGTTGGAGCCGCCCGTGTACGAGAGCGTCGTCGCACCGGCGACCGGTGCCATGCGCAGCGCGCCGGCGGCGCCCTGCGTCGCGCCCGAGAGGTTCAGCTCGACGGTTTCGGTGCCGGGGGCCGGCCACGATGCTTCGTCGACGTACTCGGACGGACCGAACTCGACGGTGGACTGCGGCTCGTTCATGATGCCGTTGTCGATGCCGTGCAGCCAGTAGTCGAACCAGCGGTGCAGCGTGTCGACCCACACCTCACGACGGAACTCGAACGGGTCGATGTGGCCGAGACGGGGCAGCCACACCTTGCGCGGCACGTCGCGCTCGCTGAGGGCCTCCCAGTAGTCGCCGAACTGGCTCATCCGGACGTTGTCGTCGTTGAGCCCGTGGATCGCGAAGACCGACGCCTTGACGTTGTCGATGCCGTTGAGGTAGTTGCGCTCGTCCCAGAACGGGTTCATGTCGCCCGTTTCGTCACCGTCGATGTCGTTGAAGACGGCACGCGACGGGGCGCACAGGGCGCGACGCTCGGGGTTGGTGACGGTGTTCGACAGGCTCGCCGGGTAGTTCGTGTTGTGGCGGATGCCGTTCGTGCGCGAGTAGCGGTACCAGTCGCTGATCGCGTCGATCGGGACGATCGTGGACAGGCCGTCGACGCCCGTGGCGGCGACGCCGTTGGCCAGCGTGCCGTCGTAGGACTTGCCGATCATGCTCGACTTGCCGTTGTGCCACGTCGCCGCGACAGCGTCGCCGGCGGCGTTGAAGGCGGGGACGCGACCGTTGAGCCAGTCGACGACGACCTTCATGCTCTCGATGTCACCCGCACCGCCGTGGTGGGGGCAGCCGGTCGACCAGCCCGTGCCGTTCATCTGCGCGTGGATGACGGCGTAGCCGCGCGGCACGAAGTAGTTGTCATAGAACAGGGGGAACAGGTCGGCGACGCCGTCGCCGTCGATGTCGGTCAGACGCTGGGACTCGTTGCCGCGTCCGAGGGTCGTGTAGTAGGGGCTGGGGTCGATGATGGCCGGGACCTTGAGGTCCGCCGAGGCCTGCGCCGGGCGGATGATGTCGACCGAGGTGACGTCGGTCACACCGTCGTTGTCCTGGTCGACACCCTCGACGGGGATGAAGACGCGTTCGCGCACGGCCGTGCCGTAGTCGAAGACGGGCTGCGTGACGCCGTCTTCGATGGTGATGACGGGGTCGGCGGCGGAAGCTGATGCCGCCGTGGGGCTGAGCAGGGCCGCTGCGAGAGCCGCGACGGTGACGGTCGCGGCTACTGTGCCGCGGCGCCTCCGAGCCGTTTCGGGTAGAGGTGGGGATATTGTCATACTTCCTGCATAGCGTCGCGCGCGCGGGGATGGAAGTCTTGTTGAACCGCGTCCATTCTGGTATGTCTTGGCAGAGTGTCGCGCCGAAGGCCTCTGATGTGCGTCATCTGTCGCACGGATTCGACCTCGGATTGTCGGTCAGTCGACGAGCAGCACCATCTGCTCGCCCTCGAAGCGGACCGTTCCGTACATCGACCAGTCCTCCGATCGATACGTGAAGGATGCGGCGGACCCTGCCCTCGTCGTGCCGGTCACCGTCGCCACGACGGCGCCGCCGGTCGCGGCGAACGATCGGCCGTCGTCGGCGATGCGCAGCGACGGCAGGGTCTCGACGCGGAACGCGACGGCGTCGAGTGTGCGCAGGTCTGCGGCCCACGGTGCGCGCAGCCCGCAGCGTTCCGGGATCGTCGCCGCCGGCGCCGTGCACTGCGCGGCGTAGTCGTCGAGCCGTCGCTGGGCGATGTCGGTCGCAGAGGGCGCGAGCGTCGGGTCGAGCGCCGCCGTCACCGGCTCGTCGTTCGTCGCGGTCACCTCGATGTCCCCCTCGAGGATACCGGCGGGCGCCGCTGAGACGGGATAGACGGCCGGCAGCAGAGCGATCGGTTCGTCCGCGGGCGCGAGGGCGTCGCCGACGAGGACGGAATCGCCGAGCGTCGTGCTCACCTCGAGGCTCGCGAGGAAGTCCTGTGCGAGAGTCCAGCCGTCATCGGTGCGGGCGAGACCGAAGACGACGACGCCGTCCGCGCCACCGAGGAGGACGTCGGCTCTCGCGCTGACCGCGTCGCCGTCGCCGGTCAGCGTCACGGTGTAGTCGGTGAGGTGCCCGGTCGCCCCGGCGAAGGCCGTCTCGAGGTGTCCGGCATCGACCGACTCGGGCAGCAGCGGCGCGATGGCGGCGAAGTCGCCGTTCGAGAGGGCGCGCAGATAGCGGTCGGCGACATCGTCGGCGGAGGGCGGCCGCGTCAGCGTCCACGCCGCGATGCCGGCGCCGATCGCGACCACCGCGACGCCGGCGACGATCCCTGCGATGACACGGCGCTGCACAGTGCCACGCTAACCCGCCGCGACCGGTCCTGCATCGTGGCGCTCGGCACGGGGGAGCACGGCGGCGAGGTCGTCGGTGGCGTCGCCCCATCGTGACACCGACAGCGTGTCCAGACCTTGCCAGGCCGCGGCGGCCTGCAGCTCGTGCGCGAGCCGGGCCGCGGCATCCGGAGGATGACCGTGCTCCCACCACGCGGACTGGACGAGCAGACGGGATGCCGCGCGGTCGGCCTTGAGATCGACGCGGCCGACGACGTCGTCGCCCTGCAGTACCGGCAGCGAGTAGTAGCCGAAGCGGCGGCGGTGCGCGGGCGTGTAGATCTCGATCCGGTACTCGACGTCGAACAGGCGCTCGGTGCGGTCGCGGAACCACACCAGCGGGTCGAACGGCGTCAGGATCGCGCTCGCGTCGATGCGCCGGGGGAGCCGGGCATCGACGTGCAGCCAGGCGGGGGTGGGGCGGTCGCCCGTCGTCCAGCCCTCGACCGTGACCGGGCGCAGCTCGTGCGAATCGACGAGGTCGTGCACCGCCGCGAGGACGGCGCGGCGGTCGCTGATCCGCCAGTAATCGGCCAGATCGGCCGCTGTCGCGACCCCGTAGGCGCGCGCTGCGCGCCGCACGAGCTCGCGGACGGCCTCGTCACGCGGCACACGGGCGGCGAACGCCGCGGCGGGCACGACATCGGCGGCCACGGCGTACCGGCGCTCGAAGCCCCGCCTGCCGGCGATCGCCACTTCGCCGAAGAGCCACAGCTGCTCGAGTGCGCGCTTGACGACGTCCCAGTCCCACCACTGACCCCGCGTGCCGCGCTGCGCGTCGTACTCGATCTGCGCGGGGCGCAGTGGTCCGCGATCGGCGAGCTCGGCGCGCACCCAGTCCACGACCGGGCGATGCGCGTGGAACCACGTGTCGGGACCCGTGCCGTACTTCTCGCGCAGGGCATCCATCCGGAACCGGAACAGCGGCCAGTCGGTCGCGGGGATGAACGCCGCGACGTGCGCCCAGTATTCGAGGTAGGGCGGGCGTCGCGCGAACAGCAATCGATCCAGAAGTGCGGGGTCGTACGGCCCGAGGCGCGAGAAGAGCGGCATGTAGTGAGATCTCGCGAAGACGTTGACCGAGTCGATCTGCAGAGTCGCCATGCGGGCGAGGGCGAGATTGAGCTGTCGTGTGCCGACGGCGGCGGGGCGCGGGCGAGCGAACCCCTGCGCGGCGACGGCGATGCGGCGGGCTTCGGCGCGACTGAGTGAGGACTTCACGCGGTCAGCCTAATGACGGCCGCCGACGTCGCTGCGGTGCATGGTGATTGCGGAATGCGCCGGTCCTAGACTTGTCGGATGAGCAGTACGGAGTCGGAGTCCGACGCTCCCCAGCCTCGCGGCTCATTGTTCGACGCGCTGCGCGATCGGACCCGGGTCGTCACGACCGACGCGGGGCGCACCGTACCGCGGAGTCTGAGCGTCGCGACGGCGTATTCGTGGCGCCTGCTCGTCATCGCGGCGGCCATCGGCGTCGCGATCTGGCTCATCATCCAGCTGAAGCTCCTCGTCATCCCCCTCCTCGTCGCGATCCTCGTCACGGCGCTGCTCTGGCCCGCATTCTCGTGGATGCTGCGCCGAGGCCTCCCGAAATGGATCGCGATCGTCATCTCGGTCGTCGGCACGCTCGCCATCGTGTCGGGACTGCTGTGGCTCGTGGGCTGGCAGATCAGCAGGGAGTGGGCGTCGGTGCAGACGCGCACGGTCGAGGCGGTCGTGCAGTTCCGCCAGTACCTCATCGACGGCCCGCTGCACCTCACGGCGCAGCAGATCGACGACCTCCTGGCGCAGGCGGGTCAGCTCATGCAGGAACAGGGGCAGCTGCTGTGGTCGGGTGCGCTGGCGCTCGGCACGACGCTGGGTCATGTCGCCGCGGGATCGCTGCTCGCCGTGTTCATCCTGCTGTGCCTCCTGGCCGACGGCGCCGGGATCTGGAAGTGGGCCACGCGACTGTTCCCCCGGCGCGCCCGCCGCGCCGTGGACGGCGCGGCGAAGGCCGGCTGGGTGACGGTCGTGAACTACGCCCGCACGCAGCTGCTGGTCGCGACGATCGATGCCGTCGGGATCGGACTCGGCGCGTTCCTGCTGGGCGTGCCGCTGGCGATCCCCGTCGCCGTCCTGGTGTTCCTGGGCGCTTTCGTCCCGATCGTGGGAGCCGTGCTGACGGGCGCCGTCGCGGTGTTCCTCGCCCTCGTCTACAACGGTCCGTGGATCGCGCTGTGGATGCTTGTGGTCGTCCTCGGCGTCCAGCAGATCGAAGGTCACGTCCTGCAGCCGCTCCTGATGGGGGCCGCCGTCAAGGTGCATCCGCTCGCGATCGTCATCGTCGTCGCCGGCGGTGCCATGATCGCCGGCATCCCGGGGGCGCTGTTCGCCGTGCCGCTGGCGGCATTCGCGAACGTCGTGGCGGTCTATCTCAGCAAGCGCTCCTGGGAGACCGGCGCGCCACCCACCGGTGACTTCATCTGGAGCACCGTCCCACGCCCCAGGAGGACACGCGCGTGAACACGTCTCAGACCCGGTCGGCTGTCCCTGCGCTCGCGGCGTTCGAAGACGCCGCGGCCTCGCTGGCCGGTGTCATCTCGCCCACTCCGGTGGACGCGTCGCAGCATCTGTCCGAGCTGCTCGGGGTGCCCGTGCACCTCAAGCTCGAGAACCTGCAGCGCACGGGATCGTTCAAGATCCGCGGAGCGACCTACCGTCTGTCGCGGCTGACCGCCGAGGAGCGCGCCCGCGGTGTCGTCGCAGCCTCGGCGGGAAACCACGCGCAGGGTGTCGCGCTCGCGGCGCAGGAGCTCGGCATCCCCGCCACGATCTTCATGCCGCTCGGGGTGCCCGTGCCCAAGCTCCTCGCGACGCGCGGCTACGGCGCCGAGGTCGTGCTCGAGGGCGCGACGGTCGAGACGCCGCTGCGGCTCGCGGCGGAGTTCGCCGAACGCACGGGTGCCGTCCTCATCCACCCCTTCGACCACCTCGACATCATCGCGGGGCAGGGAACCCTCGGCATCGAACTGTGGGACCAGCTGCCCGAACTCGAGACCGTCGTGCTCGGCATCGGCGGGGGAGGACTCATCGCGGGTGTCGGCGCGGCTCTCAAGGCGCGCGCTGCCGCGGTGGGACGCACGATCCGCGTCATCGGAGTGCAGGCCGAGAACTCTGCGGCCTTCCCGCCCTCCATCGCCGCCGGTCATCCGCTCGAGGTCGCGACACGACCCACGATCGCCGACGGCATCGCCGTGGCGCGACCGGGGGATCTCACGTTCGACATCGTCCGTGAAGTCGTCGATGAGATCGTGACGGTCTCCGAAGACGACATCGCCCGGGCGCTCCTGGTGCTCCTCGAGCGCGCGAAGCAGGTCGTCGAGCCCGCGGGCGCCGCCGGCGTCGCCGCGATGCTCGCCGGCAAGGTGCAGGCCACGGGCACGACCGTCAGCGTGCTGTCGGGCGGGAACATCGACCCGCTGCTGCTGCAGCGCATCGTCGCGCACGGGCTCGCGGCATCCGATCGGTACACGTCGCTGCGGATCCCGCTGCCCGACCGTCCGGGTCAGCTCGCGCGGGTCTCAGAGCTCGTGTCGCATGCCGGAGCGAACGTCATCGAGGTGCTGCACACGCGGCACGGTCAGGGCCTGCAGATCAGCGAGGTCATCCTGCAGCTCAGCGTCGAGACGCGCGGCGAGGAGCACCGCGCCCACGTCATCGCGGTGCTCGAAGAGGCCGGCTTCCACCCCGCCATCGTCGAACAATGACCGCGAGACTGCAACGGCACGGCGAGACAGCGGGTGAACCCCGTCGTCTCGCCGTGCGGATGCAGTCTCGCGGCTGATCCCTGAGCCTGTCGAGGGGGCGCGGAGCCTGGCGAGGGGTCACTGCCCCGCGTAGGTCTCGACCTTCACGACCTCGACCGCGATCTCGCGGCCGTTGGGAGCGGTGTACGACGTCTTCTCGCCCTCCGTGAGACCGAGGATCGCCGAACCGAGGGGCGAGGCCTCGCTGTACACGTCGAGTTCCGAGCCGGAGGCGATCTCGCGGTTGCCGAGCAGGAAGACCTCTTCGCCGCCGGCGACGATCGCGGTCACGACCGTGCCGGATTCGACGACGCCCGTGCTCTCGGGCGCCTCGCCGACGGTCGCGTCCTTCAGCAGCTGCTGCAGCGTGCGGATGCGGGCCTCCTGCTTGCCCTGTTCATCCTTCGCGGCGTGATAGCCGCCGTTCTCCTTGAGGTCGCCCTCTTCGCGCGCGGCTTCGATCCGCTTGGCGATCTCCTCGCGGCCGACGGTCGAGAGCTGCTCGAGCTCGGCGGCGAGACGGTCGTAGGCATCCTGGGTGAGGAAGGTCACCGGGGCATCGCTGGACACGTCGATCTCCTTGCTGTGGGGGGCCGGTACGTCGAACGCCCCGGCGCTGGCCAGGGCGTGAACGGGAAAAGACTACGTCACCCAGCAGTCGTTGACAAACCCCGACACCGCGGGCGCGGTCGTCGGGATGACCTCGCGGTACGCGCGGCCGTGCATGTCGGACGCCTCGTATTCGACGACCTTCCAGCCGACGACGCCGTGCTCTTCGTCCTGCGCTTCGAGGACGCACGCGACGCTGCGGCCCGGGGGAGAGGTGAACTGGAAATCGAGCACGACCGTGCGCTCATCCACGAGGTCGAAGCCGGTCGTGTCGGCATCGACGGAGTCGAGAGACGAGGCCACCGTCATCCAGGAGAACAGTCCCACGGCGACGACGGCGAGCGCGATGCCGATGATGACGAGCGCCCGCGAGCCCCCGCGACCGCGTCGGCCGTAGCGCCGATCGAGCATGTCCTGGGTCGTCATCGCGGTCCTGTCGGGAAGATTAGGCTGGACATCCAGGCTATGCGCTTCCGGCGCGGATCGAGGACACCATGCACGACGTGATCGCCGCGCTCGCGACCGCCGACCCCCAGCCGACGCCGAGCATGACGGTCGACCCATCCCTTGTGACGCCCGGTCCGCTGGGCTTCGCCGTCATCGTGCTCGTGGTCGTGGCGGTCTTCCTGCTCATCTTCGACATGCTGCGTCGCATCCGCCGGGGTCGCGTACGTGCCGACATCGCCGACGAGCTGCGCGAAGAGGCCGAGGCCCTCGATGCGGACGGGCGACGGGATGCTGCCGAGCCCGACGAGGATCCGCGGGTTCCCCCGCGCCCGTAGCGGGCTCAGGGGCCGTGGTAGGCCGGCTGCAGCGCGATGAGCAGGCACGCCGTCCAATGGCAGAGGAACGCCAGCACGGTGCAGACGTGGAAGATCTCGTGGAACCCGAAGTGCCCGGGCCACGGATTCGGGCGCTTGAGCGCGTAGGCGACGGCGCCGACCGTGTAGAGCAGACCCCCGATGATGACGAGGATCATCATGGCCGGGTTGGCCTGGAAGAGCGGCACGATGTACATGACGGCCGCCCAGCCCAGCACGAGGTACAGCGCGACATAGAGCCATCGCGGTGCGTCGATCCAGAACACCCGGAACAGGATCCCCAGGAGCGCGCCGCCCCACGCGAGCGAGAGCAGGATGACGGTCTGCGACGTCGGCAGCGCGAGGACGGCGATCGGCGTGTAGGTGCCGGCGATGAGCAGCAGGATGTTGGCGTGGTCGATCCGCTTGAGGATGATCCTCGTCTTCGGACCCCAGTCGAACCGGTGATAGAGCGCCGAGTTGCCGAACAGCAGCAGCGACGTCGCCATGAAGACGGCGGAAGCCCACTTCGCGGGGCCGCCCTGCGCCAGCACGATGAGCACGATCCCCGCGACGATCGCGACGGGGAAGGTCGCGGCATGGATCCAGCCGCGCCAGGTCGGCCGGATCTCAGGCGTCGCGGCATCGACGGCCGCGGCCTCCATGAGAGGCAGTCCCGGGACGTCGGGTTCTGCGGGAACACCGTTGCGGCTGGTCACGTGCTCAGGCTACGCGTCGGTGTATGCCGTGACGAACATGCCGCGTGCCCGCGGGCGGTAGCGTAGGCGTGTGGCGCGCGCTTCGTCGAACGAGGGCCGAGGGCCCCTCTATCGCCTGTACATCAACCGGCTCCGTCGCCGGTTGGATGCAGCGGCGGTGCCGCGGCATGTCGCGATGATGATCGACGGCAACCGGCGCTGGGCGCGGCAGCTCGGCTACGAGTCGGCCGCGCACGGGCACCGTGCCGGTGCGGCGAAGATGCGCGACTTCCTCGGCTGGTGCGACGAGATCGGCGTCGACGTCGTCTCGCTGTACCTGCTCTCCAACGACAACCTGGTCAAGCGGGATTCCCGCGAGCTGTCCGATCTCATCGACATCATCGCCGAACTCGCCGACGGACTGTCGCGCGAACGCGACTGGCGCGTGCAGCACGTGGGCCGGTCGGAGCTGCTGCCGCCGGATCTGGCGCGCGTGCTCGACGATGCGCAGGAGCGCACGAAGGGCAATACGGGGCTGCACGTGAACCTCGCCGTCGGCTACGGCGGTCGGGGCGAGATCGTCGACGCGGTGCGCAGCATCATCGCGGCGCACTCGACCTCGGGCGGATCGTTCGAGGAGCTCGCCGAGAGCCTCACTCCCGAGCAGATCGGCGAGCACCTCTACACGGGGGGGCAACCGGACCCCGACCTCGTCATCCGCACGTCGGGCGAGCAGCGACTGAGCGACTTCCTGCTCTGGCAGTCCGCGCACTCGGAGTTCTACTTCGTCGAGGCGCTGGGGCCCGACCTGCGAGAGGTCGACTTCCTGCGGGCGATCCGCGACTACACCGATCGCGACCGCCGATTCGGAGGCTGACGATGATGGACCTCGAGGCGTTCCAGCAGTCGTTCGACGGCGAACCGGGCTATCTCGACTGGGCCGCGTTCGGCCCGCTCTCGCCCTCGGTGCGCAGCGAGGCGCAGGCTGACATCGAGATGCTCGGCTCGGCTCGCCGCTCGAGCATCGAACTCGTCGCCGACCACGTTCGCGAGGCGAAGGAGCTCATCGCCGAGCTCATGGGGACGGACCCCGACGAGGTGACGCTGCAGCCGTCGACGACGTACGGCCTCATGCACGCGCTGTACGGGCTGACCGGCGGCGGTCTCGTGCTCTCGCGCGGCGAGTTCCCGTCGCTCACGGTCGCGGCGACGCGCGCGAGCGACGCACGCGGATTCATCACGCCGCAGTGGGTCGAGCCCGACGACGGGTTCGTCACGCCCGACGTCGTGCGCGCTGCGCTGACCGACGACACGCGTGCCGTCGCCGTGAGCCTCGTCGACTTCCGCACGGGCTATCGAGCCGACCTGACGGCGCTGCGCGACGTCATCGGAGACCGCCTGCTCATCGTCGACGCCGTGCAGGGCTTCGGCGCCGTGGAGGCGGACTACCTCGCCGCCGACGTGGTCTGCGCCAACGGCTACAAGTGGCTGCGCGCCGGCAAGGGCACGGGGTTCGCATGGTTCGGCGAACGCGCGCTCGAGCGGCTCGAGCCGGTGCTCTCGGGTTTCGCGGGCGTCGAGGGGGATCCGCTCTCCGACGTCGTGCCGCTGCCGGCGGCATCCGCCCGCTCGTTCACGGTCGCGTACCCCGACACCCTCGACGCAGCGCGTCTCGCGACCGCCCTGCGCGACGTGCGCGACGTCGGCGTCGCCGCGATCGAGGCGGAGCTCGCGGGGCGCACCGCCGAGGTCGTCCGCACGGCGGAGCGCTACGACGTGCCCGTCGTCACCCCGCGCGAAGCCCGGCGTCGCGGCGGGATCGTGACGCTCGCCCCCGCGCCGCAGGATGCCGCTCCTCTCGCCGCGTCGCTCGAGAACCACGGCCTCACCGTCACGGCGCGCTTCGGTCAGGTGCGCGTGTCACCGCACGTCGGAACGACCGCCGACACGCTGCGGCTCTTCGGCGACGCCCTCGCGGCCTTCGCTGCGGCGCGCGTGTGGTGACACGCGTGTTCACCGACGCGTAACCCGTCGGCGGCGTGTCGGACGCGCCGGATGCCGCACGGCAGACGTACGTTCGTCGCATCGGGCACCGTGCCCGGTCGGGTCGGCCCCATGGATCGCGACTCGTGACACCTGGTCGACTCGTGACTGCCGGGTTCTCCACCCGGGGGCGGGGAGTGGGTTGTGACCACACGAGCACCACACAAGCAGAGCGATCAGGAACTGTCGGGCGTCGATCCGACCGACCAGACGCTGCGCACCTACGTCTTGGACACCTCGGTGCTGCTGAGCGATCCGCGGGCGTTCTTCCGCTTCGCCGAGCACAGCGTCGTGATCCCGGTCGTCGTCATCACCGAACTCGAGGGCAAACGTCACGATCCCGAGATCGGGTACTTCGCGCGTCAGGCGCTGCGTCACCTCGACGAGCTGCGCGTCGAGCACGGCCGCCTCGACTTCCCCGTGCCCGTGGGCGAGGGCGGCTCGCTGCGCGTCGAGCTGTCGAACACCGACGCGACCGTGCTGCCCCAGGGCATGCGCCTGGGCGACAACGACACCCGCATCCTCGCGATCGCGATGCACCTCGCGCAGGACGGGCACGAGGTCACCGTCGTCTCGAAGGACCTCCCGATGCGCGTGAAGGCGGCATCGCTCGGCGTGAGCGCCGAGGAGTACCTCGCCGAGCAGGCGGTCGACTCGGGGTGGACGGGCATCGCCGACATCCACGTCTCGGGCGACGAGATGAGCGACCTGTACGAGAGCGAAGTCGCCGAGAGCGCCGACGTGCACGGGCTCCCCGTCAACACAGGACTCATCGTGCACTCCGAGCGCGGATCGGCGCTCGGCCGGGTGACGGGCGACGGATCGTTCGCACTCGTGCGCGGGGACCGCGAGGTCTTCGGGCTGCATGGCCGCTCCGCCGAGCAGCGCATCGCGATCGACCTGCTGCTGGATCCCGAAGTCGGCATCGTGTCGCTCGGAGGCCGCGCGGGCACCGGCAAATCGGCCCTCGCCCTGTGTGCCGGCCTCGAGGCCGTGCTCGAGCGCCAGCAGCAGAAGCGCATCATCGTCTTCCGGCCGCTGTTCGCCGTCGGCGGGCAGGAGCTCGGATACCTGCCGGGGGACCAGCAGGAGAAGATGAACCCGTGGGGCCAGGCGGTCTACGACACGCTCGGATCGGTCGTCTCGGGCAACGTGCTGGACGAAGTGATCGAGCGAGGCCTGCTCGAGGTGCTGCCCCTGACGCACATCCGCGGGCGGTCGCTGCACGACGCGTTCGTCATCGTCGACGAAGCGCAGTCGCTCGAACGCAATGTCCTGCTGACGGTCCTCAGTCGCATCGGGCAGAACTCCCGCGTCGTGCTCACACACGACGTCGGGCAGCGCGACAACCTGCGCGTGGGGCGGCACGACGGTGTGGCGTCGGTCATCGAGACGCTGAAGGGACACGGACTGTTCGCACATGTGACCCTCACCCGATCCGAGCGCTCGGCGATCGCAGCGCTGGTCACCGACCTGCTCGAGGCCGGTGAGATGGCCTGAATCCGAATGCCGGCATGAGAGAAGTCTCACCCGGAAGGGGGTCACGCAGGGGGTGCGCTCTGTCACCATTGAAGGGTCCGTGAAATCGCGGACTCGAAGGGGGCTCTCGTGGACACGCGTGCACGGATCGCGATCGGAGGCACGACCGCGTTCGCGGTGACGGCCGCCGTCGTCGCCACCGTGGCCGTGACCAATACCGCCGTTCTCGCGGAATCGCCCGGCGAACCGGTCGAATCCGCCATGGTCCACGTGCGGCCCGCACCGCAGCTCACCGTCACTCCGCGCCCCGCTGCCGGGCCCGCCGACGTCTCTGCCGTGACCGAGCCGGTCACGGACCCTGTCGTCGAGCCCGTCGGTCCGCTGACGACGCACATCCCCGCCCCACCCCCGGCCCCGCCGACCGAGGTGGCACCGCCGGTCGATGTCGTCGCTCCCGCCGTGCCGCACGAGGTGGACCCGCCCGTCACGCGCACCGTGCCCGCGCCTGCGCCGGTGGTCATCTCGCCCGCTGCGCCGCCCGCGGCGGCGCTTCCCCCCGCCCCCGCGACACGCCCCGATCGAGGCGACGACGGCGACCGCTCACATCCCGCGCGTCCCGACGACCACGACGACAGCTACGGTCGCGAAGATCGCCCCAGCCGCTTCGGCGAGGCGAAGCCGCGCCCCCAGACCTCCGCTCCGGCGGTGACACCGTCCGTTTCCGAGAAACCCCTGACCGGAGACGGCTCGAAGAGAGATCGATCGCACGGTTCCCCAGACTTCCGCGATTGATGTGCGGCCGGCTTCCCCCAAGACCGGCCTTCCAGCCCCCGACGTCCCCAGCGTCGGGGGCTTCTCTCGTGCGCGGGACTATTCCCAGCGGTAGCCCTCGCCGCGCACGGTGGTGATGTGGTGTGCACCGAGCTTGCCCCGCAGGTAGCGGACGTAGACGTCGACGACGTTGGAACCGGGATCGAAGTCGAGCCCCCAGACGCTGCTGAGCAGCTGCTCGCGACTGAGCACGCTGCCCGCATGGCGCAGGAACTGCTCGGCGAGGGCGAACTCGCGTGCCGAGAGCTCGACGGCGACCCCCGCGACGGTCACGCGGCGTGCGAGCACGTCGAGCACGACGTCGCCGTGGCTCACCAGCATGCCGGTTTGCTGGGCGGATTCGCGGAGCCGTGAGCGCACGCGCGCGAGGAGTTCGTCGAACGTGAAGGGCTTCGCGACGTAGTCGCTCGCACCGGCATCCAGACCCTCGACCGTGTCGCGCGTGCTCGACCGCGCGGTCAGCATGATGACCGGGATCCCGGTGGCCCGCGCGCGCAGCTCGCGGAGCACCTCGAGGCCGTCCATCGTCGGAAGCCCGATGTCCAGCAGCACGAGATCGGCCGCGCCGCTGAGGGCGGCCTCGAGCCCCTCGGCACCGTCTTCGACGAGGATCGTGTCGTAGCCGGCGGTCTTCAGCCCCCGCGCGATGAACGCCGCGATGTGCGGTTCGTCCTCGATGATCAGAATGGTGGTCATCCCGAAGCCTCTCGCTGCAGCACGACGTCGCCGGCGCGGACGGGTGCGGGGAACTCCGTCGTCGAGACCGGGACGGGGAGGTGGATCGTGAAGGTCGCGCCGCCGCCGGGGGAGTCCGTGACGGCGCAGTGTCCGCCGTGCGCCTTGGCGATCGCATCGACGATCGCCAGGCCCAGGCCGGATCCGCCGACGCTGCGCTTGCCGTGCGCGCGATCGAAGCGGCGGAAAATGCGGTGCCGCTGCGCCGGGGGGATGCCGCTGCCGTGGTCTCGCACCCAGAGACGGATGCCGGTGGCGTCCTTGTCGCTGCCGAGCTCGATGGCCGAACCCTCGGCGGTGTACTTGGCGGCGTTCTCGGCGAGCTGCAGCCACGCCTGCAGCAAGCGGTCGTGGTCGCCCATCATGCGGCCGCGTGCGACGTGCTCGACCCGCCAGACGTGCCCCGGGATGACGGCGACGAGCTCGCCGACGCGTTGCGTGAGGGCGGCCAGATCGATGCGGTCGACGGCGAACGAGCCCCCCTCGACGCTCGCGAGCAGGTCGATGTCCTCGACGAGCCGCGTCATGCGGTCGAGCTCCGCGATGCCCAGCTGCCGGGCGCTGGTCACATCGGCGGCATCCCTCGGATTCATGAGCTCGAGGTGGCCCCGCACGATCGTGATGGGTGTCTTCAGCTCGTGCCGCACATCGTCGAGCAGCTGACGCTGCACGTCGACCGAACCCTCGAGACGGTCGAGCATCGAGTTGACGGTGCGCGACATGTCGGCGATCTCGTCGTTTCCGACGGCGGGCAGGCGCGGCGACAGGTCGGTCAGGGTGATGCTGTCGGCCGTCTCGCGCAGGTGCCGGATCGGCGAGAGCAGGCGTCCCGTGACGAACCAGCCCACGACGCCCATCGCGACGAGCACGACGACGGCGGCGATGCCGTAGGTCGCGATGGCCGCCGTCACCGGCTCGAGCTCGGCCTCCATGTCGACGGCGCGCACATACACGCCCTCCTGCGGGTCGCCGTCCATGCGGATCGGGATCGCGATGTAGCGCAGCGATCCGCGGGGGGTCACCGCCGTGCCGATCACCGTGGCGCCCGACGCCGTCTCGGTGACGACGCGGTCGGTGAAGTCCTGGTCGTCCGAGATGTCGAAGCCCGACAGCGTCGACGGCACGAACCGGGGGACGCCGTCGACGATCGCCATCGAGGCCTCGTTCCGGGCGGGCACGAGACGCGCGACGACCGCCTCGAGGTACGCGTCGACGGACGGGAAGTCGGCGACGGCGATGTTCTCGACCGCCGTCTGCGCCGACCCGTCCTGGGGGGTCGACGACGTCGGGGCGTCGGCCACCGTCTGCAGCCGTGCGACCTGCGCCTCGAGGCGCTCGGTGATCTCGGTGACGACCCAGGCGCGCTGCACGAGGAACGTCACCCCGCCGACGATCGCGAGCCCGACGCAGGCGACGACAAGCACCGCACCAAGGATGCGGACGCGCGCGGAGATCGGGCGTGGTGTTCGGGCCACTCCCTGATTATGGACCCCGGAGCGCCCGTGTGGTGTTCGAATCCGATCAGCCGGGATGGGTCATCGACAGCAGGTCGAGCTTCTCGTCGAGCTGTTCGATCGTCAGCTCGCCCCGTTCGACGTAGCCGAGGTCGAGGACGGCCTCGCGCACCGTGATCCCGTTGGCGACCGAGTGCTTCGCGATCTTGGCCGCAGCCTCGTATCCGATGAGCTTGTTGAGGGGCGTCACGATCGACGGCGACATGCCGGCGAAGGCCGCCGCGCGGTCGACGTTGGCCTCGAGCCCGTCGATCGTCTTGTCGGCGAGCAGGCGGGACGCGTTGGCGAGCAGCTCGATCGACTCGAGCAGCGCCGAGCCCATGACGGGGATCGCGACATTGAGCTCGAACGAGCCGGACGCGCCGGCCCAGGCGATCGTGGCGTCGTTGCCGATGACCCGCGCACACACCATGAGCACGGCTTCGGGCACGACGGGGTTGACCTTGCCGGGCATGATCGAGGAGCCCGGCTGCAGGTCGGGGATGTGCAGCTCGCCCAGACCCGTGTTGGGCCCCGACCCCATCCAGCGGATGTCGTTGTTGATCTTGGTGAGCGAGACGGCGACCGTGCGCAGGGCGCCGGATGCTTCGACCAGACCGTCGCGGTTCGCCTGCGCCTCGAAGTGGTCCTTCGCCTCGGTGATGGGCAGCTCGGTGTCGTTCACGATGAGCTCGAGCACCTTCTGCGGGAACCCGAGCGGCGTGTTGATGCCGGTGCCGACGGCGGTGCCGCCGAGGGGAACCTCGGCGACGCGCGGAAGAACGGCCTGCACCCGCTCGATGCCCAGGCGGATCTGCCGGGCGTAGCCGCCGAACTCCTGGCCGAGGGTGACGGGGGTGGCGTCCATGAGGTGCGTGCGGCCCGACTTGACGACGTTGCGCCATGCCTCGGCCTTCGCCTCGAGCGCGACGGCGAGGTGGTCCAGACCCGGGATGAGGTCGTCGATGAGCTCCTGCGTCACGGCGATGTGCACCGACGTCGGGAACACGTCGTTCGACGACTGCGACGCGTTGACGTGATCGTTCGGGTGCACCGGCTGCCCGAGGTCGAGCGTCGCGAGCTTGGCGAGCACCTCGTTCATGTTCATGTTCGACGACGTGCCGCTGCCGGTCTGATAGACGTCGATCGGGAACTGGTCGGCGAACTCACCCGCGATGATGCGGTCCGCGGCGCGAGCGATCGCGTTCGCGACCCCGGAGTCCAGCGTGCCGAGCTCGGCGTTCGCGAGAGCCGCGGCCTTCTTGATGCGCGCGAGAGCGGCGATCTGCGCCGGCTCGAGGCGGTCTCCGGAGATCGGGAAGTTCTCGACGGCGCGCTGCGTCTGCGCGGCATAGAGAGCGTCCTTGGGCACCCGGACTTCTCCCATGGTGTCGTGCTCGATGCGGTACTCGATGTCGGTCACGGCGTCGTTCCTCTCGTATCTGGGTGGGTCAGGCGTCGGTCGAGACGCCGAGGCTGATGGCCGGGGCGGCGAGCCCCTCGGCCAGGCGGTAGTTGGCGCCCACGATGCCGACGCGCTGCTCGGCGACGGCCAGGCTGATGAGCTCGGACGCGTTGAGCAGCGACGAGACGGTGTCGCGCAGATGCTCTCGGCCGACGAGTTCGGGGTCCACCTTCTCGGGCCGGATGCCGTGCACCGTCTGCTCGCGGATCACGCGTCGCGCGGCGGGCACGATGGGCGCGATCTGACGCCAGATCTGCGGTGCGAGCGCGGGGGCGTCGAGCTGTGTGCTCTCGATCGCAGCGGCGACGGCGCCGCACTCGTCGTGGCCGAGGACGACGATGAGGGGGACTTCGAGCACCTCGACGGCGTACTCGATGCTGCCCACGACCGACTCCGAGATCACCTGGCCGACGTTCCGGATGACGAACAGGTCGCCCAGGCCCTTGTCGAAGATGATCTCGGCCGCGAGGCGCGAGTCCGAGCACCCGAAGAGGGTCGCGTGCGGACGCTGCCCCGTGGCGAGCTCGTGCCGGCGATCGGCACCCTGATGAGGGTGGCGGGGTGCGCCTGCCACGAATCGCTCGTTGCCGCGCCGCATCTCGTCCCACGCTTCTTGCGGTGTCGGCATCCCGTTCATTCGGCGTCCTTTCGCAGAGCCAGCACTTCGTCGGCGACCGCGGCCGCCATGTCTTCGAGCAGGGGGTCGGCAGCCGTGCCGTAGATGAGGATCGTGTCGTCGCCGGCGGTCGCACCGAGGGCGACCGTGATGTTGCCGGTGCGCGAGGCGTCGAGATCGTAACGGTCCCAGGTCACGCCGCCGATGGACTGCGTGCCGGTCGGTGCCGAGCCCGACAGGATCCGGGCAGCCCAGCCGTCGTCGGCGTCGAAGGCCTGCGCGACGCGGAGGAAGCCGGGGATGTCTTCGTCGGCGGGGGCGTAGACGATCGTCCAGGCGCGGACCGAGCCGTCACCCTCGACCGCCGCGCGGTTGACGACCCAATCCGCCGCCGGCAGATCGGGGGCGATCGCTGTGTGGCCCTCGGCGACGCCGATGCTCTCGGCCGTCGCCGCGACGTCGATCGGATCCCGCGGCGGAGGAGTGCCGCGGGGCACGCCCAGCACGATGACCGCGACGATCGCGATCGTCACGAGCAGCGCCGCGATGAGGTTGCGCGTGGTCTGGCTCGACCGGTAGACGCGGGACGCCTCGGCCTTGCGGCTGGCGGTCTCGTCGGGTGTCTCAGGGCGGCCGAGCTCGGCCACGACCCGTGGTTGGCGCGGGGCCATCACGCCTCCGCGTCCGGCTCGGATGTGCTGCGCGCGGCCTCGAGCCGTCGTTTGGCGCCCAGCAGCCACTCCTCGCACCGAGCCGCGAGCGCTTCGCCGCGCTCCCACAGTGCGAGCGAGTGCTCGAGGGTCGGAGCACCCTGTTCGAGCTCGGCGACGACGCGGACGAGTTCGTCGCGCGCCTGCTCGAACGAGAGGTCCGAGACTGCCGCGGCGGTCGAGTCGGTCATGGGCTCCATCCTAGTTCGCAGCGGGCGAGGCCCCCGCCGCATCCCCTTCGTCCAGCGGGCCCTCCGACCGCGCGGCGAACGACCCTCGCGCGACCGTGACGGCGACATGTGCTCCCGCCGGAGCCTGCTCGGCATCGCGCACGATCACGCCGTCGCCGAGGTGCGCGATCGCGTAGCCGCGCGCCAGCGTCGCAGCGGGGGACAGTGCGCGCAGCGTCGCCCGCAGCTCGGCGGTACGGCGGCCCTGTCGTTCCAGGGCTCGGTCGATGACGTCGCGACCTCGCGCGCACTGCAGGTGCAGCTCGTGCGCGCGCGTGGTCAAGAGCGATTCGGGCGAACGCAGCACGGGACGTGAGCGCAGCTGTTCGAGCTGTGCGATGTCGTGGCCGATGCGCTGCGTCAGCCGTGTCGTCAGGCGCGCGCGCAGCTGCGCGACGTACGCGCGCTGTTCGGCGACGTCGGGCACGACCCGCTTGGCCGCGTCGGTCGGCGTGGACGCCCGCAGGTCGGCGACGTCGTCGAGGATCGGATGGTCGTTCTCGTGTCCGATCGCGCTCACGATGGGAGTGGATGCCGCGGCGACGGCCCGCACGAGGCGCTCGTCGCTGAACCCCAGCAGAGTCTGCGGATCGCCACCACCCCGCGCGACGATGATGACGTCGACTTCGGGGTCGGCATCGAGGGTCCGAAGCGCCGCGAGCGTCTCGGGCACGCAACGGTCACCCTGCACGGCGGCGTGGATCGTGCGGAAACGCACGTGCGGCCAGCGCAGCTCGGCGTTACGATGCACGTCCTTCTCGGCGTCGGAGTTCTCGCCCGTGATGAGGCCGATGAGGTGGGGGAGGAACGGCAGCGGCCGCTTGCGTGCGGTATCGAACAGTCCCTCCGACCTCAGTTGCGCGCGCAGACGCTCGAGCTTCTCGAGCTGGTCGCCCAGGCCCACGTGGCGCATGGCCGACACGGCGAAGCTGAAGTCGCCCGTGCGCCCGAAGTAGTCGGCCTTGACGCACGCGACGACGTGGTCGCCCACCTTGAGGTCGGCCGGCAGGCGCTCGCGCGTCGAGGACCACAGGCGGAACGAGATCGCAGCGTCCGTCGTGAGGTCCTTCAGCCGCCCGAAGACGTTGCCGCCGCGCAGGTTCCACGAGGTGATCTCGCCTTCGACCCACACCGAGCCCCATTTCGTGACGAATCCGCGGATCGTGTCGTTGAGCCGGGAGACCGACGTCGGCGACTCGCGGGACGACTCGCGCGGGTGCACGGAATCGGGCGGGGGAGCCTCGCCCGGCACAGGGGCGGCCTGGAAGGTCGTCATGCGGTCCTCTCGTGCGGGCGCGCGTCGCGGCGTGACCCGGCCTTCGTTCAGGTGTCCGGCCGTAGACTCATGCACGTGACTGCTGTGTCTGCGAACCCGATCGTGCGGATGGCGGTGCCCCGCGTTCCGCGGCGGCGCGAGCGTCTCCAGGATATCCCCGTGCCCGGACACAAGAAGGTGCTGCTCGCCGCCCCGCGCGGGTACTGCGCCGGTGTCGACCGAGCGGTGGTCGCCGTCGAGAAGGCTCTCGAGCGGTACGGGGCGCCCGTCTACGTGCGCAAGCAGATCGTGCACAACATCCACGTCGTGACCGAGCTCGAGCAGCGCGGAGCGATCTTCGTCGAAGAGGTCGACGAGGTGCCCGCGGGTGCGCACATCGTCTTCAGTGCGCACGGCGTCTCTCCCGCCGTCGTCAACGCGGCATCCGATCGAGGCCTGAGCGCGATCGACGCGACGTGCCCGCTCGTGACGAAGGTGCACCGCGAGGCGGTGCGCTTCGCGCGGGACGACTTCGAGATCCTGCTGATCGGCCACGAGGGCCACGAAGAGGTCGAGGGAACGGCGGGCCACGCTCCCGAGCGCGTCACGATCGTGAACTCTCCCGACGAAGCCGACACGATCGAGGTCAAGGACTCCTCCAAGATCGTGTGGCTGTCCCAGACGACGCTGTCGGTCGACGAGACGATGGAGACCGTGCGGCGTCTGCGCGTGCGTTTCCCGCACCTGCAGGACCCGCCGTCGGATGACATCTGCTACGCGACGCAGAACCGTCAGGTGGCCATCAAGAAGGTCGCGAAGGATGCCGACCTCGTCATCGTCGTCGGATCTGCGAACTCCTCCAACAGTGTGCGACTGGTCGAAGTAGCGCTCGAGTACGGCGCGAAGGCGGCGTATCGCGTCGACTACGCCGACGAGATCGAGCAGGCGTGGTTCGACGGCGTCGAGACGGTCGGGGTGACCAGTGGCGCTTCGGTACCCGAAGTGCTCGTGCAGCAAGTGCTCGAAGACCTCGCGAACGCGGGCTACGTCGACGTCGAGGAGGTGCGCACGGCCGAGGAGGATCTGCTCTTCTCGCTCCCCAAGGAGCTGCGGCAGGATGTCAACGGCAAGCGCGACCCCCGCGCTGTCGGCGGGCGGATCCGCGCGTGAGCGATTACGCGCCCGAAGTAGGGCCCGACGGCCGGCAACGGCCGAGGTTCGGCGAGTACGCGTCGCCCGAAGAGCAGCGCGCCCGCATCCAGCAGCCCGACGTGACCGAAGCTCTCTCGGCGGGTGTCGTGCCCGAGGCATCCGATCCCGAACCGATCGCCGCCGCGCCCGGGCCGGAACCGCGCCGCAGCGTATCGCCGGCGAATCGGCTCGCGACGATCCTGCTGCTCGCGGTCGGCGCGGCCAATGTGCTGATCTCGCTGTTCAGCTACCTCGACCTGGCGTCCGCGCTCGAGAACTCCTACGAACTGCTCGGCATCGATGGCGCGTTCACCAACCTCGCGGCTGCGCGGCAGTGGGGCCTCGTCGCGGCGATCGTCCTCGTCGCCGGCTACATCGCGACGTTCATGCTGTCGTGGAAGCGGCTGAAAGCGGGCCGCGTGTCGTGGTGGATTCCGATCGTCGGCGGCGTCGTGACGTTCTTCATCGTGAGCCTGTGCCTCATGGTGCCGCTCATGGGCGACCCCGCATTCCAGGAATACGTCACGGCGGTCCGATGACCACGCCTCGACTCGTCGCCGTCTGCGCTGTGCACCAGCTGCGCTCCGATGTCGGGTCGGTCGGCGTCACCGGCATCGACAAGCGCGCCGTGGCGGGCCCCGTGCGGATCGGCGCCTATGGCGTGTACGCCGACGTGCAGGCCGATCGCAAACACCACGGCGGGCTCGACAAGGCCGTCTACGCGTACGCCCAGGAAGACGCCCGGTTCTGGGAGAGCGAGCTCGGTCGACAGCTCGCGCCCGGCTGGTTCGGTGAGAACCTGCGCACCGAGGGGATCGACGTCAACGCCGCGCGCATCGGAGAGCGCTGGCGCATCGGCGATCGCGTCGAGGTCGAGGTGACGATGCCGCGCACGCCCTGCCAGACGTTCGCGCGCTGGGTCGGCGGCGACGACGAGCGGGGATGGGTCAAGCGCTTCTCCGCCGCCGGACGCCTCGGTCCCTACCTGCGGGTCGTGACGACCGGACGCGTGCAGGCGGGCGACGAGATCGTCGTGACGCACCGCCCGGAGGACGCCCCGACCGTGCTCGAGGTCTTCCGAGCGCCCTGAGGCTTCTGCGCGCAGATGACGGATGCCGCGACCCGGCCGGGCCGCGGCATCCGCACTTCGACCGGCTCAGCGACCGGAAGCGACAGGCTCGGTGACCGAAGCGACAGGCTCGGCGGAAGCCGTCACGCGCCGAGGCTCTTGCCGTGCGATCCGAGCTGCTGCGTCGCTTCGACGACGCGGGCGGCCATCGCGGATTCCGCGATCTTGCCCCATGCCCGCGGGTCGTACTGCTTCTTGTTTCCGACCTCGCCGTCGACCTTGAGGACGCCCTCGTAGTTCGAGAACATGTAGCCCGCGATCGAGCGGGTGAACGCGTACTGCGTGTCGGTGTCGATGTTCATCTTGATGACGCCGTTGGCGACGGCGGTGGCGATCTCTTCGTCGCTGGACCCGCTGCCGCCGTGGAAGACGAGATCGAGGGGCTTCGGGCCCGTGCCGAACTTCGCGGCGATGCCCTCTTGGATCTCGCCGAGCAGTTCGGGGCGCAGCTTGACGTTGCCGGGCTTGTAGACGCCGTGCACGTTGCCGAACGTGAGCGCGGAGATGTAACGGCCGTTCTCGCCGAGACCGAGGGCCTCGACGGCCTTCGTCACATCGGCGACGGTCGTATAGAGGGCCTCGTTGGAGCCCTCGTGCGTGACGCCGTCTTCTTCGCCGCCGACGACCCCGATCTCGACCTCGAGGATCGCGTTGATGTTCTTCAGGCGCGGCAGGAGGTCTTTCGCGATCTCGATGTTCTCGTCGAGCGGCACGGCCGAGCCGTCCCACATGTGCGACTGGAAGATCGGGTTGCGCCCCGCGCGCACTTCTTCTTCGGATGCCTCGATGAGGGGCATGACGAAGCTCGGCAACGCCTCTTTCGGGCAGTGGTCCGTGTGCAGCGCGACCGTGACGGGGTAGTTCTTGGCGACTTCGGTGACGTAGCGCGCGAAAGCGAGCGCGCCGGTCGCGCGGGCCTTGACCGTGTGTCCGGCGAAGTAGTCGGCGCCGCCGGTCGTGACCTGCAGGATGCCGTCGGACCCGGCCTCGGTGAGGCCTTGGAGAACGGCGTTGATCGTCTGCGAGCTCGAAACGTTGATGGCGGGGTACGCGAAGCCTCCGGCCTTCGCGCGGTCCAGCATCTCGGCGTATTGGTCGGGGGTGGCGACGGGCATGAGTGCTCCTAGCGGTCGATGGGCTCTCGCGTACCTTCGACTTTAGCGAAGGGGGCAGACGGCGGCCGGGTAGTCGTGCCCGGCTTCACCCTGACCTGCCGTGCGTGAAAGTTCGTGAATTCCTTCCGTGGTCGGCGCGTGAAACGGCGCGGGTTCTCCTCGCTGCTGGAATAGGCTGGCGCCATGGTGAGTCTGACCGCCGACATGAGTCCGCTGCATCCCGACCGAAATCTCGCTCTCGAGCTCGTCCGTGCGACGGAGGCCGCCGCGATCCGCGCCGTGCCCTTCATCGGTCGTGGGCGGAAAGAGGATGCCGACGGCGCGGCCGTCGACGCGATGCGCGCGTTCTTCACGACGGTGAACTTCGACGGCACGATCGTGATCGGCGAGGGCGAGAAGGACGAAGCGCCCATGCTCTTCAACGGCGAGCGCGTCGGCAACGGCCGCGGGCCGAAGTGCGACGTCGCGGTCGACCCGATCGACGGCACGTCGCTCACCGCCGCAGGGCGCAACAACGCCCTGTCGGTCATCGCGGTCTCCGACAGCGGCACGATGCTCGATGCCTCGACCGTGTTCTACATGGACAAGCTCGTGACCGGCCCCGCCGGCGTCGGGGTCGTCGACATCCGTCTGCCGATCGGCGAGAACATCCGTCTGCTCGCGAAGGCGCTGGGCAAGCCGATCGACGAGATGGTCGTCTCGGTGCTGCACCGCCCGCGCCACGAGCAGCTCATCGAGGAGATCCGCGAAGCCGGAGCCGGTACGCGCCTGATGACCGACGGCGACGTCGCCGGCGGGATCAACGCGGCGCGGCACAACTCGCGCACCGACATGTGCGTCGGCGTCGGCGGAAGCCCCGAGGGCATCGTGACGGCGTGTGCCATCAAGGCACTCGGCGGGCACATCCAGGGGCGCCTGTGGGCACGCGACGACGACGAGAAGCAGCGCGGCATCGACGCGGGCCTCAAGCTCGGGGATCACGTGTACGAGGCCGACGACCTGGTGCGCGGCAACAACACGATCTTCGTCGCGACAGGGGTCACCGACGGACAGCTCGTCGCCGGCGTGAGTCGCGACGACCAGTACGTGTACACCGAGAGCGTCGTGCTGCGCGGAGCGTCGGGCACGCTGCGCCGCGTGTCGTCGGAGCACCTCGTGTCGAAGTGGCTCTGATCCCGCTCTGACCTGCGATTCTCGGATCTTTCCGGGGTGTACTCGGTGTGACCGCTGTGACTCGAGTGGCTGATGTGATGCGGCTTGCCGGGTTTTCTCGGGCGCGTCTGGCACAATCGGCAGTGGTGTCAGCGACGACACGTCGCTGTTCCCCGATTCGAGGAGGCTCTCGATGTCACCGCAATCAGGCACCACGGGTCCGCAGACCGGAGCCCACGCCGTCGTCGCCGACGCACTCGACCCCGCACGCCGGCCGGATGTGCTGCTGCGCGTGCGGCGTGACGAGGGTCACGAGCCGAGTCCCTGGTGGATGATCGGGGCCTTCGTGTTCGTCTCGGCGGCGGTGATCACGCTGTTGAGTTTTGTTCCGGGTGGAGCCTGAGGCTCACTCCGGCAGAGTGAGTCGCTCGCGCAGTTCGCCCACGTCGGCGGCGCTCGACTCGATCCTCTCTGACGCTTCGAGACCTTCGAGCAGTTCGGGAGCGGTCAGTCGTCGCGTCGACTTCTCGATCGCGGCGGGTGCGGACACGGCGTCGAGCTTGGTCTCGTCGATCCCGGGGAATCGTCGCGCCGTGACGAGCACGCGCGACTCGAGCGAGCCGGCGAATTTGTTGTAGCTGTCGACCGTCCGCTCGATCGCGCGTCGCAGATCGTCGGCGTGACCGGCCAGCAGCCCCAGTCGTTCGTACAGCTGGTTGCCGAGGTCGAACAGCGCGCGGGCCTCCTGCGTGACATCCTGCTGCGTCCACGCGTAGGCCACCGTCTTCAGCACCGCCCACAGGTTGACCGGTGACGCGAGGGCGACGCGCTTCGCGAAGGCGTGATCGAGCAGCGCGGGGTCTTCTTCGAGGGCTGCCGCGAGGAGCGACTCGCTCGGCACGAAGCAGACCACGAACTCGGGGCTCGAGGCGAGTCCTGACCAGTACGCCTTCTTCGCGAGGGCATCCACGTGCGCCCGGACGGCTTTGACGTGCTTGTCGAGCAGCGTGCGACGGCGCGCAGCTTCGGCGCCCTGCGCCGTCAGGGGTATCGAGCTCGCTTCGAGATACGCATCGAGGGGCACCTTGGCGTCGACGGCGATCGCCTTCTCGCCGGGAAGCCGGATCACCATGTCGGGGCGTCCCGCACCGGCATCCGACTCGATCGTGGTCTGCAGATCGAAGTCGACGTAGCGCATGAGGCCGGCGGCTTCGACGACGCGGCGCAGCTGGGTCTCGCCCCAGACCCCGCGGGTGACCCCCGACCGCAGTGCGCCGGCGAGCGATTCGGTCGTGGCCCGCAGGACTTCGTCGGACTCGTGCGCGCGACGCAGCTGCTCTGCCAGCGCCCCGAACTGCGAGTGTCGGTCGCGTTCGAGATCGTCGACTTTGGACTGCATGGTCTGCAACGACTCCTGCACCGGGGCGAGCGCGCGCAGCACCGCGTGCTCGCGTCGCTCACGCTCTTCGCGTGCGGCCTGGTCGGTGCGGGTCTGGGCGGCGAGTTCGCGGTAGAGGGCGTGCTGGTGGTCGAGCTGCGCCTGCACCCCCAGCCGCGCCGCGTCGGCGGCGGCGAGCTGCGCGCGCAGGTCGGACTGCTCGCGCGCGGCCGTCGCAGCGCGGCGGCTGCTGCCCCCGAACCACCCGACGACCGCCCCGAGCACGAGACAGCCGATGACGACGAGCGTGATGCTGAATGCGTCCATACGCCCATCGTGCCGTGGCCTTCCGACATCGCCGCTCCGACACCGGTGCGGTGTCCGCGATCCGCTCGCGCGACCCCGCGCGCTCCGCCGGACTCAGGCGACGAACGTGACCGCCGCCGCAGGTTCCGCCGCGACGGCGATCTGTGACACCCGTACGCTCGCGCCCGCGGCCAGCGCATCGATGTCCGAAGCGCCCATGCGCCGCGCCGCGTCGATCATGACATGCGCGCACGCGAGGGCGTCGGCTGTCGCATTGTGGTGCGCGAAGTCGGCGAAGCCTGCTTCGGCGGCGACGAAAGGCAGTCGATACGACTCGAGCTGGTACACCTTCCGTGCGACCTGCAGGCTGCATGCGTAGCGGTAGGGCGGGCACTCGTCGCCCGTCGCCTCGCACGCCCGTCGCAGCACGGACATGTCGAATCCGGCGTTGTGGGCGACGAGGATGTCGGCTCCCGCGAAGGCCGCGAGGTCGTCGAGCTGTTCGCTCCACGTCGGCGCGTCCGCCACGTCCTCAGCGCGGATCCCGTGGATGCGCGTGTTGATCTCGAAGAATGCGTCGTGTCCCGCCGGCGGGCGGATGAGCCATCCGGCCTGCTCCACAACCTGGCCGTCGCGCACCCGCACCAGCCCCACAGCACAGGCGGACGCGCTGCTGGAGTTCGCCGTCTCGAAGTCGATCGCGGTGAAATCCAGAGGCACGTGACCACCCTTACGCGGGCACTGCGGCCGAACCGCCAGGCGCGCCGCGCCGTGGCGAAACGACGGGTCGAGGGATTCGCAGCATCCGTCGAAGTAGACTCGACCCCCGTGGCTCTCACTATCGGCATCGTCGGCCTGCCCAACGTCGGCAAGTCCACTCTCTTCAACGCCCTCACCAAGAATCAGGTTCTCGCGGCGAACTACCCGTTCGCGACGATCGAGCCGAACATCGGGGTCGTGAACCTGCCGGATCCGCGGCTGCAGACGCTCGCCGAGATCTTCGGTTCCGAGCGCATTCTTCCCGCCGCTGTGTCGTTCGTCGACATCGCCGGCATCGTGCGCGGTGCGAGCGAGGGGGAGGGGCTCGGCAATAAGTTCCTCGCGAACATCCGCGAGGCAGACGCGATCGCGCAGGTCGTGCGCGGCTTCACCGACGACGACGTCGTTCACGTCGAGGGCGGCGTGAACCCGCGCAACGACCTCGAGACGATCAATGCCGAGCTGCAGCTCGCCGACCTCGAAACGCTCGAGCGGGCGATCACGCGCTACGAGAAAGAGGTCAAGGGCCGCAAGCTCGACCCCTCGGTGCTCGAGTCCGCGCGCGCCGCGAAGGACGCGCTCGAGCGCGGCGTGCTGCTGTCCGCGTCGGGCATCGACCTCGAACCGATCAAGGAGCTCGGACTGCTCACGGCGAAGCCGTTCATCTTCGTCTTCAACGTCGATGAGGCAGTGCTGACGGATGCTGCGCGCAAGGCCGAGCTCGACGCTCTGGTCGCCCCGGCGAAGGCCGTGTTCCTCGACGCGAAGATCGAGTCGGAGCTCATCGACCTCGACCCCGAGGATGCCGCCGAGCTCCTGGCATCCACGGGTCAGGAAGAGTCGGGACTCGACCAGCTCGCGCGCATCGGCTTCGACACGCTCGGGCTGCAGACCTACCTGACGGCGGGACCGAAGGAAGCGCGCGCGTGGACGATCGGCAAGGGCTGGAAGGCTCCGCAGGCCGCCGGTGTCATCCACACGGACTTCGAGAAGGGCTTCATCAAGGCCGAGGTCATCTCGTTCGACGACCTCGTCGCGACCGGATCGGTGATCGAAGCTCGCGCGAAGGGCAAGGCTCGGCTCGAGGGCAAGGACTACGTCATGCAGGATGGCGACGTCGTGGAGTTCCGTAGTGGACTAACCTCTGGCGGAAAGAAGTGAGGTCGATGCACGCGGTGCACGTCGAGCGGCCGGCGAAGGCGGTCTTCGACTTCCTCGCGGACGTGTCGAACGAAACGAAGTGGCGGCAGTCGATCGTCGGTTCCCGATACGTCGATGCCGACCTGCCCGCGATTGGTGTTGACGGTGAGACCGACGTGTCGATGGGCTCCCGGTCGCTCACCATGAAATGGACCGTCACCGAGCTGATCGATGGAGAGTATGTCGCATGGCGACTCGACGGCAACCCGTGGAACGGTGGAGGCAGCTACCGCGTCCTGCCCGACGAGAAGGGGGCAGCGGTCCAGGGATGCTTGGAGGTGCGTCTGAAGGGCCTGGCGCGGCTGCTTGAGCCTATCGTCGGCCTCCAGTTCCGTCGAGGCCTCCGAAGTGACCTCGATCGTCTGGTGTGCGTGCTGCCTGAGGCGGCTGCGGAATGATGCCATCGGCCGACGGGAAAGTGGTGGAGTTTAGGTTTAACGTATACCGTTAATGACGGTGTCCGTTATGCAGTGGTCTCGTGACCAGATCGTTCGGCAGCACGGACACCGAGCGCATCTGGCATGAGCAGTATGTCAAGCGCGTTGACCGGACGGTGCAGCGGGCGATCTTGCGGAAGCTCGAGCTGATTCATGCGGCCAAGGATGTCGAGGACCTCAGGGTCCCACCAGGCAACCGCCTGGAGCGTTTGCTCGGCGACCGACGCGGGCAGCACAGCATCCGCGTGAACGCGCAATGGCGTCTCTGCTTCGTCTGGAGAGAGGGAGGTGCCGAAGATGTCGAACTCGTCGACTACCACTGAGAGTGACCTGATCGAGCCGATCCACCCGGGAGAAATCCTGATGGAGGACTTCATCGAGGGCTTCGGGATCACTCAGAACAAGCTCGCAGTGTCGATCGGCGTGCCGCCGCGCCGGATCAACGAGATCGTGCACGGTAAGCGGGGGATCACCGCTGATACGGCGATCCGTCTGGCCCGGTACTTCGGGACATCCGAGGAGTTCTGGATGAACCTGCAATCGAACTACGAGCTGCGGCTCGAGCGTCGCGTCCTGCGCGATAAGGTCGCGGCTATCACGCCGCTGAAGGTCGCGTGAGTCAGGCGGGACGCGGAGTTCCCGTCCGTCGATAGCGGTCGAGGCACCTCACGTTCATCGGGGAGAATGCAAACATGTCCGAAGATGCTTCGCTCGTACCGATCTGGCCGGTCTTGACTGTTCCCACGCTGAGGGTGCTTTCCGACGGTAGGAACTATCAGCGGCGCGAGATTTTCGACGCCGTTGCGGAGCACGCCAGCATCGGCGATGACGCACGTGCCGAAACGCTGAAGTCGGGCGGGACTCGTTACGAGCAGCGTATGGGATGGGTGCTCAGTCATCTTGGGAAGGCGCAATGGGTCGATAAACCCGAACGTGGCCGCTACGTCATCAACGATGCAGGCAGGAAAGCACTGGCGGATTATCCGAATGGATTCGATTACGCTCTCGCGCGAGAGGTCTTCGCGCCTTTCTGGCCTGAGAAGTCCAAGGCGTCACCGAGCGAAACACCGGAGACTTCCGACGAGATTTCCGATCCCATCGAAGTCATCGAAGATGCTGTGGCTCGGATTGAAGCCAGGGTCGGTGAGGACCTTCTCGATCGATTGAGGAACAGTCATCCTGATTTCTTCGAGCAGGCAGTCGTGGATCTGCTCCTGAAGATGGGCTACGGCGGAGCGGCCCAGCGCGGCAAACGCATCGGTGGAAGCAACGATGAAGGAATCGACGGGTTGATCGATCAGGATGCCCTTGGGCTCGATCAGGTCTACATTCAGGCGAAGAGATACAGAGCAGGAAACAACGTCGGGCGCGAGTCTATTCAGGCATTCGTCGGAGCGCTCCATGGCTTCGGGGCCTCTCGTGGAGTGTTCCTGACCACGAGTGCTTTCACCTCCGGTGCCAGTGACTACGCGCAGAAGGTGCAGTCGCGCATCATCCTGATCGACGGAGCGAAGCTTGTTGATCTGATGATCGCTTACCGGGTGGGTGTCCAGGAGAAACAGCGATTCAGTGCTGTTGAGGTCGACGAGGATTACTTCCAGTAGCCGTCTGCGTTCAGACCATGGCGGCGTTCACATCGAAGGTTGTTGGCTGCGGCGACGTCGTGGAGTTCCGCTTCAACGTGTCGTCGAGTTCCGGCTTGACGTCTGGGTCAGCTGCCCACTGATCGATCTGAGGGCGCCTGTGGAGATCAGCGTCCATTCGGCTCGGCTGAGGTCTCCGACTCGGTGAGCGCGGCGACGTAATTGCGCATCGAACGCCGGTAGCGAGGGAGCGCATCGATCTGCGCTTCGATGGCGACGCGGAGGGCTTCGTCCTTGCGGCCGGCGCTATGGAGCGCCAGAGCCAGCACGACGCGGGGTGCGGAACCTGTCGATTCATGGGTCGGGGCGGCCTGAAGGACGGCGATCGCTTCGTCGAGCCGGCCGAGGTTGCGCAGGGTCGATCCGTACTGGACGGCGAGCTGCGCGTGCCGGGCATCGTCGAGGCCGAGCTCGAGAGCCCGCTCGTATTCTGCGCCGGCTTCAGCTTCGAAGCCCATCGAGTCATACATGCCGGCGAGTTCGAATGCCGCCCGACCATCTGTGGCGGGGCATGCTTCGGCCACTTCGCGCATCGCGGCCACGCCTTCATCGCGCTCGAACGAGTCGAAGCGGTCCCAGAGATCGGCGACGGAGGCTTCCCACTGCTCGACTGCACGTGTCATAGCATCAACTCTGGCACGACCCGAAAGGTCAGGGACCTTGTGCTCGATGAGCGACACCAGCGGGAGGACTCGGCGCATGAACCGCAGATTCAGTCAGGTCGATGTGTTCGGTGAGTATCCCTGCACAGGCAATCCCGTCGCGGTCGTCTTGGATGCTGAAGGACTCGACGAAGAGGCGATGCGGAGGTTCTCGGTGTGGTCGAACCTGTCCGAATGCACCTTCGTGCTGCCGCCGACGGACACCGTGGCGGACTACCGGGTGCGCATCTTCAGCTTGAACACAGAGTTGCCGTTCGCCGGGCACCCCACGCTCGGAACCGCGCGCGCCTGGCTGACGGCGGGAGGCGTTCCGAAGCAGCGGGATGTCGTGATGCAGGAGTGCAGCGCCGGGCTGGTTCCCGTCCGAATCCAGGGGAACAGGCTCGCCTTCTCCGCGCCGCATCGACAGCGTTCGGGCCCCGTTGATCCGGGACTTCTGACCACACTGGTCGAGATTCTCGGGGTCGAGCGCGAGCAGGTTGTAGACGCGGAGTGGCTCGACAACGGGCCTGGGTGGGTGGGAGTCCTGCTCGACCACGCGAACACGGTGCTGGCACTGCGCCCGGATGCGACGGCGCACCCGGGCCGGTGGGACATCGGTATCATCGGCGCACACGATGCGGGATCGGATAGCGCGTTCGAACTGCGGGCGTTCTTCACCGAGGGTGATGGCGCGCTGCGCGAGGATCCAGTGACGGGGAGTCTGAACGCCGCCGCCGCGGAATGGCTTATCGCGACGGGCCGCGCCGACGCACCCTATCTCGCCGCGCAGGGCACCGCGATGGGCCGACGCGGCCGCATCCACATCAGCGCGGACGGTGGCAAGCTCTGGGTCGGCGGGCAGGCCGAGGTCATCCTCTCCGGATCCGCGACTTTATGACGGCGCCTGCACCCGGTCCCGCCAGCGGTCCACCGTCCCACCGCTCGCGGCGCACATAGCCGACCCGCTTCGGCTCGTCTACCTCGCGGATGGTGAAGATCTGATCGGCTTCGAACGCGTCGTCACTACCCATCGACGGGATCGGGTCCGTAGGCTGACGTGCTGACGCTTCGTTCTCGTCGCCCCCCCTGCGAAAGGATCATCGATGACCTCGGTGCGCACTGCTTCCGCCCTCCGCCGCGTCGGAACGCTCGGTGTTGCGGCGGGCTCCCTGCTCGCGACGGCCGGCGCCGGAGCGTGGTTCGCCGTCACGAAGCAGCTGCGTGATGAGAAGATCACGATCCCTCCCAATGCCCCCGCGCTCGCGGGAAAGCGGGTGCAGGGTCCGGCATCGGCCTACGTCGAAGCGCTCGTCATCAAGACCAACGCCGAACGCGGCGCCGACGGACGCACCTTCGCCGACATCAGCGCCGCGCTGCGCGGTGTCGACGCGGACAGTGATGAGGCGCGCGAACTGCGCAACCAGAGCTCTGCGCTTTCGACGGCGGCTTCGCTGCGCACATCCCTCATGACCTCCGTGCTCGCGTATGGCGTGAGTGCGTTCGTCGTCGGGCTCGGCGCTCTGTTCGTGATCGTGGGCGCGCAGCTGCGTTGCGCCGACGACCGCTAGCACTCATCCGGACAGGAGCCGCGCGACGAGTTTCTCGATGCGCCGCTCGAGTGTCGCGGGCGTCGCCGCGACGAGGAGCGGATGCAACGCGCTGTAGCGCTCGGAGCGGCTCAGCGCGGCGAACGCGGCCCGTGCCTCCGGCGCCCCCTCGAGAGCGGCGACCAGGGCGGCGGGCGGCTCCGCCGTCGCCGAACCGGCATAGGCGCGGTCCCAGCGGCCGTCTGCCTTCGCGCGCTCGATCTCTGCGGCCCCGCGCGGGCGCAGACGCCCCTCGGCATCGAGCCGCGCGACGATGCCGACGTTGCGCTGCGACCAGATCGAGCGTGCGCGGCGCGGAGTGAACCGCTGGCGGTAGACCTGGTCGTCGATGGATTTGCTCTGTCCGTCGATCCAGCCGCTGCACAGCGCTTCTTCGAGCGCCGCGGCGTAAGTGACCGAGGTCGGGGATGCGACACCCTTCTTCGCGAGCATCAGCCAGACACCGTCGGAGTCGTGCTCATGAGCGATCAACCACGCGCGCCAGGCATCGGCGTCCGCGACGACCAGCGGAACCGGCTCGGTCTCGGGAGTTCTCATGGAGTCACCCTGTCACCTCAGGAGGACAGAAGGTGTCCTCGATCAGCCGGGGCCGCGTGGATACGCGTGTGTGTGACGATGGAGCAATGTCGACGCACTTCTTGACCGGCGCCGGATCGGGTATCGGCGCGGCACTCGCCGCCCGCCTGCTCGCGCGCGGAGATGACCTCGTTCTGCTCGCCCGCGATGCGCAGCGGGCGCGTGAGCTCGAGACGCAGTTCCCCGGTTCGCGTACCGTCGTCGCCGACCTCGCTCACCCGGCCGGCTTGGCCGACGCGCTGTCGCCGCAGGATCTGCCCGCACGGATCGACACGCTGTCGCACATCGCCGGAGTCGTCGATCTCGGTGCCGTCGCCGACATGCCGACGGCACTCTGGGATCGCCAGCTCACGGTCAACCTGATCGCTCCGGCCGAGCTCACGCGGCTGCTGCTGCCGGCCGTGCGCGCGGCGAAGGGTCAGGTGCTCTTCGTCAATTCGGGCGCGGGCCTGCGCACGTCGCCGGAGTGGGCCGCGTACGCGGCTTCGAAGCACGGCCTCAAGGCGCTCGCCGACGGGCTGCGCCAGGAAGAGGCGCCGCACGGCGTTCGGGTGACGTCGGTCTATCCCGGGCGGACCGCCACGCCGATGCAGCAGCGTGTCCACGAGCAGGAGGGCCGCGAGTACGACACGGCCGGCCTGATCGACCCCGAGTCGGTCGTGACGAGCATCCTGACGGCGCTCGATCTGCCACGCGACGCGCAGGTCGTCGATGTGGCGATTCGGCCGGGCGCGTAGCCGCGCGCGCGGTCCGGTCCGTGCCCCGTCGGCCTAATACCCTTGAGGGAGGCCACGCCACGCGAGAGGACCCCCACCCATGACAGACACCCAGATCTTCGAACCCGAGGGCCGCAGCATCCCGTTCGTCGAAGAAGGTGAGGGCCCCGTCAAGCTCGTCCTGCTCCCCGAGTCGGAGCAGGACCTCCTGGCCATCGTCGCGCACTACCTCGCCGAAGAGGCGGGGTTCCACGTCATCCGGATCGGTCTCCGTCCGGATGCTGCGAACCTGGACGAACGGGTGCAGGACGTCATCGCGGTGATCGACCACCTCGGCCTGGACCACACGTGGGTCGGCGGACACGGCTCGGGCGGCACGGTCGCGCGTGCCGTCGTCTCGGCGCACGGCGACCGCGCGAACGGGCTGCTTCTTCTCGGGGTCGAAGACGAAGACATCCCTCTCGCGCCGGTGATCCCGGTCTTGATCGTCCAGGGCGACGGTGACGAGGTCACGGTGCCCGCCAACGGCGAGCGGCTGCAGTCCACGGCGCCCGAGCGTGCCAGCATCAAAACCGTGGAGGGCGCCGGGCATCTCTTCCCGCTGACGCACCCCATTGAGACCGCGGTCATCATCGAGGAGTATCTCGACTGGGACTGAGGAGGACCGGATGCCACGCATCGTGCGCTTCGACCACATCGGGGTCACCGTCCGCGACCTCGACCTCGTGGTCGGGTTCTTCGTGGGTCTCGGCCTCGAGATCGAGGGCCGCACGGTCGTCGAGGGCGAGTTCATCGACACGGTGACGGGCATCCCGGGGTCACGCAGCGAGATCGTCATGCTGCGACCGCCGAAGGGCGGCACGATGATCGAGGTGTCGAGCTTCGAGCGTCCGGACATGGTGCCGGGATCTATCGCGCCGATGGCGAACGAGCTGGGTCTGCGAAGCGTGGCCTTCGAAGTCGATGACCTTCCCGCGACGATCGCGCAGCTCGCGACGGACAGGTACGCGCTCGTCGGCGGTATGGGCGAGTACGAAGGTGTGTGGCGCATGGCATATGTACGCGGTCCCGAAGGCATCATCGTCGCGCTGGCGCAGAGGATCGACGCCGAGTCGTAGGCGCGAGTCGACAAGCAGCGACCGCCGGACCCGCGGGCGGATCAGAAGGGTGCGGGTGGTCCGTCGTCGGGTCGGAAATGCACGCCGAGGGACGGGGGATGCTCGAGGTAGTCGCGTCCCAGTGGTGAGGTCCATCTCAGCACCCCGTCGGGGAGCTGTTCGACTTTCCATGGGGTGAATTGCTTCATGCTGTGGTGCCGTTGGCAGAAATGGGCGAGGTTGCGGACGTCGGTGGGCCCGCCGAGGGCGGCGTCGATCGTGTGGTCGACTTCGCAGCGGATGGCGGGAAGGCGGCAGCCGGGGAAGCGACAGTGTTGGTCGCGCGCTCGGAGGTAGCGGTCGATGGCTGTGGTGCGCTGGTAGGTGTCGACGTGGAGGACGGTGCCGGTGATGGGGTGCGTGAGGACGCGTTCCCAGGGGCTGCGTGTGGCGGCGGCGAGCTCGCGGGCGGTGGCGGGGTCGATGGGGGAGTGGCCGACGAGGTCGGCCGGTGCGGTGTCTGAGCCGAGGAGCGTGAGGACGGGAACGACGATCTGAACCTTCGCGCGAATGGCGCCCAGGCGCCCGGGGCCGTCGTCGGTGCGAGTCGGGTCGGCGCCTGGCGCCGAGGTGAGAAGCATGTCTGCGAGCAGGTCGGTGCGCAGCTGGTTCGTCGTGCGGGTGTCGGAGGCGATCAGCTGGAGCCGGAGGGTTTCCTCATCGACTGGTTTCTCATCGCCGTCATCGATGCCGTCAGCGGCCGCGATCCGTTTCCGCGCGTCGGCCGCGGCGCGTGTGCGCGCGTCGGTGATGCTGCGGGCTTGTCGGGTGAGGCGGTCGTAGATCGCATCGGCGAGGAGCGAGGGCAGGGTCGCACAGAGGTCGGACATGCCGTCGCCGATCGGCACGATCCAGACGGTGCGTTGTTCGGCGGCGTCGGCGTGCCGCTCGGCGAGGGTACGGGGGTGGAGATGCTCGGCGAGGAGTTCGAGTTCGCGCCGCACCCGCCCGGGGGTTTCGACCGCGCACCGGCGCAGTGCGTCGAGTTCGAACGCCCCGCGCTGGTCGGGGGGCAGGTGCGTGCCGGTCTCGGTGATGACCCGGACGTGCGCGCGGGTGATCTCACCCGCCTCCCACGTCTGCAGGGTCGCGGGGTAGTCCTCGACCAATTCGGTCGCGTCGCCGATCTGGCGCTGCACGGATCGGTCGGTCAGGCGCAGCACACCGGCGACTTCGGCGGCGATCGATCGCAGCACCATGTCGTGCTCTCGGACGCTGGCCCGACTGCGCGCGGACTGGGCGCGGGCGAGGTGCCCGGCGCGGGCGAGCGCGCGGGTCTGGGCGGCCTGAGCTGCGGCGATGACCGCCTGCGTCTTCTCGACCTCGGCGACGATCTCGGCCAGCTTCGCGCTGTCTGCGTCGGTGAGGCCGATCAACCGGTTCGAATGCATGTACTAAGGTTACGCGGGGCCTCCGACATCGCCTCTGTGTTGTCCACAGGCGCGAGATACCGCTCCGCGTCGTCCGTCTTCGCGCCGATGACCTCGGGAGACGCCTGGAATCGACCCGACTCGGCGCGGCCTTGGTCGAGCACTCATGAGTCACGCGAGCGGGCGCAGACCTCGCTTCGCAGCATCCGCCTTCGGGTCGGTTCAGGTCCAGGGCAGTCGCGTGGACTCGACGACGTAGATGCCGAGCGAGACGAGCAGCGCGCCCAGGGCGAGGCCGCCCATGAGCCAGGCGAGGCGGCGATTGGTCGCGACCCGGTCGTGCCCCCTGCGCGCCGTCGCGAACATCACGAGCCACATCACGATCACGAAGACGAGGCCGATGATGGGCAGCACGACCTGGATCTGGAAGGCGAAGCAGTAGAGCACGACCGCCACGACGGCGAGTACGCCCGCCGGCACGAGCCAGCGCGAACTCGCGCCCGTCTGGAGCGCGGCCTGGTTGGTGAGATCGGTCGCATTCGGCGTCGGCTGCTGGTCGGGCAGCCGGAGCGGTCCATGCGGGTCAGGTGTGGGATCGGTCATGGGGTACTCCTCCCGTCAGCTCCAGAGTCCCGCAAGCAGCGAGGCATCGCGCGGGGGTTGACAAGCTCGAGAGGCCACCCGAGCTGAGAGGATTGGGCAATGACCGCAACCCTTGTCGCACGTGGAATCGCGGGCGGCCACGGCCATCGCACGCTCTTCGATTCGCTCGATCTGACCGTCGCGCCCGGAGACGTCGTCGGCGTCGTCGGCGCGAACGGGGCGGGCAAGTCGACCCTGCTGCGGATACTCGCGGGCATCGACGAGCCGCAGGCCGGCAGCATCTCGCTCGCGCCCACCGATGCCTTCGTCGGCTGGCTGCCGCAGGAGCACGAGCGCGTCGAGGGTGAGACGGTCGCCGAGTACATCGCACGTCGCACGGGATGCGCCGAAGCGACGACAGACATGGATGCCGCGGCATCCGCTCTCGGTGACGGCACCGACTCCGCAGCATCCGACGTCTACTCGGCGGCCCTCGAACGCTGGCTCGCGAGCGGAGCGGCCGATCTCGACGAGCGGATGCCGGCCCTCCTCGCCGATCTCGGTCTCGATGTGGGCGGGGACGCGCTCATGACGTCGCTCTCGGGCGGGCAAGCGGCGCGCGTCGGGCTCGCGGCGCTCCTGCTGTCGCGCTTCGACATCGTGCTTCTCGACGAGCCCACGAACGACCTCGACCTCGACGGACTCGAGCGTCTCGAGACGTTCGTGCGGGGACTGCGCGGCGGCGTCGTGCTGGTCAGCCATGACCGAGAGTTCCTCGCACGGTGCGTGACACGAGTGCTCGAAATCGACCTGGCGCAGAACTCGAACCGCGTCTTCGGCGGCGGGTACGACTCGTATCTCGAGGAGCGCGCGACGGCTCGTCGACACGCGCGCGAGAAGTACGATGAGTTCGCCGACAAGAAGGCCGACCTCGTCGCGCGGGCGCGCGTGCAGCGCGAGTGGTCGAGCCAGGGCGTGCGCAACGCGATGAAGAAGTCCCCCGACAACGACAAGATCCGGCGCAAGGCGGCGACGGAGTCCAGCGAGAAGCAGGCGCAGAAGGTGCGTCAGATGGAGAGCCGCATCGCGCGGCTCGACGAGGTCGACGAGCCGCGCAAGGAATGGCAGCTCGAATTCACGATCGGGTCAGCCCCGCGCTCGAGCACCGTCGTGTCGACGCTCAGCGACGCGGTGCTCCGGCAGGGCTCGTTCACGCTCGGGCCGGTGTCGCTGCAGGTGAACGCGGGGGAGCGCATCGGCATCACGGGACCCAACGGCGCCGGAAAGTCGACGCTGCTGCGCGCACTGCTGGGCGCACAGACGCCCGATGCGGGCACGGCCTCGCTCGGCGCGAATGTACAGATCGGCGAGATCGATCAGGCACGTTCGGCGTTCGCCGGCTCACAGCCGCTCGCCGATGCGTTCGAGGCTCTCGTGCCGGTCCTCGCGGCGGGGGAGGTGCGCACGCTGCTGGCGAAGTTCGGGCTCAAGGCGGATCACGTGCTGCGCCCTGTCGACGAGCTGTCGCCGGGCGAGCGCACGCGTGCCGCGCTCGCTCTGCTGCAGGCACGGGGAGTCAACGTGCTCGTGCTCGACGAGCCGACGAACCACCTCGACCTGCCGGCGATCGAACAGCTCGAGCAGGCGCTGGAGTCGTACGACGGCACGCTGCTGCTCGTGACCCACGACCGGCGGATGCTGTCGACGGTGCGCACCGATCGGCAGTGGCGGGTGGATGCCGGTCAGGTGACCGAGCTGTAGCTCGAGCCGCTACCGCCCCTGACGCTTCTTGTACGGCTTCGGCTGACCCTTCACGACCGGAGCGCGGCCCTTGCCCTTCGACGCTTTCGCCTTGCCGCCTGCTGGTGCGGACGACTTCGCTCCCGGAGCAGGGGCGTCGGCAGTTCGGCGCTTCGCTTCTTCGAGCAGCAGCATCCCCGCGTCGGTGAGAACCCATCCGGATTTCGCGCAGTTGATGATCGGATGCCCGACTTCTGCCTCGAGCCTTTCGATCGAAGAGTGAAGCGCAGCGAGCGGGATGCCGAGAGTCGCGGCCGCCCGCGGAACGTGGAGGTCGTCGGCGACGAGCGCCAGAAACCGCTGCAGGTCGATGATCTTCACTGGAGAGCTTCCGTTTGTTCGCCGGGGTGGGTCACTCCATGGTGCCCTACCGGGCGCGTCTCTCGCGCCGACGACATGATCTCCGGCCCTGCGTGGGAGCACTCGGGGTCAGAGGGACACCTCGGTCTCGATGTCTTCGGCGAGGTCCTCGACGGCCTCGGGTGGCAGTGCGATGCCCGCGGCATCGAGCCGCTGGCCGAGCAGGTGGCTCACGTCACCGGACACCTGGCCGTGGCGGATCTCGTCGGCCACCTCTTCGACGACGTTCTCGATCGCCTCGGCCCGGTCGGGATCGAGAGCGAGATGGTGGTTCGTGTGGCTGGTCATGCCGTCACCTTGGACTCGCGCGCATGCGCGACGCACCCCCTTGACGGTGGCGTGCTTTTGAGCATCCGGCGACGACGTCGCGCCAGACCTCGCGACACGCGGCGCCTAAGCTGAGCCGATGCGAGAGTTCGGGCGGGGGGTCGCGCTGCTGGGGCGCGGGTTCGGCTACTGGTCGAAACGCCCCGGGCTCATGGTCCTCGGGCTCGTGCCCGCGGCGATCGTCGGGGCCCTGTTCCTCGCGGGACTCATCGCGCTCGCCGTGTCGCTGCCGGGGCTGACCGAAGCACTGACGCCTTTCGCCGGATCGTGGCCGGCGCTGTGGGCCACCGTCATCCGCATCGCGATCGGCACGGCGCTGCTCGGCGCCGCCCTCGTGCTCGTCGCCGTCACGTTCACGGCGCTCACACTGCTCATCGGCGAGCCCTTCTACGACCGCATCTGGCAGGCGGTCGAGGAGGATCTCGGCGACGCCGGCGTCGGCGCGGCCTACGGATTCTGGCGCTCCGTGTGCGACACCGTCGGGCTGATCGCTCGAGGAGCAGCGATCGCACTGCTCGCGGCGCTGACGGGGCTCATCCCCGTGGTCGGGGGCATCCTCGCGACGATCCTCGGGCTGCTTCTCACCGGCTGGCTGCTGGCCACGGAGCTGACATCGCGCGCGCTCACTGCCCGCGGCATCCTGCCGGCGGCACGCAAGGATCTGCTGCGCCGGCACCGCGCCCGGGCGCTCGGGTTCGGCGTCGCCACGCAGCTCTGCTTCCTCGTTCCCGGCGGCGCTGTCGCGACGATGCCGGCCGCTGTCGCCGGTTCGACCGTCCTCGCCCGAACACTGCTCGACGCCGACACTGCTCGACGGGGCGAAGCGGCTCCGCCGACTCCGCGCTAGGTCGCCGACCGGCTCATCGCAGGAGCTTGTCCGTCAGCCTCCGCTTGATGCCCGGGGGCAGCACGCGGCCGGCGAAGCGTCGCACGCCGCGCAATCCGCGTGCGGTTAAAACACCCCAACGGGTGTCGACGCGTGCGGGTCGCACGCGGACCGCGCCGTCGTCGCCGACTTCGATCCGACACGTGATACCGGTCGGGGAATGCTCTTCGCGCAGCGCCGGGGACCCCCGCAGAAGCACATCGAACGTCCAGCCGGCGCACCGGACGTGTGCCCTCAGCGTGCCGTCCCTCACCCGGTCGAAGGCGATGGCCGGGTCCAGAGCGATGTGCGCCTCGCCCGCCCGCAACCGTGACCGACCGATGACGCGGACCCCCCCATCCTCGGTGAGCACGAGCTCCACGCGGCTCGCGTTCAGGTCCCGCCGCGCGGTTCGAACCTCACGAGTGAGCGCGCCGAGCGCATCCGGCGCCCGCCACACGCCCTCGCTGTCGAAGACGAGAGCATCCGTCCCGTCGCTCCGCACCCGCACGTGGACGCCGAGCGTCAGCAGGCCGAGGCGTGATCGCACCGAGACCAGCTCCGCGCGACACTCCAGATCGGACTCGAATCGAGCGAGAGCCATCAGATCGTCACGTCGCCCCGCGCGCAGCAGTTCGGAGCGCACCCGGTGCGGAAACGACAGACCGGCGGCGACGCCCACCCCGAAGCGCTCGCGCACCAGCGGGATCACGACGTCGAGGAACCGGTCCCGGTACTCGTCGGGATAGCGCAGCATGCGGCCGCCCTCGATGCGCTTCAGGATCTTTCCGCGGAACCAGTGCCGCAGCAGATCGTCCCGGAGCTCTCCGGGCGCCGTATTCGCCTCGACGACGTCGAGCACGGCGGCCAAGGACGGAAAGTACGTCTCCGGATCGATGCGCGACGAACTCGCGCTGCCCTCGTTCTTCCGCCACGCGTAGCACGACTCCGACGCGAGGATCGAGATCGTCGACGCGGCGAAATACGCGCGCATGACGAACAGGTGATCCTCGAGCCGCACGCGGCCGTCGGGAAAGCGGATGCCGTTGTCTCGCAGGAACGACGTGCGGAACAGCTTGTGCGGGGTCAGCAACTGAAGCAGCGGGTCCCGTCCCAGCTCGGCGCGGGGGATGTCGCGACGGAAGATCGCTTCGGGGATCCGACGGCCGACACCTACGACCCTGCCGACGAGCACATCCGATGCACGTTCATCCGCTTCGTCGCACATCCGCCGCAGGGCGTCGTCGAACAGCCGGTCGTCCTGGTCGGCGAAGAAGACGTAGCGGCCGCGCGCCGCGTCGATGCCGTGGTTGCGCGGCGTCCCCGGCCATCCCGAGTGCTCCAGCGTGAGGACGCGGACGTGCTCACGCGTTCGGGCGACGTCGGCGAGCCGGGCCCGCGTGTCCTCGCCCGAACCGTCGTCGCACAGGAGCACCTCGTACTCAGCGGCATCCATCGTCTGATCGTCGAGCGAGCGGATGAGGTCGTCGAAGGACTGCTTCGGCTCGAAGACGGGAACGATCACGCTCACGCGGACCCGGTGGTCGTCGGTGCGGGCCATCGTGCTCCTGTCGTCTCACACGTCGAACAGAAACGATATGCGTCCGAGCAGCGGGTTCCGGTGGGGTTGACAGGCGCGGACATCCTCGTGGCGACGCTCAGCGCAGCGACTCGACCGACACGGTGAAGCGATGTGCCCGCAGACGCTCCACGAGGTGGTCGCCCATCGCGACCATGGGGGTGAGCACGCTGGCACGATCGGGAAGATCATCGGATGCCAGGCTCAGCGCCGATTCGCCGAGCATGACGCCCGTGCCGCTGTATCCCGGATCCAACGGTGCCGCCACCCGAGCACGCACCGGTTCGCCGTCGACGGGGTACACGTCGACCTCGATGGTGAACCGCCCGCGCTCGATCGCTTCGTCGTCCGGTCCGGTCCCCGGAGCCGGGAGCACCCGATCCAGCAGTGCCCGCGTCGGCGGGAACGACAGCGCGCCGACGAGACCCGCCGTGCCTGCAGCGATGCCGGCTGCACGGATCGCGCCCGGAACGCCACGGCCGGTGGCGACGACCTCGCGATACCTCATGAGCTGGCCGTAGCTCCACCCCGTGAGGTAGTTCGAGCGCTGCACGATCTGCTGGTTGTACGCGCCCATGACGAACGGTGCCTGCCATGAGGCTCCGACTCTGGACGCGCCGCTCGAGGACGGACGCGGCAGACGAACCGCGGGGCCGGGCGTGAGGGCATAGGGATCCGCGACGATGCGGCGAGCCGCGGCATCCGACTGCGCTTCCTTCATCTGCTGTCGCAGGGAGTCGATCGTGCCCCCGCTGACACCGCCGCGCAGCGAACGCACCCGCACCGTGGCCTCGACGATCGGTATGCCGCCTGCCGCTGCGTGAGCGATCCCCAGTCCGAGGTCGGACGGAACGGAATCGAAACCGCACGAGTGCACGATCCGCGCGCCGCTCGCCTCGGCGGCCGCGTGATTGTGTTCGATGCTGCGCGCGACGAAGATGCTCTCGCCCGACAGGTCGGCGTATGACGTGCCCGCGCGGGCGCAGGCGGCAGCGACCTCGACTCCGTAGCGCAGGTACGGTCCCACCGTCGTGGCGACGACCGACGTCGACGCCGCGAGCCGCGCAACGGCCGCGTCGTCCGCCGTGTCGACCTCGACGATCGGCCATTCGACGCCGAGGTCGCGCTTCAGCGCGTTCAGACGCTCGCGCGACCGGCCCGCGACGGCGATGCGGACGCCCGGTGGAGCAGAGTGCGCGAGATGGCGGGCCGTGAAGCGCCCGACGAAGCCGGTCGCTCCGAGCAGGACGACGTCATGTTCGCGGTCGCCCATCCGTCTACGGCCGCTCGTCGCCGTGCTGCGGGTCGGTGATCGCCCCCGTGGGCTCGGCGTCCTCGACGTCGTGCGACCAGCCGAGGCGGTCTGCGACCGCTCGACCCTCGTCGACGGCCTCTTCACGGCTCGTATAGCTGCGGGACAGGTCGGGGTGCCCCTCGACGATGTTCTCCCACTGCCCGCGGTTGGAACGGGTGATGACGGTGCGCGTGTTCTCGGTCACAGGTCCTCCCATCGCACGCGTTCAGCCTGCGCGAACTGCCGCCCGAGCGCGAGGGGGTTGACGCGACCGTGTCCGCCGCGGGCTGATCAGTCGGCCAGCTGGGCCTTCGCATAGGCGACGAGCGCGTTGGCGTGGCCATGGCCGAGGCCGTGCTCGGATTTCAGCCAGGCGACGACCTGCATGTGCGGCTCGTCATCGAGCCGGTCGGCGACGAGATCGAGCCATTCCTGGATCGGGCGCCCGTAGGTCTGCTCGATGCTCGGGAAGTACGAAGCGGGCCCCTTCACCTTCTCGCCGGGGGCCGGATCGGGCGCGGTCACGCGGTGTGCGGTCATGACCGACAGAGTATCGAGCAGGATGGTCCCATGTCCCGCGAACCCGAGACCGCCGAAGAACTGATGCGTTCGCGCTTCGACGCGTTCCGACGAGCGGATGCCGCGTGGCTGCGGCACACGTGGCATCCGTCCACCCGACCGGAGTCGCTGGACCTGGGCGACAATCCGCGCTGGCGCGGTCTGCAGATCATCGACACGGTCGCGGGCGGGCCGGGCGACCAGACGGGCATCGTCGAGTTCCGGGCGACGTATCTCGCCGACGAGGGCGGTGTCGGCGTGCTGCACGAGCGATCGCGCTTCGTGCGCGAGGGGGGACGCTGGTTCTATGTCGACGGTGACGTGGGGTGAATGGCACGAGGCCCGCCCCCGGGTAGGGGACGGGCCTCGTTGAACGCGTGGATCAGAGGGGACGGATGTTCGCCGCCTGCATGCCCTTGGGGCCACGCTCTGCGTCGAATTCGACCTTCTGGTCTTCGCGGAGCTCCTTGAAGCCATCGGCCGCGATCGCGCTGAAGTGAGCGAAAAGGTCGGCGGAGCCGTCATCGGGTGCGATGAACCCGTATCCCTTTTCGGAGTTGAACCATTTCACGGTGCCAGTGGCCATCGTGTCTTTCCTTTTACCATTCGGGCCGCCGGAGCGACCGGTTGTGCCGCGCCAACGAATGCGACGCGGACGGGGGTGCGGAGCCAGTCGCGTGTGCGACGGCTCCGGAGTGATGAGGGACGCCGCGACGGCGGCACGTGCACTGCTCTGCGTGCTGTGCAGACCGAGGCTCTGGCCGCGGGCGCCGTGCGCGTGCACACCGCCGGATGTGGTGTCGGTGAAGCCGGCGTATTCTCCGGCGAATGTGGCGACGTGCACGCCGTCGTCGGCCTGACGCCACTGCGGCGTGGTGTCAGGCGCGAGGGCAGCAGTCGAAATGCTGTCGAACAAGAAGTGGTCCAAGCTTGCGAAAGGGTGAGAACCCGAAGCGCAGGTGATGATGAGATGAAGGGCCGGCGGGCCGCGAAGAGCGCGTTACAGCGATGCTTCTCCACTGTGAGAAGGTGGAACGGGTCGCGTGTGCCAGGCAGGATGGTCCGAGTGTAGCACGGCTTAGAACGGATGCTGGCATGGCGCGTCTCGTCCGCGCATGATGGGCGTGTGCTCGATGCGCAGGAGATCCGCGAGCTCGCCCGGCTGCGAGCTCGCGCGTACGCGCCCGACGGCGATCTGCGGGATGACCCGAGCGCCCTCGTCAGGCTGCAGCAGCTGGAGGACCGGGCGCACGCCGGTGACGCCGTCGTGCCCGATGCGGCGCCCGACCTGCCCTCCGGTGGGGTGCCGGCGCAGGAATCGCCCGTGTCTGCGCGCCGACGATGGCGGTTCGCCGCGATCCTCGTCGCGGTGGTGGCCGTCACCGCCGCTGTCTCGGCCGCCGTCGCGACGACCATCGCCGCGCCCGAGCCGGCAGATCCCGTGCGTTTCCAGACGATCGTGCAGGGGGAGGGGTGGCTCACCGACAGTACGAGCGCCGTCATCGACTGCCTCGAAGCAGACGCGTGGCAGGTGGAATGGGATGAAGCGACCGGCACGCTGGGCTTCACCGACGAGCGCGAAGGTCACGCCGCGGCCGTCAGGGCGTGCGCCGCGACGGTGCGTGCCGAATACGACGACCGCATCCGTGAGTTGCGCGGTCTGCGGTGGTACCCGGTCGAGATGCGCATCGCGAGCTGCCTGCGGGCGCAGGGCATCGACGTTCCCGAACTGCCGTCGCGGCGCGAGTTCGCGGCGCTCTACGACACCCCCGACGCGTGGACGGCGTACGGCTTCGTCACCGACCTGTCGCCGGAGGAATGGGGCCGCATCAGCGCGGCCTGCCCGCCGGACGCCGAGTGAGAGGCCGGTCAGGCCGGGCCCAGAGACGCCGCCACGAGACGGGCGGCATCGCCGGGAACCCGCGGGGCACGGCTCAGGGCCCGCAGGACGAGCGCGCCGGCGAGTGACTCGATGATCTCGTCGAAGGGTGCTGCCGGCGTGAGGTTCGGCGTCTGCCCGACGGCGGCCTCGAGCCTGCCGGCGAGCGACTCGGACCCCGTGAGGCTGTCGCGCAGGCGCTTTCCGACCTCGGCGTTCTCGGCCGCCGCAGCCACGAGCGAGCGCAGCAGCCCCTCGCCCTGCGCGTGCTCGAGGAGAGACAGCACCTCATCGACCCAGGCGGTGAGGTCTGCCCTGATGTCTCCGGTGTCCGACGGCGCGAGGCGATCGGGCAGCAGCATCCCCTCGAGCAGGCATTCGGCGACCAGGGCGCTCTTGGATCCCCACCACCGGTAGATCGTCTGCTTGCCGACGCCGGCGTCGGCGGCGATGCCCTCGATCGTGAGGTGGTCGTAGCCGCGCTGCGCGAATTGACGCGCCGTCGCTCGGAGGATCGCGAGCCGCGCCGCCTCGCTGCGCACGGGTCCGGTTCGCACACGGGTCATGCGCGTCATCCTACGGAGCATCGTCAAGACGAGACGGTGCGTATCATCTAAGGGACAACTCGAGAGGATGCCGCGTGGCTGAACTGCTGTATCGACTGGGGGCCTTCGCGTCCCGCCGCGCCTGGACCGTCATCACGGCGTGGCTCGTCATCATCGCCGTCGCCGTCGGGGGCTTCCTCATCGGGTTCAAGGGCTTGAGCTCGAGCTTCGACGTGCCGGGGACGGCATCGGGCGCCGTGCTGGAGGAGCTCGAAGAGCGTCTGCCCGAGTACGGCGGGGCATCGGGCACGGTCGTCTTCGCGACGGAGGACGGATCGGAGCTGACCGACGGTCAGCGCGCGGCGATCAGCGACCTCGTCGCCTCGGCGGGCGGGCTCACCGACGTCACCGACGTCATCGACCCCTTCGACACCGAGCAGGAGCGCGCCGCCCGGGCCGCCGAGATCGCCGACGGCCGCCAGCAGATCGCCGACGGACGGGCGCAGCTCGATGCGGGTCAGGCGCAGCTCGACGCCGGCGCGGGACAGCTCGATGACGCACAGGCGCAGCTCGACGCGGGGCGTGCACAGGCCGAGGCGGCGGGCTTCCCGACGGCCCAGCTCGACGCGCAGCAGCAGCTCCTCGACGAGCAGCGCGCCGTGCTGAGCGTCGAGCAGGAGAAGATCGACACGGGCCGCGCGGACCTCGACGCCGCCGAGACGCAGCTCGAGCGCGGAGCCGAGCTGCTGGCGCTCGCCGACGGCATCCGCGTCGTGTCGGAAGACGGCTCGACGGCGCTCGTCAACGTCGCATTCTCAGAGCCGCGGCTCGAACTGCAGGAGGAATCGAAGCAGGGGGTCATCGCGCACTTCGAGTCCGAGCCGATCGACGGCGTCGACGTGTCGTTCTCGACAGACATCTCGCAGGGGGTGCCCGAGATCCTCGGCGTCGGCGAGATCGTCGGTGTGGCGATCGCGGCGATCGTGCTCATCGTCATGCTCGGATCGCTCCTGGCGGCATCCTTCCCGATCGTCACGGCGATCGTCGGCGTCGCGATCGGGGCGCTGTCGACGCTGGCGTTCTCGGGCGCCGTGCAGATGGCCTCGGTCACGCCCGTGCTCGGCGTCATGCTGGGGCTCGCGGTCGGCATCGACTATTCGCTCTTCATCATCTATCGCCACCGCAAGCAGCTGCTGCAGGGGGTGGAGACGACCGATTCGATCGCGCTCGCGAACGGCACGGCCGGCAACGCCGTCGTCTTCGCCGGTGCCACGGTCGTCATCGCGCTCTTCGCGCTCAATGTCACCGGCATCCCGTTCCTCGGTCTCATGGGAACCGTCGGCGGTGTGAGCGTCGCGATCGCCGTGCTCATCGCCATCAGCCTCACCCCGGCGCTGCTCGGCCTCGCCGGTGAGCGGCTGCTCTCGCGGCGCGCTCGTGCCCGGATCGGCACGGCGGACGTCGTGTCCAAGCCCGTCCGGACGATGTCCACCGTGCGCGCCGTCCTGACCTCGCTCGTCGCGGTCGTCGTGCTCCTCATCGTCGCCGTGCCCGCACTGTCGATGCGGCTCGGACTGCCCGACGGCGCATCCGAGCCCGCCGGCTCGAGCGCCTATCGCGCGTTCACGGCGACCGAGGCCGCTTTCGGCGAGGGGGCGAATGGTCCGCTCCTCGTGACCGCCGTGCTTCCTGCAGACCTCGGCGACGACGAGATCCTCGAGCGTCAGCTCGACGTCGGCGCACTGCTCGCCGATCAGGACGACGTCGTGGCTGTCGCGCCGATCGCCGTCTCAGACGACGGCCGTCTCGCGGCGTTCCAGGTGGTGCCGTACGAGGGTCCGACGAGCCTGTCGACCGATGCCCTCGTGCGCGACCTGCGGGCACTCGACGTCGACGGCGAGCCGCTCGGCGTCGCGGGCCAGGCAGCGATCAACATCGACATCTCGGAGTCGCTGCAGGATGTGCTGCCGCTCTACCTGACGGTCGTCGTGGGGCTGTCGTTCCTCATCATGATCATGGTGTTCCGCTCGCTGCTCGTACCTCTCGTCGCGACGGGCGGGTTCATCCTGTCGCTGTTCGCGACGTTCGGCGCCATCACGGCGGTCTTCCAATGGGGCTGGGGCGCGGAGCTGTTCGGCATCCACAGCACCGGACCCGTGCTGAGCTTCCTGCCCGTCATCCTCGTCGGCATCCTGTTCGGTCTGGCGATGGACTACCAGCTGTTCCTCGCGACGGGGATGCGGGAGGCGTACGTGCACGGTTCGCCGGCACGCCTCGCCGTGGCGCAGGGCTTCCGGGCCGGTCGCAGCGTCGTGATCGCGGCGGGGCTCATCATGATCGCCGTCTTCTCGGGCTTCATCACGTCGGAGTCGACCATCATCAAGTCGATGGGCTTCGGCCTCGCGATCGGCGTGCTGCTGGACGCCTTCGTCGTGCGGCTCGTGCTCATGCCGGCCGTCATGCACCTGCTCGGCCGGTCGGCGTGGTGGCTGCCGGCGTGGCTGGATCGCGTCCTGCCGAACGTCGACGTCGAGGGCTCTGCGCTCGAGCGGTCGCACCCGCCGCACCACGCGGCGCCTACGATCGGGACATGACGTCGTTCCGCATCCGCCCCATCGCCGTCGACGACGCCGGTGAGGTGCTGACGCTGCAGCGTGCCGCGTTCGTGCAGGAGGCCCTCGTCTACGGCGACCCGCACATGCCCGCGCTGACGCAGACCCTCGATGAGCTGACAGCCGAGCTCGAAGAGAACCTCGGGTGCGTCGCCGTCGCTGGCACGCGTGTCGTCGGCGCCGCACGGGCGCGTGCCGACGGCGAGCTCCTTCTGGTCGGACGCATCGCGATCGCGCCCGACGTGCAGGGTGGGGGCGTCGGCTCGGCGGTGCTCGAAGCCGTCGAAGAGCGCGGTCGCGAGGTCGGATGCCGCGTGGCCGAGCTGTTCACCGGCTCGCTCAGCGAAGCGAACCTGCGCCTGTACGAACGTCTCGGCTACGTCGAGTCGGAGCGTGTGGAGCAGGGTGGGGGCATCGCCGAGGTGTACCTGCGCAAGAGTCTCGCGTAGGCGTCAGACGGTCTGGCCCTCGTGCGCGCCTTCGGCGACTTCTTCGAGGAGCTTCGCGTTGAAGGCGGGAAGGTCATCGGGGGTGCGGCTGGACACGAGGCCGCTGTCGACGACGACCTCTTCGTCGACCCAATCGGCACCGGCGTTGCGCAGATCGGTCTTGAGGCTCGGATAGCTCGTGATCGTGCGCCCGTCGACGACGCCCGCTTCGATGAGGATCCACGCGCCGTGACAGATGACGGCGACGGGCTTGTGCTGCTCGAAGAACGCTCGGGCGAAGGCGACGGAGTCCTCGTCCATGCGCAGATGGTCGGCGTTCACGACGCCGCCGGGCAGCACGAGAGCGTCGAAGTCCGAGGCTTCCGCGCTCGCGACGGGCAGATCGATCGTCTGCTCGTGGCCCTTCTTGCCCGAGACCGAGCCGTCGGCGGGCGAGACGAGCGTCGCCTGGCCGCCCTCGGTCGTGACCGCTTCCCAGGGTGACGTGAGCTCGCTGTCCTCGTAACCGTCCGTCAGCAGGAACGCGATCTTCTTGCCTGCGATGCGGGGCATGATGTCTCCATTCGTGTCGGTGGGTGCTTCTCCACGGTAGGCGGGCCGCGACAGGGGCCGGAGGGGCTTGCGTCCGCGCACGGCGCATGCCAATGCGCGGGTGCGACCCGGGATCGCGTGCGCGTGGGTAGCATGGACGCCATGACGACTTCGCCTCTCACCACGCCCACGACCGCTCAGCCCGACGACAAGAACCTGCTGACCGTGACCGACACCGCCGCCGGCAGCTGCTGCGGTGGCAGCAGCTGTGGCACCAACTGACGACACCGCCGTCGCACGTCCGGTCGTGACCGACCGTCGACTGCTCCGTCCCGGCGTCGCCCGGGTCATGCAGTCCGAAGAGGCTGTGTACGGGCTCATCCTCGTCTCGGGGATGATCGTCGTCAGCAACAGCCTGGTCGGCACGTCGCTCAACGCACTCATCACCGTCATCGTGACGGTTCTGGTGTTCTATGCGGCGCACATCTACGCCGGCACCCTCGCCCGCCTTGCGGCGACCGACGGCGTCGCCGGGTTCTTCCCCAGTCTGCGCGCCTCGGCACGGCATTCGCTCGGGATGCTGGTGGCCGCTGTTCCACCGCTGGTCATCCTGCTGCTGGGCGTCTGGCGCGTGTTCGAAGACGACACCGCCATCTGGACGGCGCTGTTCGTGGACACGGCCCTTCTCGGACTGCTCGGCTGGTTCGCCGTCTCACGCTGGACGAAGCACGTGTGGCCGCGCATCGTGAGCGCGCTCATCACGGCGGCGTTCGGGCTCGTCCTCGTCGCGCTGAAGGCGTTCATCCACCACTGACGCGGGAGCGGCTCCGCCCCGGTCAGTGTGCGGGCGGCACAGCGCCGATCTGATCGGCGGGCTTGCGCACGAGGAAAGCTCCCACGAGGATCGGCAGCGCCACGATCGCCGCCGTCAGGAACGCCGCGCGCGCTCCCGCGGCACCTGCCGCGGTCGCTTCGACACCGTCGGCGACGGCGCCGGCGGTCACGCTCTCCATGATCGTGATGAGCAGCGCGATGCCGGCGGCTCCGGCCACCTGCTGCACCGTGCTGACGATCGCCGACCCGTACGAATAGAAGCGCGGCTCGAGCGAGCCCAGCGACGCCGTGAACAGCGGCGTGAACGACAGCGCGAGACCGATCGACAGGATCGTCTGGGCGACCGCGACGACCCAGATCGGGGTCGTCTCGGTGAGCGTCGTGAAGAACCACAGCAGACCCACGACCACGAACGCGCCGGGCACAAGCAGGACACGCGTGCCCCACCGGTCGTAGATGCGCCCGATGAACGGACCCGCGAAACCCATGGCGAGCGCCCCCGGAAGCACGACGAGACCCGTCTCGAGCGCCGAGATCCCCAGCACCCGCTGCATGTACAGCGGCAGCACCGTGATGACACCGAAGAAGGCGAGCGAGATCAGCAGCATCTGCCCGACCGAGAACGAGAAGTTCGCCGAGCGGAAGACGCGCAGATCCAGGAGCGCATCGTCGACGCGCTGCAGCAGCACCTGGCGCCAGATGAACAGGCCCAGCGCGACGACGCCGACCGACAGCGAGACGATGAGCGACACGGTCGAGACGGTGCTCGCCGCGGCGGCCTGGGCACCGCTGCCGTGGGCGCCCGCTCCGCCGATCTGGCTCAGCCCGTAGACGAGTCCGCCGAAGCCGAACGCCGAGAGGACGATCGAGAGGACATCGATCGGCGCGCGCGTCGTCTCGCCGAGATTGTGGATCCACCGCGCGCCGACCGCGAGGGACACCAGTGCGATGGGCAGCACGATGCCGAAGATCCACCGCCAGCCCACCGTGTCCAGCAGTAGGCCGGACATCGACGGGCCGATCGCGGGGGCCAGCGCCATGACGATCGAGACGCGCCCCATCATCCGGCCGCGCGAGTGCGGCGGCACGATCGTCATGAGCGTCGTCATGAGCAGCGGCATCATGATCGCCGTTCCCGACGCCTGCACGACGCGGGCGACGAGCAGCAGCTCGAAGCCCGGCGCGAGGAACGCGATGAGCGTTCCGCCCGAGAACAGCGACATCGCCGCGACGAAGATCGTGCGCGTCGTGAAGCGCCGCAGCAGGAACCCCGTGATCGGGATGACGACGGCCATCGTGAGCATGAACGCCGTCGTGAGCCACTGCGCCGCGAGCGCGGTGATGCCGAGGTCGTCGATGAGGTGCGGGATCGCGACACCCATCGTCGTCTCGTTGAGGATCGCGACGAAGGCCGCGCCCAGGAGCAGCCAGATGACGCGGCTCTCTTCGGGGCGAAGGATCGCGCCCGACGGCGCCGGCGCCGTCTTCATGGACGGCGCGGTGTCGGTGGCCATGCGGCACTCCTCGAGGTGGTGGGATAGCAGGGGAGAGAGACCGCCCTCGGGCGGAAAGCTTCCAGGATAACGGCGCGGTCCGACATCGCATTCCCGATGCGCATGGAAGCATTCGGATATGGCCGCTTCCGCCCCCTCCAGCATCGCGCTGCGCGCGGCCGTCGCGATCATCGTGGGCGTGGCCGTCTGCATCGCCGTCACGATGTGGCTCGGAATCGCGGCCGGCCTCGTCGCCGGTTGGGGAGCGCTCGCCCTCACCGCGAGCGTGTGGCTCGCGATCGTGATCTGGCCGATGGATGCCGCCACGACGCGTGCGCACGCCGTGACGGAGGACCCGGGTCGGCCGGTCGCCCGGATCGTCGCCGTCGTCGGGAGCATCGTCAGCCTGGGCGCGGTCGGGATCGTCCTGATCGAGACGGGCCGCTCACCCGAGCTGGAGTCGTACGCGCTGGCCGTGATCGCCGTGCTCAGCGTCGCGGCATCCTGGATGATCATCCAGATCGACTACACGCTGCGCCTCGCCCACATCTACTATTCGGAGCCCGTCGGCGGGATCGGCTTCAATCAGGAGGAGGACCCCTGCTACACGGATTTCGCGTACGTCGCGCTGTCGGTGGGCACGGGCTACCAGGTCGGTGACACGACGGTGCGCACGAACCAGCTGCGCCGCATCGTGATCGGCCAGACGCTCCTGGCCTACCTCTTCGGCGCCGTCATCATCGGCACCGTCGTCAACCTCGTGATCGATCTCGGCTGACGCGCGGAGTCATTCCTGCTCGAGGGACTCGTCTTCGACGGGCTTGTCCCACTGCTCGCTGCCGATCGCGTTCGTCGGGTGCGGCACCGGCTCGATCTCTTCGGCGATCGTCGGCGTGGGGCTGACGAGCTCCTCCTCGGGGATCGCCTTGAGCTGATCGATCTCTTCGCGCAGCTCAACGAGGTCTTCGCCGTCGGTGTGGGGGTTCTCGGGGGTCGAGGTCATGCAGCAAGCCTAGCCGGGGCTGTCGCATCCCCTCGTTAGGCTGACGCGCATGAGCATGGCTGGCGGACGCGGTGGGGGTGGAGGACGCCCCCTCGATTTCGCGGCCCAGAAGAAGCTCAATGCGCAGGCGCCGCGCGTCGCGCACCTGGGCCCGCGCATCGTCGCGCTCTTCCGCCCCTACCGGGGCCGCATCGTCGTCACGGCGGTGCTCGTGGTCATCGGCGCCGCGATCGCGGTGATCCCGCCGCTCATCGTGCAGCGCATCTTCGACGACGCGCTCTTCCCGGTCGACGGCGGCGCCCCGGACCTCGGGCTGCTCTGGCGACTCGTGCTCATCATGATCGGGCTGTTCCTGCTGTCGGCGGGCGTCGGCGTCGTGCAGACGTGGCTGACCTCGACGGTCGGCAACGCCGTGACGGGCGATCTGCGCGTGCGCCTGTTCGAGCACCTGCAGTCGATGGAGCTCGGCTTCTTCACGCGCACCAAGACCGGCGTCATCCAGTCGCGGCTGCAGAACGACGTCGGCGGCGTCGCCGGCGTGCTGACCAACACCGTCACGAGCATCCTCGGCAACGTCGTCACGGTCATCGCGTCGCTCGTCGCGATGATCCTCATCGACTGGCGCCTCACGATCGTCGCGGTCGTGCTCATGCCGTTCCTCATCATCGTGCAGCGCCGCGTCGGCCAGGTTCGCGCCCGCATCGCCGGCGAGACGCAGGAGTCGCTGTCCGAGCTGTCCGCCATCACGCAGGAGACCCTGAGCGTCTCGGGCATCCTCCTGTCGAAGTCGTTCAACCGTCAGCGCACCGAGTCGGCGCGCTACGCCGAGGAGAACCGCAACCAGGTCGTGCTGCAGGTGCGCCGCGCCATGAGCGGCCAGGGGTTCTTCGCCGTCGTGCAGGTGCTCATGTCGAGCGTGCCGGCCGTCATCTATCTCGTGTCGGGCTACTTCATCACGGGCGGCACCGACCTCATCACCGCCGGCACCGTCGTGGCGTTCACGACGGTGCAGGCCCGGCTGCTGCAGCCGCTCATGGGGCTCATGCGGGTCGCGCTCGACCTGCAGACCTCGCGCGCCCTCTTCGCCCGCATCTTCGAGTACCTCGACCTCGTGCCGGCGATCCGCGACGCGCCCGACGCCATCTCGGTCGCCGACGCCCCGGGACCTGCCGGACGCATCGAGTTCCGCGATGTCGTGTTCCGCTATCCGGATGCCGCGCCCGACGCGCGCCCGACGCTCGGCGGCGTCTCGTTCACGGTCGAGCCGGGGCAGCACGTCGCGTTCGTGGGTCCGTCGGGTGCCGGCAAGACGACGATCCTCTACCTGACGCCGCGCATGTACGAGGCATCCGGCGGTGACGTGCTCTTCGCGGGAGCCGATGTGCGGCGACTGCGGCAGGAGTCGATCATCGACGACGTCGGCATCGTGTCGCAGGAGACCTACCTCTTCCACGCGACGATCCGCGAGAACCTGCGCTACGCCAAGCCCGACGCCACCGACGCCGAGCTCGAAGCGGCGTGCCGGGCCGCGAACATCCACCACGTCGTCGCGGGGTTCGAAGACGGCTACGACACCGTCGTGGGCGAGCGCGGATACCGCCTGTCCGGCGGCGAGAAGCAGCGCATCGCCATCGCGCGCGTGCTGCTGAAGGACCCGCCCGTGCTGCTGCTGGACGAAGCGACGTCGGCGTTGGACACCGTGTCCGAGCGCGTGGTGCAAGAGGCGCTGGATGCCGCGGCCCGGGGCCGCACGACGCTGTCCATCGCGCACCGGCTGTCGACCGTGATCGGTGCCGACGTCATCCACGTCGTCGAAGCGGGGCGCATCGTCGAATCGGGCACGCACGCCGAACTGCTCGCGGCCGGGGGACTGTACAGCGAGCTCGCGGCCGAGCAGATGGCGGCATCCCGCATTCTCGAGGCCGAAGGGTCCGACCCGCCCGCCGCGCTGCCCGACCGCCGTGCCGACCGGGCGCCCGACCGCTGATGCGTTCAGCGGCTCCGACGGCTCACCAGGTCAGGACACGCGCGAGCTCGTCGGGGACGCCCGTCGTGCGGGTGGCGAGCCGCCGCGCGAACGCCGCGAGCTCGCCGCGGTACGCAGGGTCGGGGTGGCTGTCGGCGACGCGGACGAGAGGCGGAAGGTCCATCGCGAGGATGAGGTCGACGCGTGCCGCGACGGCCGCCGGCTGCCCCGCGGCATCCAGCACGTCGATGCCGGCCGCGAGCGCGTCGAGATAGTCGCGCAGCACGGGCAGGGCACGCGTGCGCTGCGTGATCGAGGTGCCGTCGGCGCGCTCACGCCAGCGCACGACGACGTCGGGGATGACATCGAACGCCCGCGCACGCGTGTAGAGCAGCTGTGCGACGATCTGGTCCTCGTACGCCCGATCGACGGGGAACCGCAGATCCCGCCACATGTCGGCACGCGTGATCTTGGACCAGGCCACGATGTTGCCGGATGCCTCGGGGTGTGCGGCCAGGCTCGTGCCGTCGCGCGCGGGGTCGGTCGCGGCGGCGACCCACGGCTGCACGGGTCCGGGCGCATAGCCTCCCGCCCCGTCCGGCCGCAGCCGCACGTACGCGCCCGCGACGAGGTCGCTGCCCGTGCGCTCGAGCGTGCCGACGAGGCGGTCGAGGGCATCCGGCATCATGACGTCGTCCGCGTCGAGGAAGCCGACGAACGGTGTCCGCACGAGCGCGAGGCCCGTGTTTCGGGCTGCGCCCAGGCCCGACCGCTCGCGGTGATGCACGACGTGCAAGCGCGAGTCGATCGCCTCGGCCGCGTCGAAGATCGCACCCGTCTCGTCGGTGGAGCCGTCGTCGACGAGCACGGCCGTCCAGTCGACGCGGGTCTGGTCCCTGAGCGAGTCGATCGCCTCGGCCGCGTAGGGTGCGACGTCGAAGCCGGGGACGATGACCGTGACGGCGGGACTCACCCGCCCGATGCTACCGCCGCCACGGACGCGGCGACGTCGGCTGCCAGTTCGCCGGGATCGAGCCGCGCGTCGTGCGGGAGCGTGACGCGCACCGCCGTATGGGCGACCTCTGGCGAGACGCCGAGGGCGACGAGGACGTGGGATGCCTCGTCGCTGCCCGCCGCGCACGCGGAGCCGCTCGAGCTCACCATGCCGCGTCGTTCGAGCTCGAGGAGGACCGCCTCGCCGCTCGTTCCGGCGAACGTGAAGCTCGCCGTGCCGGGCAGCCGCCGGACGGGGTGCCCCGTGAGGCGCGCCGACGGAACGCTCCCGAGCACCCCCGCGACGAACGCATCGCACAGCGCCCGCACGCGTGCGGCCGCTTCTGCCCGTCCGTTCTCGGCCAGCTCCAGCGCCGTCGCGAGGCCGACGGCGCCCGCGACGTCCGGCGTGCCGCTGCGGCGGCCGCGCTCCTGCCCCCCGCCGTGCAGCAGCGGCTCGAGCGGGATCCGTCCGCGCACGGCGAGCGCGCCGGTGCCCTTCGGTGCGCCGAGCTTGTGCCCCGCGATCGACAGGGCGTCGGCACCCGTGCCGGCCAGCGGCAGCCAGCCGGCCGCCTGGACGGCGTCGAGATGGAACGGGATGCCGCGCGCGTGCGCGACGGCGGCCAGGGCCGCGGCATCCTGGATCGTGCCGACCTCGTTGTTGGCGTAGCCCACCGAGACGAGCGCCGTGTCGTCGCGGAGGACCGCGGCGAGCGCGTCGGGAGCGACGAGGCCCGTGTCGTCGACCGCGACGAAGGTCGTCTCGAAGCCGTGCAGACGCTCGAGATAGCGGACCGCCTCGAGGACCGACTCGTGCTCGATGGCCGTCGTCACGATGTGCCGCTTGCCCGCGGCCGCGAGGGCGATGCCCTTGACGGCGAGATTGTTCGCCTCGGTGCCGCCCGACGTGAAGACGATGTCGGATGCCCGCATCCCGAGCACGCGCGCGACCCGCCGGCGAGCGTCGGTGAGAGCGTCGGCGGCGGCTTCGCCGATCGTGTGGTGACTCGACGGGTTGCCGTACCCGTGCGTGAGGAACGGCATCATCGCCTCGAGCACTTCGCGGCGCACGGGCGTCGTCGCGGCATTGTCGAGATAGCGCATCGTCACGGCGCCTCGATGCGCACGTCCAGGCCGAGGTCGAGCGCACGGGCCGAGTGGGTGAGGGCGCCCACCGAGATGACGTCGACGCCGGTCTCGGCGATCGCGCGCACCGTGCCGAGGTCGACACCGCCCGACGCCTCGACCGTCGCGCGACCCGCGACGAGCGCGACCCCCGCGCGCAGGTCGTCGAGCGAGAAGTTGTCGAGCATGATCGTGCCGATTCCCGCGGCCAGCACGGGCTCGATCTGGTCGAGACGATCGACCTCGACCTCGATGTGCGTCGTGTGGGGGAGCAGGTCCTTCGCTGCGCGCAGCGCATCGGTGACGGACCCGCCCAGCACGGCGAGGTGGTTGTCCTTGGCCATGACGGCGTCCGAGAGCGAATGGCGGTGGTTGCGGCCGCCGCCGTCGCGCACGGCTTTGCGCTCGAAGGCACGCAGCCCCGGCGTCGTCTTGCGGGTGTCGGCGATGCGCACACCCGTGTGCGCGACCTCGGCGACGTAGCGGCCCGTCAGGGTCGCGACACCCGACATGCGCTGCGCGAAGTTGAGACCGATGCGCTCGGCCTGGAGCACGCCGCGAGCGGGGCCCGTCACGGTCGCGAGCACGGTGCCGGGCTCGAACCACGCGCCGTCCTCGACGACGAGCTCGACCCCGATGCGGGGATCGGTCAGCCGGAACGCCGCGGCGACCACCGCTCCGCCGCTGAAGACGCCGGCTTCGCGGGCGACCAGGTCGGCGTGCGCCGTCGCGGTCGACGCGATGAGGGTCTGGCTCGTGAGGTCGCCCCACGGCGCATCCTCCTCGAGCGCTGCGGCGACGACACGGTCGATCGTGGCGGGGCTCAACACGGGACGGCCTCCTCGGGCTGGTGCGTGCGGATCGGGTGCACGGGGGTGGTCGAACGGGCTGTCGGGAGCACGGCTCGGGACCGCGCGGGAACGGGCGCACCGCCGTCGGCGCGGAAGTGCGCGCCGACCGATCCGCGCCGCGCGAGGGCCGCGTCGACGAGCGCCGAGGCGACGACGAGCAGGTTCTCGTCCTCGAACTCGGCGATGCATCCCGGCGTGCGGCGTTCGTCGCGCCAGCTCGCGAGGACGCCCGCCGCGTGCTCGAGGCCGTCGGCGTCGCGCACGAGTCCGGCGTACTCCCACATGAGTCGCTGCAGCGCCTCGCGCGAGAACGGCTGGGCGGCGGGTGGCTCGCCGGGCGCGCCGTGCGGGCGGTCGGGGTGGGGCCCCGCGGAACGCCGCCGGGGAGCGACGGGAGAGGGGGGCACGAAGCGGCGGGAGCGAGGCCAGGAGCCGGATGCCGCGTCGGTGGCCACGACGTCGGCGACGCGGGCGCCGAAGACGGCGCCTTCGAGCAGCGAGTTCGAAGCGAGACGGTTCGCCCCGTGGGCTCCCGTGCGGGCGACCTCGCCCACGGCATAGAGGCCGGGAACCGTGGTGCGGCCGTCGAGGTCGGTCGTGACACCGCCCATCAGGTAGTGGGCTGCGGGGGTGACGGGAACAGGCGTGCGTGCCCAGTCGAAGCCCCGCGCGCGCAGTGCGGCGTCGATCGTCGGAAAGCGCCGGGCGAGGAACGCCGCACGCTCGTCGGCATCGTCGGAGTGGAGGTGCGTGGCATCCAGGCGGACGGGCCGCCCGTGCTGCCGCTCCATCCGGCGCGCGATCGCCCGGGCGACGACGTCGCGCGGCGCGAGCTCGCCGTCGGGGTGCGCATCGAACGTGAACCGCCGGTCCTCCTCGTCGATGAGCGTCGCGCCTTCGCCGCGCACGGCCTCGGAGATCAGGAAGGCGTCTGCGCCGCCGACGACGGTCGGGTGGAACTGGAAGAACTCCAGATCGTCGATCCGCGCACCGGCCCGCAGCGCCGCGGCGATGCCGTCGCCTGTCGCCACCGACGGATTGGTCGTGTGCGCATAGAGTCGGCCGGCACCGCCCGTCGCGAGCACGACCGCATCCGCCGCGACGACCTCGCGCCGCGGAGCCCCCGTCGAGGCGCCGCCCGCGAGCAGCTCGACCCCTGTCGTGCGACCGTCGTGCACGACGAGGTCGACGAGGAAGGCGTGCTCGACGACGCGGATACCGCCCGCGCGCACCTGCATCACGAGCGCGGACTCGATCGCGGTCCCCGTCGCATCGCCGCCGGCGTGCAGGATGCGCGGGTAGGAGTGCGCGGCCTCGAGCCCCTTCACGAAGCCGCCGTCCGCGCCCCGGTCGAAGGCGACACCGGCCGCGACCAGGTCACGGATGCGCGCCGGTCCCTCTTCGGCGAGCACACGCACAGCGAGGGGATCGCACAGCCCGGCTCCGGCCGTGAGGGTGTCGGCGATGTGGTCGTCGATGCGGTCGTCGCCGAACATGACCCCCGCGATGCCGCCCTGCGCGAAGCGCGTGTTGGCGTGCTCGAGCTCGTCCTTCGTCACGAGGGTGACCCGGCACCCGCGGTCTGTCGCGCGGATCGCCGTCGTGAGCCCGGCGATGCCGCTGCCGACGACGACGATGTGCGGCGACCCTTCGGCAGGCTCAGGGGCCGGGTGGAGGCTCACGGAGGCGGGTGGTGGCGCCGCCGAGGCGGGTGGCCGCCCCGCCGAGGCGGGCGTGGGAGCGGGGGAGCCGGGCGGCGGAGTCATCGAGCCGGGGGCTTGGCCGCCAGCATCCGCTCGAGCGAGACGCGAGCAGGATCGGCGACGTCCGCGGGAACGGTGATCCGGTTGACCACCTCGCCGGCGACGAGCCCCTCGAGCACCCAGGCGAGGTACCCGGGGTGGATGCGGTACATCGTCGAGCAGGGGCACACGACGGGGTCGAGGCAGAAGATCTCGTGCTGCGGGTTCGCCGCCGCGAGGCGCTGGACGAGGTTCACCTCCGTGCCGATCGCGAACGTCGTGGGCTCGGTCGCCGCCTCGATCGCGCGACGGATGTAGTCGGTCGACCCCGACTCGTCGGCGGCGTCGACGACCTCCATGGGGCATTCGGGGTGCACGATGACGCGCACGCCGGGATGCTCGGCACGCGCCTTGTCGATCTGCTCGACCGAGAACCGGCGGTGCACCGAGCAGAACCCGTGCCACAGGATGACGCGCGCGTCTTCGAGCTCGGCCACGGATGCACCGCCCAGAGGTCGGCGCGGATTCCACAGCGGCATCTGCTCGAGCGGCACGCCCATCGCCTTCGCGGTGTTGCGCCCCAAGTGCTGGTCGGGGAAGAACAGCACGCGGCGCCCGCGCGCGAAGGCCCATTCGAGCACCGTGTGCGCGTTCGACGACGTGCACACGATGCCGCCGTGCCGCCCCACGAAGCCCTTGATCGCGGCCGAGGAGTTCATATAGGTGACGGGGATGACGGGCACGCGGCCGTCGGCATCCACGGCGGCGAGGTCGCCGTAGACGTCTTCGAGCTGCTCCCAGCACTCCTCGACCTGGTCGATGTCGGCCATGTCGGCCATCGAGCACCCGGCCGCGAGGTTCGGCAGGATGACCGCCTGCTCGGGGCGGGACAGCAGGTCGGCGGTCTCGGCCATGAAGTGCACGCCGCAGAAGACGATCGCGTCCGCATCGGGATGCTCGAGCGCCGCGTTCGCGAGCTGGAACGAGTCGCCCACGTAGTCGGCGTGACGCACGACCTCTTCACGCTGGTAGAAGTGGCCGAGCACCACGACGCGGTCGCCGAGCGTCTGCTTCGCCGCGACGATGCGGGCGTGCAGCTCGTCGTCGGATGCCTCGCGGTACGCGCGGGGCAGCTCGCCCTGGCGCGGCGCTCCCGTCGGGATGACGTCGCCCATCGACGAGCCCGGACCGTAGCCGGGTCGCGCGTCGAAGTCCCACGGGCCTGCCGCGAGATCCGTGCTGCAGGTCTCGTCGGCCGATGCGCCCGAGACGATGTCCTGGATCAGGTGGTCGACCGATGCGTCGAGCTGCCGACGCGGCTGCAGGGTGATGTTGACGGCGGGCATGCCGGGTGCTCCGTTCGGGTCGGGTCAGTCGCGAGCGCCGAGCGGACCGCGGTCGGTGAGCTCGACGTTCTGGTTGTAGCGGTACAGCCGTGCGGGTCGGTGGCTGCCCGTGCGGAAGCGGTCCGTCGGGATGAGGGTGCCGGAGTTCTCGACCTGCCGACGGAAGTTCGCCGGATCCAGGTGCCGGCCGAGGATCGACTCGTACACGGCGCGCAGCTCGGCGAGCGTGAACTCGTCGGCGAGCAGACCGTGCGCGATGCGGCTGTAGCCGACCTTGTTGCGCAGGCGCCACAGGGCGTAGTCGATGATCTCGCCGTGGTCGAAGGCGAGCGGCGGCAGGGATGACGCATCGAACCAGCCGACGTTCTCGGGGTCGTGCACCGCGGGGTCGACGAGTCCCGTCGCGGCGTCGTCGGCGCGCAGCAGCGCCCAGTAGACGATCGACACGACCCGCGTGGGGGAGCGGTCGACGGCGCCGAAGGCGTAGAGCTGCTCGAGATAGCTGGGCGCGAGGCCGGTCGTCTCCGCGAGAGTGCGGGATGCCGCGGCATCGAGGCTCTCGGTCACGTCGAGCCAGCCGCCGGGCAGCGCCCACAGGCCCGCGTAGGGGTCGCGCGTGCGGCGGACCAGCGGCAGGGCGAGCGATGCGTGCTCCGCGCCGGCCGCGCGGCGCAGCGTGAAGATGACGGTCGAGACGGCGACGCGCGTCGCCTCGTCTGCGGCGCCCGAGGGCGCGGCATCCGCCGTCGCTCGTGTTCGTGTCATCGTGACCCTAACTCCCGCAAGCGATCGTAGGGTCCGGGCGACGCCAACGCAAACCGGCGTTTTGTCGGTCGACGTGCTTACGCTTGTCGCGGAGAGGGGGACGCGCGTGATCATCGTCGATGTCCTGTTCGTCGTGCTGCTCGTGCTCGCCCTCGTCGGCGGCATCCGGCGCGGGTTCTTCGCGAGCGTCGGCACGCTCGCGGGGCTCGTCGCGGGCGGCATCGCCGCGTTCTGGCTCACGCCTCTCGTGAGCGCGTGGGTGCCCTCGTCGGCGTGGCGCGGCGTCGCCGTGCTCGCCTCGGCCGTGGGCCTTCTCGTCGCGGGCACGCTCATCGGCTCGGTGATCGGCACGGCGCTGCGCTCGGGCACGGACCGGCTCAAGCTGCGCGGCATCGAACGGTTCCTCGGGGGGATCGCGAGCGTCGTCGTCGCGGCCCTCGCGCTCGTGCTCGTGGCGCCCGCCGTCTCCGCCGTCGGCATTCCGGGGATCTCGACCGCCGTCGCGTCGTCCCGCGTGCTGCAGGTGCTCGATGCGCTCACCCCGGCGCCCGTGGACGCCGCGCTGGCGGAGCTTCGCTCGACCGTGCTCGACGACGGGCTTCCGCGTCTGGGCGATCTGCTCGGTCCGGGCGGCGCACAGCCGGCACCGCCGGTCGCACTCGACGATCCGGCGCTGCAGCGGGCCGCGGCATCCGTCGCCCGCGTCTCGGGGACCGCGTACTCGTGCGGTCTCAGCGCGACAGGAAGCGGCTTCGTCGTCGCCCCCGACCGTGTCGTGACCAACGCGCACGTCGTCGCGGGTGTCGATGTGCCCATCGTCGAGCTTCCCGGCGCGGCGGCGCGCGAGGGCAGGATCGTGTACTTCGACCCCGTCGACGACCTCGCCGTCATCGCCGTCGACGACCTCGGTGCGGCGCCACTGCCGCGCTCGCCCACGCTCGCGCCCGGGGCAGCGGGCGCCGTGCAGGGATACCCGCACGGCGGACCCTTCACGTCGAACCCCGCGAGCGTCCTCTCGGTCGGCACGGTACCGGTCGCCGACATCCACGACGAGGGGCTCACTCCCCGCGAGGTGTACGCGCTGCAGGCCACCGTGCGGCCGGGGAACTCGGGCGGACCGCTTCTCACGGCCGGCGGCGAGGTCGCCGGTGTCGTGTTCGCGCGCGCCGAGGGCGATGACACGCGCGGCTACGCCATGACGATGGCCGAGCTCACCCCCGTCGCCGAGGCGGCCCCCGGCTACTCCGACGCCGTCTCGTCGGGGCGCTGTGTCGGGTGAGCCCGCTATGCTGGCGGAGTAATTGAAGACAGGCCGCATGACGTGTGCGGGAGAGCCCCGATCCGGCGACGGAGCGGGCACCGAAGGAGCAAGCCTCCCCGCCAATCTCTCAGGTCCGCGTACCGCCCACGTCCGGCCGCTCTGGAGAGTGATGCGCGCGAGCTGGTGAGCACGCATCCGCCGAAGGAGAAAGCCGGTTCGCCGGCGAAGCTCTCAGGCCTATGACAGAGGGGGAGTTCCCCGGACGCCGCGTGGTGTCCGACCCGACTGCTCGACGGGAGAACTCATGTCCGACCTACGCTCGACCCCGCTGCGCGAGCGCCACGAGGCGCTCGGTGCGTCCTTCACCGATTTCGGCGGGTGGTCGATGCCCGTGCGCTACACCTCCGATCTCGCCGAGCACCACGCCGTGCGCTCGGCCGCCGGGATCTTCGACATCTCGCACATGGCGCAGTTCCGTGTGACAGGTGCCGACCGCGAGGACTTCCTCGCCTACGCGCTCGCGTTCGATCCCCGCAAGCTCGCCCTGTCGAAGGCGAAGTACACGATGGTGCTCGCGCCGACCGGCGGCATCGTCGACGATCTCATCGTGACGCGCACCGCGCCCGAGGAGCTGCTGCTCGTGGCCAACGCGGGCAACCGCGACGCCGTGCGCGCCGCGCTGCAGGACCGGCGCGAAGGGTTCGACGTCGAGATCGCCGAGACCGACGATGCGCTCATCGCCGTGCAGGGGCCCCGCGCGCAGGAGATCCTCCGCGCGACGGCCGGGCTCGAGCACGACGACGCCGTCGCGATGGGCCACACGCTGGAGTCCCTGCCGTACTACACCGCGATGGGCATGCGCTTCGACGGCGCCACCGTGCTCGTCAGCCGCACGGGCTACACGGGCGAAGACGGCTTCGAGCTGAGCGTCGCCGCGTCGCAGGCCGGCGCCCTGTGGGATGCGCTGCTGGCCGCGGGCGAGCCGCTCGGTCTCGTCCCGGCGGGTCTGGCCGCGCGCGACACCCTGCGCCTCGAGGCGGGGATGCCGCTGTACGGCCATGAGCTCTCGCTCGACATCGTGCCGGCTCAGGCCGGCCTCGGCCGCGTCGTGCCGCTCAAGACCAAGGCCGCCGACTTCGTCGGGCGTGCGGCGCTCGAGAGCGTCGTCGCCTCGGGCGCACCCGTCCTCGTCGGGCTCGTTTCCGAAGGTCGCCGCGCGGGTCGCGCCGGCTACGCCGTGCTGCACGACGGCACGCCCGTCGGCGAGATCACCTCGGGTGCTCTCAGCCCGACCCTCGGGCACCCCATCGCGATGGCGTACGTCTCGCCCGGCGCGAGCGAGCCCGGAACCGAACTGTCCATCGACGTGCGCGGAACCCGCATCCCCGCGACCGTCACCGCCATGCCCTTCTATCGGAGAAACCCGTGACCGACATCAACAGTCTTCAGTACACCGCCGAACACGAGTGGATCGCCTTCGCGGACCCTTCGACAGGCTCAGGGCAGGTGCCGGCTGATGCCGTCATCGCGACGGTCGGCATCACCGACTACGCCGCCGAGAAGCTCGGCGACGTCGTCTTCGTCGAGCTTCCCGACGCGGGATCCGCCGTCGAGGCGGGCACGATCGTCGGCGAGATCGAGTCGACGAAGTCCGTCGGCGAGCTCTACGCTCCGCTCACCGGCGAGGTCGTCGAGGTCAACCAGGCCGTCATCGACGACCCGTCGCTGGTCAACTCCGACCCGTACGGTGCGGCGTGGCTGCTCAAGATCCGCGTCGACGCGACGGCGGCCGAGGGGCTCCTCGACCGCGACGCCTACGTCGCCCTCACCGGCGGCGACGCGTGACGGGCCAGTTCGCGGCGAGGCACATCGGAACGGATGCCGCGGCGCAGCGCGCCATGCTCTACGAGCTCGGGTACGACTCGCTCGACGCTCTCGTGCAGACCGCCGTCCCGGCATCCATTCACGTCTCCCCGCGCGAGACGAGCGACATCCCGGCGGCGGCGACCGAGGCCGAGGCGCTTGCCGAACTGCGGGTCCTCGCGTCGCAGAATCGTTCCGCGCGCCCCATGATCGGTCTCGGCTACTACGACACCTTCACGCCGTCGGTCATCACGCGCAACGTGCTCGAGAATCCGTCGTGGTACACCGCGTACACGCCGTATCAGCCCGAGATCTCACAGGGCCGGCTCGAAGCGCTCATCAACTTCCAGACCATGGTCACCGATCTCACGGGTCTCGCGACGGCGAACGCGTCGATGCTCGACGAGTCGACCGCCGTCGTCGAGGGGATGCTGCTCGCCCGACGCGCGTCGAAGTCGCGCTCGAACGTCTTCGTCGTCGACGCCGACGCGCTGCCGCAGACCAGGGCGCTCCTGCGCTCGCGGGCCGACGCCGTCGGTGTCGAGCTCGTCGAGCTCGCCCTCGCCGACGGCGCGACGCTGCCCGACGACCTCTTCGGCGTGTTCGTGCAGTACCCCGGTGCATCCGGTCGCGTGTGGGACCCGTCGGGAGTCATCGACGCGGCGCATGTCGCCGGAGGACTCGTCGTCGCGGCGGCCGACCTGCTCGCGCTCACGCTGCTGCGCTCGCCGGGGTCGCTCGGCGCCGATGTCGCCGTCGGCACGACGCAGCGCTTCGGCGTGCCGCTCGGCTTCGGCGGCCCCCACGCGGGCTACATGGCCGTGCGGTCGGGGCTCGAGCGCCAGTTGCCCGGGCGACTCGTCGGCGTGTCGGTGGATGCCGCGGGTCAGCCCGCGTACCGCCTGTCGCTGCAGACGCGTGAACAGCACATCCGCCGCGAGAAGGCGACCTCCAACATCTGCACGGCGCAGGTGCTGCTGGCCGTCATGGCGGCGATGTACGCCGTGTACCACGGTGCCGACGGACTGAAGGCGATCGCGACCGACGTCGCGAAGAAGGCCGAGGCGCTCGCCGAACGGCTGCGCTCGTACGGCCTCTCGGTGCGGTCGGACTCGTTCTTCGACACGCTCCGCGTCGTCACGCCGGGGCCGTCGCGCCGCGTCATCGATCGCGCGCGCGAACGCGGCTATCAGCTGTTCTGGGCGGATGACGCGACCGTGGGCATCTCGGTGGACGAGACGACGACCGACGAAGACCTCGCCGCCGTGGCGTGGGCGTTCGGGCTCCCCGAGGGCGAGTTCCTCGGCGGCGGCGACCAGGGCGAGCGTGCCGTGCCGTTCGCCGACGCGACGCCGCTCGCGGGCGTGCCGGCGTCGCTGCGGCGCGACGACGAGTACCTGACGCACCCGGTCTTCTCGTCCCACCGCTCCGAGACCGCCATGATGCGCTACCTCAAGCTGCTCGCCGACCGCGACTATGCGCTGGACCGCGGCATGATCCCGCTCGGGTCGTGCACCATGAAGCTCAACGCCGCGACCGAGATGACCGCGATCACGTGGCCGGAGTTCGCGCGGGTGCATCCGTTCTCTCCCGAAGCCGACGTGCGCGGCTATCTCGCGCTCATCGAGCAGCTCGAGACGTGGCTGGCCGAAGTGACGGGGTACGACGCCGTCTCGCTGCAGCCCAACGCGGGCTCGCAGGGCGAGCTCGCCGGACTCATGGCGATCCGGGCATATCACCGTGCGAACGGCGAGGCCGCGCGCACGGTGTGCCTCATCCCTTCGTCGGCGCACGGCACCAACGCGGCATCCGCGGTCCTGGCCGGCATGAAGGTCGTCGTCGTCGCGTGCGACGAGGCCGGCAACGTCGACCTCGACGACCTGCGCGCCAAGATCGCGGCGCACGCCGACGAGCTCTCGGCGCTCATGATCACCTACCCCTCGACGCACGGCGTGTACGAGCACGACGTGCTCGAGATCACGCAGGCCGTGCACGATGCGGGCGGGCAGGTCTACGTCGACGGCGCGAACCTCAACGCCCTGCTCGGGTTCGCGCGGTTCGGCGACCTCGGCGGTGACGTCTCGCACCTCAACCTGCACAAGACGTTCGCGATCCCGCACGGCGGGGGAGGCCCCGGTGTCGGACCGGTCGCGGCGAAGGCGCATCTCGCGCCGTATCTGCCGTCGCATCCGTTCTCGCAGCGCAAGGATCACGCGGGAGGGTTCGTCTTCGACGGCGGTCCGATCTCGGCGGCTCCCCAGGGTTCGGCCAGCATCTTCGCGATCTCGTGGGCCTACGTGCGCATGATGGGCGCGGCGGGGCTGCGCGAGGCGACGGCGACGGCCGTGCTGTCGGCGAACTACATCGCCGCGCGGCTGCGGGACCACTTCCCTGTGCTGTACACGGGCGAGGCCGGGCTCGTCGCGCACGAGTGCATCCTCGATCTGCGCCCGCTCCGCGACGCGACGGGGATCACGGTCGACGATGTCGCCAAGCGGCTGATCGACTACGGCTTCCACGCGCCGACGATGTCGTTCCCCGTCGCGGGAACGCTCATGGTCGAGCCGACGGAGTCCGAGGACCTCGCCGAGATCGAGCGGTTCATCGAGGCCATGATCGCGATCAAGGCCGAGGCCGACGCGGTCGCCGCGGGTCGGTGGCCGGCCGACGACAACCCGCTCGTGAACGCGCCGCACACGGCGGCGGCGGCGATCGAGGGGGAGTGGACGCACCCGTACACCCGGGCCGAGGCGGTGTACCCCGTGCGCTCGCTCGTGCGCGCGAAGTACTGGCCGCCCGTGCGCCGCATCGACCAGGCGTACGGCGACCGCAACCTCGTGTGCGCGTGCCCGCCGATCGAGGCCTTCGCCTGACACCCCCTTGACCGCGAGACTGCAACGGGAGGCCGAGACCGTGGGGTTCACCCGCAGTCTCGGCGCCCGGATGCAGTCTCGCGGGTGAGGTGCGGGCGGCCGTGATGCGGCGCGGGTGCCGCGCCCGGCTCAGCCGGAGGCGCGGGAGGGATGCGGCGCACGCACCGCCGCCCGCAGGGCGTAGAGCTCGGGCGACGACTCCGGCCGGATCGGCCTCAGCCCGGCGGCGCGCAACGTCGTGCGCAGCGGATCGACGTGCACCGCGTCGGGCCACCCCCAGTGCGCGATCCTCGCCGCGTGGGTCAGCAGGCGACGATCGCGGCTCTTCTCGTTGCGGATCGCCGTCGCGGGGTTCTGCAGCGACCCGTCGTATTTCACCTCGCCGTCGGCCTCGCCGATGATGCGCGCGCGGCCACCACATGTCGCAGCGGTCCACGACGTCATCGGTGCGGAACTCGCGCTGCAGCTCGGGCTCCTCGAACCCGAGCCACTCCACGACGGCGCGGCTGACCGACTCGAGCGGCGTCTCGGCGAGCGGCGCCGGGCGGTGCAGGGGCCATCGCGCGGCGCGTCGTCCGCGGCTGCTGGGCCGGGCCTCGTTCGCCGCCACGAGCATCTCGACCGTGACCGACGGGTCGGCGCGGAGCGCAGCATCCGCCACCGCGAGGCCCACGGCACCGTGTCGCAGGCGTGCGAGGTCGACCACGGTGTCGATCGCCGTCGTGACGAATGCTCCGCCCAGATCGTCGATCGCCCGGTCGCCCGCCGTCGTGTGCACTCGCACGCCGCCGCCCATCCGCGACGTTCCGTGACCGCCGGCGAGGATGTGCACGGTGCCCGGGTCCCCGAAGACCGGGAGCCCCTGCGCCGCCGCCGCGGACTCGAGGCAGAGTACGACGCCGGGGTGGGTCAGCATGACGGCGTGCACGCGGGCGAGATACCGCTGCCAGGGCGCAAGCGCGTGCCACTGCGGCCCCGGTGCCAGGATGCCGCGGCGCACCCGCACGAGGTCGCCCGAGGCGACCTGCCGCTCGGGATGAGCGAACTCGGACGAACGCAGCAGCGCGATGGGGCTCGGCGCGAGCGCGGCGCGCCCCCGAGCGAGAGTCGACGTGAACACCATGCACAGACTGTGGGCGCCCGCGCTCGGCCCACGGTGCTCGACGGTGCGATCCGTGGACGCGCGACGTCACGCCCGCCCTGGGGAGGAACCGGCGCACCCGCCCACCCCGCAGCATCCGCCCCCTACCGGCGAGACTGCAACGGCGCGCCGAGACCGTGGGTGAACCCCGCTGTTTCGGCGCGCCGTTGCAGTCTCGCGGGAGAAGCGGGGGTCAGGGAAGCGGGGCGAAGAGCGCCGGCCAGAGCACGACGGCGAGGGGGTAGCCGACGAAGGCGACGACGTCGATGACGGTGTGGGCGATGACGAGGGGCATGACGCGACCCCATCGGCGGTAGCACCAGCCGAACACGACGCCCATGACGAAGTTTCCGATGATCGCACCGAAGCCCTGATAGGCGTGGTAAGCGGCCCGCAGCGCCGCGGTCGAGAGGATGATCGTCCACCACCCCCACCCCAGGCGCCGGAGCCGGTCGAACAGGTAGGCGACGAAGATGACCTCTTCGGTCAGCCCTGCCCGCAGCGCCGCGAGCACGAGCAGCGGCACCGCCCACCACGCCGCGTCGAGCGGCGATGCCTGCACCTGCACCGTGATGCCGAGCGCGCGTCCGGCCGCATAGAGCCCGAGGCCGGGCACGCCGATGACGGCGGCGAGCAGGATGCCGCGACCGAGGTCGCCGCCGAAGCGCCGGAAGTCGAGCCCGATGCGCCGCAGCGCATTCGTCCCGGGTTCCCACAGCAGGAAGACGACGAGCGCCACGAGGCACAGACCGAAGAACACCGACAGCAGCTGGTAGACGGCGTCCCAGATCGCGGCGTCATCGCGCGGCGGGTTCAGCTGAGTCTGCTGATCGCCGATCGGCGCCGGGCGGAGCAGCGCCCGGACGAGGGCGATGACCGAGTACACGGCCGACTGCCCGACCGTGACGGCGAGGACGAGCCCGATCTCCCATTTCGTACGCGTCCGCTGCGCTCCTGGGGCGAGGATCTCGGCGGGGCGATGGGAGCGCATCTTGTCAAGAATGTCACACCGCGGTCACGCCGAGTTAAGGATCTGTAACGGTTTGCACAGGTGTTTTGCGCCGTCATCGGCGCGTGCTTACGGTGTCCGTGTCGTGTCCGGGTAGCACATACCGGGCACTCAACCTTGCACAGGAGGAAATGTGACTATCCAGATCCGGCGCTCTCGCGCCGTGGTGGTCGGGGGCGTGGTCGCGGTTGCGGCTCTCGCGCTCGCCGGCTGCACCACCGACGGCGGTGGCAACGATGAAGAGACTCCCGAGACGCAGGGTGGCACGATCACGATCGCGACCACCAACGCCTTCACGTCGTTCAACGGCGACACCCCCGAGGCGAACCTCGACACGAACGGCATGGTCGGTTACCTGACGGGCGTCAGCGGAGGCCTCGGCCTCGGCGGCTTCGTCCGTCTGGACCAGGACTACACCCTGATCAAGAACGAGGACTTCGGCACCTACGAGCAGGTCTCGGAAGACCCGCTGACGGTGCAGTACACCCTCAACGAGGGCCTCAAGTGGTCGGACGGCGAGGACATCACCGCCGACGACATGCTCGTGAACTGGGCGATCAACTCGGGTTACTTCAACGACGCCATCATCGACCCCGCGACGGGCGATGTCACCAACGGCGGCACCCAGTACTTCTCGCTCGCCGGCAGCACGGCGGGCCTGGACACGACGTCGTTCCCCGAGATCAGCGACGACAACCTCTCGATGACGATCACCTACGACACCCCGTACGTGGACTGGGAGCTGGTCAACCCGATCGGCAAGCCCGCGCACGTGCTCGCCGAGAAGGCCGGAGTGTCGCTCGAGGAGTTCATCTCGACGATCGAAGAGATGCCCGAGGGCGACGTCGACGCTCCCGTCGAGGCGAACCCCGTCCTGAAGGCGGCCGCCGACTTCTGGAACACCGGCTACGACGTCACGGCGATGCCGACCGACGAGAGCCTCCTCGTCGGCAGCGGACCGTTCATCGTGACCGACTTCGTCCCGGAGTCGAGCATCACGCTCGAGAAGAACCCGGAGTACACCGGTGACCTGTCGCCCTCGTACGACCAGCTCATCATGCGCTTCATCGGCGACTCGAACGCCCAGGTCACGGCCCTGCAGAACGGTGAGGTCAACGCGATCTACCCGCAGGCGTCGGCTGACACGCTGACGGCGCTGGACAACGCCGGTGCCACGATCCACGCGGGCGACCAGCTGTCGTACGACCACCTCGACCTGAACTTCACGGGTGTGTTCGCCGAGGCGAACGTGCGCGAGGCGTTCATGAAGACGATCCCGCGCCAGCAGATCCTCGAGTCGATCATCACCCCCGTCAACCCCGACGCCGGTGTGCTCAACTCGCAGATCTTCCTGCCGACGGATGCCGCCTACCCCGACGCCGTCGCCGCGAGCGGTTACGACGCCTATGACGAGCCGGACATCGAGGGCGCTCGCGAGCTGCTCGCCGGTGCGACCCCGACCGTCCGCATCCTCTACAACACGAACAACCCGAACCGTGTCGACAGCTTCCGCGCCATCCAGCAGTCGGCGCAGGAGGCGGGCTTCGTGATCGAGGACGCCGGTTCGCCCGACTGGAGCTCGCTCCTGGGCAGCGGCAGCTACGACGCGTCGATCTTCGGCTGGATCTCGCCGGGTGCCGGCAACGCGGCGCTCCCGCAGATCTTCAAGAACGGCGGCGGCGGCAACTACAACAACTACAACAACGCCGAGGTCAACGCCCTGGCCGACGAGAGCCAGGTCACGCTCGACCCCGAGCGCCTGACCGAGATCAAGATCGAGATCGACGCGCACACCGCGGCCGACTTCTTCGGTCTGCCGCTCTTCCAGCTGCCGGGTCTGTTCGCCGACAACGGCTCGGTCACCGGTATCGAGCACTTCGGCGGTCAGACGGGTATCGTCTGGAATGCGCAGGAGTGGACGCTCGCGGGCTGATGCCCCGGGCATGACACCCGTGTGGCGGGCAGTGAGGCGCCGGAGTCTTCTACGGCTCCGGCGCCTCCTGCCTGTCGTTCGGGAATCAGTCCGTCGAGGCGCTCGCCTCGACCCGATCGAAGGAGACCGGATACCCCATGGTGGGATTCGTCCTCAGACGCATCGCCGTCTCGATCCTGGTACTGCTCGCGGCATCCTTCCTGATGTACGTGCTCGCGGCGAACTCCGGCAACCCGCTGCAGGACCTCGAGGGAAGCAACGCGCCGAACCGGGATCAGCTCATCGCGGCGCGGATCAACGCGCTCGACCTGGATGTGCCTCCCGTGCTGCGCTACTTCCTGTGGCTCGGCGGAGCGGCCCAGTGCCTCGTCCCGTTCGTCGGCACGTGCGACCTCGGCCTCACGATCTCCAACGCCGCCGTCACCGACATCCTGCCGCCGGCGATGGCCTCGACGCTGCAGCTCGTGACCGCTGCGTTCCTCATCGCCATCGTGCTCGGCGTCGCGGTCGGTATCGTCACCGCGCTTCGCCAGTACAGCGGCTTCGACTTCAGCGTCACCCTGCTGAGCTTCTTCCTGTATTCGCTGCCCTCGTTCCTCATCGCGGTGCTGTTGAAGGAATTCCTCGCGATCGGGTTCAACGACTTCCTGCAATCGGCCACGACCATCCCCGCCTGGGTGATCGCGCTCGTCGCGGTCGTCAGCGCCATCGTCTGGCAGGCGATGATCGGCGGCCCGGTTCGCCGGCGCCTCGTCGTCGCCGTCGCCTCGGGCGGCGTGACGGCGGCTCTTCTCATCTACTTCGACATCGTCGACTGGTTCCGCCAGCCCGGACTCGGCCCCGTCGGCCTCTTCCTCCTCATCGGGGGGACCGTCGTGCTGACCACGGCGCTGTTGGCGGGGCTCGAGAACCGCCGCGCCCTCATGATCGCCGCCCTCAACGGCGCGATCGCCTACGTCTGCTACTTCGCCCTGCAGGGCCTGTTCAACGTGTCGACGCTCGGCACCCTCATCATCCTCGGGCTCGTGGCGATCGCCGTCGGCATCGGATCGGGGCTCCTGCTGGGCGGACCCGACCGCGGGATGGCGGCGCGCATCGGAGGCATCGTCGCCTTCGTGTCGAGCGGCTTCGTCGTGCTCGACCGGTACATGCAGTCCTGGCCCGAGTACATGGCCAACCCGCGGATCAACAACCGCCCCATCGCCACCGTGGGCGCCAGCACCCCCGGCTTCAACGGCGACGTGTGGCTCACGGGCATCGACAGCTTCACCCACCTGCTGCTGCCGACCGTCGCCCTGCTGCTGATCTCGTTCGCCGGCTACACGCGGTACGCCCGCGCGGGCCTGCTCGAGGTGATGAACCAGGACTACATCCGCACGGCGCGCGCCAAGGGCCTGCCCGAGCGCACGGTCGTCATGCGGCACGCCCTGCGCAACATGCTCATCCCCATCGTGACGCTCATCGCAACCGACGTCGGCGCCCTGCTCGGCGGCGCGGTCATCACCGAACGCGTCTTCGCGATCAGCGGCATGGGCTCGCTCTTCGTCCTGGGCATCACGCGCGTGGACGTCAACCCCGTCATGGGGTACTTCCTCGTCATCGCGATCACCGCGATCGTCTTCAACTTCCTCGCCGACCTCGCCTACGCGGCGCTCGATCCTCGAGTGCGGGTGGCCGCATGATCGCCGAGAACCGCTCGTCCCGGGAGGTCGTCCGATGAGCCAGCAGATCATGCCCGAGCCGCCGACCCCGGCCGCGGCGCCCGACGACGAGAACACGGTCGGAGTGAGCCAGGGGCGGCTCATCCTGCGTCGCTTCTTCGCCAATCGCGTGTCGGTGGTCTCCGGCATCCTGTTCCTGCTGATCGCGATCTTCTCGATCTCGGCGATCGGCATCGGGCCGATCCCGGGCTGGTGGCACCACAACTACACGACGCTCAACACGCAGCAGAACGGCGGGGCACCGACCATCTCGCTCATCCCGCAGTGGCTCGGCGGTGCGGGCATCGCGCTGGGGGAGCACCCGTTCGGGCAGGACCGCATCGGCATCGACTACTTCGCGATGACGATGCGCGGCATCCAGAACTCGATCGTCGTGATGTTCGTCATCTCGATCGTCGGCACGGTCGTGGGCACCGTCATCGGGGCGATCGCCGGGTACTACCGCGGCATCGTCGACTCGATCCTCATGCGGGTCACCGATGTCTTCATCGTCATCCCCGTGCTCGTCATCGGCGCCGTCGTCGGACGCGCGACCGGCGGCCTGGGCGTCTGGCCGCTCGCGTTCTTCCTCGCGATGGTGTCGTGGATGACGATCGCACGTCTCGTGCGCGGCGAGTTCCTGACGCTGCGCGAACGCGAGTTCGTCGAAGCGGCACGTGTCGCCGGCGCCAGCGACGCCCGCATCATCTTCAAGCACATCCTGCCCAACGCGATCGGCGTCGTGATCGTGGCGGCGACGCTGCTGGCGGCGGCGGCGATCCTGCTCGAGACGGCGCTGAGCTACCTCGGCCTCGGCGTGCGTCCGCCGGACGTCTCGCTCGGCTTCATCATCTCGGACAACCAGTCCGCGTTCCAGACGCGTCCGTGGCTGTTCTGGTGGCCGGCGACGTTCATCGTCCTGCTCGCCCTGCTGATCAACTTCGTCGGCGACGGCCTGCGCGACGCCTTCGACCCGCGCCAGAAGCGCTTCTCGCTGCGGCGGACGAAGGAGCCGGTCGAGAGTCGGCGAGAGCGCACATGAGCGCGTCAGATCAGCAGCGCCGCGCACACGAGTCCCGCGACCCCGGCGACGATCGCCGCGACCGACAGCGTGCGCGGGCTCACGGCGACGGGCGTCTCACCGGCGACACCCGACTCGACGCGACCGGTGCGCAGACCCTCCTGCCAGCGCCTGCGCACGAGATCGGCGGCGCGGCCCGAGTCGGTCGTCGGCAGGTCCGACGGGCGGATGCCGGGGGCCGAGGCCGCTTCCGATCGCCGATGCGCGCGCGCGGCGCGGACCCCCGCCATGGCGCCCGGCGCCGGTGCAGCGGTCGCGCTGATGCGACGACCGGGCGTGTGCACGAGGAGCGAGTAGCGCGTCTCGACGTGGATGACCGCGGCCCACGGCACGCGGTACTCCACGACGACGTTCGCGATCGTCACCCGGTCGTCATCGACCGCGACGAACGGCGCCCACAGCAGCGCCCACACGAGCACACCCGCGGATGCCGCACCCACGAGCAGTCCGGGTGCCGCCTCGCCCGCGGCCGGTACGACGAGGGCGGTCACCGCGAGGGCGGCCAGCGCCACCCAGATCGTGACGCTCAGCACTCGATTGAACATCGGACGGAAGACGAGCCGCGGCATCCGGTCATTCTGTCATCCCCGCACCCGGGTCGCCTCGGTCGCGGGACAGGGAGGATCTCTTCATGAGCACGACCGAGCAGCCGAACGGCGCCGCCCTCGAGATGACCGACGTCAGCGTCGACTTCGCCGTCGACGACGTCTGGGTGCCCGCGGCCAAGAACCTCACCTATGCGATCGAACGCGGCCAGGTCGTCGCCGTCGTGGGGGAGTCGGGGTCGGGCAAGAGCGCGAGCTCGATGGCCGTCCTCGACCTGCTGCCGCGCAACAGCCGCGTCCGGGGCAGCATCAAGGTGAACGGCCGCGAGATCGTGGGAATGGGTCCGCGCCAGCTGCGCCAGCTGCGGGGGCCGCAGGTCGCCGCCATCTTCCAGGAGCCCATGACGGCGCTCAACCCCGTCCTCACGGTCGGCTTCCAGGTCGTCGAGGCGATCCGGGCGCACACGTCGAAGAGTCCGTCCGAGGCGAGGGAACGCGCGATCGAGCTGCTCGGTCTGGTGGGACTGCCCGATCCCGAGAAGGCGTTCGCCTCGTACCCGCACCAGCTCTCGGGCGGCCAGCGCCAGCGCGCCATGATCGCGCAGGCGATCAGCCTCGATCCCGCTCTTCTCATCGCCGACGAGCCCACGACCGCGCTCGACGTGACGGTCCAGGCCGAGATCCTCGATCTGCTGCGGGATCTGCGCGACCGCCTGGACTCCGCGATCCTGCTCATCACGCACGACATGGGCGTCGTCGCCGACCTCGCCGACTGGATCGTCGTGATGAAGGACGGCGAGATCGTCGAGCAGGGCGACGTGCGGCAGGTGCTCGAGCACCCCCGCCATGCGTACACCCGCGCGCTCCTGGCCGCCGTGCCGCGCCTCGGCGAGGGCGCGGGCGGAGACGTCGTCGATGTGGTCGAGAGCCTCGCGCACGTCGTCGACGTGGTCGAGGCCGGCACCGCGGGGAGCGAGCGCGCGGCCGACGTCGCCGTCGTCTCGGAGCCCGTGCTGGAGCTTTCCGGGGTGTCGATCGAGTACGGCAAGCGCGGGCGCGTGGCGGCGTTCCGCGCCGTCGACGACGTCTCGCTCGCGATCGGCGAGGGCGAGATCGTCGGTCTCGTCGGGGAATCCGGCTCGGGGAAGTCGACCATCGGGCGCGCCTCGATCGGCCTCCAGCCGATCGCCGAGGGCACGCTCGTCGTCGACGGCATCGACATCAGCTCGGGCTCGCGGAAGACGATCGCGTCGCTGCGCCGCAAGGTCGGCATCGTCTTCCAGGACCCGTCGTCATCCCTCAACCCGCGGTTGCCGATCGGCGAGAGCATCGGCGAGCCGATCCTGCTCGCTCGCGAAGCGAAGGGCGCGGCGCTCGACAAGCGCGTGGAGACCCTGCTCGACGAAGTGCACCTTCCGCGCAGCTACCGCAACCGCTACCCGCACGAGCTGTCGGGCGGGCAGAAGCAGCGCGTCGGGATCGCCCGTGCCCTCGCCCTGCAGCCGCGACTGCTCGTGGCCGACGAGCCGACGAGCGCCCTCGACGTGTCGGTGCAGGCGCACGTGCTCGAACTGCTGCTCCAGCTGCAGTCCGAGCACAAGTTCGCGTGCCTGTTCATCAGTCACGACCTCGCCGTCGTCGACGCGATGGCCGACCGGATCATCGTGCTTCACCACGGCAGGATCGCCGAGCAGGGCACGCGCGACCAGATCCTGCGTGATCCGAAGGAGCCGTACACGCAGCGGCTCATCGCCGCGATCCCCGTGCCCGATCCCGACGTGCAGGCCGCGCGTCGAACACTGCGGCACCAGCTGCTGCGGGCCGAGGGCGACGCGGTCTGACACTCCGCGGCGCGTACGTACGGGAGCCGCCCAGGCGTCTGCGATAAACTGGAACGTCGGACCCTCGAGTTTCGGCCTCTCCGCTTCCCAGACCTCGCAAGGATCCCTCTCATGGCGCGTGCCCTCCGTCCGGACCTCCGCAACGTGGCGATCGTCGCCCACGTCGACCACGGCAAGACCACGCTCGTCGACGCGATGCTGCGTCAGACGGGCTCGTTCGGCTCACACGAGCACCTCGAAGAGCGCGCGATGGACTCGAACGACCTCGAGCGCGAAAAGGGCATCACGATCCTCGCCAAGAACACGGCGATCACCTACAACGGGGCGCACTCCGACGTGCCCGTCACGATCAATGTCATCGACACTCCCGGTCACGCCGACTTCGGCGGCGAAGTCGAGCGCGGGCTGTCGATGGTCGACGGCGTCGTGCTGCTCGTCGACTCGAGCGAGGGCCCGCTCCCGCAGACGCGGTTCGTGCTGCGCAAGGCACTCGAGTCGAAGCTGCCGGTCATCCTCCTGGTCAACAAGACCGACCGCCCCGACGCGCGCATCGCCGAGGTCGAGGAGGAAGCGCACGACCTGCTGCTCGGCCTCGCCTCGGACCTCGTCGACGATGTGCCCGACCTCGACGTCGACGCGCTCCTGGATGTGCCCGTCGTCTACGCGTCCGGTCGCGCCGGCGCCGCCTCTCGCAACCGCCCGGCGAACGGCGAACTTCCGGACAACGCCGACCTCGAACCGCTCTTCGGCGCGATCCTCGAGCACGTGCCGGCTCCGTCCTACGACGATGAGGCGCCGTTGCAGGCGTGGGTGACGAACCTCGACTCGAACCCGTTCCTCGGCCGTCTCGCGCTGCTGCGCGTCTTCAACGGCACCCTGAAGAAGGGGCAGACGGTCGCGTGGGTGCGCCACGACGGATCCCAGGCCAACGCCCGCATCACGGAGCTGCTGAAGACCCGCGCGCTGGAGCGGTACCCTGCCGAATCCGCCGGCCCGGGCGACATCGTCGCGATCGCCGGCATCGAGGACATCACGATCGGCGAGACGATCGCCGACCCCGAGGACGTACGGCCGCTGCCGGCGATCTCGGTCGACGATCCGGCGATCTCGATGACGATCGGCACGAACACGTCGCCCCTCGTCGGCAAGGTCAAGGGTCACAAGCTCACGGCGCGCATGGTGAAGGACCGCCTGGACCGCGAGCTCATCGGCAACGTCTCGCTCAAGGTCGTCGACATCGGCCGTCCCGACGCCTGGGAGGTGCAGGGCCGCGGTGAGCTGGCCCTCGCGATCCTCGTCGAGAACATGCGCCGCGAGGGCTTCGAGCTGACGGTGGGCAAGCCCCAGGTCGTCACGCGCCGCGGCGACGACGGCAAGGTGAAGGAGCCGTTCGAGCACCTCACGATCGATGCCCCCGAGGAGTACCTCGGTTCGATCACGCAGCTGCTCGCGGCGCGCAAGGGACGCATGGAGACCATGACGAACCACGGCACCGGGTGGGTGCGGATGGAGTTCGTCGTACCCTCGCGCGGTCTCATCGGCTTCCGCACGGAGTTCATGTCGACCACGCGCGGCACGGGCATCGCCAACGCGATCTCGCACGGCTACGACGACTGGGCCGGGCACATCCAGGCCCGCCAGAACGGGTCGATCGTCGCCGACCGCTCGGGTGTCGCGACGCCGTTCGCGATGATGGCGCTGCAGGAGCGGATGAGCTTCTTCGTCCAGCCCACCGAAGAGGTCTACGAGGGGATGGTCGTCGGCGAGAACTCCCGCGCCGACGACATGGACGTCAACATCACCAAAGAGAAGAAGCTCACCAACATGCGCTCCTCGACGGCGGACACGTTCGAATCGATGACACCGCCGCGCCAGCTCTCGCTCGAGGAGAGCCTCGAGTTCGCGCGCGACGACGAATGCGTCGAGGTCACCCCCGAGAAGGTGCGCATCCGCAAGGTGATCCTGGGCCAGACCGAGCGCGGCCGCGCGACGTCGCGCCTGAAGCGTCAGGACGCCAACGCCTGACCGCCTGATGGCACGCCGGGGCGGCGGGGGTCGGTAGGCTCATCGAGTGACGCTGGATCCCACCTTCGACGACGCGCACGAGCCCGGTGAGGCGCGTCGTGCGGCCCGCGAGGGACTCGGCGTCGCCCTCGCGACGAGCGCGTACGGTATCTCGTTCGGCGCGCTCGCGGTTGCCTCCGGACTGGACGTCTGGCAGACCTGCGTCCTGAGCCTGCTCATGTTCACGGGCGGGTCGCAGTTCGCCTTCGTCGGCGTCATCGGCGCCGGGGGACTCGCCGCCGCGCCCGCCGCGATCGCGTCGGCGTCGCTCCTCGGCATCCGCAACGTCGCGTACGGCATCCGGATGTCGCACGTCATCGGCGGCGGCGTCTTCAAGCGCGCCGCAGCCGCACACTTCACGATCGACGAGTCGACGGCCGTCTCGCTCGCCCAGCGCACACGGCACGCGCGCTCGATCGGCTTCTGGGTCACCGGCATCGGCATCTACGTCGGCTGGAACCTGTCGACGCTCGCGGGCGCCCTGCTGGGCGACGTGCTGGGGGATCCGAAAGCCTACGGACTGGATGCCGCGGCCGCGGCCGCCTTCCTCGCGCTGCTGTGGCCGCGCCTGCGCCGCCGGCAGCCGATCGCCGTCGGGATCGCCGCGGCCGTCGTCGCCACGATCCTCACCCCCGCGCTCATGCCCGGGCTGCCCGTGCTCGTCGCCGCTGTCGTGGCGATCGTCGTCGGATGGTTCAACTGGCTGGGCGAGCCTGGCACGGGCCCTGAGGCCGGTCCTGCTCCGGGCGCGGGGGCCGGCGGGGACGTGCCGGAGAGGGACGGACTGCCATGACGATGTGGACCGCCGTGCTGGTCGCGGCCATCGTGTGCGTCGCGCTCAAGACGCTCGGATACCTCGTTCCGCCGCGCTGGTTCGACGCGCCCCGCCCGGCGCGCACGGCCGATCTGCTCACCGTCGCCCTGCTCGCCGCGCTCGTCGCCGTGCAGACCTTCGGGGTCGGGCAGGACGTGACCGTCGACGCCCGCGTGCCCGCCGTGCTCGTCGCGGCGGGTCTGCTCCTGCTGCGCGCACCGTTCCTCGTCGTGGTCGTGGCCGCCGCGATCGTCGCGGCCCTCCTGCGGCTGTGGGGATGGGCGGCGTAGGCTGACCCGGTGGGTTTCTCGTGGACGCGTGTCAGCACGTGGATCGTCGCTCTGGCCGTGGGCGCCGCGTACGGCCTCGCGGGCACGATCGCGCACGCGTACGTCGTCATCGGGATCCCTCTCGGAGTGGTGCTCGGACTGCTGGGGTGCGGGGCGCTCGTCGTCGCCGTGCGGTTGCTGACGGGCGACCGCTGGGCGGCCCTCGCGACGGGGCTGGGCATGACGATCGCGACCCTCGTCTTCTCGGGGCGAGGCCCCGGCGGGTCGGTCATCGTGCCCGAATCCGCGTTGGGAACCGTGTGGACGCTCGCCCTGCCGATCATCGTCGTGCTCGTCGTCGCGTGGCCTTCACGGCTGCCGGTGGCGGCTCCGCCGATCGACCGAGGTGCTGCGCAGGCGAACTAGACTGGCAGGCGTGACGTACGTGATCGCCCTTCCCTGCGTGGATCTCAAAGACCGTGCCTGCATCGACGAATGCCCCGTCGACTGCATCTACGAGGGCGAGCGGATGCTCTACATCCACCCCGATGAATGCGTCGACTGCGGTGCCTGCGAACCGGTCTGCCCCGTCGAGGCGATCTACTACGAAGACGACGTCCCCGAGGAGTGGCAGGACTACTACAAGGCCAACGTCGAGTTCTTCGACGACATCGGTTCGCCCGGGGGTGCTGCCAAGACCGGCGTGATCCCCAAGGACCACCCCATCGTGGCCGCACTGCCGCCGCAGGAGCATTGAGCATGGGGGTCGCCGACCTCGCCGACTACCCGTGGGACGCCGTCGCTCCGTTCGCCGAGCGCGCCCGCGCCCACCCCGACGGGATCGTCGATCTGTCGATCGGGTCACCCGTCGACGAGACGCCCGCCGTCGTGGCTCAGGCACTCGCATCGGCGACGGACGCGCATGCCTATCCGCAGACGATGGGCACGCCGGCGCTGCGCGCCGCGATCACGCAGTGGTACGAGCGCCGCCGCGACGTGGCGGGACTCACACCCGACAACGTGCTGCCGACGGTCGGCTCGAAAGAGCTCGTCGCGCTGCTTCCGCTGCTGCTCGACCTCGGCCCCGGCGACGTCGTCGTGCACCCCACGGCCGCGTACCCGACCTACGAAGTGGGTGCACGGCTCGTCGGGGCGACACCCTTCGCATCCGACGATCCCGCGGAGTGGCCTGACGAGACACGGCTCGTGTGGGTCAACTCGCCGGGAAACCCCGATGGGCGCGTGCTCGACGTCGCGGCGCTGCGGGCTGCCGTGCAGCGGGCGCGCCGGTTGGGCGCCGTCCTCGCCTCGGACGAATGCTATGCCGAGCTGGGCTGGGATGCACCGTGGGACCGCGCCCTCATCCCCTCCGCGCTGGATCCGCGGGTCACCGACGGCGACCTGCACGGCATCCTCGCGGCGTATTCGCTCAGCAAGCAGTCCAACCTCGCCGGCTATCGGGCCGCGTTCCTCGCGGGGGATCCCGCGCTCGTCGGCCGACTGCTCACGGGCCGCAAGCATCTGGGCCTCATGCTGCCGGCACCCGTGCAGCGTGCCATGGCGGCCGCACTCGCCGACGACGAGCACGTCGCCGCACAGAAGGAGCGCTATCGCGCGCGGCGTGACGTGCTGCGCCCCGCGCTCGAGGCGGCGGGCCTGCGGATCGACGGCAGCGAAGCGGGCCTGTATCTGTGGGCGACGGAAGACCGCGACGCGTGGGAGAGCATGGATCGCCTGGCCGAGCTCGGGATCCTCGCCGGTCCGGGGCATTTCTACGGCGCGCACCATCCGCGGCACGTCCGTCTGTCGCTCACGGCGACCGACGAGCGCATCGCCGCCGCGGCCCAGCGACTGCGCGCGGCGTCCGAGGTCTGACGGTTCGCCGGCGGCAGGAGGAATCCTCCATCGGATTCCCCAGACCTTTGGCGGTGTCCGAAGCTGTGTGTCGAGCCGACTAGGCTGTAGGGGCGCAGCGGCGTGGCATCCCTCGCCTCTGCAGCAGTCCGACGACAGCGACCCTGACGGGCCGCCACCCGAACGGGCACCCCCACCGCAGACCCAGGACATCGCGAGGAGGCGGCGTGAGCGACGCGAGCACCCAGCAGGACAAGGCCATCCTCACGATCGGGGATCGCACGGCGGAGTTCCCGGTACTGCGTGGGACCGACGGTGCTCCCGTCGTCGACGTCTCGACGTTCACGCGGCAGACCGGCCACACCGCCCTGGACTACGGATTCGTCAACACGGCGGCGACGAAGTCGGCCATCACCTACATCGACGGCGACGAGGGCATTCTGCGTTATCGCGGGTACCCCATCGAACAGCTCGCGAAGAACAGCACCTACCTCGAGGTGGCGTGGCTGCTCATCTACGGTGAGCTGCCGACCGCCGACGAACTCGCCGACTTCGACAACCGCATCCGCCGGCACACGCTGCTGCACGAAGACCTCAAGCGCTTCTTCTCGGCCCTTCCCCACACGGCGCACCCCATGTCGGTGCTGTCATCCGCCGTCTCGGCGCTGTCGACCTACTACGAGCACGAGTCGGACCCGCACAATCCCGAGCACGTCGAGCTGAACACGGTGCGAATGCTCGCGAAGCTGCCGGTCATCGCCGCGTATGCCCACAAGAAGAGCGTCGGGCAGGCCTTCCTCTATCCCGACAACTCGCTGAGCTTCGTCGACAACTTCCTCAAGCTCAACTTCGGCGTCCTGAGCGAGGGCTACGAGGTCAACCCCGTCATGTCCCGTGCGCTGGAGCGACTGCTCATCCTGCACGAAGACCACGAGCAGAACGCCTCGACCTCGACCGTCCGCCTGGTCGGCTCGACCGGCGCCAACCAGTTCTCGTCGATCTCGGCCGGCATCAACGCCCTCTACGGCCCGCTGCACGGCGGCGCGAACGAAGCGGTGCTCGACATGCTCGCGCGCATCCGCGACTCGGGCGAGAGCGTGCAGCGCTTCGTCGAGCGGGTCAAGAACAAGGAAGACGGCGTCAAGCTCATGGGCTTCGGGCACCGCGTCTACAAGAACTACGATCCGCGGGCCAAGCTCGTCAAGGAGTCGGCCGACGAGGTGCTGCGCGAGCTCGGGGTGCACGACCCGCTGCTCGACCTGGCGAAGGAGCTCGAGGAGATCGCGCTCAACGACGACTACTTCCAGGAGCGCCGGCTCTACCCGAACGTCGACTTCTACACGGGTGTCATCTACAAGGCGATGGGGTTTCCCACGCGCATGTTCACGGTGCTGTTCGCGATCGGGCGCCTGCCGGGCTGGCTCGCGCAGTGGCGCGAGTCGATCAACGACCCGCAGACCAAGATCGGCCGCCCGCAGCAGCTGTACATCGGCGCCGCCGAGCGCGGCTACCCCGGCATCGCCTGACGCGCGCTCGCCCGTTCGTCAACCCCTTCGCGCCGCGCGAGGTTCATGACAGGCTCTTCTCACGCACGACGAGGAGGACTCCCATGAACCACGACCGTGAGCCCAGCGCGAGCGACGAGGCCCTCGACAACGCCTCCGAGCACGAAGACGACCAGGCCGAGCCCAAGGCCGACGGTCTCGGCAAGGACAGCACGATCCCGTCGGATCCCGACGGCGTCGCCGCCGGCTACACAGGAGTGAAGTCGACCTTCGAGCCCGAAGAGGACGAGCAGGCCTGACGGCGGTGGCGTGGTGCGCGAGCTGACCGCGCGCGTCAGCCGTGCGAGAGCGTCGAAGCGTAGTCGGGCACGAGGCTCTCCTCATCGCGAGGAGGACGCTCGTAGCCGCCCGACGCGGGACGCTCGGGGATCTCGATCGGCTCCCGGTCGACGACCTCGTAGGGGATCCTCGACAGCAGGTGATGGATCATGTTGATCCGCCCGCGCCGCTTGTCTTCGTTGTCCACCTCGAACCAGGGCGCCTCGGGGATGTCGGTGTGCACGAACATCGTGTCCTTCGCGCGGGAGTAGTCCTCCCACTTCGTGATCGACAGGACGTCGTTCGGGCTCAGCTTCCACCGGCGCATCGGGTCGTCGTTGCGAGAGCGGAAGCGCTTCTCCTGCTCGACGTCGGACACGCTGAACCAGTACTTCAGCAGCAGGATGCCCTCTTCGACCAGCATCCGCTCGAAGATGGGCGCCTGGTGCAGGAAGCGGTGGTACTGCGCGTTGGTGCAGTAGCCCATGACGTGCTCGACACCGGCGCGGTTGTACCAGGACCGGTCCATCAGCACGATCTCACCGGCGGCGGGCAGGTGCGGGATATAGCGCTGGAAGTACCACTGGGTCTTCTCGCGTTCCGTCGGCGACGGCAGCGCGACGATGCGCGTCACGCGGGGATTGAGGTACTCGGAGATGCGCTTGATCGTCGAGCCTTTGCCCGCGGCATCCCGCCCCTCGAAGATCACGACGACGCGGGCGCCGGTCGTCTGCACCCAGGCCTGCATGTCGACGAGCTGCGCCTGCAGCCGCCGCAGTTCGTCTTCGTACGTCTTCTTCGCCAGGCGCTGCGTCATGTCCGAAGCCTACGCGTGGAGCGCCTCGTTGAGGGTGACGCCGACGCCCGTCCGGCGGACGGCCTCGATCGCGCCGGTGAGCGAATTGCGACGGAAGAGGAGTCCGTCGTGACCGGACAGCTCGGAGCCCTTCACGACGGGCCGGGAGTTGTCGTGGCGGGGCGGTCCGTCGGCCAGGACGATCTTCGAGCCCGCCGTCACATACAGGCCCGCCTCGACGACGCAGTCGTCGCCGAGTGAGATGCCGATGCCGGCGTTCGCCCCGAGGAGCGTCCGCGCGCCGATCGACACCTTGTGCGAGCCGCCGCCCGAGAGGGTGCCCATGATCGAGGCGCCCCCGCCGACGTCGCTGCCGTCGCCGACGACGACGCCTTGCGAGATGCGACCTTCCACCATCGATGCGCCGAGCGTGCCCGCGTTGAAGTTCACGAAGCCTTCGTGCATGACGGTCGTGCCGGGGGAGAGGTATGCGCCGAGGCGCACGCGGCTCGCGTCGGCGATGCGCACGCCGGCCGGAGTGACGTAGTCGAGCAGGCGGGGGAACTTGTCGAGCGACTGCACCTGCACGCCGTCGCGAAGGAGGAGCGGACGCAGGCGCGTCAGGTCGTCGGGGTGCACGGGGCCCGCGTTCGTCCACGCGACATTGGGCAGGTGGCCGAAGACGCCGTCGAGGTTCACCTCGTTGGGGCGCACGAGGCGGTGAGACAGCGCGTGCAGGCGGAGGTAGGCATCGGAGGTCGAGGCGGGCGGTGCATCCAGGTCGATGTCGAGCGCGATCACTTCGGCGGTCACGGCGCGCCGCGGGTCGGGGACGGCCAGTCGCTCCAGGTCGTCGGGCGGCATCGCCGGGTCGTAGCCCAGGGGCAGACGCCCCGCCGCGGGGGACGGGAACCACGTGTCCAGGATCGTCCCGTTCTCAGCCCTCGTCGCCAGGCCCAGGCCCCATACCGATCGCTCGTCGCTCATGCTTCCACCGTATCGGGGCACAGCCCCTGCTCCGGCCGGGAGGAGCAGCATCCGTCGATAGGATCGGGGGATGCCGGCGCTCGACCTCACCGCGACCTCGATCGACCTCACCCGCACGATCTGCGACATCCCGAGCGTCTCGGACGATGAGACCGCGCTCGCCGACGCGATCCACGAGGCCGTGACCGCGCTGCCGCACCTCGAGGTGCACCGCGACGGCGACACGATCGTCGCCCGCACGAACCGCGGGCGCGCGCAGCGCGTCGCGATCGCGGGGCACATCGACACCGTGCCCATCAACGGCAACGTGCCGACCCGCGACATCGTCCTCGACGGCGAGCCCCACCTGTGGGGCCGGGGCACGGTCGACATGAAGGCCGGAGTCGCCGTCCAGCTCAAGCTCGCCCACGATCTCGCCGACCCCCGCGTCGACATCACCTGGATGTGGTACGACCACGAAGAGGTCGACGCCGACCTCAACGGACTGACGCGCCTCGCCGCGACGCGGCCCGACCTGTTCCAGGCCGACTTCGCGATCCTCGGCGAGCCGTCGAACGGGCAGGTCGAGGGCGGCTGCAACGGCAATCTCCGCGCGATCGTGCGCACCGACGGCGTGCGGGCCCACAGTGCGCGCGCGTGGATCGGCGAGAACGCGATCCACAAGGCCGCGCCGATCCTCACCAGGCTCGCCGAGTACCGTCCGCGCGACGTCGCCGTCGAAGGACTCGACTACCGCGAGGGCCTCAATGCCGTGCGCATCGGCGGAGGCATCGCGGGCAACGTGATCCCGGATGCGTGCGAGGTCGAGGTCAATTACCGTTTCGCCCCGAGCCGTGACGTCGTCGAGGCCGAGCAGCACGTGCGCGATGTCTTCGCCGGATTCGACCTGGAGGTCGTCGACCTCGCGGCGGGCGCCCGCCCGGGCCTGGACGCGCCGCTCGCTCGGGAGTTCCTCGCGGCCGTCGGCGCGCAGCCGCGGCCGAAGTACGGGTGGACCGATGTCGCCCGCTTCTCGGCGATGGGCGTGCCCGCCGTCAACTACGGGCCCGGCGACCCCCACCTCGCCCACCACGACGAGGAGCGTGTGCCGCTCGCGCAGATCATCGAGGTGGAACGCGGGCTGCGGACGTGGCTGCGCTGACACCCCGCACGACGCAACGCGTCCGGGAGACGTGGCGCACGGTGCCGGTGGCCGTGCGGATCGGCCTCGTCTACGTCGTCGCGCGGCTCATCACGACGGGCTTGTTCGTTCTCGCGGCATCCCTGTCGGGCCCCGGCTCCCGCTACGGCCAGAACCCGTCCCTCAGCACCTTCGTGCTGGGCTGGGATGCCCAGTGGTACTGGCTCGTCGCGGTCGAGGGCTATCCGAGCGACCTGCCCGTCACCGATGCGGGGGACGTGGGCGAGAACGCATGGGCGTTCATGCCGGTCTACGCCTACCTCGCGCGGATCGTGGGGCTTCCGCTCGGCTCGTGGGGTGCCGGCGCCGTCGTCGTCTCGCTCGTCGCGGGCTACCTCGCCTGCCTCGCGCTGCACGGGCTGCTGCGCCGCCGGCTGGGCGGGTCCGCCACGATGTGGGCCGTCGTCTTCTTCGCGTGCGGGCCGCTCGCGGCCCTGTTCCAGGTCGGCTACGCCGAATCGCTGTTCCTGCTCTGGCTCTTCCTGTCGCTGCGGTGCGTCCTCGAGCGCCGCTACGCGTGGCTCTACCTGCTGATCCCCCTGATGGGCTACACGCGTCCGGGGGTGCTCGCCTTCGCGCTGCTGCTGGGACTGCACGGCATCCATCGCTGGATCATCCGCCGTCGTGAGCCGTTGCCGGTATCGCACATCGTGCACATCGTCGCGACGGGTCTTCTGGCCGTCGTCGTGGGGTTCTCCTGGCAGGTGCTCGCCGCCATCGCGACGGGCGACCCCGGCGCCTACCTCGCGACAGAACTCGCGTGGCGTCGCAACTGGATCGCCGACGCCGACGCGCAGTTCGTGCCCTTCGACGGGTTCGTGCAGGCCGCGGGCTTCTGGTTCGAGGCCTGGGGCGCGGGAGCGGTCACCGGCTACATCGCGCTCGGCGTCGCGATCGCGGGGGTCACGGCACTGCTGCTGTTCGAACCGCACGTGCGGCGACTCGGTCCCGACCTGCGGCTGTGGTCCGCCAGCTACCTCGTCTATCTGCTGCTGGTGTTCTTTCCGCAGTCGAGCATCTTCCGCCTGCTCGTGCCGCTTTCGCCCCTGTGGGGTGCCGCCGCCCTGCCGCGATCGCCCTGGTGGCGCGGCGGCGTGCTCGTCGCCTGCCTCGCCGGGCAGTGGTGGTGGATCTACAACATGTACGCGATCGCGAACACGTATTGGCAGATTCCGTGACCCGCGAAGAGACCACGCGGGGCACGAGCCTTCTCTTCGGTAAACTTGACGGGCAGACCTGAGGAAAAGGAGCCGCTATGGCAGCCATGAAGCCGAGAACCGGAGACGGGCCGATGGAGGCCGTCAAGGAAGGCCGACTCATCATCGTGCGGGTTCCGCTCGAAGGGGGCGGACGCCTCGTCGTCTCCGTGAACGACGCTGAGGCCAAGGAGCTCTACGACGTGCTCAGCGGAGTCGTGAACGCCGCCTGAGCCGCAGAGACGAAACGAACGGCCGGTCTTCGGACCGGCCGTTCCGTCATTTCCCCCGGATGCCGCGCCCCGAGGTCTCTTCCGTGGCGACGGTCGTCAGCTGCAGAAGCCCCTCACCCGCGATCGCGAGCGCGCCGATCACCGCGGGCGAGGACTGCGTCTCCTGGATGAGGGAGCGGTAGGCGGCGGTGACGGGATCGCGACGAACCGGGTCGGCCACGGCGCCGCCGTGGAGGACGCGCGGAACGAGCACGAGGCCGCCCGTGCGCACGAGGCGGAGGCCGTGCTCGACGTACTCGATCACGCCCTCGGGGTCGGCATCGACCAGGACGATGTCGTAGGACGCTTCGTTCATGCGAGGGAGCACGTCTGCCGCGCGCCCCGTGATGAAGCGGGCACGGGCCGCGGGCACACGCGCGTCGGCGAATGCCTGACGGGCAGCGCCCAGGTGCTCGGGCTCGTTGTCGATCGTCGTCAGAGTCGCGCGCGGGGAGCCGTGCAACAGCCACAGACCGGAGACACCTGCGCCCGTGCCGATCTCGACGATGTTGAGCGCTTGCGACGCCGCGGAGAGCACGGCGCACTGCGCGCCGACGGCCGCGCTGATGGGCTCGGCCCCCAGCTCGAGGGCGTGCTGACGGGCCCGGGCGATGTGTTCGGGCTCGGTCGTCACTTCGGCGACGAATCGCTGATTCGCGTCGTATTCGCGCATTCTGGCTTCCTCCGCGCTCAGCCTACGTCGCGCTCGGGCGCCGGGACGCCAGGCGCGACGGTAACCTTCTGTCATGTTCTTCGGCCTCACGATCGAGAAGCTGCTGCTGATCGGTCTCATCGCCGCGTTCGTCATCGGACCCGAGCGGCTGCCCCGCTACGCCGAGGCGCTCGGCGGGCTCACGCGGCGTGCGCGCGAATGGGTGACGACGGCGCGGACCCGGGTGCAGGACGAGATGGGCGAGGATTTCGCCGACGTCGACTGGAAGACCCTCGATCCCCGCCAGTACGATCCGCGGCGGATCATCCGCGAAGCGCTGCTCGACGATGCTCCCGTCGCCTCGGCGGGCGGCATCTCGCGCCCCGCCGTCGCGACACCGCCCGTCGCGGCGCCGCGCGCATCGAGTCCCTTCCGCGCCGACGAGACACCGCCGTTCGACTCGGAGGCGACCTGAGGTCAGCTCGGGTTCACCGGCAGCGATCGGCCCGCGAGACCGCGCGGCCGCGCCGCGATCGCGTCAGCGAGGGCGTCGATCGCCTGTGCCGCGGGATCGGCGGGGTCGGCGACGACGACCGGCGTGCCGGCATCCCCATCGGCGCGCAGGGCTGTGCTCAGCGGAACCGATGCCAGCAGCGGCACAGGGGAGTCGGGCGCCGACAGGGCCGCCGCGACCTCGGCGCCGCCGCCCTCGCCGAACAGCGCGAGACTCGAGCCGTCGGGCAGGGTCATCGCCGCCATGTTCTCGACGACGCCGATGACGCGCTGACCCGTCTGGCGGGCGACGAGGCCGCTGCGGACGGCGACGTCGGAGGCAGCCGGCTGCGGCGTCGTGACGACGAGCACGTCGGCGTTCGGCAGCAGCTGGCCGACGGAGATGGCGACGTCGCCCGTACCGGGCGGCATGTCCAGCAGCAGCACGTCGAGGTCGCCGAAGTGCACGTCGGTGAGGAACTGCTGCACCGTGCGGTGCAGCATGGGCCCGCGCCAGGCGACGGCGCCGAGCGGCGCGTCATCGCCCGTGCGTCGCAGGAACATGCCGATCGAGATGACCTTCACGCCGTAGGCGACGGGCGGCAGCATGAGGTCGTCGATGCGGGTCGGCTGCGGGGCGCCGCCGTCAGCGTCGATGAGCCCGAGGAGACCGGGGATCGAGAAGCCGTGCACGTCGGCGTCGATGAGACCGACCGACAGGCCGCGCTCGGCGAGGGCGACGGCGAGGTTGGCGGTGACGGTCGACTTGCCGACGCCGCCCTTTCCGCTCGTGACGGCGATGACACGCGTCAGCGAGTCGGGTCCGAACGGCATTTCGCGCGGAGCGCGGCCGCCGCGCAGCTTCTCGGTGAGCGCCGCGCGCTCAGCGGGCGACATGACACCGACCTCGAGCTCGACCGACGAGATCCCGTCCACCGATCCAGCGGCGGCGCGCACCTCACGGGAGATGCGATCGGCGGCGGGGCATCCCACGATCGTCAGTGCGATCCCGACGTGCGCGACCGAGTCCGTGACGGAGATGTCGCGCAGCATGTCGAGCTCTGCGAGCGGGCGACGCAGCTCGGGATCGATGACGGCGCCGACGGCGCGGCGGACGGCGTCGGTGTGCTCGGTGGTCACGATGGGTCCTCTCGGCGTCGCCCGTCGCGCTCGTCGAGCTGATCGAGGAAGGCGCGCAGCTCGGTGCGCAGGGCGTCGCTCGTCACGGCGTCGGAGCGGTAGTGGGCGATCTCCATGCGCAGGGCCACGATCTCGCGAGCGAGGTACTCGGTGTCGGCCAGATTGCGCTCGGAGCGCTGACGGTCCTGCTCGATCTGCACGCGGTCGCGGTCGTCCTGCCGGTTCTGCGCGAGCAGGATGAGCGGGGCGGCGTACGACGCCTGCAGAGACAGCATGAGCGTCAGCGCCGTGAACCCGTTCGCGGCCGAATCGAAGCGCGCCTCAGCCGGGGCGAGGGTGTTCCATGCGAGCCACGCGGCGCAGAAGAGGGTCAGACCCAGCAGGAACGCCGGCGTGCCCATGTTGCGGGCGATCCACTCCGTGGCCCGGCCGAACCGGTCGCGCGAGGGCTGCGGCGCGCGCGGCGCGAGCATGCCGGAGCGGCCACGCGGAGCATCGAGCGCCGGCGTGCGGCGCGGCGCGCGGGCCATCACCGCGGCTCTCCCAGGACGGCGGAGGCGTCGTGGCTGTCGTGCGAGCGCCAGTCATCCGGCAGCAGGTAGTCGAGCACATCGTCGACGCTCACGGCGCCGACGAGACGTCGGGCCTCGTCGACGACGGGCACCGAGACGAGGTCGTAGCTCGCGAGCAGGCGCGCGACCTCGGGAGCGGATGCGGTCGCGGCGACCGGGTCGAGGGAGTCGTCCACGATCGCCCCGAGCCGCTCGTGCGGGGGATAGCGCAGCATCCGCTGGAAATGCACCGTGCCGAGCAACCGCCCCGTCGGAGTCTCGAACGGAGGCAACGTGACGAAGACCGCGGCGGCGAGGGCGGGGTGCAGCTCGTGGCGGCGGATGAGGGCGAGCGCCTCGGCGACCGTCGCGTCGGCCGACAGCACGATGGGGTCGCTCGTCATGAGACCGCCCGCCGTGTCGGGCCCGTACTGCAGCAGGGCGCGGACGTCTTCGGCCTCTTCGGGCTCCATGAGGTCGAGAAGCTCTTCCGAGCGCTCCTCGGAGAGCTGCCCGAGCAGGTCGGCGGCGTCGTCGGGCTCCATCGCATCGAGGATGTCGGCGGCGCGCTCGTCGCCGAGCGCCTCGAGGATGTGCACCTGATCGTCTTCGGGCATCTCTTCGAGCGCGTCGGCGAGGCGGTGATCCGACAGCTCTTCGGCGACCTTGAGGAGGCGCTCGTCGGGCAGGTCGAGCAGCGTGTTGGCGAGGTCGGCGGGTTTGAGATCGGAGTACGTCGCGACGAGGTGCTCGGCGGAGTGCGCCGCGCCCTGCGCACCGCGCTCGCGCACCTCGGACCAGGCGGCGAAGGTTGTCGGGCCCTTCGCGAAGGGCGACGCGCTCGTGCGCGGACGCCGCAGGAAGAGCTGGCCGACGTCCCATTCCCCCGCGCGGTTGCGTTCGACGGCGACGTCCTCGATGACGGCGTCGCCCGACCCGTCGACGAGGGTGACCCGCCGACCGAGGAGTTCGGCCATGACACGCACCTCGCCGCCGCGCTGCTGGAAGCGCCGCACGTTGATGAGCCCCGTCGTGATGACCTGGCCCAGCGCGATCGAGGTCACGCGCCCGATCGAGACGAAGACGTGGCGTCGACCGGGGATCTCGACGATGAGACCGATGACGCGCGGGGGGTCGTTCTTGCGATAGATGACGACGACATCGCGCACTTTGCCGAGGCGATCGCCGGCAGGGTCGAAGACGGCGCACCCGGCCAGGCGCGCCACGAAAACCCTCTGTGTGCTCACGCGATCAAGCGTAGCCCGGGGGTGCGTGGGAGGATGGGGCAATGACCATGTTGGGCGGACGCGTGCCGAAGGGGCTCGGCGAGGTCGGGCAGACCATCGCGAGCTATCCGACCTACGAACGCGCTCAGAAGGCGGTGTCCGAGCTCATCGCCGCCGACGTGCGGGCTCGGGACGTCGCCATCGTCGGTCAGGGTCTGCGCTCGATCGAGCGCGTCACGGGCCGGCTGGGATACGCCGCCGCTGCGCGGACGGGGGCCATCAACGGGCTCCTGCTCGGGCTGCTGTTCGCCGCGATCCTCGTGATCGGCTCGCCCTCCGTGCCGATCCAGGCCTTCGTCGGCGTGCTGTTCGTGGGCATCGCGATCGGGATGCTGCTGAGCCTGGTCACGTACTCGTTCGTGCGCCGTCGGCGGGACTTCGCGTCGGTCATGCAGGTCGTGGCCGACCGCTACGAGATCGCCGTCGCGCCGAGCAGCGCGCAGCGGGCGCGCGAAGTGCTGGGAGAGGCCGCCCACGCCGCCGCGCCGCCTGCCGCAGCGGCGCCCGTCGTGCAGGGCCCACCGCAGTACGGTGAGCGGCTCCCCGTCGACCCGCCGTCACCCGAGACGGCGGGCGAGCAGCCGACGACGGCGGGCGATGTCAGCGAGCGCTGACGAGGTCATCCCGGTCGCGCTGCGAACGGGAACCGTCGAACTCTCGTCCGACGTCGCGCTGCCCGAGGACGCCTGGGCCGCCGTCGCCGTCGCACACGGTGCGGGCGCCGGGTACCGGCATCCCTTCCTCATCGGCTTCACCGACGCTCTCGCCGCCGCGGGGATCGCGACGCTGCGCTTCAACCTGCCGTATGCGCAAGCGGGGCGGCGCATGCCCGGTCCCGCGGCGCACGCCGTCGCGGCATGGGGCGCCGTGCACGCGTGGCTGTCGGCGCACGTCGAGGTGCCCGTGTGGGCGTGCGGCAAGTCGTACGGCGGACGGATGGCATCGATGGCCGCAGCGGAGGGGGTCATCGAGCCTGCGGGGCTCGTCTACCTCGGCTATCCGCTGCATCCACCCGGCGACCGCTCGAAGGCACGCACCGCGCACCTGCCCGAGATCGTGCCGCCGCAGCTCTTCCTCTCGGGCACGAACGACCCGTTCGTCGATCCGCACGATCAGCTGGTCGACGCCGTCGCCGCCTGCCGTGACGCCGAGCTGACGTGGATCGAGGGCGGCGGGCACTCGTTCGAGGTCGCAGGGCGCAAGCGCCCGGCAGACGAGATCGGGGCAGAGCTCGCGCCGATCGTCGCGGAGTTCCTGCGCCGTCGCGGGCCCGAACCGCGCACCGTGCAGAATCCGGCGTGACGGGTGACGACGCGAACGCGCCGATCCGGGCCTGACCGGGCCGGGCGTCCTGCGCATCGCGCGGAACCCGGCACCGGCCGGTCGGGTCAGGGATTCAGACGGGCGATCCAGGCCTCGACCTCGTCGGCCGTGCGCGGGATACCGGCCGAGAGGTTCACGGGGCCGTCCTCGGTGAGGAGGATGTCGTCTTCGATGCGCACGCCGATGCCCCGGTACTCCTCGGGCACCGTGACGTCGTCGATCTGGAAATACAGACCCGGCTCGATCGTGAACACCATGCCGGGTTCGAGCAGGCCGTCGTAGTACATCTCGCGGCGCGCCTGGGCGCAGTCGTGCACGTCGATGCCGAGGTGGTGACTCGTGCCGTGCACCATGTAGCGACGGTGGTGGCCTCCGGCGTCGGCGTCGAGGGCCTCCTGCGCCGTCACGGGAAGCAGGCCCCATTCGGCGACGCGCGTCGCGAGGACCTGCATCGCGGCCTCGTGCAGGGCGCGGAACGGCACACCGGGACGGGCTGCGGCGAAGGCGGCGTCGGCCGCTTCGCGGACCGTCTCGTAGACGCGTCGCTGCACCTCGCTGAAGCGCCCGTCGACGGGCAGCGTGCGGGTGATGTCGGCGGTGTAGAGACTGTCGACCTCGGCGCCCGCGTCGATGAGGATGAGATCGCCGGGGAGTACGGCGCCGTCGTTGCGCGTCCAGTGCAGGTAGCACGCGTGCGGTCCGGATGCCGCGATCGTGTCGTAGCCGACCGCGTTGCCGTCGCTGCGCGCGCGCCGGTGGAAGACGCCCTCGACGACGCGTTCGCCGCGCGGGTGGTCGATGATCGCGGGCAGGTTCGACACGATGTCGTCGAAGCCCTTGGCGGTGACGTCGACGGCGAGCTGGAGCTGTGCGAGCTCGTACTCGTCCTTCACCAGGCGCAGCTCGGAGACGAAGCGGGTGAGCTGGGCGTCCTCTTCGACCACGAGATCGCCCTCGCGACGCTCGAGCCGCTCGATGCGCTCCGTCGCGAGACCGAGGTCTGCCGCGACGCCGCCGATCGCGGGACGCGGTCCGATCCAGAACTCGCCGATCGAGGCGTCGGAGTAGAACTCGCTCGTCGTGCGGTCGGCGCGTTCGCGGAAGTACAGCGTGACGTCGTGGCCGTCGGCGGTCGGCTCGAACACGAGCACGGCACCCGGCTCGGCGTCGGAGGCCCAGCCGGTCAGGTGCGAGAACGCCGAGTGCGCTCGGAAGGGATAGTCGGTGTCGTTGCTGCGCTGCTTGAGCTCACCCGCCGGGATGACCAGACGCGCGCCGGGGAAGGCCGCCGACACGGCGTCCCGCCGGGCCGCGGCATAGCGCGCCTGCTCGCGCTGTTCGGGGACGATGTCGGCGCGGTCGGCCCAGCCGCCGGAGATCGTGTCGAGGAATCCCCGGCCGAAGGGCTGACGCCGGTTCGTGCTCGAGTTGGTGGGGGGCTCGCTGGTCTCGGTCGTCGCGACGGACGCGACGGCGGGGATGTCGCCTGCAGTGCTCATGCCCTCAAGTCTGGCACGTCCTGCGGTGCCGAGAGGCTCTCACTCGACCGGCTCCAGCTGCACGACGAGGGGGCGGTGATCGCTTCCCGCGCCGTCGAGCGAGGTCACGACGAGGGACCCCGTCGCCCGCCAGTGCTCGGACACCATGACGTGGTCGATGGGTGCGCCCACGAGCGGCGGGATCTCGGTCGTCCAGGTGCCGACGGACCCGTTCCCGGTCTCGAGCGCGGCGTCGCGGCACCGTCCCAGCGTGCCGCCGTCCATGCCGAGGCTCGTCATGTGGTCGACCGTGGCGTTGAAGTCGCCCGCCATGATGACGTTCGATCCGGCGCACTGGTCGGCCAGCCAGCGCAGATCGTCACGCCACGCCTGCATGTACTCGCGTCGGGGCGCGACGGCGTGGGCCGCGACGATGATGGGGCCGTCGCCGGCCGTCGGCATCGCGACGGCGCTCGGCACGGTCGAGGTGTTGCTCGAACCGTCGCGCGAGGATTCGATGACGGAGTAGTCCCCGAGTTCGGGTGAGATGAGGATCGTCGTCGAGCCGGCATCCCACTCGGCCGAGGGGTCGGCGGCGTGATGCGCCCACATGGGGTGACCGAGCTCGCGCATCGCGATCGCGACCTGCTCGCCGGTCTCGATCGTCGTCTCGGGAAGAGTGACGACGTCGGCCTCCATCGCGACGGCCAGCTGCGCGATGGCGTCCGGCCCCGTCGCGGGGCCGGCGGTGTTCCAGGTCAGGACGCGCACGCTCGTGTCGGTCGTCGGGGGCAGTTCCGTCACACCCAGACCGCGCGAGACGACCGTGACGCCCCCCGCGACGGCGGCCAGGGCCGAGACGACCGCGAGCGAGAGGGCGAAGGCGCGCAGCGGGCGGGCGATCGCGAGGAGGAGCGCGACGACGGTCGCCACGACGAAGGCGAGCACGAGAACGCTGCGGAACGAGATCAGCTGCGCGACGGGGAAGAACCGATCGACGCGGAAGAAGCCCGGCCACGTCAGAACCGCAGCCGCGATCGCGCACAGGACGGTCACCAGGACACCCAGCAGCCGAAACACGAACGCGACTCTATGTCAGGCTGCTGGGAGATCCGCGCACCCGTGCCGAGAGTCGGCCCGACGGATGCCGCCACCCCGACTACGCTCGGACAGGTGCAGGCGACGCGACGGTTCGAGGGTCCGAGTGACCTGCACCTGCACTCGACGCACTCCGACGGCACCGAGGCGCCGGCGCTCGTCCTGCAGGCCGCGCACCGTCACGGCCTGCGCACGGCGGCGCTCACCGACCATGACACGACGGCGGGGTGGGCGGAGGCGGCCGAAGCGGCGACGTCGCTGGGCATGACGTTCCTCCCCGGCATGGAGCTGTCGGCTCGCCACGAGTGGCGCAGCGTCCATATCCTGGCTTACCTCATCGATCCGGATGCCGCGGGCCTGCGGGCCATGACGGATCGCATCCGCTCGTCACGGCTCGATCGTGCGCGCCTCATGGCCGATCGCATCGGGCGCGACTACGACCTGCACTGGGACGACATCCTCGCCCAGACGATCGACGGCGCGACGGTGGGCCGCCCGCACATCGCCGATGCCCTCGTCGCGCGAGGTTTCGTGCGCGACCGCACCGAGGCGTTCTCGAGCATCCTCAGTCCGCGCGGCGCGTACTACGTCGACCTGTACGCGCCGGATCCGGTCACGGCGGTCGAACTCGTCGTCGCTGCCGGGGGAGTGCCGATCATCGCCCACCCCGCGGGGCGGGCGGGGGTTCTTCCGCGTGCGCTGCTGCGTCGCATGCTCGACGCCGGTCTCGCGGGCTTCGAGCTGGGACACCGCGAGAACGTCGAGCCCGGCATCCGGATGCTGCGCCGGATCGTCGCGGACCGCGACCTCGTCGTGACGGGCTCGAGCGACTACCACGGCCTGGGCAAGCCCAATGTGCCGGGCGAGAACACGACGTCGGACGACATGGTGCAGCGCCTCATCGAGCTCGGAACGGGAAGCGCCCCCGTCCACCCCTGAGGGGGACGAGGGCGCTGCAGCACGGCGAGGTCAGGCCAGCGCCCGTGCCTTGAGGTGCTCGTACTCCTCGTGCGAGATCGTCCCGGCATCCAGGAGCGACCTGGCCTTCGCGATCTCGTCGGCGGGACTGGAGCCCGCCACGTGCTTGATGTAGTCGTCCTGCGCGCGCTGGATCTGTCGCGCCTGCGTCGCGCTGCGCTCGGCCATCCCGCCGCCGCGGGCGATGAGGTAGACGAGGGCCGTGACGAACGGGAAGAAGATCAGGAAGAAGACCCACACGGCCTTCCACCACCCGCTCAGCTTGTGGTCACGGAAGAGGTCGGAGATGATCGCGAACAGCGCGAACAGGTACGCCACGAAGATGAAGGCCCACAGGAACCACCAGATGAGGTCCCAGAAGGAACCCCAGAAGCCCTGGTATTCGACGGTTTCGAAGAATCGCACGATCGTGCCTTTCTGACGGGGACGACGGCGCCCCTGCGCCGTCAGCGCTCACGATAGCGCGCCCTCGCGGGCCCCGCGGGCCTCGTGGGTAACGATCCGAGATCAGGCGTTCGCTGCGGGCGCCTGACCCGAGCGGGGCCCGCGGCGCCGACGGCGTCGCCGCGGCGACGGGTTGCCGTCGTGGTGCTCCTTGCCGCCGCCGTCGTGCGTTCCGGCGCCGTCCGCATCGCGCTCGGTGCCGGAGGCCTCGGAGGTGCTCTGTGCCGCGGCCGTCTCGCCGCCTTCGGCGAACGTCGCCCCGACCTTCTCGGACGAGTCGCGGCGGCGCCGGCGACGACGGCTCGTGCCGACATCGGCCGCCCCCGCCTCGGCGGCGGCGTCGGCGGCCCGGGCCGGGCGCTGCGTCTTGACGGACTGGGTCTTCGGCGCCGTCGCGATGCGGCCCTTCGTTCCCTCGGGGATGTCGAGGTCGCTGAACAGGTGCGGGCTCGACGAGTAGGTCTCGACGGGCTCGGGCTGGCCGAACTCGAGGGCACGGTTGATGAGCGCCCACTTGTGCAGGTCGTCCCAGTCGACGAAGGTCACGGCGATGCCGGTCTTGCCCGCACGGCCCGTGCGGCCGGCGCGGTGCAGGTAGGTCTTCTCGTCGTCGGGGATCGTGTGGTTGATGACGTGCGTCACATCGTCGACGTCGATGCCGCGCGCGGCGACGTCGGTCGCGATGAGCACGTCCTTCTTGCCGGCCTTGAACCCGGCCATCGAGCGCTCGCGCGCCTCCTGGCTCATGTCGCCGTGCACGGCGCCCGCGTTGAAGCCGCGGTCGTTGAGCTCGTCGACGAGCTTCTGCGCCGCGCGCTTGGTGCGCGTGAAGACGACGGTCTTGCCGCGGCCCTCCGACTGGAGGATGCGGGCGATGATCTCGTCCTTGTCGAGCGAGTGCGCGCGGTAGACGAGGTGCTTGATGTTGGCCTGCGTGAGGCCCTCGTCGGGGTCCGTCGCGCGGATGTGGATGGGGTTGGTCATGAAGCGACGAGCGAGGGCGACGATGGGGCCCGGCATCGTGGCCGAGAACAGCTGCGTGTGGCGCACCGCGGGGACCTTCGAGAAGATCTTCTCGATGTCGGGGAGGAATCCCAGGTCGAGCATCTTGTCGGCCTCGTCGAGCACGACCTCGGTCGCGTTCGAGAGGTCCAGGAGCCGCTGATTGTTGAGGTCGATGAGCCGGCCCGGCGTGCCGACGACGATCTGCGCGCCGGCCTTGAGCTGCTCGATCTGACCTTCGTACGCCTTGCCGCCGTAGATCGCGACGACGCTCGTCGAACGGCCCGACGTCAGCATGTCGATGTCTTCGTAGACCTGGACGCACAGTTCGCGGGTCGGCACGACGATGAGCGCCTTGACACCGTGCTCGGGGTCCTTGCCCAGCCGCTGGACGACGGGGATGCCGAATCCGAACGTCTTGCCGGTTCCCGTCTTCGCCTGGCCGATGATGTCCTGGCCGGGAAGCCCGAGCGGAATCGTCTGCTCCTGGATGGGGAAGGCATCGACGATGCCCTTGGCCGCGAGGACATCGACGATGTCCTGATCGACGCCGAGTTCGGCGAAAGTCGTCACGATATGAGCCTGTCTGGCGGTGAGAAGCCGCCGGGATGAGTGGTCCACGCCCTTCACTCAGCCACAGGCGCGGGGGTCCCGATCCGTCGCCGGGACCCCTCAAGGATACCGACCGTGAGCCGGCGGGGCCCGCAGCCGTAGTCTTGTGGCGTGGTGAAGTGGTTCTGGCAGCGCAAGACACCCGCGACGAAAGCCCTCTCGCTCCGGGCGCGGGGTGACTTCGGCGGGGCGACGCGCGTCGACTTCGAGGAGCTCGCTCCGGACATCGACACGTTCCTCGGGCAGGCCGCGTATCTGCAGCTCGGGTTCTTCGAGACGCTCAGCGAGCTGATCGCGCTGACCCCCGAGCTCGCCGAGAAGGAATCGCTTTCGCGTGCGGCGGGCGCGGCGCTGACGAAGCACCAGGAGCTCGTCGCCGTCATCCGCGAACGAGGCGACGACCCGACGGCGATCATGCTGCCCTTCCGCGAGCCGCTCGACGACTTCCGTCGGGCCACGCACGGCGGAAGACCGCAGGAGACCATGCTGTCGGTGCACATCACGGCCGGGATGCTCGACGACTTCTACCTGGCGCTCGCGTCGAGCTACGCCGAGACCGGACGCATCGTCGCGCGCATCCTGCAGGCCGATGATGACCGCCAGGCGATCGTGGACATCATCGGCGCCACGATCGAGAGCGACCCCGAGTGGAAGTCGCTCCTGGCGATGTGGGGGCGACGGCTCGTCGGCGACACGCTGCTCATCGCGCGTGCCGCGCTGCGTCCGGGCGGCCTGCGCATCGCGGACGAGGAGAAGGTCGAGCCCGTGTTCACCGAGCTCATGGCGGCCCATTCGCGCCGCATGGACGCGATGGGCCTCGCGGCGTAGCCGCGCGGGGGTCAGCCGATCTTCAACCGCGTGCGGGCGCGCTCATCGTGCGCGAGACGCGTGCGGGCGAGGACGACCAGCGCCGGCCACACGACGACGGCGGGCACCACGAGCGCCGACAGCCAGGGCCACGGGGAGTCGATGCCGATCCCCGACCAGGTGAGGATCGTCCAGGCGAGGCCGGCCGCGGCGGCGCCGAGCATCGGTGCGACGACGACACCGCGCGTGGGACGGTCGCTGACGAGGAAGTGCAGGCCGACGCCGATGACCGCGCCGACGATGAGTGCGAGCAGGATCTGCATGGCCGTCAGGCGACGAATCCGACGCGGCGGGACTCTTCGGTGCCCACCTCGATGTAGGCCAGGCCTGCCGTGGGCACGATGTACGCATTGCCCTTGACGTCGGTGAAGGTGACGTGGGTCGCGGCCGCGTCGAGCGCGGCGGAGACGGACTTCTTGACGTCGGCGGCGGGCTCGTTCGTCTCGAACGTGAGCTCGCGTCCCGTGTTGGCGATGCCGATGCGGATCTCCACGTGAATGACCTCCTGCGTGCCGGGGCCGGTCCCCGGGGGCATGGCAACTCTACGACACCGCGCCGACGCTCCTCCGCGTCGCGCCGACGCTCTCGGCGAACGGGCGATGTCCGTGCCGCGCGCTAGCGTCGTGGTCATGGTTCCAGGGCAGGATGCCGCGTCGCCCGACGCGTCCCAGCGCGCCGTCGTCGAACTCGCTCTCGACGCGTCCGGCACCGTGGCCGGCATGCCCGGCAGCGGAAAGACGGCGACGCTCGTCGCGCGCGTCGGCGCGCTCGTCGCGCGCGGCGTCGACCCCGATGCGATCGTCGTGCTCACGCCGTCGCGGCAGACGGCGACCGCGCTGCGCGACCGTCTCGCGCTCGCCGTGGGGCGCGCGACGTCCGGACCGCTCGCGCGATCGGTCGCCTCCTTCGCGTTCCAGATCGTGCGCGCGGCATCCGTCACGGCGGGCGGCGAGCCGCCGCAGCTGCTCACCGGCGGCGATGAGGACCAGATCATCCACGACCTGCTCGAAGGCGACGCTGAAGACGAAGCGACCGGTCGCGCACGCTGGCCGGCGTGGCTCGATGCCGGAATCCGGTCGACGCCGGGCTTCCGCACCGAGGTGCGCACGTTCTTCGCCGAGTGCACGACGCTCGGGATCGACGCGCCCCGGCTGCAGGCGCTCGCCGAACGCGACGGCATCGACGCGTGGAGCTCGCTCGCGTCGTTCTTCCGGGAGTACCTCGACGTGCGCGCCGACATGCGCGGCGCGCACCGCGACGCGGCGGGCCTCGTGCGCGAAGCGGTCGGCCTGCTGCGCGAAGGCGTGCCCGGCCTCGACGCGGTCGACGGCATCCGTGTCGTGCTCGTCGACGACGCGCAGGAGCTCACGCTCGGCGGGGTCGAGCTCGTCGAGGCCCTGCGCCACCGCGACGTCGCCGTCCTCGCCTTCGGAGACCCCGATGTTGGATCGGGCGCCTTCCGCGGGGCGACCCCCGAGAACTTCGCCCGGCTCGCGTCGAGCCTGGGCGATCTGCACGTGCTCGAGACATGTCATCGCGGATCGACCTGGCAGGCCGAGACCGTGCGGCGGGTGACGCAGCGCATCGGCGCCGTCGGGATCGTCGCGCACCGGGGCGGTCCCGGCACCGCCGAGCCGGACGACTCGGTGCGCGCTCTGACGGTGCGCTCCGCGGCAGAGGAGTACGACGCGATCGCGCGGCTGCTGCGAGAGCGCCACGTGCACGACGGCGTCGCGTGGAGCCGCTGCGCCGTGATCGCCCACGACACGCGGCAGGTGACCGCGCTCGAGGCCGAGCTCGCCGCCCGCGACGTTCCCGCGCGGTCGGCGGGACCCGGGCGCGCGCTCGGCCTGCACCGCGCCGTACGAGACCTGCTGCGCCTGACCGAGATCGCGATGGACGGCGCGTGGACCTTCGACGACGTCGCGGCGGTGCTCACGGGCGCCTACGGCGGCCTCGATGCGATCCAGCTGCGCCGCCTCATCTCGACTCTGCGCCACAGCGAGCTCGCGGTCGGCGGTGACCGGCCGGGTCGCGACCTGCTGCTGTCGGCGATGGTCCAGCCGATCGAGTTCGACCTGATCGACACGCGCGAAGCGCGGCGCGGCGCCGTGCTCGCGCGCACGCTGGCCGAGCTGCGCGCCGAGTTCGAACGCGGAGCGACGGCGCACGAGCTGCTCTGGACGGCGTGGGAGCGCAGCGGTCTCGAACGCGGCTGGGGCGAGCTCGCGCGGGGGAGCGGCCCGTTGGCCGAGCAGGCCGACCGCGACCTCGATGCGCTCGTCGCGCTCTTCCAGGCGGCGAAGCGATTCGTCGAGCGATCCCTCGACGCCGATCCGCGCGTCTTCGTGCGCGGCATCCTCGACACGGACGTCGCCGAAGACCGACTCGACGCGCCGAGCATCGACGACAGTGTGCGTATCCTCACCCCCGCGGGCTCGCTCGGGCTCGAGTTCGACACCGTCGTCGTTGCGGGCGTGCAGGAGAACGTCTGGCCCAACACGCGGCTGCGCGGCAGCCTGCTCGAGACGTGGCGGCTGGCCGGCGCGGCCCGGCGCGCGCCGGACGAGCCGGCCGGCACGGTCGATCGGCGCCGCGCCGCGATGCACGATGAGCTGCGTCTGCTCGCCCGTGCGCTGTCGCGCGCGACCGCGCGGGTCATCGTGACGGCCGTCGACGACGACGACACCGGACCGAGCCCCTTCTTCGAGCTGCTGCCTCCCGCCCAGCAGCACACGGTCGAGCATCCGCTGTCGCTGCGCGGCCTCGTCGCACGGCACCGCCGCACCCTCACGACGGCGCCGGGCTCGGCGGCATCCGATCACGCGGCACATCAGCTGGCGCTCCTCGCCGACGCGGGTGTCGCCGGCGCACATCCGCGGGAGTGGTTCGGCGTGAGGCCCGTCACCTCGGACGGTCCGCTGCGCGACCTCGCACGCGAGGACATCCGCGTCTCGCCGTCGCGTCTGCACGCCCTCGAGGAGTGCGAGCTCAACTGGGTCATCGCCGATCTGGGCGGCGACCCCGGCGGCACGACGGCGGGCGTCGGCACGATCATCCACGCGGCTCTCGAACACGCCGAGACGAATGACGAGACCGCCCTATGGCGGCAGGTCGAGACGAGGTGGGGCGAACTGTCGTTCGAGGCGGAATGGCGTGCACGGGCCGAGAAGCAGCGCGCGCGCGACCTCGTGCACAGACTGCACCTCTACCTGCGCCGCTTCGAAGACGCCGGTGGCGCGCTGATCAGCGCCGAGCCGCACTTCGAGGTGCCCATCGACGTCGACGACGCCACGGGCGAGCACCGCGTGATCCTGTCGGGATACATCGACCGAGTCGAGCGCACACCAGAGGGCGAGGTCGTCATCGTCGACCTCAAGACGGGCAAGAACGAGCCGCAGACCGACGCGAAGGTCGTCGACAACCCGCAGCTGGCGGCGTACCAGCTGGCGTTCGAGGGCGGAGCGATCCCCGCCGCCGCGGGGCTGCCCCCCGGCGGCGCCCAGCTGCTCGTGCTGAAGCCCACATCCACCAGGGTCGACTACGCCACCCCGCGGCAGCCGCCGTTCGACGATGAGCGACGTGAGGCCTTCCTCGAGCGCGTGCGAGCGGCCGTCACGACGATGCGCGGCACGATGTTCGCGGCTCCCTTCGAAGAGCACTGCCGCGACGAGCACGCGTACGGGCTGTGCCGGATCCACACGATCGGCGCGGTGAGCGCGTCATGACGGCCCCCGCCGCGCCCGTGCTCTCGGCACGGGTCATCGCCGCCGCGCTGGGACAGTTCCCGCCGACCGATGAGCAGGCCGCCGTCATCGAGGCGCCGCTCGCCCCCGCGCTCGTCGTCGCCGGGGCCGGCAGCGGAAAGACCGAGACGATGGCCGGTCGCGTCGTCTGGCTCGTCGCGAACGGACTCGTGCGCCGTGACGAGGTGCTCGGGCTCACCTTCACGCGCAAGGCCGCCGGTGAGCTTTCCGAGCGCATCCAGCGTCGTCTCGCGCGGCTCGGCGAGTTCGAACGCCGGGGCCTTCTCCCGCATCTGCCCGCCCTGCACGCCGAAGGCCGACTCGACGTCTTCGGCCGGCTCGAGCGCGAGACTCCCGACGGCTCGCGCCGGACGCTGCTGCGCCTCGCGTCGCTGGACACTCTCGCGGCGGTGACGTCGGCGATGCCGCAGACGACCGACGACGACGCGCTGCTGGACCGGCCCACGGTCGCGACCTACAACAGCTTCGCCGATCAGATCGTGCGCGAGAATGCGCTGCGGATCGGTCGCGATTCCGAAGCGGCCGTGCTGTCGGAATCCGCCGCGTGGCTGCTCATGCGGCGCGTCGTGTTCGCCTCCGACGACCCGCGACTCGAGATGCGCGCCGAGGCGGTGCGCTCGATCATCGACGGCGCCCTGCGCATCGCGCGCGACGGCGTCGACAACCTCGTCGACTTCGACGATCTCGCCGCGTTCCCCGAGCGGTTCCGCACGGTCCTGCAGCTGCCGTCGACCCGCAAGGGCACGGTCGTCTACGCCGACGTCGCGCAGGCCGTCGAGAAGGTCGACGCGCTCGCACTCCTGGCAGACCTCGCCCGCGACTACGCCGCCGAGAAGCGCCGTCTGGGGGTCATCGACTTCTCCGACCAGGTCGCGGGGGCGCTCGAAGCCGTGCGCGCGCACCCCGTCGTGGCGCAGGATCTGCGCGATCGGTTCCGCGTGGTCCTGCTCGATGAGTATCAGGACACGTCGGTCGTGCAGACGGATCTGCTGTCGGGCGTCTTCGCGCAGACCGCCGTCATGGCCGTCGGTGACCCGCACCAGGCGATCTACGGGTGGCGCGGGGCCAGCGCCGGCAATCTCGGTGGCTTCGCCGAGGCGTTCGCCCGCGGGGACTGCGCGCGCTTCTCGCTCGCGACGAGCTGGCGCAACAGCACGTCCGTGCTCACCGCGGCCAACGCCGTGCTCGCGCCGCTCGCGGCGACGGCGCCTGTTCCCGTCGATGAGCTGCGTGCCCGACCGGCGGCACCGGAAGGAGCTGTCGAGCTCGTCTTCGAGGCCGACCTCGACAGCGAAGCCGAGAGCGTCGCGGCATGGTTCGACCGGGTGCGGGCCGAACGTGCTGCACGGGGGGACACGACGACCGGCGCCATCCTGTTCCGCAGCAAGAAGCACATGGTGCGCTTCGGCGACGCGCTCGGGCGACGCGGCATCCCGCACCGGATCCTGGGGCTCGGCGGTCTGCTCTCGACCCCCGAGGTCGTCGACGTCGTGAGCGCGCTGCGGGTTCTGAGCGACCCCGGGGCCGGCTCGTCGCTCATCCGGCTGCTCGCCGGACCGCGGTGGGGGATCGGCCTGCCCGACCTGCGTGAGCTCGCCGGCCTCGCGCGACGGATCGCCCGTCACGACGCCGCCCTGCAGCCGCTCGCGCCCGACGTGATCGCGGCGATCCGCGGCAGCGCGGCCGACGACGACGGGTCGCTCGTCGACGCCCTCGACTTCGTGCTGCGTCACAAGCCCGATCACGGATGGCTCGCCGGCTTCACCGCCGAAGCGCGTGAGCGACTGCGCGAGGCGGCCGCCGTCTTCGCGGGCCTGCGGCAGGCGGCCGGCATGCCGATCCCCGAGCTCGTGCGCCTGGTCGAGCGCGAACTGCGCCTCGATGTCGAACTGGCCGCCAACGAGGCGCGCGGCCCCGCCCGCATCGCCGCCGCGCAGCTGCGTGCCTTCGTCGACGAAGTGCACGCCTTCCTCGCCGCAGACGAGACCGGCTCGCTGTCGAGCCTGCTGGCATGGCTCGACCACGCCGAGCAGCTCGACGAGTTCGCGCCCCGGACCGAGCCGCCCGAGGACGACGTCGTGCAGCTGCTCACGATCCACGGCTCGAAGGGGCTCGAGTGGGACGCCGTCGCCGTCGTGCGCCTGGTGACCGACGAGCTGCCCGGCACGTCGCGAGATGCCAAGGCGTGGCTCCGCTTCGGCATCCTGCCGTACGCGTTCCGCGGAGACGCGCGGTGGCTGCCCGTGCTGCCCTGGAGCAGCTGCGACACGCAGCAGGAGCTGAAGCAGGCGTACGACGAGTTCGTCGCGGCCAACAAGGCACGGCACCTCGAAGAGGAGCGTCGCCTGGCCTATGTCGCCGTCACGAGAGCACGGGAGCACCTGCTGCTCACCGGCGCGAGCTGGTCGGGTACGAAGCGGCCCCGGGCGTGCAGCACGTTCTATCTCGAGATCGCCGACGCGCTCGATGTCGCCCGTCCCGACGAAGAGATCGGCGACAACCCGTACGCGGGCGAGCGGCGACTGCTGCGCTGGCCCATCGACCCGCTCGGGTCGCGCCGGGACGTCGTCGAGCGCGCGGCGGGCGTGGCCCGTGCCGCCCTCGATGCTCCGCCGGCACGCCCCGACGACGATGTCGCACTGCTCCTGGCCGAGCGCGAGGCGCGGCGCGGGGCACCGGCACCCGTCGCACCCGTGCGGATCGCGGCATCCCGCTACAAGGACTTCGTGGCCGACTACGACGGCACGCTCGCCCGGCTCGCGCGGCCCATGCCCGAGCGGCCCTTCCGCCAGACGCGCCTCGGGACGCTCTTCCACGCGTGGGTCGAGCAGCGCTCGGGTCATGTCGGGCTCAGCGGCTCGATCGACGATGCGCTGTGGGAGACCGACGACGAGCTCCCCGACACGCAGGCCTCCGCCGAAGACGCCGACGCGCTCGCGGTGCTGCGCGAACGGTTCCTGGCATCGGAGTGGGCGCCGCTGCGGCCGCTCGAGGTCGAGACCGAGATCGACTTCACCGAGACCGACCTCGACGGGCGTCCGCACGTCATCATCTGCAAGCTCGACGCCGTGTACCGCCGCGGCGATCGCATCGAGATCGTCGACTGGAAGACGGGCGCCTCGCCGCGCACGGAGGCCGAGCGACGTGAACGGATGCTGCAGCTCGAGCTGTACCGTCGCGCCTACCACGCCAAGCACGGGGTGCCGATGGAACGGATCGACGTCGTGCTGTACTACGTCTCGGACGGCGTCATCCTGCGCGGGTGAGTCCCGCGATCAGTCCGCGAGCCAGCGGCGCAGCGCGGCGTCGGATGCGCGCTCCGCGTCGGCGACCGCATCGCCGTCGTCCGCGCGGCGCGGCGTGACATCGACGGGTCCCGTCGAGACGTCGTCGGGGGTCCACTCCATCCCACCGGATGACGCCGGCTCGGCGGCATCCGCGTCGGAATCCGTCTCGGCGGCGTCCGTCTCTCGTGGCGCCTCGTCGTCTTCGTCGGCGATCCACTGCGACAGCTGCTCGGGATCGTAGGCGTCGGTCTGCATCGAGGTGTCGACGGGCACGGCGGATGCCGCGGGCAGGCGATCGAGCAGGGCGATCGCATCGTCGACGTCGAGGTGCCCGTCGGCGACGAGGTCTTCGGCGCCGACACTCGCCGCGAGCGAATCGAGCAGCGCGGAGGCATCGTCCACGATGTCGGGGCGCTCGGATTCGTGGCCATGGATGAGCCACTTCGCGAACTCGAGCTCGGCGTACAGTCGTGCGCGTTCGCGCACACGGGCATCCGGGGCGCGTTCGCTGTGCGCCGTGTAGGCCGCGTAGACGTCGTCGGCTGCGGCGGGCGCCGTGGCGAGCCACTGCAGATCGATCGCGGGGTCACCCACCGCCAGACCGTGCCACTCGAGCAGACCCGTGACGCGAGGGGCGTCGTCGACATCTTCGAAGAGGAACGACGCCGACCCGATGCCGCCGAGCACGACGGCCGATTCGAAATGCCACAGCTCCTCTGCCGTCAGCGCGCGCCGCCAGCGGTCCGCGAGCGCAGGCGGGAGCACGTCCGTCGCGATGGCGCGGTCGACGAGGCGGGAGACGTCGTCGCGCACCTGGGCGGGAGTGCGTACGGGAAGCCCCTCGGTGCGCACGACCGACGTGGGCAGCGAATGCACGGCCGCGAGCGCTTCGCCGAGCGACGTGGCAGCACCTCGCCCCGCGGGAAGATGCCCCGGGTCGACGCGATACCCGGGGAGGAAGTCGACGACGGCGACCCGTTCACCGTCGAGCGCCGTCTCGCCCAGCAGCTCGGGGGCGCGAAACGGCAACAGGCTGCGCACTCCGGGCGTCAGCGCGCGTAGTGCGCGCGCCTCGGCGGCGAGCTCGGCACCGGCCGCGGGCTCGGTCGGAACACGGACGACGACGCGCCGACCGTCCTCGAGATCGGCGACGGCGGTGTCGTATCGACCGCCCGCGCCCTCGGTCAGCGTGCCCACTCCGACGACGCCGACCCGGGGAAGAGCCGACGTTATGGACGCGGCTAGAGTGAACGGAGAGCGTGCCATGTGCCCAGGTTAGGTGGGGCGCGCCGGGCCGTCCTCGCGCCACGCCCGCACACCACGACCCGGTGTCCGGTGGCCACGGTCTGCGAACAGATGTGAAAGGGCCTGCATGACGGTGCGCGATGTGCGTGACGGAGCCCTCGACCGGTCCGCCCACGAGCGCGCTGTCCCTGGTCTCATCGACGACGCGCGAGCCGACCCCGCGACGCGCGTGCTCGTCGTCGCGGGAGACGCGGCGCCGCTGGCCGGCCCCGATCGACTGCACTGGGTCGCCGCCGATGCCGCTCCGCACGGTGCGGAGTGGGGCTTCATCGGCCGTGCGTCCGACGGCGCCGCGCTGCTCGCCGCGGCCGTCGAACCCGCCGAGCTCGACCCGTTCGACGCGCCGCAGGGCTGGGCCGGCCTGCGCACCGCCGGCGGCGCTCTCGCGGGAGAAGACGCGGACGCGTTCGTCGCGGCGGTGAGCCTCGGCCGGTGGCTGCGCGAAGCGCCGCACTGTCCCGCCTGCGGCGCACGGTGCGATGTCGAGAACGCGGGCTGGTCGCGACGCTGTCCCGGGTGCGCACGCGAGCACTTCCCGCGCACCGACCCCGCCGTCATCGTCGCCGTCACGAGTGCGACCGACGCCGATCGCGTACTGCTCGGCTCGAACGCGCTGTGGAGCGCCGACCGCTTCTCGTGCTTCGCCGGGTTCGCCGAGGCGGGGGAGTCGCTCGAAGCGGCCGTGCACCGCGAAGTGCGCGAGGAGTCCGGCGTCGACGTCGTCGACGTGCGCTACCGCGGTTCGCAGGCGTGGCCGTACCCGCGTTCGCTCATGCTCGGCTTCTTCGCGACGGCCGTCGACGACGACGCGGCGCTCGCCGACGGCGAGGAGATCGCGGCCGTGCGTTGGTTCACGCGTGACGAGGTCGGCGACGCGCTCGCCGGCCGCAGCGAGATCCTGCTGCCGGGGCCCGCCTCGATCGCCCATCGCCTCATCAGCGGCTGGCACGGGGGCCGGTCGTGACCGATCGCGCGCTGGAGGGACTCGACGACCGGCAGCGCGAAGCCGTCACGACGCTGCGGGGTCCCGTCGCGGTGCTCGCGGGTGCCGGCACGGGAAAGACCCGGGTCATCACGCATCGCATCGCGCACGGCGTCGACGTCGGGGCGTACTCGCCCGGGCGCGTCATGGCGGTGACCTTCACGGCCAAGGCAGCGGGCGAGATGCGCGGGCGGCTGCGAGCCCTCGGCGTCGAGGGCGTCGCGGCCCGCACATTCCACGCGACGGCGCTGGCGCAGTTGAACTTCTTCTGGCCGACTCTCGCCGGCGACACCATGCCGCGGATCGTCGACAACAAGGTGCGTCTGCTCGCACATGCCGCCGACGGCATCGGGCTCGATCTGGACACGCCCACGCTGCGGGACGTCGCCTCCGAGATCGAGTGGCGCAAGGTCACGATGCGCTCGACGCACCAGTACGCCGCCGCTCGCCCTCGTGGTGTCGGCCGGCTGCCGGTGGATCGGGTCATCGATCTGCAGCGCGCGTACGAGCGACTCAAAGACGAGCGGCGCCAGATCGACTTCGAAGACGTCCTGCTCTCGTGCGCGGGCATGCTCGAGGCCGAGCCGCAGGTCGCGCGGGCGGTGCACGAGCAGTATCGGCATTTCACCGTCGACGAGTTTCAGGACGTCTCGCCCCTGCAGCATCGGCTGCTCGAACTGTGGCTGGGCGAGCGCAAGGATCTGTGCGTCGTCGGCGACGCGAGCCAGACGATCTACTCGTTCACGGGTGCCGAGGCGAAGTACCTCCTCGAGTTCGAGAGCAGGCATGCCGATGCCACTGTCGTGCGGCTCGAGACGAACTACCGATCGGATGCCGCGATCCTCGCGGTCGCGAACGCGCTCATGCGCGGTCGTCCCGGCGCACTGCACCTGACCGCCGCCGAGCGTGCCGCCGCCGAGGGACCTGCACCGACCGTGACGGAGTACCCGGACGACCAGTCCGAGGCGCGCGGTGTCGCGGCCCGCGTCCGCGCGCAGCTTCAGGACGGCGTCGACCCGCGCGGGATCGCCGTGCTCTATCGCGCGCACGCCCAATCGGCGGAGATCAGCCGCGCCCTCGCCGACGCCGGTGTTGCGGTGACGGTGCTCGGCGGTCGTCGCTTCTTCGACCTGCCCGAAGTGCGCCAGGCGATCATGGAGCTGCGTGCGGCGACGGTCGCGCCGATCGCGACGGGTTTCGTCGACACCGTCCGCGACATCCTGCGCTCACGCGGGCTCACCGACGATCCGCCCGAAGCGGGGGGTGCTCTGCGCGATGCGTGGGAGGCGCGTGCCGCCGTGCTGCGATTGGCCGAGGAAGCACCCGCGACGACGACGCTGCGCGCCTTCACCGACGAGCTCATGGCGCGTGCGCGCACGCACGACGAACCCGCCCTGCGCACCGTGACTCTCGCGACGCTGCACGCCGCGAAGGGCCTCGAGTGGGACCACGTGCACCTCGTGGGGGTGGCCGAGGGTCAGCTTCCGATCAGCTACGCGACGACCTTCGAGCAGGTCGACGAGGAGCGACGGCTCGCCTACGTCGGCATCACGCGGGCCGCGCGTACGCTCGCTCTGTCGTGGGCGCGGGGGCACCGGAACCGGCAGCCCTCGCGGTTCCTGCGAGAGATCGGCAGCGGCACTCTGCGTGCGGTCGATGCATCCGGATCTCGCGGTGCGCGCGGTCGCGGTGCAGCACCAGCGAGGTCGTCGACGAGCGCTCCGGGTGCCGGGCATCCTCGCGGATGAGGTGCATGACCGCGATGCCCGCCTCGAGGGCGAGACTGCCCGCGATCGCGGGCACCGCGCGGTGAGCGAGCTGGGCTGCGACGGCGGGCCAGGCGGCGTCCGCATCGCGCCGATGCGCCGCCAGGCATGACGTGCACGGTGTGCGCCCGGGAGTGACGAGCGGCCCGACGTCGGCCCCGTGTCCCGAGAAGACGATCGGCACGTGTCGCACGTCGGCGGACATGAACCCGCTCACGAGGCGGGGCTCGACGGCGTGATGCGCGATGACGACGGCGATGTCGGGCGGTTCCGCCGCGGGGTCGTCGACGATCTGCACTCCGGTCGACGCGAGACCCGTCGTGACAGCCGCGACGAGAGCGGACTCGAACACCGGTGACGGTGCGAGGACGGCGCGCACGCGCAGGAGCGGCTCGTCGGCGATGAGTACGGGTCGCAGCACGTCGAGCAGCGCGCTCGCCCCGCCCTCCGGCGCCCCGAGCGCGAGGGCGACGGGATCGACCGCGGAATCGGGGATGCCGATCTCGAGTTCGCGCACGAGCCGTTCCTGCCACGGGACGGTGTCGGTGAGGATCGCGCGCGCATCGGCACCGAACTGCAGGGTCGAGGGGGTGCGCCACACGGGCGGATGCGCGGGATCGAGGCGGAGCATGACGAGATCATGCCGCGCCACGCCGTCGCGCGGGCGGTAATCCACAGGGCGGCGCCCCTGGGGAGGAGCCGATCGACTCAGACCGGCTGATTGTCCTCGGGGGTGCCGTCTTCGGGAGCGTCGTCGCCGGGAGTGCCGTTCTCGGCCTCCTCGCCCGCGAGAAGTCGCTCGAGCGCGTCATCCATCTCGTCGCGGGCGGGTGCTTCTCCGCGCGCGCGGGCCTCGAGCCGCGCGACGAGACCGGCGGGGTCGTCGATGTCCTCGGCGGTGGGCATGAGGTCGGGATAGTCCCACAGGGCGTCGCGAGCGGCGACGCCGACGGCGTCCGTCACGGCGCGCCACATCGCGGCGGCTTCGCGCATGCGGCGCGGCCGCAGTTCGAGACCCACGAGTGAACCCAGTGCCCGTTCGGCCGGTCCGCCGACGGCACGCCGACGGCGGACGACCTCGGAGATCCGGTCGGCGGAGGGCAGGCGTGCGAGCGCGTTCTCGGTCACGACATCGACCCAGCCCTCGATCGTCGCGAGCAGGTTCTCGAGCCGGGTGAGGGCGGCGGTCTGGGCCTCGGAGCGCTGGGGCAGCAGCGCGCCGCTCTCGATGGCCTGACGCAGTTCGTCGGGTTGGGCGGGGTCGAAACGCGCCGCGAGCTCTTCGAGCGCGTCGGTGTCGACGTGCACCCCCCGGGCGAACTCGGTCACCTGGGAGATGACGTGCAGGCGCAGCCAACGCGCGTGCCGGAAGAGCCGTGCGTGGGCGAGCTCACGCGTCGCGACGAAGAGTGCGAGCTGGTCGTGGGGGATCTCGAGATCGCGGCCGAAATCGGCGAAGTTCTGCGGCAGGATGGCGGCGTCGCCATCGGGCATGAGCGGAATGCCGACATCGCCGCCGGACACGACCTCTTTCGACAGGTTGCCGACGACCTGGCCGAGCTGCGCCGCGAAGAGCGACCCGCCCACGAGGCGCATGAGCTTGCCGGCGCCCTGGATCATGCTCTGCATGTCATCGGGCGCCTGCTCGCTGAGTGCCGAGGTCATCGCGTCGGCCATGCTCGTCGCGACGGGCGCGGCGAGCTCCTGCCAGACCGGGAGCGTGGCCTCGACCCATGCGCCCCGCGTGATCGCGCGCGCGGGAGCGGCGAGATCCGAGATCGTCGTCGCCTCGCTCAGCCACAGCGTCGCGAGCGCGAACGCCTGGTCGAGATCCGTGCGCTCTCCGGTCGTGACACCGAGGCCGTCCTGGTTGGCGATGTGCAGGGCCTGGCGCCGGGCGGCATCCCAGGAGATGCCGTCGTCCTCGCCGCCTTCGAAAGCGCCCTGCAGGTGGCGCATGACCATCTGCATCATGGCCGGATCGATCTGCATGCCGGTGAGCCGGGAGAGCTGTTCGGGGTCGAAGTCGACGCCCTGACCTCCGAACAGCTGACGCAGCAGCTCCTGCAGATCGTCTTCGGGGTTGCGGTCGTCGTCTGACACTTCAGGCGCCTTTCAGCCGGTTCATGACGTCAGGATCTACGCTAGTCGCAGCATCCCCTCGCACTCCCCGGCAGCACGCTGAACGCCTTACGCCGGTCGCGAACGACCAGGCACAGGAAGGTTCCGCCGTGGCGCTCTTCGACGAGAACGTCTCGATCCGTCCCCGCCGCCGTCGCATGACGCGCGGTGTCCTCGCGGGTCTGTGGGCGCTCGCCCTCGCGATGGTCGTGCTGCTCGTGCTGACCTTCCTGCCGACCTCGTACGTCGTGCAGCGTCCGGGGCCGGTATACAACACGCTCGGGACGGCATCGACCGCCGACGGTGAAGAGGTGCCGCTCATCTCGGTCGACGGGGCCGAGACCCACGAGACCTCCGGTGCGCTGGATCTGCTCACCGTCCAGGTCGTCGGCAACCGCGAGAGAACGCCGTCGTGGTTCGAGCTCGCGCTGGCCTGGTTCGACCAGACACGGGCGGTTCTGCCGATCGATTCGGTCTTCCCGGCGGGGCAGACGAGTGAGGAGCGCACCGAGGAGAGCGCCGCGCTCATGGTCGACTCGCAGCAGGAGGCCACCGCGGCGGCCCTGATCGAGCTGGGCTACGACGTCGGGCGAACGCTGCTCGTGCACGCGATCGCTCCCGACTCGGCCGCCGAGGGCGTCCTCGAGGTCGGGGACGTCATCGTGAGCGCCGACGGCGAGCCGGTGGCCGATGCCGCGGCACTGCGCGCCCTCGTGGAGTCGGGCGACGGTGCGACGATGACGCTCAAGATCGAACGCGACGGGGCGCAGCGCACGGTGCGGCTCACTCCGCGTGAGACGGCGGGCGCCGAAGGCGCCGTGTGGCGCATCGGGGTCACGCTGACCAATGAGTACGAGTTCCCCTTCGACGTCACGATCCAGATCGACAACGTCGGCGGGCCCAGCGCGGGCATGATGTTCGCGCTCGGCATCATCGACGTCCTCACGCCGGGGGAGCTCACCGGCGGCGAGAGCTTCGCCGGCACGGGCACCATCTCGGCCGAGGGGACGGTCGGTCCGATCGGCGGCATCCGTCAGAAGATGTGGGGCGCGCTCGATGCCGGTGCCGACTGGTTCCTCGCGCCGCAGTCCAACTGCGGCGAGGTCGTGGGCCACGTGCCGGATGGTCTGCGGGTCTTCTCGGTCGCGACGCTCGACGACGCCCTCGACGTGCTCGAGGCCGTCCGCGAGGACGGCGACCTCGACGCGCTGCCGACCTGCACGACCGGCTGAGCGGCCTCGCCGTGGCGGACTCGGCGAAACCCCAGAATCCTGCCGCGTAGGATGGGGAGGTGACCACGACCTCAGCGCCGAACCAGGCCACGCCCCCCCGCTCCCGCCGGATCATCGCGATCTCGCTCGCCATCATCGCCGCCTTGGTGGTGGCGTTCTTCGTCTTCGCGAACCTGTACTCCGAATGGCTGTGGTTCGAGCAGCTCGGATTCGACGGTGTCCTCCTCACGGAGTGGACCGCGCGCGTCATCATGTTCGTCGTCGGATTCCTCGGCATGGCGGTGCCGGTGTGGGGAGCGATCCAGCTCGCCTACCGGCTGCGGCCCGTCTACGCGCGCCTGAGCTCGCAGCTCGACCGCTATCAGGAAGTGGTCGAGCCGCTGCGTCGGCTCGCGATGTGGGGCATCCCGATCTTCTTCGGCTTCTTCGCCGGCTTCTCCGCGTCGGCGCAGTGGCAGACCACGTGGATGTGGATCAACGGCGTCGCGACGGCCGACAGCGACCCGCAGTTCGGGCTCGACTCGGGCTTCTACATGTTCGCGCTGCCCTTCTACGCCGCCGTCGTGGGCTTCGTCTCGGCGACCCTGCTCATCTGCCTGCTCGTCACCGCGCTCGTGTCGTACCTGTACGGCTCGGTGCGCATCGGGCAGAAGGAGCTGCGCATCTCGAAGTCCGCGCGCATCCAGCTCGCCGTCCTCGCGGGTCTCTACCTGCTCGTCCAGGGCGTCAGCCTGTGGATCGACCGCTATCTGACTCTCGTGCAGCCCGGCGCCGGCGGGCGGATCACGGGCCCCGGGTACACCGAGGTCAACGCCGTCATCCAGGGTCAGATGATCCTCGCGATCGTCGCCGTGATCGTCGCGATCCTGTTCTTCGTCACGGCCGTCATCGGCCGCTGGCGCTTCCCCCTCATCGGCACGGCGCTGCTCGTGGTCGTCGCCATCGTGCTGGGCGTCGGCTACCCGTGGGTCGTCACGACCTTCCAGGTGCAGCCCAACCAGGCCGCGTACGAGCGCGAGTACTATCAGCGCAACCTCGAGGGCACGAAGGCCGCGTACGGGATCGACGAACTCGAGAAGACCGAATTCTCCGCCGAGACGACCGCCGACGCGGGTCAGCTGCGCGCCGACGCCGCCACCACGACGCAGATCCGCATCATGGACCCCGCCATCATCGGACCGACGGTGCGCCAGCTCGAGCAGTACCGTCCGTACTACCAGTTCCAGAACCCCCTCGACGTCGACCGCTACGAGATCGACGGTGAGATGCAGGACACGATCGTGTCGGTCCGCGAGCTGAACATCGATCAGCTCGGCGCCGGATCCTCGTGGGTCAACGAGACGCTCGTCTACACCCACGGCTACGGCATGATCGCGGCAGCCGGCAACGAGCGCACGGTCGACGGAAACCCCGTCTTCCTCGAGCGCGGCATCCCGGCGGCGGGCTTCCTCTCGGACAACCCGGACTTCCAGCCGCGCGTGTACTTCGGCGAGTCGTCGCCGCCCTACTCGATCGTCGGCGCGCCCGAGGGCACCGACCCGATCGAGCTCGACTACCCGTCGGGCAGCGACGGCAACGCGGGACCGCGCACGACGTTCGACGGCGACGGCGGACCCTCGGTCGGCAACGTCTTCAACCGCCTCATCTACGCGCTGAAGTTCCAGTCCGAGCAGATCCTCTTCGCGGACGGCGTGAACGCCGAGTCGCAGATCCTCTACGACCGCGACCCGCTCACGCGCGTGTCGAAGGTCGCCCCGTATCTCGAGCTCGACCGCGACCCGTACCCCACGGTCGTGGACGGACGCATCAAGTGGGTCGTGGACGGCTACACGCTGAGCTCGAACTACCCGTATTCGACGACCGTGTCGCTGTCGGACGCGATCGCCGACTCGAACAACACGCAGCCGCGCTTCGCGCTCGATGACATCAACTACATCCGCAACTCGGTCAAGGCGACCGTCGACGCCTACGACGGCTCGGTCACGCTGTACGCGTGGGAGCCGGAGGACCCCGTGCTGCAGACGTGGCAGAACGTCTACCCGACCGAGGTCAAGCCGATCGCGGACATGCCGGCCGATCTCATCTCGCACGTGCGATACCCCACCGACCTGTTCAAGGTGCAGCGCGCGATGCTGCAGGTGTACCACGTCGACGACGCGCAGTCGTTCTACGAGCGTGACAACGCCTGGGCGACCCCGGCCGACCCGCAGAACGAGAACGCCCTGCAGCCGCCGTACTACCTGACGATGCAGATGCCGGGCCAGGACGACCCGTCGTTCTCGATGTTCACGACCTTCATCCCGTCGTCTTCGACGGGCGCCGAGAGTCGGAACGTCCTGATGGGGTACCTCGCGGCCGATTCCAACGCGGGCGGTGAAGCGGGCAAGAAGGGCGAGAACTACGGCAAGCTGCGGATGCTGGAGATCGCGGCCGAGACGACGGTGCCCGGCCCCGGCCAGGTGCAGAACCGGTTCGACTCGGATCCCACGGTGTCGCAGCAGATCAACGTGCTCACGATCGGCCAGTCCGAAGTGCTCAACGGAAACCTGCTGACCCTGCCCGTCGGCGGTGGACTGCTCTATGTGCAGCCCGTCTTCGTGCAGGCGGCCGAGGGCACCCAGCTGCCGCAGCTGCGCAAGGTGCTCGTCGCGTTCGGCGATGACATCGCCTTCGAGGACACGCTGAGCGAAGCACTCGACTCGCTGTTCGGTGGCGATTCGGGTGCGACGACGGGTGACGGCGAGGTCGTTCCCGACGAGGGCGAGACCCCCGCTCCGACACCCACCCCGACGCCGAGCCCGACCGAGCCCGGCACCGAGCAGCCCGCGCCGACACCGCCGGCAGGCGACTACGCCACGGCACTCGAAGAGGCACGTCAGGCCATGATCGACCGCAACACGGCGCTGCAGGCCGGCGACCTCGCCGCCTTCGCCGAGGCGGATGAGCGACTGACCGCCGCCGTCGAGAAGCTCATCGCCTTCGGCGAACGCTGATCGCACGAAGAACGCCCCCGCCTCACCGGCGGGGGCGTTCTTCGTCGTGTGGTTCGTCACGCTCGCCGGGCTGCGCCGACCCTGATGGTCGCGGGCGGCCTCTGCAGACTGGCCCTCGCCGGGCGCGGAGAGTGCGTCCACGAAGGCCCGGCTCGCCGCCGGATCAGGCCGTCGTGATCGCGTACCAGATGAGCAGCAGCGTCACGACGAAGCCGCCGAACTGGTTGAGCCAGAGGAACCGGTCCCACCCGCGGGTCGCGGTGTCCGCCGTCGCATCCGTCACGCGGTGATGCGGCCAGACGGTCGCGAGGTAGGGCAGGACGACGATCGCCGCGAGCGGACCGGGCCACGCCGTGGCGAGCATCGCGAGGCCTGCGGCGGCATAGGCGACGAGCGCGAACCACACCGTCCAGCGAGCACCACGGACGGTCGCGATCGAGGCGATGCCGGCTTCCCGGTCGGCCAAGACGTCTTGCACGGCGCCGAAGGCGTGCGAGGCGATGCCCCACAGCGCGAACGCGACGATGATCGCCGCGAGCTGCCACGTCCACGCCGCACCGGCGAGCACGAGCGCATAGACGGCCGGTGAGAAGAAGTGGATGCTGCTGGTCACCGAGTCGGCGAAGGGGACTTCCTTCAGCCGCAGCGGCGGCGCGCTGTAGAAGACGACGAAGAAGAGGCTGATCGCGAGCACGAGCCACGACAGGGGTGAGCCCACGATGACGAGATACACCACGAACGGGAGTGACGACAGTGCGGCCGCCCACAGCGTGGCGCGGTGCAGGCGGCGGTCGAGGATCGCGCCGTGCGCTCCGCCCTTGCGCGGGTTGCGCAGATCCGATTCGTAGTCGAAGACGTCGTTGATCCCGTACATGGCGAGGTTGTAGGGGATCAGGAAGAAGAGCGTGCCGATGATGAGCGTGGCATCGATCGACCGCGTCGTGAGCAGGTAGGCCGCCGCGAACGGATAGGCGGTGTTGATCCAGCTGACGGGCCGAGACGAGACGAACAGCTGCGCGAGGACGGTGCGGGCGCGCATCATGCCTCTCGGGGAGTGCGTCGGGTCAGCAGCGTGTGCACGGCGGGTACCAGGAAGGCGGCGCACACGGCATACGAGAAGTCCTCGATCGGGGCCAACCCGATGCGGATGCCGCTCAAGTGCTGTTCGGGGTAGGTGAACAGGTCAGCCGCGATCATCAGGTTGTCGAAGACCGCCGTCAGGACGACCAGCACGAGTGCGGCGATGCCCGACGCCGCCATACGCTGTCCGAAACGGGGACGGCGGACCGTGGCGAGCGTCACGATCGCCGTGACGGCGACGAAGGGCAGGACGAGCAACGGGTAGGTCATGACCTGCCCCCCGACTCGGCAGCGGCGCGCCGACGCGCGACGAAGCGATCGGCAGCGGCGTAGGCGACGAGGCCGAGATAGCAGAGGAAGGCCAGGAACACCGGCTCTTCGACCGGCAGGTGCGGGGCGAGGTCGATCCCCAGCAGCAGCGGGCTGTCGCCCTTGACGAAGACGCCGAGGGCGATCCCGGCGGCATCCCACGCGAGAAAGAACGCCGTGCCGATCGCCACGGCTGCCAGGGTGCGGCCGGGCGTGCGCCACGCCGCCAGGCGCCAGCGCGCGTCCAAAGCGGCGATGCCGGCTGCGCTGACGAGGATCGCGACGAGGTAGAGGCCGGGCACACTCACACTCTCGCACGTCGCGGCGTGGGCAACGGACCGGGGGTGCGGTCACCGCGCAGGCGCTTGACGATGAGTTCCGCCGAGATGAGGCACATCGGCAGCCCGATCCCCGGCAGTACCGAGGTGCCCGCGTACATGAGCCCGTCGACCTTCTTCGAGACGTTGCGGGGCCGGAAGACGGCGCTCTGACCCAGCGTGTGCGCGAGGCCGAGGGAATTGCCTCGCCACGCGTGCAGATCGGCCTCGAAGTCGGCCGGCGCGACCGTGCGGCGCACGACGATGCGCTCGGCCAGATCCGGGATGCCGCACCACTGCGCGATCTGCTCGATGACGGCATCGGCGGCGCGCTCGATCCGGGCGTCGCCGGCGCCGTCGATCCCGCCACGGCCGAGGCCGGGGTCGGCGGGCACCGGGACGAGCACGAAGAGGTTCTCGTGATCCGGCGGGGCGACCGAGTCGTCGGTCGCGCTCGGGCGGCACACATACAGCGATGCGGGGTCGGGGATGCGGGTGTCCTTGCCGAAGATCGCCTCGAAGTTGGTCCGCCAGTCGCTCGTGAACAGCAGCGTGTGGTGGGCGAGCTGCGGCAGGTCTCCGCGTACGCCCAGCATCACCAGCAGCGCGCCGGGGCTCGGCGTGCGCGAGCGCCACCACGGCTCCGGGTAGGAGCGCAGCTGCGGCGGCAGCAGCTTCGTCTCGGTGTGGTGCAGATCGGCCGTCGAGACGACGCGATCGGCGTCGAGCACGGTGCCGTCGGCCAGACGGATGCCGGTGGCGGTGGCATCCGTCGTCAGGATCTCGACCACTTCGCTGCCCGTGCGGATCTCGACGTCGCGGGCGCGGGCGCAGCGCTCGATGGCGGAGATGACCTCGGTGAAGCCTCCGCGCGGGTAGAGCACGCCGTCGCCGAGGTCGAGGTGGCTCATCAGGTGGTAGAGGCTCGGCACGCCATAAGGCGAGCCGCCGAGGAAGACGGCGGGGTAGCCGAGGATCTGCCGCAGACGCGGATCGGTGAATCGGCGGTCGACGTGCGAGGCGAGCGTGCGGGTCAGCAGCGGCGCGAGGGTCGGCAGGCGCTTGATGATCTCGCGGTCGCGCAGGCCCGACGTCGTCTCGTACGTGTCGTAGAGGAAGCGCGTGACGGCGAGGTCGTACGCATCGGCGGCGGAGTCGAGGTAGGTCTCCAGACGCGCACCGGCGCCGGGCTCGATGCTCTCGAACAGGGCCGTGGCCTGCTCGCGCCCGGAGTGCACGTCGACCAGCTCGGCGCCCTCGCTGTAGACCCGGTACGCGGGGTCGAGACGGACGAGATCGAGCTCTTCTGCCGCGCTCGTGCCCAGCAGCCGGAAGAAGTGGTCGAACACTTCGGGCATGAGGTACCAGCTGGGGCCGGTGTCGAAGCGGAAGCCGTCGTGCTCCCACGAGCCGGCGCGCCCGCCGAGCTCGTCGCGCGCCTCGACGAGCGTCACGCGGTGGCCCTCGGCGGCGAGCAGTGCGGCGGTCGCGAGCCCCGCGATGCCGCCCCCGATGACGATGGTGGAGGTCGTACCGGTCATGTGCGCGTCCTTCGCGGTGCGGCGCCGAGCAGCGCACGCGCGGCGATGGCTGCCTTGACGGGGTCGGGAACGCGTACGCGCCCCGCGGTGTAGCCCGAGGTGCGGAGGCGCCCGGACAGCGCCGCGAACAGGTCGTGCGCGGCCGTCACCGCGGCGCGGCAGTCGCGGGGGAGTCGGGGGATGACCGAGGCGGCCGCCGCGAGGTCGCCGTCGATGCGGTCGAGCACGTCGGTGCGGGTCGTCTCGGCGCCGTCGATGCCGAGGTAGTCGCGCCCGAGCGCGCCCTCGTCGTGGTCGAGGTCGCGCAGGAAGTTGACGTCCTGGAACGCCGCGCCGAGGCGCCGCGCTCCGTCGACGAGGTCGGCCGGGGGATCCGCGGGACGCGGCGAGCCGGCGTTGACGAAGACCCGCAGGCACATGAGGCCCACGACCTCGGCCGAGCCGTAGACGTAGTCGTCGTGCGATGCGGCATCGTGCTGCGTCGTGGCGAGGTCGGTGCGCATCGATTCGAAGAAGGGACGCACGAGATCCTCGCGGATGCCGCACTCCCGCGCCGTCCGGGCGAAGGCGTGCACGATGAGGTTCGCGCTGAAGCCGCGATCGATCGCCCGGAGGGTCTCCACCTCGAGCGCGTCGAGGACCTCGCGTACCTCGTCGGCCGTCAGGCCCGACGCTTCGCCGGGACCGTCGACGACTTCGTCGGCGACGCGGACGAGCGCGTAGATGTTGCGCACGTGCGGGCGTGGCCGCGCGCCGAGCAGACGCCCCGCGAGTCCGAACGAGGTCGAGTAGGCGGAGATGACGACAGCGGCCGCGTCACGCGCCGTGCGGTCGTAGAGGCGCAGTCCGGTCGGACCGCCCTGGCGGACGGTGCGGTCGGTCACGGCACCCGCTCTTCGACGCGGTCGGCGAGCTCTCTCAGCAACGTGCCCACGCGGGGCGGCAGCACGGCGTCCCCGGCCGAGAAGCGCACGCCGGCGAGGGTGTCGGCGATGAGCTCACGCAGGCTGTCGCGCGCTCCGCTGGCCTCGAGGGCGATCTGCGCGTCACGCACGGCGATGGGCCCCGTGTGCGCGAGCGCGAGGGCGTCGCTCACGCGCGTCCACTGCGCCGTGTCGCGCGCGAGGGCGACGAGCGGGGTCTGCTTCGCCTCGCGCAGGTCGCCGCCGATCGCACGGCCGGCCTGCGTCTCATCGCCGAAGGCGCCGATGAGATCGTCGACGAGCTGGTACGCCAGGCCCAGCCGCCCGCCGATGCGCTGCAGCAGCTGACGGGCGTCGTCGGGGGCGCCGGCGAGGATGGCACCGACTCCGAGGGGTGCGCGAAACGAGTAGACGGCCGTCTTGTCGTGCGCCGTGTCGAGCAAGGTGGATGAGGGGACCTGCCCGCCCGTGACGCTGTTCTCGACGTCGGCGAGCTCGCCGGCCGCCGACACGTGGACGGCGTCGTCGAGAAGGTCGTAGATCCGGGCGAGCGTGGGCGGGGGCAGCCCCGCCAGTGCGACCAGGCGCGACGCCTCGTGCAGCAGGATGTCGCCCGCGAGGATGCCGGCCGTGTCTCCGAGGAGCGCCGCGCCCGTGGCATCCGCCCCGCTGTCGAGAGCCCGCGCGCGGAACTCGCCCGCCACGTTGGGCACGCCGCGCCGCTCGATGTCGTGGTCGATGACGTCGTCGTGCACGACGAAGGCCGCGTGCAGCAGCTCGAATGCGGCGGCGACGGGAGCCAGCGCGGGCGTCGACGCGGCATCGCCGCCGAAGGCCTCGAAGGATGCCGCGACCAGGCGCGGCCGCATCCGCTTTCCGCCGCGCGCGGCGCGCGAGGCGGCAGCGGCGAGGGCGTCGAATCCCGGTCCGAGGGCACGGGTCCGCAGGCGGGCGAGTGCTTCGTCGATCGGGGCGTCGACGTCGATGTGGGAGGCGACGCCGATCATGACGCGCGGCGTTGCATCTCGACGCCGTTCAAGAGCTGCAGCTGCTGGGACTGCAGTACGAGCCACGGGCTGAAGGCCCACGGCGTCGTGCGCAGCGATGCGGCGAGGTCGGCGGGATCGACCCATCTCGCGTCCATGACCTCGAGCGGGTTGAGTACGGGCTCTGCGGATGTGCGGGCGGTGTAGACGGGGCACACTTCGTGCTCGACGATGCCGTTGGCGTCGGTCGCACGGTAGCGGAAGAGGGGGAGGGCCAGCTCGATGTCGGTGAGCGTGAGGCCGATCTCGTACTCGGCACGACGGTGCACGGCGGCGACGACGGGCTCGGCGGGGCGGGGGTGACCGCAGAAGGAGTTGCTCCAGACGCCCGGCCAGGTCTTCTTGTCGAGGGCGCGCCGCGTGACGAGAACCTGGCCCTCGTCGTTGAGCACGTGACACGAGAATGCCAAATGCAGCGCGGTTTCGGTACCGTGGACGCTGCTCTTGGGTGCGGTGCCGATCGCCTCGCCGTCGTCGTCGAGCAGCACAACGTACTCGGTTTCCAGCATCCTCATCCTCCAGTTTGCTAGTTTATCTAGCTATTACGTCGTGGCGATGTTACAACGGGAAGGGAGGAAGCGTCCACATGCCGCAGCCCTGGAGCCCCCAGAGCACCCATGACCATGCTGTCATGGAGGTGCTGCAAGCGATACGCGCGTTCAGCGACGCCATGGACCGCATGCACGGCGGGATGAAGGGCGACATGATCATGAACGCGACCGATCTCGCCGCTCTTCGCATGCTGATCATGCGGGAGCAGCGCGGTGACGCGGTCAGTCCGCACGATGTCGCCCGCCATCTGCGGATCACGACGGCGTCGACGACGAAGCTGCTGGACAGGCTGACGGCATCCGGTCATCTCGAGCGTCGCCCGCACCCGAGTGACCGACGGGCGCGCATCGTCGTGCTGACGCAGGAGTCCCGCGAAGCGTTCTATCACCATTTCGGGGAGCGGCTGCGCGCCATGCGCGGCGTCGCAGAGCAGTACAGCGAGGCCGATCTCGCGGTCATCTCGCGGTTCCTCGGCGACATCGGCGAAGCGGTCGACCCGGTCTAGACGGAAACGAAGAAGGCTAGGCGGAAACGAAGAAGACTAGGCGGAAACGAAGAAGGCGCCCCGTGCGGGACGCCTTCTTCTTACTGGTTGCGGGGGCAGGATTTGAACCTACGACCTCTGGGTTATGAGCCCAGCGAGCTACCGAACTGCTCCACCCCGCGGCACGTCGACTACTCTACCACGGCTTCTCCCGCCCCCGAACCGCCCCCTCCTGACCGCGAGACTGCAACGGCGCGCCGAGAGTGCGGGTGAACCCCACTGTCTCGAGCTGCGGATGCAGTCTCGCGGTCAATGGCGGGTTGCCGGGGCGGGGCGGCGGGCGGGAGGATGAGGGCATGGCCACTGAGCGCGACCGCGATCCCCTCGATGACAGGGACGACGGGCGCGACGAGACCCCGGCCGAGCGCGCCGATCGCAACTGGATCGAGGTGCTGCAAGAGCTGCGCGTCATGCAGACCGGCGCGCAGATCCTCACCGGATTCCTGCTCGCTCTCGCGTTCCAGCCCGCCTTCGCGGATCTCGACGGCGGGCAGAGGGTGCTCTACCTCGTGCTCGTCGTTCTCGCAGCCCTGAGCGCCATCGTCGCGCTGGCCCCCGTGGCGCTGCACCGCACGCTGTTCCAGCAGCGGGCCAAGCGCGACGTCGTCGTCTACGGTCACACGGCGCTCATCACGTGTCTCGCGACCGTCGCGACCCTGCTGCTCGGCGTCGTCGCGTTCGTCTTCGACGTCGTGCTCGGCACCGGTGCGGCCGTCATCACGACGATCGCGCTCGCCGTCGTGCTGGTCGTCCTGTGGATCGCGACCCCCGTGATCGTCCGCATCCGGCACGCCTCGAAGGAGAACGCATGAACCTGTCCGACGCGACCCCGATCGCCGTCGCCCAGTTCGCGCCGACGGCCGACGAGGCGGCGAATCTCGACCTCATCGCGCAGCTCGTCGAGGCGGCCGCCGCCCGGGGAGCGCGCCTCGTGCTCTTTCCCGAGTACGCCAGCTACTTCGTCGACCCGTTCGACGCCACTCTCGCCGAACACGCGCAGGATGTCGACGGCCCGTTCACGCGGGAGCTGACCCGACTCGCGGCCGCGCACGGGCTGCACATCGTCGCGGGCCTGCTCGAGCGAGCCGGCGATGCGCGTCGTGTGCGGAACACCGTCGTCGCGGTGGACGCGACGGGCGTCGTGGCGACGTATCGCAAGCTGCACCTGTACGACGCGTTCGGCCAGCGGGAGTCGGACTGGGTCGAGCCGGGCGAGCTCGGGGCGCCGCAGACGTTCGAGGCCGACGGCCTCACGTTCGGGCTCATGACGTGCTACGACCTGCGCTTTCCCGAGCTCGGACGGCTCCTCGCCGATGCGGGCGCCGACGTCGTGCTCGTTCCCGCCGAGTGGGTGCGCGGCCCGCTCAAAGAGCATCACTGGCGCACCCTGCTGCATGCGCGGGCGATCGAGAACACGCTGTTCGTCGCCGCCGCCGACCACCCGCCGCCCCTCGGGGTCGGGTTGTCGATGGTCGTCGACCCGACCGGGATCGAGATCGCCGCCGTCGGGACGGCGACCGACATCGCCGTGGCTCATCTCGACCGCGACGCCGTCGCGCGCGTGCGCCGGGTCAATCCCGCGCTCGCGCTGCGACGGTTCGCCGTCGTCCCCCGCGACTGACGCGCTGCCGTCAGTCCGCAAGGACGGCGAGGCGGGATGCCGCCTCTTGCAGCACGTCGACGCGTTTGCACGCGGCGAACCTGACGAGCGTCGCGAACTCGGGCCGGTGCTCGGGCGCCACGAACGCCGTGAGCGGGATGCCGACGACGCCGGCGCGGCGGGGGAGGTTCCGGCAGAACTCGTCGGCGTCGGTCGCGCCGAGCGGCGCGGCGTCGACGACCGTGAAGTACGACCCGGCCGGCTCCGACACGGCGAACCCGGCGGCACGCAGTCCGTCGCCGAGCAGGTCGCGCTTTGCGCGCAGCGTCGAGGCGATCCCCGCGAAGAACGCGTCGGACAGTCGCAGACCCGTCGCGATCGCGGGCTGGAAGGGCGTGCCGTTGGTGTAGGTGAGGAACTGCTTGACGGCGATGACGGCGTCGATGAGGTCGGCGGGACCGCTGATCCAGCCGATCTTCCACCCCGTGGTCGAGAAGGTCTTTCCCGCGGACGAGATCGTGAGCGTCCGCGACCAGGCGCCCGGCATCGTCGCGATCGGCACATGCTTCGCATCGAAGACGAGGTGCTCGTAGACCTCGTCGGTGACGATGACGCAGTCGTGGTGCTCGGCGAGCCGCACGATCTCCTCGCGCACCTCGCGTGTGAAGACGGCGCCGGTCGGATTGTGCGGGTCGTTGACGAGGATGACGCGGGTGCGGTCGGTGACGGCGCGTCGCAGATCGTCGAGATCGGGCTGGAAGTCGGGCCAGCGCAGCGGCACCGGGACGAGCCGCGCACCGGCGAGGGCCGTGACGGCGGCGTACGAGTCGTAGAACGGCTCGAAGACGACGATCTCGTCATCGGGGTCGCCGGTGAGCGCGAGCAGGGCGGCCGCGATCGCCTCGGTCGCCCCGGCCGTCACGAGCACGTCGCGGTGCGGATCGAGCGAGATGCCGTGGAAGCGTTCCTGATGCTCGGCGATCGCGTGCAGCAGGTCGGGCATGCCGCGCCCCGGGGCGTACTGGTTGACGCCGTTCGCGATCGCCTCGCGAGCGGCCTCGAGCACCTCCGCGGGGCCGTCCTCATCGGGGAAGCCCTGACCCAGGTTGATCGCTCCGGTCTGGGCCGCCAGCGCCGACATCTCCGCGAAGATCGTGGGCCGGATCGTGCCGTCCCCGTCGACGAGTCCCGCTCCCTGGGCCGTGCGGCGCCACGCGCCGTGAATCTGCTGCATGCTGCTCCACGGTACTCGTCCGATCCACTCCGATCGCATAGATCCATCTCATCCGCGGCATAAGAAACGCACAGGTCGGCGCGGCAGGGTGGATCATGTCAGCAGAAGGAGCACTCATGAGCGACAACAACGACGACCGTCCCGTCGACGCCACCCCGGACACCTCCGACACTCCGGCGACCGCCGAGGCGTCCGCTGCGACTCCCTCCTCACCCGCGGCGAGCGAGGCGACGGATGCTGCGCCGCCCGCGTCGTCCGCACCGCCCGTGCCGTCGACCCCCGCCGCACCGCAGATCCCCGCGGGACCGCAGATCCCCGCCGGATCGAGTGCGGTCTCCTCGAATCCCGACCGCTCGAGCGCGAACGGCGCCCCGTCGGCCGCCGCCGGGCCGAGCGCACCTGCGTCGGGCACACCCTCCGCTGCGCCCTCGAGCCCGGCTCAGCCCGCTGCGCCCTCGACTGCGGCTCAGCCCGCCGCGTCCTCGAGCCCGGCTCAGCCCGCTGCCCCCTCGAGCCCGGCTCAGCCCGGTGCGTCCTCGGCGGCGGCCCCGTCGACGCGCCCCGTCGCTCCCGGACCCGTGCCTCCCGGATACGTCCTGCAGGCGCCCGGTCAGCCTCGCCCGCAGGCTTACGCGGGTCAGCCGCACGCCGGCTACGCCGCGCCGCCTCGTCCGCAGGTCTACGGGGGTCAGCCTCCGTACGGAGGCTCGTTCGGCCGCCCCGCCGACACGCAGCCGACGCTGCCCCTCGGCGACGTGCCCCGTGCCCCGGAGACGGCCAAGAAGCCGAAGTCCGGCGCGGGCAAGGTGGCCGGACTCATCGTCGCCGCCGCCCTCGTCGGTGGAGCGGCCGGCCTCGGCGGAAGCTACGCGGGTCTGCAGTTGTTCGCCCCGAGCATCGCGATCCCGGCGACCGGGCCCGGCACCGTCACGGTCAACAACACCGACGCGGTCGGGCAGACGACCGCGATCGCCGCGAAGGTCGTGCCGAGCGTCGTGACGATCGCGGCCGCGAGCCAAAGCGGTTCGGGCACCGGATCGGGCGTCGTGCTCACGAGCGACGGCTATGTCGTGACGAACACGCACGTCGTGACCCTGGACGGCGCGACGGGGGGAGCGTCGGTGCGCGTCACGACATCGGACGGACGCGTCTACGACGCCGAGGTCGTCGGAACCGACCCGACCTACGACCTCGCGGTCATCAAGCTCGTCGATGCCGAAGGCCTCACCCCGATCGAGTTCGCCGACTCGTCTGACCTGAACGTCGGCGACGAGACGATCGCCGTCGGTGCGCCGCTCGGTCTGTCGAGCACCGTGACGACGGGCATCGTGAGCGCGCTCAACCGCTCGATCGAGATCGCTTCGGCCGCCGCGCCCGACTCGGACGACACCGAGGGCGAGGGCGGCGGCGAGCAGGGCGAGACGCCCTTCTTCTTCGACTTCGGACAGGGCCAGCGCGGCGGTCAGGCAGCCGAGAGCATCAAGATCTCCGTCATCCAGACCGATGCCGCGATCAACCCGGGCAACTCCGGCGGCGCCCTCGTCGACGCCGAGGGCAAGCTCATCGGCATCAACGTCGCGATCGCCTCGGCGGGCGGTTCTTCGGGTGCGGCCGGTTCGATCGGCGTCGGCTTCGCGATCCCCTCGAACGTGGTCGAGCGCATCACGGGCGAGCTCATCGAGAACGGCACCGCGACGCACGGACTGCTGGGTGCCAGCGTGAGCGCGGCCGCCTACGTCGAAGGGGCGACGATGACGGGCGCCTACATCCAGGAGATCGTCGAGGGCGGCGCGGCCGCCGAAGCCGACCTGCGCGTCGGCGATATCGTCACGGGCTTCAACGGGTTCCCCATCACCGACTCCGTCGATCTGACGGCGCAGGTGCGCGCCGCCGCCGCCGGCAGCGACGCGACCGTCACGTTCGTGCGCGACGGCGAGACGCGCACGGTCGAGGTGACGCTCGGCGAGCTGCCGTAACCTCTCCCGGCGAAGGACGCCACCGCGCGATAGGCTCGCAAGGTGGCGTCCTTCTCGTTCGGTGCGGGGAACGCGCAGAAGCTCGCCGCACTCCCGCTCTACGCCGCCGGGCGTCTCGCGACGCTCCTGATTCCGCGGGCACGCGACGAGTGGGTCTTCGGATGCGCCACGGGCATCGGCGATGGCGCGCTCGCGCTGTGGCAGACCGCGAGCGGGGGAGACCACCGCATGCGGTGGCTCGTCGCGTCGCAACGTGAGGCGAGGGATGCCGCGGCTCGCGGCATCCCGCAGGTGCGCAAGAACTCGCTGCGCGGCTTCTGGCGCACGGCGCGCGCCGGCGTCGTCGTCGTGACGCACGGCTTCGGCGACGTCAACCGCTATGCCGTCTCCGGCGCATTCGTCGTGCAACTGTGGCACGGCATCCCGCTCAAGCGGATCGGGCTCGACTCGCCCGAGACCCTGCGGGTGCCGACGGTGCTGCGTCCCATCGCCGGGGTCGCCCGGCGCGCCCTCGGCGCCATGTTCCGCGGGGCGGCGCAGCGCATCCGGCTGCTGCCGGCCGCATCGCATGTCGTCCGCGGGCGGCTCGAGTCGGCCTTCGCGTTGGGCGATGACCGCATCCCCGTGACGGGCGAGCCTCGCGTCGACGTGCTGTCGCAGGGCACGGCGGACGAGCGTCGTGCGGCCGCGCGGGCGCGCGTGTCGGAGCTCGTCGGCGACATCGCGTCATCGCGGCTCGTGCTCTACGCGCCGACGTGGCGCGACGGCGCCGTCGACCCCGCGATCCCGTCGGCGGAGCAGTGGCGCGTGCTCGTCGACGCGCTCGAAGAGCACGACGCCGTGCTGCTCGTGCGCTCGCACCCCCTCGGGGCGGGCGAGTACGCGCCGCCCTCCACGACGGACCGGGTGCGCGCCATCGGAAGCGATCTCGTTCCGGATGTCACGCCGCTGCTGCCCGGCCTCGACGCGCTCGTGACCGACTACTCCTCGCTCGTCTTCGACGCCGCACTCGTGCCGCTGCCGGTCGTGTATCTCGCGCCCGACCTCGTCGAATACGCGCGACGTCGCGGCTTCTACGGCACGTACGCCGATGTCGCCGGCGGCGATGCGGCCGAGAGCTGGACCGGCGCGGCGGAGCAGCTCTCACGGCTGCTCGGCGACGACGACGAGGATGCTCGGCGGCGAGGTCTGTCGCGTGCCGTGAGCGCGCGCTTCCACGCCTTCCACGACGGGCGGAACGCCGAGAGGGTGTACCGTGCGATTCTGGCCCGTCACCCGCGGAGGAGAGGACGACGATGACCGACGCGAGGTTCGACGCTGCCGCGGGGGCGCCCGCCCTCGTGCTCTCGGGGACCGGTGAGCGACCGGCATCCGTCGATCTCATCGGCTCGCGCGCACGCACGTCGGCGACCCTCACGGGGCGCGGCAAGACCTGGCGCGCGATCGTGCCGCTCGTCGCGTCACGGTGGGGAGGGCCCGCGCTGCCTCTTCCGATCGGGACCTACCGGCTCGAGGTGTCGGGTATCGAGCCGGGTGAGATCCCGGCGCTGCCGCTGACGCAGCTCGGTCCGCTGCGGGCGAGTCTCGACGGGCGCACGGTGCGCGTCGGACCGCCGATCGACCCCGCCTACGACTCCGGTGAAGGGCAGGAGGCCCTCGAGCGCCGGTATGCCACGCGACCGACGAGCCTCGAGAACGCCGTCTTCTTCGAGAGCTTCTACGGCCGCAACGCCAGTTGCAATCCGCTCGCGATCGATCGGGAGCTGGCACGCCGCGCGCCACACGTGACGCGGTACTGGAGCGTCGTCGATCTCTCGGTGCCCGTGCCGGAGGGCGGCATCCCCGTCGTGGACGGCAGCCCGGAGTGGTGGCGTGCGCGCGGTGCATCCCGTCTGCTGGTCGTGAACGACTGGCTGCGTCGCCGGTTCGCCCGTCGCCGCGGTCAGGTCGTGCTGCAGACCTGGCACGGCACACCCCTCAAGCGGCTCGCGCTGCACCGCCCCGGGTTCGACCCGCGGCGCATGGCGGCCGTCGTGAAGGAATCGCGTCGCTGGAACGTGCTGCTGGCGCAGAATCCGTACGCCTCGCGCGTCCTCGGCAAGGCGTACGCATTCCTGCGTCGCCCGATCTGGGTCGAAGGCTATCCGCGCAACGACGTCCTGACGACCGGTGACGGCGCGGCGACGCGTCGCGACCTGGGGATCGGCGCCGACGAGAAGATCGTGCTGTACGCGCCGACCTGGCGCGATGACCGCGAAGAGATCGTCGACTTCATCGATCCGGCGGCGCTCGCCGTCGCCCTCGATGCCGTCGTCCTCGTGCGAGGACACTCCCGCACGCTCGCACCGGGATCCGACGCGGTCGGCCCCCGTGTCGTGGATGTGACGGGGTTCCCGGACACATCGCTGCTGCTGCTCTGCGCCGATGCGCTCGTCACCGACTACTCATCGATCATGTTCGACTACACCGTGACGGGCAAGCCGCTCTTCTTCCTCGTGCCCGACATCGAGCACTACCGCGGTGAGCTGCGCGGGTTCTACTTCGATCTCGCGGCGCACGCGCCGGGGCCCGTCGTGGGCACGCAGGACGAGCTCGTCGCCGCGATGCGCGAGCACGATCCGGCCGCGTACGCCGGGAAGTACGCGCGATGGCGCGAGCGCTTCAACGCGCGTGACGACGGGCATGCCGCCGAACGAGTCGTCGCGCGCATCCTGGACCAGGGCTTCGTCGACGCTGCGTAGCGCTACGGCAGGGGAGTGTTGCGGTCGCCGAGACGCGACGTGTCGACGGTGTCGTTCGCGCCGCGCAGCACGCCGATGACGAAGCCCGTCCCCCAAGACAGGTGCATCGAGGGCAGCACCGCGAGCGTCCACAGCTTGTCGCGCCATCCCGTGCCCCCGCCTCGCCCCGCCGCGACGACGATGACGAGCAGCGCGTACGCCGCGATCGGCAGGTAGACGACGGATGCCAGGAGCCCGGGCCACCCGCTGAGCAGCCCCGTCGCCTGCAGCACGCCGACGATGAGCGCGAGCGCGACGACCAGCACGAGCAGGGGAGGAGCGAAGAAGCGCAGCGAGTTGCCGCGGCCGAACCGGCGCACCAGCTCGCCACGCCAGCGCCCCGTCGCGAAGAACTGGCGAACGAGGCGTGACCAGCTCTCGCGCGGCCAGTACGTCACCGACAGCGCGGGGTCGAACCACACCCGGTAGCCGGCGCGCCGGATGCGCAGGTTGAGCTCCCAATCCTCGCCGCGGCGGATCGACTCGTCGAAGAGTCCGACCTCTTCGAGCACGGCGCGGCGCATGACGCCGAGGTAGGCCGATTCCGCCTCGCCGGCCTGAGCGCCCCCGTGATAGGCGCCCCCGCCCAGACCGATCGGCGAGTTGTACGCCCGGGCGACGGCGCGCTGGAACGGCGCGCGCCCGTCGGCGCGCATGATGCCGCCGACGTTGGCGGCGCGAGTCTCGTCGAGCACCGCCATCGCGTGCCGCGTGTAGCCGGGCTCGAGCTCGGAGTGCGCGTCGACCCGCACGATCGTCGGGTACGCACCCGCGCGGATCGCGAGGTTGAGCCCGACGGGGATGTCGGCTGCGTCGTTGTCGACGAGCACGATCCGCGGCTCGCGGGCCGCGAGCTCCCGCGCGAGCTCAGTCGTGCCGTCGGTCGAGGGCCCGAGTGCCAGTACGAGTTCGATGGGCTCGTCGGCATCCTGCGCGAGCACCGTCTCGACGGCACGCTCGAGATAGTCGCGTTCGTTGAGCACCGGCATCACGAAGGTGACGCCCGATCCCGGATCCACCGCGGGGGCGTCCCTGCGTCCGCGGGAAGTCTCGTGCACCCGTCGATCATGCCAGACCAGCCCGTGGGTACCCTGGAGGGGTGGGAGTCGTCTCGGATGCCAAGAAGGCCATCGCGCTCGTGCGGAAGGCGATCACCAATCGCGCCGCCGTCATCGACGTGCGCCGTCGACTGGCCGGTCGTCCGCCGCAGCCGAGCGACCATTTCCGCGTCGCGGTGTACTTCGCCGACGGCGATGTCAACATGTACCAGATGCGGCAGTGGTACCGACCGCTGACCGAACTCGCCAAGATCTGGCCGGTCGTCGTGCTCAGTCGCGCCGCGACGGGTGCGCAGTCGCTCGTCGCCGACGGTGCCCTGCCGGTCGCGTTCGTGCCGACCGTGCGCGACCTCGAGGGCTACCTCGCGACACAGGACATCCGCGTCGTGCTGTACGTCAACCAGAACACCCGCAACTTCCAGATGTTCCGGTACGGCAGGCGCTGGCACGTGTTCATCAATCACGGCGAGTCCGACAAGATGTACATGACCACGAATCAGTACAAGGCGTACGACTACGCCCTCGTGGCGGGGGATGCTGCGCGGCAGCGCCTCGCGCGCGTGCTGTGGGACTACGACATCGAGGCCCGCACGATCGAGATCGGGCGTCCGCAGGCCGACCACTACTCCGGCATGCTTCCTTATACTCCCGACGGGCGGACGGTCGTGCTGTACGCCCCGACGTGGGAGGGCGACCGCCCCTCGGCGCACTACGGGTCGATCGTGACGCACGGCGAAGCGCTCGTGGACGCACTGCTCAGCTCGGGCGAGCATCGAGTGATCTACCGCCCGCATCCGCGTTCGGGAGTCGTGGATGCCGCCTACGGTGCCGCCGACCGGCGGATCATCGCGGCCATCGCGGCGGCGAACGACCGCGACCCGTCCGCGCATCACGTCTACGACGACGGCCCGGAGCTCGGGTGGCAGCTCGCGGCGGCCGACGTCGCCGTCGTCGACATCTCCGCCATGGTCTACGACCGTCTCGCCGCCGACAAGCCGCTGCTCATCACGCGACCCGTCGACCCCGACGCGGTGATCGACACGCACGGCTACCTGTCGGCGTGCGAATGGCTCACGGTCTCGGCCGCGCCCGACATCGTCGCCGAGACGGCGCGGGTCCTCGGCGATCCCGATGCGACGACCCGTCTCGATCAGTGGGCGAGGCACTACTTCGGCGACACGGCGCCGGGGGCAGCGACGGCGCGGTTCCACGACGCGATCCGCTGGCTCATGGCGGAGTGGGAGACCTGGCACGCCCGCGCGGCGACCGACGGGAGCGAGCAGATCGAGTCCGACGAGGCCGAGCTCGACGACGAACTCACCGTCTGACCCTTACCGCGAGACTGCACGGGGAGGCCGAGACTGCGGGTGATACCCGCAGTCTCGGCGGCCCGTTGCAGTCTCGCGGGTTCCGGGGTCGGGGTCCGGGGGTCGGGGCCCGGGTCCGGGTTCCGGCATGCGGGGTCCGGGTTCCGGGGTCGGGGTCCGGGGGTCCGGCATGCGGGGCCGGGGGTCGGCGGGACGCCCGTCCGGGTCAGGACTCCGGGGCGGGGAGGGGGACCGAGACCGAGGCGGTCGAGCCGGGGGCGAGGCCGAGGGAATCGAGCGACGTCGACGCGTCGAGGTGCGCGGCGGGCGGCTGCGCCTTCGCCGGCTCCGAGGGCAGGCCCGCCCACTCGGTGGGCTCTTCGGGGCGTTGCTGGAACAGTCCCATGTCCGTCTCCGTTCAGTCGTCGCCGTGGTCGTCGGGGTCTGCGCCGGCCGCGATCTCGCCGGTGCGCCGGCGCGGCGTCACGGCACGTCCGACCGTGCGGGCCGCGCCGCCGACCGTGCGGGCCGCGCCGCCGACCGTGCGGGCTGCCCCGCCGACCGCCGAGGCCCCCTTCACGACGCCGCCGGCGATCGCGCCGCCCGCCCGGCGCACGGCGCGTCCGGCGGTGGTCTCGAGCGAGGCGGCGCCGGGGCGCGGCTCGATTTCCGCCGGAAGTGTGAGCGGCGGCATCCCGAAGGCGCGCCGCGAATTGACCAGCACGCGTCGCCCGAGGATGTTGTTGCCGGCACCGCCGACGACGGCGCCCACGCCGAAGGGCAGGGCCTTGCCGATCCACGAAGCGCCGCCGCGCGTCGCGAACTGCCGCACGAACGCCGTCTTGAGCCGATCCACGAGCGGCCCGACCGCCGCGCGGGGGAGCGTCTTGGTGACCAGCTCGCCCCAGTATCTGTCGCGCCCGATGCCCTTGCCCGACGCCTGCCCCGCAAGCTGGGCGACGAGGTCGGTGCCCTCCTTGCCGAGCATGAGCGTCAGCACGAGCGCTCGCGCACGCTCCGGATCGGCGACGGGGATGCCGTGCACCTCGGCGACGGACTGCGCGAACAGCGTGGTCGCCTCGAGGAACCCGACGGTCTCGACCCCGCTCAGCGCGAGCGTCACGCTCGTGCCGACGCCCGGGATCACGGCGGTCGCCCCCACGGCGGCGCCGCCCGTCGTGACGGCGGCGAGATAGCGCCGCTCGAGGATCCGGACGATTCCGTCGCTCGTCGCGTGCGGATGACGCAGACGGATGCTGCGCAGGTGCGCCAGCACCGCCGGTCGCTGTATCGCGAGCACGCGGTCCAGCAGGCGCACGGCCCGCGGGTGCTCCTCTGAGCCGACGGGCGGAAGTCCTCCCGCCCAGGGAGCGTCCTGGGGCAGGGAGTGGATGCGGTGCACCTTCTCGGCCATCACGCCGATCCTAGGATCGCCACTGTGGATGCCCGCTGAGATCAGACGAAGAGGTTCGCGCGCTCGAGGTCCTCGGCGAAGTCCACCTCGACCGCGTACAGGTCGGAGATGTCCATCGGCTCGAGCAGCAGTCCGTCTTCGGCGATGGCGAGTTCGAGTCCGCGCTCGAAGTAGTCCTGGTCCTCGACGCGCGACAGCTGGCGGACGAACGCCTTCTTGTCGGCGCTGGAGATGTAGTTGATGCCGACAGCCTCGCCGATACCGCCCTTGACCGTCTTGGAGAGCTCGTCGATGAAGCCCTCGGCCGTGACCGTGTACTTGACCTCTTCATCGCTCACCTTGGCGGTGTTCACGGTCACGAAGGACTGGTCCCGCTGGATGAACTCGATCGCGCGCCCCAGGATGCGGGGATCGAAGACGACGTCGCCGTTCATCCACAGCACGCCGCTGCGGCCGGTCTTGGTGAGCGCGCGCAGCAGGCTCTTGGACGTGTTCGTCTGGTCGTAGCGGTCGTTGTAGACGTAGTCGGCCGAGGGGAAGGCCTCGACGATCGTCTCGGCACGGTAGCCGACGACGGTCGTGATGCGCGCTTCGTCGCCGAACGCGGCTCGGATGTTGTCGTGCTGCTGCTGCATGATGCTGCGGCCATCGTTCAGCTCGGTCAGCGGCTTGGGGAGGCTGCGGCCGAGCCGCGAGCCCATGCCGGCCGCGAGGATGACGGTCTGAAGAGTCACGTTCTGCTCCTGGAGTGTGAGATTCATCGACTGTTCGCCGACACGACACTCCTTCGTGCCGGCGTCAATGCTAACGACGGTGTCTGGGAAGGGGCAGGATGCTTGACCGTCGTTGCAGATTCGTGATAGCCGAACTGTCCGAAACGTGATGACATCCATTGCGATCATGTCGCACCCGGTTGATACCGTTGAACGGTGACAGCCTTTCTGCCGGTGCCACACGAGCCGCTTCCGGACGAGCCGGAAGAGACTGTCACGCACGGGAGTGGAGGGCGCATCGTCGAGTTGTCGAAGACACGAGCGTCGTCGGCGGATGCCACGGCCTCGGGCACGTCGAAGAAGCGCGGCTCCCGGCCCTCTCGGACCGCTGGTCCGCGGGCGATGAACCCGGCCGATCCGGGACCCCCGCCGCCGTTGCCTCACGAATTCGGTGATGCCGCCGACACGATCACGGTGCCGCCCAAGCCCGAACTGCCGGCCGACGTCGCCGCAGCCGCTGCGCCCGTGGCGCCGCCTGTTCCGCCCGCCGACGTCGCTGCAGCCGCCGTGCCGGTCGCACCGCCTCTACCGCCCGTGCCGGTCACACCGCCCCTGCCGCCCGCACCGACGCTGCCGCCCGCGGCGGTCGCGCCGCCGAAACCGAACGTCGCAGCCGATGTGGCCGCGGCGGCGTTCGAGACACCGCCGCCCGCCCCGATTTCCGAAGTGACCGAGGTCGAGCCCGACACCGTGGCGACGTCGACCGCGACGGCGGTCGATCCGGGCGACGAGTTCTCCGAAGCCGACATCGTCGAGTCTGGCGTCGAGTCCTCCGACATCGACACCGTCGAACCTGACGTCGAGTCCTCCGACGTCGATTTCGTCGAGTCCTCACCCGAGGCCGCTCCCGAGCCGCGCTCAGCCGATGCCTCGCCCGCGCTCGCGCCCGTCGAAGCGGCAGCGGTGCCTACCGACGTCGAGCCTGTGCCGGTCGATGTCGAGCCTGTGCCTACCGATGTCGAGCCTGTGCCCGTCGACGTCGAGCCCGTGCCGGTCGACGCCGAGCCTGTGCCCGTCGACGTCGAGCCCGTGCCGGTCGACGCCGAGCCTGTGCCCGTCGACTTCGAGCCCGTGCCCACCGACGCCGACGTCCTTCTCTCCGGGCTCGATGAGCCGGTCGCCGAACCGGAGTCGTCGGTCGACGACAGCGACGCCCTCGCGGCCGTCTTCGCCGAAGCCCAGGCCGAGCTCGCCGCAGAGGACGACTCGGCGGCGCTGAGCCTGCGCGGCGTCTCGAAGAGCTTCGGCGACACGCGGGCCGTCGAAGAGATCGACCTCACGGTGCCGACCGGCACGTTCTACGGCCTCGTCGGGCCGAACGGCGCGGGCAAGACGACGACCCTGTCCATGATCGCCGGGCTGCTCACCCCCGATCGGGGTGTCATCCGCATCGCCGGCGTGGACGCGGCATCCGATTCTCTTGCCGCGAAGCGGCTCATGGGTGTGCTGCCCGACCGGCTGCGCACGTTCGACCGGCTGACCGGCCGGCAGCTGCTCTACTACTACGGCGTGCTGCGCGGGCTGCCGCGGGCCGTCGTCGAGAGCCGCACGGCCGACCTCGCGCGGGCCTTCGACCTCACCGACGCGCTCGGCCGCGTCGTGAGCGACTACTCGGCGGGCATGCTCAAGAAGGTCATGCTGGCGGGCGCCATGATCCACTCGCCGCGCGTACTCGTGCTCGACGAGCCGTTCGAGGCCGTCGATCCCGTCTCGAGCGCCGTCATCCTCGACATCCTGTCGGCGTACGTCGCGCACGGCGGCACCGTCATCCTGTCCAGCCACGGCATGGAACTCGTCGAGCGCGTCTGCACGCGCGTCGCCGTCATCGTGTCGGGCCAGGTGCTGGCCGAGGGCACGGTCGACGAGGTCCGCGGAGAGCTCACCCTCGAACAGCGCTTCATCGAACTGGCCGGTGGCCTGAGCGACGTGGAGGGCCTCGAGTGGCTGCACACGTTCTCCGGCTGAGGCTCGCGCTGCTCGTCGGCGCGCTGCGGGGGAGCACGGGCCGCACGGCCCGCATCGCGATGGCGCTGATCCTTCTCGCCGCCGTGATCTCCGCGGCCTGCTGGGCGCTCGTGTCGATGACGGATGCCGCGCCCGAAGCCCTTTTCGCCGTCACGGTGATCGGGGGATCGGCGCTCACTCTCGGCTTCGCGCTCGGACCCGTCATCGGCGGTGTCGACGACCCGCTCGATCCGCGCCGCTTCGCACTGCTCTCACTCGCGCACGGACGGCTCGCCGCAGTACTCGCCCTCGTCGGGTTCGTGAGCGTCCCCGTCATGGCCCTGATCGCGGTCGCGGTGACGTCCGCCGTCGTCTGGGGCGAGCACGGGTCGCCGCTCACGGCGGGAATCTCCTCCGTCGTGCTCGGAGTGACGACGTGCGTCCTGATGGCGCGGGTGTTCATGGGACTCACCTCGCTCTTCCTGCGCGAACGGCGGACACGCGAGCTGACGGGACTGTTCGTTCTTCTCGTCGTCGTCGTGCTCGTGCCCACGGGGGTCTTCCTCGGGTCGCTCGAATGGGACGGCACCGTGCCCGCCGCGCTCGCCGATGCCGTCGGTGTGCTCGCCGTGACGCCGCTCGGCGCCGCATGGGCGATCCCGGGCCGCGCGGCCGCCGACGACGCGGATGTGTGGCCGGCGGTCCTGGTGGCGCTGCTCACCCTCGTGATCCTCGCGGCGGCGTGGCGCTGGATCGTCGGGCGACTGCTCACGACGACGGAGCGTCCGCTGTCGGTGCGCGAGCGCACGGGCCTCGGCTGGTTCGCCGTCGCACCCGGCACCCCCGGTGGAGCGATCGCCGCGCGCAGCCTGCTGTACTGGTCGCGGGACCGCCGCTACCTCATGAACGTCATCGTGATCCCCGTCGCCGCCGTCGTGACGGTCGTGCCGCTGATCGTGGCCGGCGTGCCGTTCGAGACCGCCGTGCTCGTGCCCGTGCTCTTCGCCGCGCTCTTCCTCGGCTGGCTCCCGCACAACGACGTCGCCTACGATTCGACCGCCGTCTGGATGCACATCGCCAGCGGCGTGCGCGGCTGGTCCGACCGCCTGGGCCGGATCGTCCCCGTTCTGCTCATCGGTCTGCCGCTGCTCGCGGTCGCCGTGCCGATCACGGTCGCGCTGCACGGCGATCCCACGGTGCTGCCCGCGCTCGCGGGCGTCACCGCGTCGCTCTTCTTCTCGGCGCTCGGACTCTCGTGCGTCGCATCCGTGCTCGCCCCCTACGCCGTGTCGCGTCCGGGGGAGAGCCCCTTCCAGCAGCCGCAGCGCACGGGCGCGGCCGGCGCGATCTCGCAGACCGTCGTCATGCTCGGTGCGATCGCATGCTCCATCCCGGCCCTGTGGTGGTGCTGGCAGGCGATGAACGGTGACGAGACACGCCTCACTCTCGCGCTGTGGGGCGGGCTCGGCATCGGACTCGGCGTCTTCGTGCTCGGCATCGCGGTCGGGTCGGTGCTCTTCGAACGGCGCGGCGGCCGGGTCATGGAGTTCGCCGAATCGACCGGCTGAGCGGATGCCGCGGCATCCGGATCGCCGCCCTGCAGTGCGGGCACGCCGTTAGACTGGCGAACCATGAGCACCCCTCTCGACAGCCCTGACCAGGGCGGGCTGGCCACCCTCGACCGCGAACTCGAAGAGCTCATCCGTGAGGAATCGATCGAGCCCGGCGATCACGAGCGCTTCTCGCACTACGTCAAGAAGGACAAGATCCTCGAGTCGGCCATCACCGGCAAGCCCGTGCGCGCACTGTGCGGCAAGAAGTGGACCCCGGGGCGCGACCCCGAGAAGTTCCCGGTCTGCCCCACGTGCAAAGAGATCTACGAGTCGCTGAACAAGTAGGCCGTCGGGATCGCGGGGTCGGACCGGCTGAGCGCGAGCGCACGAACGGGTAGCTCTTCGCGCACGCGCCCGTGATGACGGCGCGCCGCCTCGACGCCGTCTCGTCCTTCGAACCCGGGGTCGATCTCGCCGCCCTCGGCGAAGCGCACCTGCAGGGCCCGCGCGTCCGGATGCTCGGCGGGGGTCCGCAGCGCTTCGAAGCCGTCGGACACGACGATGATCTCCTTCGTCGCGGTGCCCTCGTCGAGTTCGCGGAACGCCGCCTTGCGTCCGCCCATCGAGGCCTTGTCGGCGGACGCCTTCGCGACGGGGATCCAACCGCCCGCGGCATCCTGCCGGGCGACGAGCTTGTAGACCATCCCGGCGGTGGGCACGCCCGACCCCGTCACGACCGACGTCCCCACGCCGTACGAGTCCACGGGCGAGGCCGCCAGAGACGCGATCGCGAACTCGTCGAGGTCGCTCGTGACGGTGATCGTCGTGCCGGTCGCGCCGAGTTCGTCGAGCTGCGCGCGCACGTCGGCCGCGACGATCGGCAGGTCTCCCGAGTCGAGCCGTACTCCGCCGAGGCCCGTGCCGGCGACCCGGATCGCCGTCTCGACGCCGCGGCGGATGTCGTACGTGTCCACGAGCAGCGTCGTGTCGACGCCGAGCGCCGCGATCTGCGACCGGAACGAGTCCTCTTCGGAGTCGTGCAGGAGCGTCCACGAGTGGGCGGCGGTGCCCATCGTGGGGATGCCCCACGTGCGCCCCGCCTCGAGGTTGGACGTCGCAGTGAAGCCGGCGATGTAGGCAGCGCGCGCCGCGGCGACCGCCGATGCTTCGCCCGCGCGGCGCGAGCCCATCTCGGCGAGAGGTCGATCGCCCGCCGCGATGCTCATGCGGGCGGCGGCCGTCGCGACGGCGGAGTCGTGGTTCATGACGCTGAGGGCGAGGGTCTCGAGCACGACGGCCTCGGCGAAGGTGCCCTCGAAGGTCAGGATGGGGGAGCCGGGAAAGTACAGCTCGCCCTCGCGGTAGCCGGTGATCGAGCCGGTGAACCGGTACTCGGCGAGGTAGTCGAGGGTTGCGGCATCCACCACCCGTTCGTCGCGCAGGAAGCGCAGTTCGTCGTCGCCGAAGCGGAAGTCGCGGATGAGGCTCAGCAGGCGGCCGGTGCCCGCGACCACGCCGAAGCGGCGCCCGCCGGACAGGCGGCGCCCGAACAGCTCGAAGACGCAGCGGCGCGCGGCCGTGCCGTCGCGCAGAGCCGCGTCGAGCATCGTCAGCTCGTACCGGTCGGTGAACAGGGCGCTGGAGGCGTGCATGCGGGTCAGCCTAGTGAGCCGCGCACGGAGGCCGTCTGCACGATGGAGTGCGGCGCGTGTCGTGTCGCTGGTCTCCGGCAAGGGGGGTCCTGCCGATCGCACGGGATCTGCTGGCGTAGGCTGGGGCATCGTGAATGACGCGCCGATCGGGATCTTCGACTCCGGAGTCGGCGGGCTCACCGTCGCCCGGGCCGTGTCGGCCCTCCTGCCGCGCGAATCGATCCTCTATGTCGGCGACACGGCGCGCTCGCCCTACGGTCCCAAGCCGATCGCCGACGTGCGCCGGTATGCGCTCGAGGTGCTGGACACGCTCGTCGAGCAGGGCGTGAAGATGCTCGTCATCGCGTGCAACACCGCATCGGCGGCGATGCTGCGCGACGCGCGCGAACGCTACGACGTGCCCGTCGTCGAGGTCATCGGTCCCGCTGTGCGCACCGCCATGTCGACGAGCCGCAACGGCCGCATCGGCGTCATCGGCACGGCCGGCACGATCGGCTCCCGCGCCTACCAGGACATGCTCGAGGTCAACGAGCACCTCACCGTCTTCGCCCAGGCGTGCCCGCGCTTCGTCGATTTCGTCGAGGCCGGCGTGACCGATTCCCCCGATGTGCTCGCCGTCGCCGAGGAGTACCTCGCGCCGCTGCGTCACGCGGGCGTCGACACGCTCGTGCTGGGCTGCACCCACTACCCGTTCCTCGAGGGCGCCATCAGCTACGTCATGGGCGAGGGCGTCAGCCTCGTCTCGAGCGACACCGAGACCGCGAAAGACGTCTACCGCCAGCTCGTGTCGCGCACCCTGCTCGCGGGCCCGGATGCCACGCCCCGGCACACGTACGAAGCGACCGGTGCGTCGGCCGATGAGTTCCTGCGCCTCGCCCACCGTCTGATGGGCCGCGAGGTGCGTGACGTGCAGCTCGTGCAGACCGGCGCGATCGACCTTCCCCGACCGACCCCCTGACCCCGATCGTGCAGCCCCGCCCCGGGGACCGCACACCCGAGAGGAACCCCGCATGACCGAGATCGTCCGCGCCGACGGCCGCACGCCCGAGCAGCTCAGACCCATCACGATCGAGCGCCGGTGGAGCGCGCACGCCGAGGGCTCGGCGCTCATCTCGTTCGGGGGCACGAAGGTGCTCTGCACGGCGTCGTTCACGAACGGCGTGCCGCGCTGGCTGACGGGCAAGGGCAAGGGCTGGGTCACGGCCGAATACGCGATGCTGCCGCGCGCGACCAATTCGCGCAACGACCGCGAGAGCATCAAGGGCCGGGTCGGCGGGCGCACCCACGAGATCTCCCGCCTCATCGGCCGTGCACTGCGCTCGGTCGTCGACACGAAGGCACTCGGCGAGAACACGATCGTGATCGACTGCGACGTGCTGCAGGCCGACGGCGGCACCCGCACGGCGGCGATCACGGGCGCGTACGTCGCCCTCGCCGACGCGATCGAGTGGGGCCGCGAGAAGAAGTTCATCGCCCAGAAGGCCACACCGCTGTTCGACTCGGTCGCCGCCGTCTCGGTCGGCATCATCGACGGTGAGCCGATGCTCGACCTCGCCTACGTCGAAGACGTGCGCGCGGGCACCGACATGAACGTCGTCGTGACCGGCCGCGGACTCTTCGTCGAGGTGCAGGGCACGGCCGAGGGCGCCCCGTTCGACAAGCGCGAACTCGACGCGATGCTCGAGCTCGGTCTCGCCGGATGCGCCGACCTGCGCGACATGCAGACCGCCGCGCTCGCAGCCTCATGAGCGGACGGGTCGTCCTCGCGACGCACAACCCGCACAAGGTCGCGGAGTTCCAGGCGATCGTCGCGGCGACGCGCCCCGACCTCGAGGTCGTCGGCTACGACGGCCCCGAACCGGTCGAGGACGGCGTCACCTTCGCCGAGAACGCGCTCATCAAGGCACGTGCGGCGGCTGCGCACACGGGTCTGCCGGCGCTCGCCGACGACTCCGGCGTGTGCGTCGACGTGCTGGGCGGGGCGCCCGGCATCTTCTCGGCGTACTGGGCCGGTCATGCGAAGGATGCCGTCGCGAACCGCGAGCTGCTGCTCGACCAGCTCGCCGACATCGCCGACCCGCACCGCACGGCCCGCTTCGTCTCGACGATCGCCCTCGTGAACCCCGCGACGGGCGGCGAGGACGTCGTCGAAGGCCGCTGGCCGGGACGCATCGCCCGCGAAGCGGCGGGTGAGGGCGGATTCGGCTACGACCCCGTGTTCGTGCCCGACGAGCAGCCCGACGGCGCCGCCGCGGACCGCACGGTCGCCGAGTGGACGGCCGAGCAGAAGAACGCCGCCTCGCACCGCGCTCGGGCCTTCACCGCTCTCGTCCCGCTCCTCGAACGGCTCCCGCACGGGTGAGACTGAGAACCGTACTCATTCCCGACTGGCGGCTCGATGCCCGGGCGCGAGTGAACCCGGCCTAGCCTGGGCATATGCATGATCACGCGCCGGGCGGCATCCGCGGGGCGAGCAACCGTCGCCTGCTCGCGATCTCGCTCGCGATCACGTCGGTCGTCATGGTCGTGCAGGTCGTCGGGGCCGTGCTCACCGGCTCGCTCGCGCTGTTCGCCGACGCGGCGCACATGTTCACGGATGCCGCGGCGCTGCTGATCGCCCTCGTCGCGAGCGTTGTCGCGGCCCGCCCGGCAGATGACCGGCGCACGTTCGGATACCAGCGCGCCGAGGTGTTCGGCGCCCTCGTCAACGGCGTGATCCTCATCGTGCTGTCGGTCTGGGTCGCGGTCGAGGGGATCCGGCGTCTCGTGGACCCGGGCGAGATCGAGATCCGCGGGGGGCTCATGCTCGTCGTCGCGGTCGTCGGTCTCGTGGCCAACGCCGTCGCGCTGTGGCTGCTCAGCTCGGCACAGCGGCGCAGCATCAACGTGCGCGGGGCGTACCTCGAAGTGCTCGGTGACCTGATCGGCTCGGCCGCCGTCATCGCGGCCGCCGTCGTCATCATCGTGACCGGCTGGGTGCCCGCGGACGCGATCGCCTCGCTGTTCATCGCGGCGCTCATCGTGCCGCGCGCCGTCTCGCTCCTGCGCGAGGTCGCGTCGGTGCTGTCGGAGTCGACGCCGCGCGGCATGCAGGTCGCCGAGATCCGCACGCACCTGCTGAGTAAGGACGGCGTCGTCGACGTTCACGACGTGCACGTGTGGCAGCTCACGCGCGGCGCGCCGGTCTTCAGCGCCCACGTCGTCGTCGACGAGTCGGTGTTCCGCGACGGTACGGGCGCGCTGCTCGTCGCGCTGCAGGATTGCCTCGCGCACCACTTCGACGTCGAGCACTCGACGTTCCAGCTCGAACCGGCCGGGCACGTCGAGCACGACGCGCACGCGTGAGGCGCGTCAGCTTTCGCGCCTCACCGCGTCGGGGGTCTTGTCGGGGCGTAAGCCCCGCCACCGTGGATGGCGCAGGATTCCGCCCGGTGTGAACTCTCCGTACTCGACCTCTCCGACGAGTTCGGGACGCACCCACAGCGCATCGCGTGCGTCAGCCGGCGGTACTCCCGTGAGCGGGTTCTCGTCGGTGCGCAGCGGGGTGAGGACGCGCAGCAGGTGGGCGAGTGCGGCGTCGCTGAAACCCGTGCCGACCCGGCCGGCATACTGCAGGCCGTCGGCGCCGGGGATGCCGAGCAGCAGGGAGCCGAACGTGCCGGCGCGGCCGCCCTTGCCCGGGCGGATCCCCGCGATGACGACCTCCTGCGTCTGTGTGAGCTTGATCTTCAGCCAGGATTCCGAACGGATGCCGCGCCGATACGTCGACGCGGGATCCTTCACGACGATTCCCTCGAGCCGCAGCTGCTCACTCGCATCGAGGGCGGCGTCGACGTCGTCGAAGACGGGCGGCACCGCGATCGCAGGGATCGCCTGTGCCGCGAGCGTCTCGAGGATGCCGCGGCGTTCGCGCAGCGGCAGCCGGGTCACGTCGCGCCCCTCGTGCACGAGCACGTCGAAGAGGTAGTAGCGCACGGGCGTGCGGCGTGCTTCGCGCGCGATGTCACCGGACCGCTCGAGGTTCATGCGGGTTTGCAGCAGCGGAAAGCTCGGGCGCCCGTCGGGCTCGAGCGCGACCAGCTCGCCGTCGACGACGGTGCGGGCACCGCCCAGACCGTCGTCGACGGCGGTGAGCTCGGGATACCGATGCGTCATGTCGTTGCCGCTGCGGGCGACGAGACGCAGGCCGTTGTCGTCTCGCACTCCGACGGCGCGTATGCCGTCCCACTTGACCTCGACCCACGCACCCCACCGTGACGCGGCGGCGCGCGCGATCCCGGGGGTCGCCGGCGCGGAGTGCATGGGACGCAGGTCGTTCGGCGGGGGCGGCCAGACCGTGTCGGTGGCGGGTGGCTCCTGCTCCTGCTCCGATGCCGATGCCGATGCCGATGCCGATGCCGGCGCCGGCCTTCCGGGCATGCGCGGGGGCTCGTCCTCGTCACCCTGGCGGGAGGGTGAGACGGGCGTGGCGTCGGGCTGCGGCCGACCCGCGGCATCCGTCTTCATGCGGTGCAGCAGCCAGCTCGACTTCTCGCCTTCGCCCTCCGTGCGGATGAGCGCGAGACGCACGCGCCCGAGCGGTCCGCCGGGGCGGCCCTGAAGCGTTGCGATGATCTCGTCGTCGCGCCATTTCTCGAGCTCGTAGCGGCCCTCGTCCCAGATCGTGACGGTCCCGCCGCCGTATTCGCCCGCCGGGATCGTTCCCTCGAACGACGCGTAGTCCATCGGGTGGTCCTCGGTCATGATGGCGAGGCTGTTGCGCCGATAGGAGTGCGGAACCCCGCGCGGCACGGCCCAGCTCACGAGCACGCCGTCGCGCTCGAGGCGGAAGTCCCAGTGCAGGCGCGACGCGTGGTGCTCCTGGATGACGAAGACGGGCATGTCGGTGTCGGGCGTCTCGCCGAGCGGATTGGCGGGCACCGGCTCGGGGGTGCGCCCCGCCGTGCGCTTGGAGATGTAGGCCGACAGGGGACCGTGCTCGGCTTCGCGCGCACCGGCGTGGAAGCCCAGGGCATCCATCGGGTCGCCGATGCCCGCCATGCGCTCGAGGACCTCGTCGAACGAGAGGTGCCGCAGATCGGGATCGTCGAGCTCCTCCCACGTGCGCGGTGCCGCGACGGTCGGGTGCGGGCGGCCACGGAGCGAGTACGGCGCGATCGTGGTCTTGGCGCCGTTGTTCTGGCTCCAGTCGATGAGCACCTTGCCGCTGCGTTCGGACTTCTTCATGCTGCTCACGACGAGCTCGGGCTGGTCGGCCTCGATCGCGCGCGCCAGTTCGCGGGCGAGGGCTGAGGCGGCCTCGGTGGATTGCCCCGCGGGCAGCGCCGCGTAGAGGTGGATGCCCTTGCTGCCGCTCGTCACGGGGTACGGCTCGAGTCCCATGCCGGTGAGGATGCCGCGCGCCCAGCCGGCGACGAGGGCGCATTCGGCGAGACCCACGCCGGGACCCGGGTCGAGGTCGAGCACGAGCCGATCGGCGTCGCCGCGTCCGCCGTCGGGTGCGAAGCGCCACTGCGGCACGTGCAGCTCAAGGCTCGCGACCTGCGCGAGGTAGACGAGCGTGGGCACATCGCCGACGAGCGGGTAGTCCTTGGCTCCGCCCGAATGCTCGATCGGTCGCCGCGCGACCCAGGAGGGAGCGCCGCGCTCGAGATCCTTCGCGAAGAAGACCGGCTCGGGATGCTCCTCGGTGCCGACCCCTTCGACCCACCGCTTTCGCGTCACGGGTCTGCCGACGATGTGCGGGAGCAGGAGCGGCGCGATGCGCGTGTAGTAGTCGATCACCTCGCCCTTGGTCGTGCCCGTCTCGGGATACATGATCTTGTCGAGATTGGTCACGCGCAGGCGGCGGCCGTCGATCCGCACGAGCTCACCGGCCGATTTCGCCATGCGCCCATCCTGCCGTGCCTGTCAAGGGGAGCGGCGAGGCTAGCCACGGGGCGTGTGACGGGTGTCTACTGGTGAGATGAGAGCGATCTGGAAGGGTGCGCTGACCTTCGGTCTCGTGAACGTGCCGGTCAAGGTCTACTCCGCGACCGAGGATCACGACGTGTCGCTGCATCAGGTGCACAACAAGGACGGCGGGCGCATCCGGTATCAGCGCGTCTGCGAGATCGACGGCGAGGTCGTGCCGTACCAGGACATCGACAAGGCCTACGACGACGGTGAGAAGACCGTCGTGCTCACGAAAGAGGACTTCGCCTCGCTGCCGTCCGAGCGCAGCCGCGAGATCGACGTCGTCGAGTTCGTGCCGAGCGAGCAGGTGGATCCGCTGCTGTTCGACCGCGCCTACTATCTCGAGCCGGATTCAGCCTCGCCCAAGGCGTACGTGCTGCTGCGCCGCACGCTCGAGCAGACGGACCGCACGGCGATCGTGCAGTTCTCGCTGCGGCAGAAGACCCGGCTCGCGGCGCTGCGCGTGCGCGGCGATGTGCTCGTGCTGCAGACGCTGCTGTGGGCCGACGAGGTGCGCGAGGCTGAGTTCCCGTCGCTCGATGAGAGCGTGCGGATCTCGGCGAAGGAGCTCGAGCTGTCGGCATCCCTCGTGGACAGCTTCGCGAGCGACTTCGCGCCCGAGGACTTCACCGACGACTACCAGCGCGAGCTGCGCACGCTCATCGAGGCCAAGCTCGACAAGGGCGACGCGCTCGACACCGCAGAGACCTTCGGCGAGAGCGAAGAGGCGGATGCCGGTGGCGAGGTCATCGACCTCATGGACGCGCTGCGGGCCAGTGTCGAACGGTCACGGGCGGCGCGGAACGGCGGCGGGGCGACGACGCAGAAGAAGAGCGAGAAGAAGCCCGCGAAGAAGAAGGCGGGCGGCAAGAAGAAGGCTTCGTGAGGCCGGTCAGGCCTTCGTGTCGCCCTCGGGCGTCTCGTCGAACACCTCGGGGTCGAGGACGAGCTCCTCGGCTTCGGCCGCGTCGGTCTCGGCGTCACCGGCCGCAGCGGCCTTGCGGGCCTTGCGCCGCTCGGCGAGGAAGTGCCACAGCACGAAGATCGCGGTGCCCCCGACGGCGAGCAGCAGGATGACGTCGATGTACTCGGCGACGAGGTCGCCGACGACGGGGATGTAGCCGATCGCGTAGCCGATCATCGTGAGGCCGAAGCCCCAGATGACGGCGCCGATGAAGTTGTACAGCGAGTAGCGCCGCCACGGCATATGGCCGACGCCGGCGGCGACGGGAGCGAAGGTGCGCACGATCGGCACGAACCGGGCGAGGATGACGGTCAGCCCGCCGTACCGCTCGAAGAACGCGTTGGTGCGCTCGACGTTGCGGCGGCTGAACACGCCTGATTCCTTGCGCTCGAAGACAGCCGGACCGCCCTTGTGCCCGATGAGGTAGCCGACCTCTCCGCCGACGAATGCCGACAGTCCGATCAGGAGCGCGACGACCCAGGCGCTGACGCCGAAGACGCCGTTCTCGGCGCCGGGGATCGGATGCGACAGCAGGCCGGCCATGATGAGCAGCGTGTCGCCGGGCAGCAGAAAGCCCACGAGCAGTCCGGTCTCGGCGAACACGATGAAGCAGACCACCGCCAGTGCCCACGGGCCCGCGGCGGCGATGATCATCGCAGGGTCGAGCCACGGGATCAGGGAGAGGTGCTGCACGAGGGGTCCCGTCGAGGTCGATCTTTCACGGTCGGAAGGGCACGAATGTGCGTGCGGAAGGTGGGACTCGAACCCACACGCCCGGAGGCACAGGAACCTAAATCCTGCGTGTCTACCAGTTCCACCACTCCCGCGAGTGAGACAAGTCTACTGACGCGCGCCGACGTCGCACGGGGTGCTGACCCCCGGATCTCAGTGCTTGATTCCGAAGAGGAAGTAGGTCGCCGGACCGATCCAATTCACGAGGATCGCGGGCACCCAGGCAGGTTTGGGGCCGCGCACCTCGCGCTTGTCGCGGTGTGCCAGATCCCAGAAGGCGAGGAACGCGAAGGCCACCTGCACGATCGCGAGCACTCCGAGCGCACCGCGCGCGGGAAGGGGAAGGTTCTTCTCGACGGACATGGGTTTCCTTTCCCTGGATGTCTCCATCCTGCCTGCCGATCGCCGCCATCACCAGAAGTGCGTGCTGTGGATAACTTCGCCGCGCCGATCGAGCCGCTTGCGAGGATGCTCCGGTGAGTTTCATCGTCGCCCCTGCCGCCGCCGCGGAGCGCGCCGCGCCTGCCGCCGCGCTGGTCGCCGAGCGCGTGCGCGAGCGCTTGCGGCGCGAGCAGAGCGACCCCTCGCGCGACCCCGAGTTCGCCGCGCGCGTCGCGCGAGACGAAGTCCGCCGTCACAACGATTTCGCGCTCGCCCGCGGACTCGTGCCCGTCGACGACGAGGCGGCGTGCGCGCGCGAGGCGCTCGCCGCCGTCGCGGGCTACGGTCCGCTGCAGGCCTATATCGACGACCCGACGGTCGAAGAGCTGTGGGTGAACGCTCCCGACCGCATCTTCGTCGCCCGGGGCGGGGTGTCCGAGCGCGTGCCGCTCGCACTGACCGACACGGTCGTGCGCGACCTCGTCGAGCGGATGCTGCACGCTTCGGGCCGCCGCATCGACCTGTCGCAGCCCTTCGTCGACGCTTCACTGCCGGACGGCAGCCGGCTGCATGTCGTCATCCCGGACATCACACGTCGGCACTGGGCGCTCAATCTGCGGAAGTTCCTGCCCGCGTTCCGCGACCTGGCCGGTCTCGTCGCGTCTGGAGCCCTGCGGCCGGAGGGCGCGCGGCTTCTCACGGATGCGGTGCGTGCGGGGCGCAGCATCCTCGTCTCGGGAGCCACGCACGCGGGCAAGACGACCCTGCTCGGCGCGCTGATCGCGGCCTGCCCGCTCGGGCACCGGATCGTCACGGTCGAGGAGACCTTCGAGCTCGCCGTGGACGCTCCCGACCTCGTCGCGCTGCAGGGCCGGCAGCCGAGTCTCGAGGGCACGGGCGAGGTGACGCTGCGACGCCTTGTGAAAGAGGCGCTGCGGATGCGCCCGGACCGGCTCGTCGTCGGCGAGGTGCGCGATGCCGAGGCGCTCGATCTCGTCTTGGCGTTGAACACGGGGGTTCCCGGTGCCGCGACGATCCACGCCAATTCGGCGCGCGAGGCGCTCACGAAGCTCGTCGCGCTCCCGCTGCTGGCCGGGCGCAACATCGACGCGGGCTTCGTGATGCCGGCGGTGGCGGGCTCGGTCGACCTCGTCGCGCATTGCGTGCGGGATGCCGGGGGTCGCCGTCGCGTCGCCGAGATCATCGCGCCGACGGGTGTCGAGGGCGGGCTCATCGCCGCGCGGACGCTGTATCGGGCGGACCAGTCATGACCGTCGTGCTCGGTGCGAGCCTCGCGGCCGGGATGCTGCTCGCGCTGTCGCCGTGGCTCTGGCCGGACGGCATCCGTCGATCGCCCGCTGCCGAGAGGACGCGCATCACGCGACTGCTCGAGGAGGCGGGGCTCGGACGGGTCGCCCCGTGGCAGCTCGCGGCGGTGTCGGTGTGCGCGGCATCGCTCGGCGGCGCCGTCGCGTGGCTCGTCGTTCCGGTCGCACCGCTCGCCGTCATCGCCGCGGGAGCGGGCGGGTTCGCGCCGGTCGTGGCGGTGCGCGCGCAGCGGACTCGGCGGCAGCGTTCCCGGCGCCGCCTCTGGCCCGATGTGTGCGATCTGCTCATCGCCTCCGTGCGTGCCGGCATGTCGCTGCCCGACGCCGTCGCGAGCCTCGCGGACTGCGCCCCCATCGAGCTGCGCGCCGGGTTCTCGGCGTACCGGCGCGACCTGGCGGCATCCGGTCACTTCGATTCGAGCGCGCGGCAGCTCAAGGCCGCGCTGGCCGACCCCGTCGCCGACCGCATCGTCGAAACGCTGCGGATGGCCCGCCAGGTCGGCGGCACCGAGCTCGGACCCGTGCTGCGTTCGCTCGCCGCATCGGTGCGCGCCGATGCGGCGCTGCGCGCCGAGGTCGAGGCGCGGCAGTCGTGGATCCGGGGTGCGGCGGTGCTCGGCGTCGCGGCGCCGTGGGTCATTCTGACGCTGCTCGCGATGCGGCCCGAGGGGGCGAGCGCCTACGCGAGCGCGGAAGGCGTCGTGCTCGTGGTCGCGGGAGCCGTCGTCTCGGTCATCGCATACCGGGTGATGCTGCGCATGGGGCGCCTCGCCGAGCCGCGGCGGTGGTTCGCATGAGCGCCGTGACCGATGTCGCCGTCGCCGTCGTCCTGGGCGCGGGTCTCGGCGTCGGAGTGTGCCTGCTCGTCGCCGTCGCCCCGCGCTGGGGAGCGATGTCTCTCGCACAGCGTGTCGGGCCGTATATCCGGGACGTGACCGACCCGCGCGGCACCACCGTGCCGGCGGCGCCGGACCTGTTCGCGCTGTGGCGAGCGGCGCAGATGCGGTTCGCGCGTGCCGTCGGGGGTGCGTCGTCGCTCGAGCGGCGGCTGCGGCAGGCGGACTGGGCGATGGATGCCGCGATGTTCCGCGGGCGTCAGCTGACCTGGGGGATCGTCGGTGTCGGTCTCGGCGGCGTGCTCATGGTCGGACTCGCGCTCGTCGGCCGTGCGTCGGCGAGCGCGTGGATCCTGCCGCCCGTGGTCGGGCTCGTCGCCGTCGTCGTGTGCGACGTCGTGTTGACCCGTGCCGCGCGCGCCCGCGTCGCGCGGCTCGAAGAGGAGCTGCCGACCCTGTGGGAGTTCCTCGCGCTGTGCCTGTCAGCGGGCGAGGGCATCCTCGATTCGCTCCGACGTGTCGGCGACATCGGTGCGGGGGACATGTCCGCCGAGGTGCGCGGCGTCGTCCTCGCGGTGGGGACGGGGTCGTCGCTGCCGGAATCGCTGGCGCGTCTGTCGGAGCGACTCGACGTGCCCGCGCTCTCACGCGGGGTCGACCATCTCGTCGCCGCGATCGAGCGCGGCGCGCCCCTCGCGCACGTGCTGCACGCGCAGGCGCTCGACGCGCGCGAGGACGCCAAGCGCGGCCTGCTCGAACGCGCGGCGCGCAAGGAGATCGTCATGCTCCTGCCGCTCGTCTTCTTGATCCTGCCGCTCAGTGTGATCTTCGCCGTCTTCCCCGGGGTGTTCATGCTCCGACTCGGAATCGGCTGACCCGTAGGAAAGGACTCTCATGCGATACCTCTTCACCCGTGCGCACGCCGCACTGCAGGACCTCCGCGACGACGAGCGCGGCGATGTGCCCGGCTGGGTGCAAAAGCACTGCCACCTATGACGGCGCCGCAGCAGTTCTGGAATGTTGCGGACAATTAGTAGATCCAACAGAATGCGAACCATGCCCTCATCGACCAAACCTGGCAAGAAGCCAATCTGTTTCGTGATTTCGCCGATTGGCGGTTCGGGTTCCGAGGTCCGCAAAGCCGCCGACCAGGTCCTGAAACACCTCATCCGTAAGGCACTGGAGGAGGACTACGAGATCAAGCGCGGCGACGAGGACTCGAATCCGGGTTCGATCACCTCTCAGATCATCGAGTCGATCATCGAGGCTGACCTCATCGTCGCGGATCTTTCCGGCTACAACCCGAACGTCTACTACGAGGTGGCGATTGCTCATGGCTACGCCCGTCCGACGGTTCATATTCAGCGCGACGATGAGGAACCTGCGTTCGACCTCAAAGATATGAGGCTCATCCAGTACAACGTGCAGGATCCTGACGAGTTGGAGATCGCTCAGAAGGCGCTGGGGGACTTCGCGCGTTATGCGTTGACGAATCCTGCGAAGGTACGCACCCCGCTGACGGACGCCAGGTTGTTTGTCCAGCTAGGGGACAGTGCTGATCCGGTAGCCCAGAGCAACCTCGAAGTGATGGAGCAACTCAGATCGCTGAGGACGGAAGTACGCAGGGCTGTTGGCGGGAATCCGCGTCCGGGGCGTACGGGCAATCCGGACATTCCTAGCATCCGCAAGGTAGTCGAGCGCGCGCTCGCGCGCGGCGCTCTCGTCCCGGGCGACTTTGAGTCGGTGATCACCCCACGGACGTCAAGTGGCTTCGACAACTGGTCGCGGAAGATGCTCTCTAGCGTCACTGGAGAGGACGATGAAGATTACTTGAATGACACTCTGTTCAACCCTGAGGTCGCGGGGGCCCTACCTGACGATCCCGACGACCCGGCGTTCTGAGTCGATGGCGCGACAAACACTGTGAGCTGGATCCCTCCCACCCTCGACTCGGCGACGTGAACTGATTGGCTCGGGGAGAGGGAGACTTCCCCTGGCGGCAAACCACAGCTATCGGCGCTACCTCCGCTTTCGTGGTGTCGATCTCATCTGTTTCCGCTTTGTAGTGCGTGGCGTGAGCGCGGCTCACGTCAGGCGCTTCCGCCGTGTACAGTCGCTCGCGTCGACTCGTCTCGATGCCGCCCCCGCTCTGGCCTACGCAAGCCACGAGAGCGGGGGCATTCTCGTGCCGCGGGCATCACGTTTCCAGAAACGTGAACACGTTATGACTTACGACCTGGGGTTTTTGCTCGACTTCGGCGATCTCGCCATGTACCGTGAGCGGCCTCGGGGCGCTTGTGCCGCCGCTCCGGGATCTTGCGAGCGGCGCCGCACGAGACGGGACTCTATGTCGACTCCGACGACCTCACGGCGCCGCTACCCGTTCACGAAAGATGCACCCTGGTTCATCCATCAAGACGTCGTAACTATAGGCGCGAACGAGAGCACACGTTATGCGCAACCCGATGCACGTTACGAGCTAAACGCGCTTCAGCGGGAGTACTCCACACGCCGAGCAATCCGGCGATGCGGTGCGGCTGGGCATGATTGCGGCCTGGCGCTCTGCGCTATCTGCTCGACCGCCCGAGCGGCACAGCTTCGCCGCGATCTCATGGCACGGCTCAGTCACGTGCGGTTCGGAACGGTCCTCCTGTGGACGGCGACCGTCCCGAGCATGCTAGGCGCGGCCCTCGGGCCGCTGAGAGCCGATCTCGTGCGCGTGATTCAAGCGACGACGGGCGGCGGATGGCTTGCGCGCCGCGGGGTGATGGGCACAGCCCGGGTGATCGAGTGCAAGTACTCCGCGAGTGGGTGGCACCCTCACGCGCACACCATGCTCGTTTTCCGAAACGAACTGACGCCGTCTGAGGTTGTCGCGTTCGATGTCGAGCTACGCAACCGCTACCTGTCGAAAGCCGACCGCCTGGACGTCGCGGCGAGTGCGGAGGGGCAGGACGTCAGGCGCTACGGCGCCCACTCCGATGCCGTGGACTACATCACAAAAGAGCGTGTGAGCCCTCACGGCACGGATTCCGCCTCGGTGCTCTGGGATCTCGTGAGGCAGGGCGTCGCCGACGCACTCACCCTCGTGCACGAGCTGGAGAGCGGGACCTATCGCCGCCGATCATGGGCCGTGACGGGCGTGTGCGCGCCGCCCGTCGAGCTGGACTCCCTCATCGCACGCGGCGTGTTTGATCGCCCGTAACGCGTAACGTGCATATTGGCACTTCCGTAGCGCGTAACATGTGCATACTGCTATTCAACTTGGCAATATTTGAACTTTGTGCGTAATCTGCTCGCATGTCCGATCTCGCGCCGCTCAGCAACGCCTCGCCCTACGGGGCGTCGTGCCGCGTATGTGCGCACAGCGAGCTGGGGACCATCGATGCGTTGCTTGCGCAGAGCGCTCCCATCACGCGACTCGTGCAACAGTTCGGGGTGAGTCGCGATTCTCTCTATCGGCACCTCCGGTGGCATCTCCGCCCCGCGCTCGCCGAGTCGATCACCCGCTCGCCCGAGATGCGCCCCGCGGCGCTTGTTGAGCGAATGGCGGATATCGCAAACGATGCCCGAGACGCCCGCCGAGTCGCGTACGCCGCAGGGAACGCCTGGCTTGGCGCCCGGCTCGGAGAGGCCGAGATGCGCGCACTTGTCGCGCTCGCCGAGCGATTCGGCGTTGATCACGACCGCACCGCAGATGAGCTGAGGGACGCGGCGAGCATCGCTCGTGCACTTGTCGTGCTCGCCCGCGACGACGCCCACGTCGCCGAGGCCGTCGCCGCCGCTTTCGACCGGGACGACCGCCCAGACATCGCCGCGCTCGTGCGCGGTGCCGCCAGCTCGATTTCAGAAACAACACTCACATTGGAGACAACATGACTGACGCGACTACGCCGCAGGATCTCGATGACATCCTCGCGGCAGACGACGCCGCACCCCGCATCGTTTCGCCCGGGGAGGAGGTCTATTGCGTTGCGCACGGACTCACGATCTCCACCTCGACAGGGGGCGTTCTCGGCGGGCGCTTTGTCACCCTCAGGCCGGGACAGACGTTCGTCGTCACCGCGGCGATGATCGAGGCATCGCGGGATCGGCACGGGCGGATCGGCTGGCCCGCATGGGTGCACGATGAGGCCGAACAGGTTCGGCGCTGGGGCAAAGTGATGCTCCGCCCGGGACGCCCCGCCGAAGACTTCGTGCCCTGGAGGTTTGGCTCCGAAGAGTGGGCGGAGGCTCGGGAGACGGCACGTCGCCGGGCTTGGGCGCAGGACAGCCCCGCCGAACAGCGGGCCGCGCTGGCCGAAGTCGAGAGGGTCTACGGACCGGGCCGCAAGACGTCGTTCACGACAAACAAGCAGCGTTACGGAACGCCGAGCGAGCATGCCGCCAGTGAGCAGGCCGAGGCGTTCGCGCGGGCGCGTGCTGAGGGAAAGCGCTGAGATGAGCACGACAACCGAGTTCAACCGACGCACTCGCGCGCAGGCCTGGCGCGACAGCATCGCGGGATACCTCAGCGCCGAGCTGAGATCGCCGATCCGGCCACGCATCTCAGCGCGGCGACCGTCTGAGACGTTCGCGAACGTGACGGGCGACGTCCTCGGCGTGCCGGGGGTGACAGTCCTCGCGTCCGCTGAGCACCGCATGCGGCTCTCCGAAGATCTCGACGTAGCAGGACGTCGGGCGGCCGATGCGGGTGACCAAATCGGCGCCGTCGTTCAGCGTCGCCATGGCCGACCGACCGCCGAGAGCTACGTGCTCATGACTCTCGATCATTTCGGCAAGCTCCTGCGCCGCGACGTGCCGGGAGTGGGCTGACATGGCGGGCGCGCGCGCAGGCACCCTCTTTGGCCGAGCCGCTGAGGCCTGGGACGCATTGCAGGACGCTCTAGGGCACACGACGCCAGGGTGCGCGGATGATGATCGATTCACGCCCGACGAGATGAACAGTGCTGAGCGCGCGACACTTGCCGCGATATGCGCCCGGTGCCCCCTGTTCGGGCCGTGTGAGGCGTTCGCGGACGTGATGCCGCCGACAACTCGCTATGGATACTGGGCTGGTCGATGGCGGATGCCGAGCCAGCCGCGGGAGCTGGTCGCATGACCACCGCGGGGCCGAGTGTTCGCGCCCGTCAGATCGCCGACGCGATGCCGACGCCGCGGATCATCGCGCCGACGATCTCAGGCGATGTCGTCGTGCACGTCGGCGTTCGCGCTTATGGCCTGCCGGGCGCGGCGGAGTATGTGCACGACGAGCACGAGGCGATTTTGTACGTGCGCGTCGCGGATGCGATCCACGTGCTCGGCGAGCGCGGCGAGCTGATCGGCTTTCGGCCGGAGATCCTCGAAGCGATCCGGCGCACACACTTCCCCTGAGCCGCCGCGCGCGGGTAGTGGCTCGGGATCTCGACCCCTCGCGCGGCTCCTGTCGGCGGACTCCGCCGCCGACCCGTGGCCCCGGTCCCGCTCTTCCTCCTGGGGGGCGGATGCCGGGGCCGCGCCCGTTTTCGGAGCGCTCTGCGCCCACGCGATAATGTCAGTTATCATGTGAGCATGATGACGCTCGCGAACTTCTCGCAAACGACCAACGCCGACCGCCACGCGGCGCTCACCGGGGCGTGGCTCATGTCCCTTGGCTCCGAGCACACACGGCGTGCGTACAGGGGCGACATCCGCGGTATGTTCGCGTTCCTCGACTCGTTCGACCTCGACGCGCTCGAAGCCGAACGCCGCCATCTCGACGCCTATCGCCTCACGCTGACCGGCGCCGCCTCGACCGTCGCGCGCAAGCTCGCGGCGGCGTCGTCGTTCTACAGTTACGCGAGCATCGAGGGGGCGATGCCCCATGCCGAGGCTCACCCTGTGCGCCGCGTTGTGCGCCCTCGCGTCGACGCCGACCACAGCGCCACGCGCGGCCTGAGCAAGAGTGAGGCGCTGGCGTTCCTCGACGCCGCGGAGGCTGACGGCCCGCGCGCGTTCGCGCTGGTGTCGTTGCTCGTCATGAGCGGCGCGCGGCTCTCCGAGGTGCTCGGCGCGGATCGTGCCCATCTCCAGCACGACAACGGGCACCGCGTACTCGTCGTGACGCGCAAGGGGGGCAAGGTGGCCAAGCTCGCGCTACCGGCTCAGACCGTCGCGGCACTCAGCGTCTATCTCGGCGCGTCCGCCGCCGCGGGGCAAGAGATCGTAACCGCCGACGCGGCGAGCGCCGACGCGCCCCTGTTCACGACGGCGACCGGCAAGCGCTGGGCGGCATCCGAGGCGTTCCGCACGGTTCAGCGCATCGCCCGCCGCGCCGGGATCGACGGGGCCGTGTCGCCGCACTCGCTCCGACACACGCACGCGACGCTCGCACTCGACGCTGGGGTGACGCTTGCCGATCTCCAAGACTCGATGGGGCACGCCGACCCGCGTACGACGCGCCGCTACGACCGCGCGCGCGGTCGGCTGGAGCGCTCCAGCGCCTACGCGGTCGCGTCAGCGCTCGGCTAACCCGGGCGCCCAAGATCACGCATCACGCCCCGCCTACCGGCTCAACCCGCCACGTTTCCTAGAAACCGCCGAGGCGGCATGATGGGAGAATTCGCAATGTCTGGGGGAACGCATGGCACTGGTGCCGCAACAAGATGTCATCGTCATTCGGGGGCCGTACTCACACGCGTCCCGCGCATACGATGAGGCACCACAACAACTGAAGCAACGCCTGGAGAGCTACCCGGCGTGCCGCATCATCTCGATCACATGTCGCGGCAATATGGCCGACTATGTGCTGACAGCGGTTGTCGAGACGGTCTAGTGAGTGACGACCGGCCTCTCAGCGAGCGCCCCGCCGCACGCCCTACGACGCCGCCTGCGTCATCCGGTGCGTCCAGCGCTGGCCAGCCGCCTACACCCAAGAGGGGCTTGGGTTGCTCTGGTATCGGATGCATCGGCGTTATCGCCGTTGTCGCTCTAATCTTCATTGTGCCCATCACCGGGAACCTCATCGGGAACGCGACGCGTCCCGCGCCCGTAACGCTTCAGCCCGAGGTGATGATCACAGAATGCATCGAACAGGTGGCGGAATGGGCCGACGTCGACCCGAGCGAAATCACTGCCACAGATGTCAGCGATGAGAACTACTCGGGCACCGCGTGGGACTTCCGTGGCACTTACCCCGGTGGAGACTGGGCATGCGGCGGGACGGCGGGCACGCGCACTCCGGCACAGACGATGGTCTATCCAGGTGGGGCGGACTCGACCGACGTCAACGACATCCCTCAGCGGATCTACCCCTGACTCTTCAGCGCTCGCGCCCGTCTGACAAGCTGTGATGATGGACGACGAGAACGACGGCGAGAACTTCTTGCAGGCGGGTGAGTTGCCGCCCCTGAGTATCCCGGCATTCCAGTTGCACACGTTCGCGATCATCGAGAGTTTCCAGCGGGGAACGCCGGGATTCGTGTCCGACGACTACCTCGATTCCATCTCCGCAGAGACGACCGTTAGTGCCGTCGAGCTTGAAACGGCGGGACTATGGGTGCGCCGCGACGACGGCTATTTCGTGGACGATGACGAGACAATCGGCATGGTGCTGAGCTTCAACGAACGCCAAGCAGACGGCGCGGCGGAATGCCTTGCGCGCGGTCACCACGCGCCGCTCGACGATGACGAGGCGTGGATCATCTGCGCGACGTGCCACGTGCCCCTCGTGCGCCCGGACGGTAAACCGGTCGCGGGCGTGAATGGCGAGCCGCCCAACTACGGCCCGCGCCAGGACGACCTCCGCACCGACTAGTCGCGCCGGGACCAAGTTCGGTGGGTCGGGTGCATCGCTCTATCGCGAGATCCCTGCCGACTAGCTCGATGTCATCCGAACCGCCCCCGTCTCGGGTCGGGGGCATCTCCCTGTCTAGAGATCCCCCCGGAGCAACTCGGCGGCTCGATTCTCCACGGCTACGAACGCGTCGCCGAGGGTGCGGTAGTACGCGAACACGTCCCCCACCGCGCCGCCGTCCACGATCTGACCGCCCGTGCGTTTCGACTCGGCTAGCAGTGCGCTCATGGCGGTGCCGTCCGCGAATAACGTCATTGCTCCAGATAGGGCATCAAGTAATGCGGAATCTCTGACCATGAGGCGCAGTTCTCCCGCGATGCGTCGAACAGTCTGGGCATTCTCGCGTTGCTCGCGCCCCGAGTCTGTGTCGGGCCATTCCATCCAAAAGTTGGGATCACCCGCCGCCGAGTAGTAGATCGGCACGAGATCCCCCGTCATCTTCGCGTAGACCGTGCCAGCGCTGACTAGCTGGGCGACGAGCGCGCGCACATCGCGGCGCCGCTCCTCGCGTCGCGCGGAATCTGCCTGGCGCTGACTGTAGCGGTGCGTCAGTATTATGCCGATGATTCCGCTTGCAAGAGTGAATCCGCCAGTGATGAGCGCGACATAGACGGTTTCCGACACGACGCCAGGGTATAGGCGCCCGCGGCAGTCGTGCGGCAAGTTCCCCAGCTCGATCTACGCCGATAGCCCCGGCCAGTGCGAGTTGTCCACAGCCTGGCCAACATGGCGCCGCAGATCGACGCTGAGCGCATAACCTGGCCGGCGTGACTCACGACCTCGATGCGCCGCTCTGCCAGGCGTGCCCGACGCTCGACCGATTGCACCCCGCTGGGACGCCGGAGCGCCCGCGCTGGGAGTGTTCGGAGTGCGGAGCGGTGCGCCTGAGCTAGAGGATGGCGGCGCGATTCACGGTCCGGGGGTCTCCGGCCCAGTCTGGACGCGGCTCCGGGTGAACATGCGCCGAAAGAACCCGCGACTCCTCCCTACGGGCGAGAGTTGGCTCGGCGCTTGGCCGGGGAATCGTTTCTAACCGTGAGAGATGAGCGTGATCGAATCAATCTCCCCCAACTGCGCAAGATCGAGATACACGCCGTCACAATAGAGGCTCAGCGTCGAGCCCTCCGCCGCCGACCACAGGAACGAGCGGGAAACTTCGCATCGCGCCAATCCGTCTCCCACCGCGACTTCCATCTGCGGAGTCCGATTGGGACTGTCCTGTGCGCGCGTGACGGGGATACGAACACTGATCTCGTGATCCTTGGCCCAGGTTTCGATGACCGCGGTGTCGCTGATCACGTACCCGTCTCCGACCCGCTGACCCTCCACGAGAACTGACCGCGTGCCTGAGGCGGCATCCCATCCCGCCTGTTGCGCCGAGCTACACGCCCAGGGAACGCCGACAGCGAGCACCAGCAATGCCGCGCCGATGATCCATCCGAGTCGCCCAGACCTACGCGGCGTCACAGAAGATCGGTTACTCACGTCTCGCACACTAGCGGCACCGCCGCCCGAGGCGTGCTCTCCGCTCGTGCGGCATGGTCTCCAGCTTGATCTACGCCGGGAACCTGGCTCCCGGGTGTCGGCACAGGGTGGCGAGATCTCGATGCCGTGGAACGCGCTACAGTCGCGCACATGGATGCCCACGCCGCCGCCGAAGAACTCTTGTCGATCATCGAGCGCCACATCGAGCAGATGGGGTACGCCCGGTACAACGGCGTGCGGGATGAGCTTGCACGCGAGGCGGGCGAGGAATGGATCGTCCTGAGCAAGCGTCACCGCCGCAACATCTCGCCGGATGTGACTGCCGCATTCCGAAAGCTCGACGGGTGGGCGTCGCTCGACTGGAACGCGCCCCGTCAGCGCTGGACGCGCAAGCCGACCGACTAGACCGCGACGTTTTCGGAGTCCGCGTGATGGTGCGTGGGGAATCAGTCTCGACGTTGCGTCGTGGTGCCTGGGAGCTCCGAAAGCGAGATGCGCGCGGGGCCCCGTCCACCAACCTTGACTACGGGCCGATATCGGGCACGAATCATGGCGTGCTTCCGTTCGATGGGAATGCCCTCCCACAAGGCCCAAAATCGGCCTTGCCACGCGTCGCGCTCCGCAGTGTCATTGAATCCCGCGGGGGACTGCCGCCATTCGGTCAGGAACGCCGCGAGCGCGCCGCCCTCCGCCGCACGTGCGACTAGCCCGTCGCGCTCCAGTTCCAGCGCCTCGCGCTCGATATCGAGCGTGGCGAGGCTCCCCAATGCCTGACCGTGAATCGACTTTTGGCGGCGGTCTATCAGCACAGAGCCCACATGATCCCGACTCTCGGAGTTGGCCGCGAGACGTGCGGTCACACTCTCCAACGCGCTCGCGATGTCGTCGCCCGGAACAGTTAGCTTGCCGCTATAGAGATCCGCCCACAGCATGGCGATGATGAGATCGTCCGCCATCGCCTGAACGATGGTTGCGTGCCGTCGGGTCTTGTCGTAGAGAGTCTGAGAGCACTTGTAGTGCTTGTATTCATGGCGCGTGCCTCCTTTCCTCTGGGAGTAGCCGACAGTGCCGTGCATAGGGGCTCCGCACTCACAGCGGATCAGGCCCCCGAGCAACGTCTGCGCCCGTTCTCCGACGGGTGTTCCAGACTTGATCCTCGACCGGAGCGAGTCCAGTTGCACACGCGTGATGATCGCCTCGATCTGACTTTGCGGAAGCTCGACGCCTCGATGCACCAGCCGACCGGCGTTCCGGTCGCGGAGTAGCAGTTGCCGAACTGTAGTCGCGGTCCACAGGCCTCGCGGCTGGCGGGTGATGCCATCACGGCCCTTGCGCTCGCGCATCATGCCGTCCGTCTTGACACCCGCCGCGTTCCAGTCTTTCGCGATTCGGAGCAGCGAGCGTTCGCCGCCGAGATAGTCAGCAACGGCGCTCCGAATCAGGTCCGCCTCATCCGCGCGGGCGGTGATCCTGTCGGGCTCCCATCCGAACGGACGAGCACCCCACAGCGGCATCCCTGCGGCCCGCTCGCGGTCGTATCGGCGTCTCTGTCGCACCCCGCGCACGCGGCCCTCACGACGACCGGACGCAAAGATGCTGACCGCAGTCTCTTCGCCCGCAGGCGACGACGGATCGAGCGGGCCGTCTGTTTCAAGGAACCACGTCACGCCGCCCTTGTCACTCGCTTGGATGAACTCGATTCCGTCAAGGTACGTGCGCGCCAGACGCTCGCCTTCGACCGCGATTAGCACGTCGAACGATCCCGCGCGCATGGCTGACAACAGAGCCCGAGCGCCGGGCCGATTTTCGATAGTCGTGTCGTCAATCTCCCGGCCCGAGGCCGCGATCCCGTCGTCCTGAAAGATGTGCGCCGGGTCCACGGTCCAGCCCTCACCCGCCGCGATGGACTCGCACAGCGCGATCTGATGTTCGACCTTCGGGACGCGTTTGTCCTTCCGGCTGATCCGGGCGTAGATTGCGGCACGCTTACTCATAGGTGCCACTCTATCGTCAGATGGGTGCTCATCACCCTCATGACGGCCGGACTGGTCGTCGTGATCTGGGCGCTCGCCGGGCCCGCGCTCGCGGGGCTGTTCGAGCAGGCGATCTCGCGTGTCGCCGGGTTCTGATGCGCGGCATCCGCTCTCGCCTCGTCGCGGCGTTGCGCGATGACGGGGGATCGGCGCCGGTCGAGTTCGTGCTCGTCGGGGTGCTGCTGACGGCGCTCACGCTCGGCGTGCTGCAGTTCGGGCTCGCGGTGTACGTGCGCAACGTCGTGCACGACGCGGCGGTCGAGGGGGCGTACCACGCGGCGCTCGCCGACACGAACGCCCTCGACGGTGAGCGTCGCACCCGCGAGATTCTCACGCGCACGGTCGGAGGCGGCTACGCGACCGACGTGCGGGTGGCCGCGGTCCGTACCCTCGGCCACGACACCGTCGCCGTGACGGTGCGCGCGACGCTGCCGCTCGTCGGGCTGTGGGGCGCGCCCGGGATGCTGGAGGTGACGGCGCATGCGCCCCTCGAGTCGTTCGGGTGAGGTCGACGACCTCGAGCGCGGCTCGGCGGCGCTGGAGTTCATCCTGGTCGGTGTCGTGCTGCTCGTGCCGGTGCTCTACCTCGTCGTGGCGCTGGGCATGATCCAGGCGCAGTCGCTCGGCGCCGAGGCCGCGGCGCGGCACATCGCGCGCGCGATCTCGACGGCGGATGATGCGACGGATGCCGGTGCGCGCGCGGATGCCGTGCTCGATTCCGTCGTGCGCGAGTACGGCATGGACGCCGAACGCGTGCATGTCTCGATCGCGTGTGCGCCCGCCGTCGTACCGTGCCCCGCGCCGGGGGCGACCGTCGTGGTGTCGCTGCGCACGACGGTGCCGTTGCCGTTCGCGCCGTCTGTGCTCGGGCTCGACCGCGTCGCCGCCGTGCCCGTCGAGGCGAGCGCGGTGCAGAAGGTCTCGCGGTTGTGGGGTGCGCCGTGATCGGGTGGCTGCGATGCCGTCTCGCCCGCGACGACCAGGGCAGCGTGCTGCTCCTCACGATCGGGTACGCGCTGCTCGCCGTCGTCACGGTGTTCGTGTGCGTCGACGCCACGAGCCTGTATCTCGCGCAGAAGCGGCTCGATGCGATCGCGGATGCCGCCGCTCTCGCCGGCGCGGACGGCTTCACGCTCGAGATCTCGGGCGCTGAGCCGGTCGCGCGCCTGACCTCCGATGACGTGTACGCGCAGGCATCCGCTCTTCTCGACGTCGTCGCGAGCGACGCGCGCGTGGTGTCGGCGGCGACGCCCGACGGTGTCTCGGCGCGGGTGACGGTGGCGGGGGAGTGGCATCCGCCGGTCTTCACGCTCTTCGTGCCCGAGGGGGTGCCGTTGCAGGCCACCGCGACGAGTCGGACGGCGTTGCGCTGACGGACAGGTTCGGGGCGGATCGTGGCGCCGACACGCCGCCGGGCTGGGCGTGTCGGCTCGGAGATCCGCCCCGAATCCGTCAGCGTGGACGATGGCGAGGTGCGACGGCCCGCCGCGCGAAAGGAGTGCCGACGTGGCTGTGTACCTGAAGTACCGACAGATCTCGCAGGACGCGACCTCGGCCGAGTACGAGATCTACACGAGCCCGACGGACGCGGATCCGCTGCGAGTGCGCGTGTCGGCGGCCGAGGATGCTCCACCGCCGGTCGTCACGGGGGAGCGGATCGCGGCGAACAAGGCGATCCGGCAGATCCTGCAGCGTCGCGTGACGGAAGGGGCCTGGCCGAAGGGCGGGATGATCCAGAGCTAGGCCGGACCGCGGCGAGTTCGCCCTCTGACCGCGCCGCGGCGAATCACTCGATCGGCAGGTGCCGGACGAAGATCGAGCTGTATCCCGCGTCCTCGATCATCGCGCGCAGCCGGTTCGCGTCGGCGGCCCGCTGCACGAACCACGTCACCGGGTAGCCCTGGCGCACCGCGTTCTGCAGCCCGGCACTGTCGCGATACGCCCCTTCCAAGCCGCCCTCGAGTGGGCCCGCTCCGTCGAACTGCCGGGTGTAGTCCGCGATCGTCCAGACCAGGTGCCCGTCGACGAACCCGTCGAAGTCGTACGACAGACCGTTCATGGGGTCCTCGACGCGGTACTGGATTCCCTTCGGGTAGCCGGTGCAGGCCACCTTGTAGTCCTCGTCGGCGAGATGGTGCTGTTCGGACATCGAGCTCCTCCGTTTCGGCGGCGGGTCATCCGATGCTACGACGGCGTGAAGCGCGGCACCCAGCGGATGAAGGCGAGTGCGCCGATGAGACCGACGACGCCGATCACGCCGGTCGCGACCGAGAGGGATGCCGCGGCGGCGACGCCCGACACCACGAGGGGCGCGACCGCGCCGCCCGCATCGGTGAGCGTGCGCCAGGAGCCGAGGAACGGTGCGGGATCGGTCTTGGGTGCGGCATCCGCCCCCAGTGTGAGCAGGATGCCGCTGGAGAGGCCGTTGCCGACGCCGAGGACGGCGGCGAAGAGCGCGAACCACATCGCCGACTGCTCGAGGTCGTGGGTGAACGACAGCGCGACGAAGCCGGCGCCCATGAGGATCATGGCCGGGAGTGCGGCCCACAGGCGTCCGAAGCGGTCCATCACCTGACCGCTCGCGTAGAACAGGGCGAAGTCGATCGCGCCCGACACCCCGACGACCAGCGCGATCGTCTGCGCGTCGAGACCGATCGAGTAGCCCCACAGCGGCAGCACGACCTGGCGCGCCGAACGGACGGCCGAGAGGGATGCCGCGGCGCTGCCGAGCCGGGCGAGAACCCCTCGATAGCGCCACATCGTGCGGAACACCCCGATGGGCGCGGCGGTCGGGATCGAGCCGGTGACCGGCTCGCCGGTGTCCTCGACGATGGCGGGGTCGGCGAGCGGCGCCGGAGAGACGGGCGCGAACTGCTTCTCGGGGTCGGGCCCGAGAAGCACGAGCAGGACCGTCGCGACGAGGCACGCCGCGAAGAGCCAGATCGCGGCGTGCTCGTCACCGAAGATCGCCAGGAGCGCGGCGGCGGCGAACGGGCCGATGAACATGCCGAAGCGGAACGTCCCGCCCAGCAGCGAGAGCGCTCGCGCGCGGAAGGCGATCGGCACCCGAGTCGTCATGAACGAGTGGCGTGCCAGGCCGAAGGCGGCGGCGCAGAAGCCGATCAGGAGGACCGCGAGCGCGAAGAGGCCGAGAGATGGGGCGAGTGCGAGCACGACGACGCCCGCGAGGGCCACCGTGCCGGCGATCGCCATCGTGAGCCGCTCGCCCATGCGCGCGACGGCCCAGCCTGCGGGCAGGTTTCCGCAGAGCTGTCCGACGACGAGAGCGGATGCCACGAGCGCGGCGGTCGCGAGATCGGCGCCCAGTTGCGCGGCGATGACCGGGATGAGCGGGATCACGGCGCCCTCGCCGAAGGCGAAGAGCACGGTCGGCGCATAGACCATGGGGCCGAACCGCCACAGCACGTCACGTGCGCGGACGGGGTCGGAGTGATCGGTCACGCCCATCCACGTTACTCTGGAGTGCCATGCTCGAACTCGATCTTTCCGACGACATCCAGGCGCTGCGTTCCACCTTCGACGACATTCGCGCCGTGGTGGACGTCGACGCACTCACCGGCGAGATTGCGCGCCTCAGCGAGGCCGCCGGCGCGCCCGACCTGTGGGACGACGTCGAGAAGGCGCAGAAGGTCACGAGCGCGCTCAGCCACCGCCAGTCCGAATACAAGCGCATCGCCGGCATCGAGCGGCGCCTCGACGACCTCGAGGTGCTCATCGAGCTCGCTCTCGAGATGGACGACGAGGACTCGGCCGACGAAGCCCGCAAGGAGCTCGCCGAGCTCGAGGGAGTCATCAGTCAGCTCGAGGTGCAGACGCTCCTCGACGGCGAGTACGACTCGCGCTCGGCCGTCGTCACGATCCGCTCCGGCGCGGGCGGCGACGATGCGACCGACTTCGCCGAGATGCTGCTGCGCATGTATCTGCGCTGGGCTGAGCGCCACAAGTACCCCGTCAAGGTCATGGACACGTCGTACGCCGAAGGCGCGGGCATCAAGTCGGCGACGTTCGAGGTCGACGCCCCGTATGCCTACGGCACGCTGTCGGTCGAGGCCGGCACGCACCGCCTCGCGCGCATCAGCCCCTTCGGATCGGCCGACAAGCGCCAGACCTCGTTCGCGGCGGTCGAGGTGATCCCGGTCATGGAAGAGGCCGTCGAGGTCGAGATCCCCGAGAACGACATCCGCGTCGACGTGTTCCGTTCGTCGGGCCCGGGCGGCCAGTCGGTCAACACGACCGACTCGGCGGTGCGACTCACGCACGTGCCGACGGGGATCGTCGTGTCGATGCAGAACGAGAAGTCGCAGATCCAGAACCGCGCTGCCGCCATGCGAGTGCTGCAGACGCGCCTGCTCCTGCTCAAGCGCGAAGAGGAAGCAGCGAAGAAGAAGGAGCTCGCCGGTGTCATCACCGCGAGCTGGGGCGACCAGATGCGGTCGTACTTCCTCTACGGGCAGCAGCTCGTGAAGGACCTGCGCACCGGTTTCGAGGTCGGCAACCCGGCGTCGGTGTTCGACGGAGAGCTCGACGGGCTCATCTCGGCCGGCATCCGCTGGCGCAAGCGCAAGGACGACGACGACTGATGTCTCAGCGCAGCGCGAGGCGCGTCTGCGTCTGTGCGCCGCCGGCATCCTTCTTGATCTTGCGAAGCAGCTGATCGAGGTCACTCATGTCGCGCACGCGCACGCGAAGCAGGTAGTCGTGCGGGCCGGTGACATGCACGGCGTCGCGTATCTGCGGCACGCCCCGCACCCACGCCAGGAAGTCGTCTGAATCGCGCGCTGAGTCGCCGCCCGTCGAGCGGGAATCGATCGCGAGAGGGGGCGGGCGCCGTCAGGTTCTGAGTACCGCGTCTTGAAGCCGGGTCGGCGAGGTCGTGACGGCCCGCCATCGACCGCTGGAGTCGTACCACAGTGGTGCGCGCACCTGGGGCACACCCCGCACCATGCGGATCGACCAGCCGCTGGATTCGAGGAATCGATGATGGAACCAGCAGACCAGCACGCCGTTATCGGTGTGTGTGGGTCCGCCTGCCGCGTGCTCCATCACATGGTGGATCTCGCACCAGGCCGCCGGAACACCGCACCCGGGGATCACGCACCCGCCGTCGCGGAGCGCGATCGCCCGACGCTGACGGCGGTTGAAGACGCGCTCTTCGGTTCCGAGCCGCAGGATTCGGCCTTCGTCGTTCATCGTGATGCGCTGGATGACCGATCCGCAGGAGATGTGCAGGGCCGTCTCCATCGAGACGGGCCGCCCGAAACCGTCGATGTGCGCGTAGCCGGTGCCGCGCGCGGCGTCTTCTTCGCGCACCGAGACGACGAGAGTGGGTGCGGCGCCGCCGATCGTCGGCAGCTCGCCGCTCGCTGCGGCCACCGTCAACACGGTCGCGAGCACGTCGTGCTGTTTCTGCGCGCGCGAGCGGGTGTCGGCCGGCCCGGGTGGATCGTCGGCGTGAGCCGGCTCGTCAACGAAGCGCACGCCGTCGACGCGGGGCGACAGTATGGCGTCGCAGAGTCGCTGGAACTGCGCCGCGACTTCGGGCATGAGCGTTCCGCGGATGGGCACGCCCGCGTCGGTCGGTGCTCCGAGCGTGACACCGCGTCGATACGCGGCGAGGCGATCGCGGGGCTCGGCACCGTCTTGGTCGAGCGCGATCTGCCACGCCTGAGCCTGGACCCGCAACAGATCCGCGCACGCCGGTGGCGCCCCGTCGGGCCCCTCACCGGTCGCCACGGCCGCGAGCAGCCGGTCGGCTTCGCAGAGCGCTTCGCGTGAGGCCCGGCGTCCTGTCGCGAGGAGGGGTGTCGCTATCGCCAGCACGCCGTCGACGCCCACTGCGCCGTCGAGCATCACGCGACGCAGCGCCGGGAGCTTCGGTTCCAATCGTTCGCCGCTCACGAGCGCGCGCTCACCGCACACGCCCTTCGTCGCGCGCAGCAGGCGCCCGACGGACGCCGGACCCAGCAGCGTCGTGCGCTGCAGCAGCTCGTTGACGTCGTGGCATCCGAATCGCGAGGTCATCCGATCTTCGACGACTCCGGTCTCGGACCGTGCCGCGACCTCGTCGCCCGCTTCGATCAGCAGCGCATCGAGGCGGCGCTGCACCCGTGCCGCTGCCGACAGCACGAGCAGCACCTGCTCATCGGATGCCCGCCGCAGGCCGTCATCGTCGCTGTGCCGCTCGAGCATCTCGCTCGCGAGCGCATCGAGCGAGTCGAGCTGTGCCAGGAGCGGGTTCATGCCTCCATCCTGGTGACCCCCTCCGACATTCGGGCCTCGATTTCACCCAGATCCGAGGTCATTTCGAAAATCTGTGGAGAACTTCTTTCGTGCCGTTCTGTGGAGGAAGCGATGCCCGCCGCGGGGGTCTGTGCCACGCTGTGATCCGAACACTCGGATGCCGCCTCTCGGGTGTCGCTGGGAGCGCCCGCACCGAGCCCGCTTAGGCTCGATGAGCCATGATCCGGTTCGAAAACGTCACGAAGCGCTTCCGTGGCACCCCGAGGCCCGCCCTGAGCGAAGTCGACTTCGAGGTGCAACGCGGGGAGTTCGTCTTCCTCGTCGGCGCCTCCGGCTCGGGGAAGTCGTCGTGCCTGCGACTGATCCTTCGCGAGGAGGTGCCCTCGGAAGGTCGCGTCGTCGTGCTCGGCCGGGATCTGCGCACGCTGTCCAACCGCAAGGTGCCCTATTTCCGCCGTCACATCGGCGCCGTGTTCCAGGACTTCCGCCTGCTTCCGACCAAGACGGTGTTCCAGAACGTCGCGTTCACCCTGCAGGTGATCGGCTCGTCGCGCGGATTCGTGCAGCAGGCCGTGCCCGAGGTGCTCGCGCTCGTGGGCCTCGCGGGCAAGGAGAAGCGGTTCCCTCACGAGCTCTCGGGCGGTGAGCAGCAGCGTGTCGCGATCGCGCGGGCGCTCGTCAACCGACCGCAGGTGCTGCTCGCCGACGAGCCGACCGGAAACCTCGACCCCGCGACATCCGTCGACATCATGCAGCTGCTCTCGCGCATCAACGCGGGCGGGACGACCGTTGTGATGGCGACCCACGAGGCCGGCTTCGTCGATCAGATGCAGCGGCGCGTCATCGAACTGCGCCACGGCGAGATGGTGCGTGACGAGCGCCACGGCGGATACGGCGACACTTCTGCCATTCCGAGCCTGGCGCCCGAACCGGAGAAGGGCGCGGCCGCCGTCGCCGCCCTCACTGCTGTACTCGAGCTGCACCGCGAGATCGTCGAGACCGGCGTCGTCGACTCCGAAGCCGTCGACGCCGCCGTCGCCGCCGCGACCGATGCGGCCGAGCCCGCGCTCGAAGCGCGTGCCGTGGCGGCGACGGATGCTGCGATCATCGAGTCCGCCGAGCAGCTCGCGCAGGCGGAGGAGACGGCTCCTGCCGCTGAGCAGCCGGCGCCGGCGCCCGTCGCCGAGCCGCAGCCCGCTCCGGAACAGACCACCCCGCGCACGAATCCGATTCCCGTCGTCGAGGCGATCGAGATGGATGTCTCGGAGCTCGGCCTCGCCGACCGGCTGGGGCTTGCCGACGCGGATCGCGACGACGAAGTGGGGCCGACATCATGAGGGTCGGGCTCATTCTCTCCGAAGCGTTCTCGGGTCTGCGCCGCAACGCGTCGATGGTCGTGTCCGTCGTGCTCGTCACGTTCGTCTCGCTCACCTTCGTCGGCGCCGCCGTGCTCATGCAGATGCAGATCGGCACGATGCGCGACTTCTGGGTCGATCGGGCACAGGTCAAGATCTTCATGTGCACCGACGTCTCGACCGAGGCGACCTGTACCGACGGCGTCGCCACTCCCGAACAGCTGACCGATGTCGAAGCCAAACTCGAGAGCCCCGCGCTGGCGGGACTCATCCGCGGCGTCGAGTTCGAAGATCGCGAGCAGGCCTACCAGAACGTCATCGACCTGCTCGGCGAGGACTACGCGAGCGTCGTCGCGCCCGAGAGCCTCAACGAGACGTTCATCATCAACCTCGTCGACCAGCGCCAATCCGACGTCATCGTCGAAGCGTTCTCGGGCACCCCGGGCATCGAAGAGGTGCGCGACGAGATGCAGTACCTCGAGCCGCTGTTCGCGGCCCTGACCGTCGCGACCTATATCGCGGTCGGCATCGCGGGTCTCATGCTCATCGCGGCGGTCCTTCTGATCGCGACGACGATCCGATTGTCGGCGTTCGCCCGGAGACGAGAGATCGGGATCATGCGCCTGGTCGGTGCATCCAATCGGTTCATCCAGACACCGTTCGTGCTCGAGGGCGTCTTCGCCGCGCTCATCGGGTCGGTGCTCGCGTCGGGAACGGTGCTGGCGGGTGTCCATTTCGGCGTCAACGGCTACCTGCGCGACCGCGTCAACTTCGTCACGACCTGGGTCGGGATGACCGAGGCGTGGCTCGTCGTGCCGATCCTGATCGTGATCGGGATCGCCCTCGCGGCGCTGTCCGCGGGCTTCGCGATCAGGCGATGGCTACGCGCCTGATTCTCGCGAGCACGCTCCGTTGATAGACTGACGGGCTGTCGTGCGCCGAACCGGTGGATGCGGCATCCGATATCGAGGAGCACTCATGCCCAGGGAACGCGGGGAGCAGGTCGTGGCGACCAATCGCCGCGCGCGCCACGACTATGCGATCGAGAAGACGTACGAGGCGGGGCTCGTGCTCACGGGCACCGAGGTGAAGTCCCTGCGCCAGGGGCGTGCGAACCTCACCGACGGCTACGCCTACATCGATGGAGGAGAGGCGTTCCTCGATGCGGTGCACATCCCCGAGTACTCGCAGGGGCACTGGACGAATCACGCCGCCAAGCGCACGCGCAAGCTGCTGCTGCACAAAGACGAGATCGTGAAGCTCTCGCACGCCGTGTCGGCGGGCGGCTATACGCTCGTGCCGCTCAAGCTGTACTTCTCGGACGGACGAGCGAAGGTCGAGATCGCGGTCGCGAAGGGCAAGCGCGAGTACGAGAAGCGGCAGACGATCCGCGAGCGCGAAGACAAGCGCGAAGCCGAGCGCGCCATGCGCTCCCGCAACCGCCTCGGCGACTGAGCCGCGGTCACCCGTCGCGGGTCACTGCGCCGTGAACCGCGCCTCGACCGCGGCAGAGACCACGATGTCATCGGGCTCGAACTCGAAGGCCGGAGCCGCGGCATCCGCACTGAACGACGCCTTCGCCATGCGCAGCATCTCGGGAGCCGCCCCGCCTCCGTCGCCGCCGCGCGTGAGCAGGCCTACATCGGCGAGCTCGACGGGGGTCACCGTCGTCAGCCCGACGGCCGAGGCGTAGGCCGTCGCGCGATCGACCGCGACGCGCACGGCCTGCGCCGCGACAGCGGCCTCGGCGTGCCGTTCGGAGTTCGGCGTCAAGCGCCAGGCGACCCCGTCGATCTGCACCCCTTCGCGCTCGGCCACCTCGGTGAGCCACCACGACAGCGCCGCGAAGTCGGTGAAGGTGGCCGTCACCTCGACCGATGCGTAATGCACGAGCGAGAGCTGCTTGCCCTCGTTGTTCCACGGGCGGTTCGCCCAGAGAGAGACGCGCTGGCTCGACCAGTCGGCCAGTCCGCCCGCGAGCTTTCGCGCGGCGAGGTCGTCGCGCAGCGGTGCGGTGAGCGCGGAGATCCGCTCGACGACGTCGCCGCGCTCGGGCCCCTCGGTCCGCACCGTGAGGGTCGCGACGGCCTCTTCGGGCGCGACGCGCGTCTCGTGCTCTCCGCGGACGGTGATGATCACTTCGCTCATGCTGAGACTCTACGCGTGGCTGCGTTCAGTCGCCCTCCGGCGCCCACCCCTCGGGCACGCGCACGAGCATCAGCTCCGCGCGCGTGCCGGCCCCCGCGATCCACCCGTCCGCGAGAAGGTACGTGATGCCGTAGCCGTTCTCGTCGGTCACCATCGCGAGGCTCGGGTCGATCGTCAGATAGACCCCGTCGGGCGTCTCGTCGGACAGGAATTCGCCGCTGTCGGTCAGCGAGCTGGTGACGGCGGCCGCCTGCGCGGCATCCATCGGCGCCCATCCGAACCACGAGAAGTTGTCGGTGGCGACCGAGTGGTCCAGCATCCACTGGCACGCCAGGCCGTCCTCGAAAGGCTCGCTGCCGACGGTCCACGGTCCGTTCGGACGTTCTTGTCCCGTCCAGCCGAACGCGGCGAAGTCGGCGACGGCCTCTGGCGTGATGATCGTGTCGCACGTGAGTGCGAGCGGCTCGGGAGTGGGTGTCGGGGTGGGGGTGGGCGTAGGAGTGGCCGTCGCAGTGGGAGAAGGAGTGGTGGATGCCGCGGGCGCAGTGCCTGCGGAGCATCCGGCCAGAGCGAAGGCGAGGCACAGGGCGACGGTCACTGCAGAAGTTCGGCCACGACGTTGCTGGCTCATGGCGCAAGAGTAGCGGTCAGAGCGCGCCGCGGGAATGGCGGGGGAGAGTGATCTGTTGTAGCCTGGGATGCTCGGGTTCACCCGGGGAATGACAACTCCACAGAGTGACAGCGGTTCCCTTCGAGAGAAGGTTCACGGGGATGATCGGTTTCGACATTGCTTGCGAATCCACGAGAAGCGGGCCGAGGATGCAGGGTTATCTCGTGAACGCTCCCTGCAAACCTATAGTTGCCGATTCAAAGCGCAACGACTTCGCCCTCGCTGCATAAGCGAGCCCGATAGTCCGTCAGGCCGTGGCTGATTCCGACACGGTTCCTGGCGTCATCTAGGAATCTTGCTGCGTGACGGCGTCTGGACGTCACGCGGGACTCTTCCCAGGCTGGGCTTGTCGACTTAGTTGTCTGTGACAAAGGTCGGGGCCGAGTAGAACGTCTGCACAGACTGCGCCCGGAGAATGCGCGGAGACTCAGCGATGGACGGGGGTTCGATTCCCCCCATCTCCACAAGCCGCTGTCACGGAAGAGGGTCAGAAGCCCGCGGAATCACGCGGATTTCTGGCCCTTTTCGTTTGCTTGCGCCCGGCGCCGTTTCGCGACCCACAGTGTGCCCGCACTTTCGGGGCTCACCCTCAGCACCTGCAGAAGATCGGGATCGTGCTGATGCCTCTGCGTGCGGCACCCGCACGTCGAAGGAGAACGGTCAGCGTCCGATTGGCCCTAGGTTGAATGGGAACTTCTGTTGCTGCGCGAGGAGATGAAGCTGACTGTGGACGGAGACATCCTCTCCCGGGTGCCGCTGTGGGTGGTCGGTGTAGCGATCCTGGTCGCCCTCCTCCTTGCCTGGGGGTTCTCGGGTGCCGCGCGTTTGCTCCTGCGTCGTCGTGCGCGGCTGCGCTGGTCGACGGCCATCGTGTTGTCGATCATCGGGATCGTTGCGGGGCTCCTGCTCGCCGATCTGGTCGCGCCGGATCCGCACCTCAGCAGCCCGCTCGCGTTGATCCTGCCGCTGGGCGTGTCGATCCTGTTCATCGCGGGCTATGGGGCGGCCGCCGCGCATTTGCAGAAGCCGGTGCGTGCCACTGTGGCCGAGTTGCTCACGGCAGGGGAGTCGGGCACCATCGAGTTCAAGTCCACCGCCCGCGTCAATCTCCGCACCGGTCAGAAGGACGAGCGGATGGAGCACGTGGTCGCCAAGACGGCTGCGGCGTTCCTCAACGCGGATGGTGGTGTGCTGCTCATCGGTGTCGACGATCACGGAACGCCCCTCGGGCTCGACTCCGACCTGGCGACGCTGAAGACCCCGGATGTCGATCGGTTCGAGTTGTGGCTGCGTGATCTGATCACGACGACGCTCGGGACCGCTGCCGCCGCCCTCGTGGAGGTCGACTTCGCGGAGGTCGACGGCGAGCCTGCCCGCACCGTCTGCCGGGTGCAGATGACTGCGTCACCGTCGCCGGTGTACCTGCGACCCGGCAGGAATGTGCCGCCTGAACTATGGGTTCGCGTCGGGAACTCCACCCGGCAGCTGACTGTGGATGATGCTGCGGCATACATCATGCAGCGCTGGCCGCTCGGACTCGGCGCAAGCGCCGCCGCTCAGGTGCGCGCCGCGGTCCGCTTCTCCGGCAACAGGTGAGGGCACCACGGGGGAGGTTCGAGCTCTAGACGGCACCCGAACGGCTCCCGCCCCAGTGCGTCGAGAGGCGCGCTGAGAACGCCGGCACCCCCGCCGCGGCTCACACCCGCCGGCGCACCAGCACGACGGTGTCGTCGAGCGTCGAGGCTGAGCCGTCGGGGGCGGTCACCTCGCGAGTCCGGATTTCAGCGAGTTCAGTGATCCACGCAGCCGCGTCGAGCGCGAGCGCGGCGAGTTCGTCAGCGGGCGAGAGGAACACGTGGTCGTGACCGGGCCCTGCCCACGGCGGAGGACCGCCGTGCGAGACGATCAGCAAGCGCCCACCCGGCGCGATGAGATCCGTCGCCCGCCGCAGCGCGCCAGTGCGGTCCAGCTCGACCGATGAGTGGAAGAACGACGCGGTGACGAGGTCGTACGAGCCCTCGGCCACCGACTCGCTCAGATCCGCGACCTCGAAGCGCGCCGTCACCCCGGCCTCGTCGGCCGCGGCCCGAGCCCGCGCCACCGCGGTCGACGAGATGTCGAGGCCCGTGGCATCCCACCCCTGCTCGGCGAGCCAGATCACGTCGGCGCCCTCGCCGCAGCCGAGATCGAGCGCGCGGCCGGGGTCGAGTCCGGAGGCGACGTCGACCAGCGTGCGGTTCGGTCGCCCCGACCACATCGGGGTGGCGTAGCGCTCCTCCCAATGTTCGGCCGGCGACTCCACCGCACTCGCGAAATCCTCGTCGACGAGCGCGCCGTTGACAGCGGCGCCCGCCATGGCTCCCGCACCCATCGACTGCGGCACGTTCGCCATCGGGCTCACGACGTTGCCGGCAGCCCAGATGCGCGGGGAGCTCGTCCGGCCCGTGGCATCCACCGCGAGGAACGCGCCGAACGGGGTTTCGGTGCGTTCGAGGTCGAGACCCGCGAGGAATCCGTCGTGCGGTGAAGCGCCGCCCATCGTGAAGATCGCGTCGACGGGCACCGTATGGCCGTCGCGCAGCCGGACGCCCGTGACGTCGGCGCCGTCGCCGAGCACCTCGACGACCGGCTCGGTCACGATCTCGACGCCCCGCGCACGCAATCGCCGTTCGACATCGGGCTCGACGCCGCCGAAGACGACGATGTCGTCGCTCCACTGCCGCACGAGCTGCGCCTGGTGCGCCTGAAGCGGCGAGACGATCAGCACGCCCAACCGGCGATCGCGGACCTCCCACCCGTGGCAGTACGGGCAGTGCAGCACGCCGGTACCCCAGCGCTCGGCGAGTCCCGGGATGTCCGGCAGATCATCGGTGATCCCCGTCGCGACGACGAGGGTTCGCGCGGACTCCCTGCTGCCGTCGTCGAGTGCGACCGTGACACCCGTCGGGTGCTCTTCAACGCGAAGAACGGATGCTGCGCGCACGACGACTCCATAGGGATCGAGCTCGACACGGCCCCGGTCCAGGAGCTCGGCCGGCGGCGTGCCGTCCTGTCCCAGCACGCCGTGCACACGCGCCGCGAAGCGGTTGCGCGGCGATCCCGCATCGATGACGAGCGTCCGTCGGCGCGACCGGCCGAGCATCTGCGCGGCGCTGAGACCGGCCGCGCCGGCTCCGATCACGAGGGCATCCCACTGTTCCATGCCTCATAGCGTGCATGGCAGACTGCTGATTGGCAATCGCGTTTGCCGAAATGGCAAAGAGGAGGATCCGTGACGGATGAACTCGCACACGTGGGACGGCGCCTGCGCGACGTCCGACAGGCCAAGGGGCTCACGCTCGAAGAGGTCGCGACGCGGTCTGGCGTGTCGGTGAGCACGCTGTCGCGGCTCGAGTCCGGCAAGCGTCAGGCGAGCCTCGCACTGCTTCTGCCCGTGACGCGCCAGCTCGGGATCCGGATCGACGACCTCGTGCGCGACGAGTCCGCCGATCCGCGCGTGCGGCGGCCGGTGATCCGGCGCAACGGGCTCGTGATCGCACCGCTGGCGCTCGAGGACTCGCCCGTCAGCACCTTCAAGATCACCTACCCGCCCGTGACCGAGCTACCGGATCTTCAGGTGCACGACGGGTTCGAGTGGCTCTATGTCCTGAGCGGCCGGCTCCGCTTGCGGCTGGGCGCGCAGGATCTCGTGCTCGCGCGCGGCGAGGCCGCCGAGTTCGACACCCGCACGCCGCATGCCTTGAGCGCCGCGGGCTCGCGCCCCGCCGAGGTGCTGAGCATCTTCAACGCCGACGGCGAGCGCATGCACACGCACGGCGCCGTCTGACATCAGCGGGTCTCGATGCCGATCGCCTGAGCCCATCCGGCCAGATCGACGTCGTCCTGCCAGACCTCGTTGGTGTCCGGGGGAGTGTGCTGCGCGAACTGCGCGGATGTCACCGTGCCGCGCAGCCACGAATCGACGCAGTTGCTGAGGAAGAGTGCGGTCCGGCCGATCTTCTCGAGGTCACCGGTCTCGATGCCCCGGTTCATGACGATCGCGAGATAGCGCGGCACGGCGAGATCCTTCTTCTCGAGGTGCGCCGTGAACGCGTTCAGGGTGGACGAGAAGCGCACCGAGGCCTCGCGCGCGCCATCGTGGTCGTTCCGGGCCGCGGTGCGTTCGAGGTCGGTGAGCGCTCGCACGAGCGCGACGATCTCGACGCGGGTGTGCGCACGCTCGCTCGCCGTGCGCTCGCGACGCGCGAGCCAGACCGCGATGCCCGTGCTCACCAGGATCGCCACGACCGGCACGACGACGGCGCCGATGACATCGAGCGGCTCGACCGCCGGCATCCTCACGATCATGTGCCGAATCTAGGGCGCAGCCATGGTGACGTCTACGGCAGCGGTCTACCGCTCGCCGCGCGCCCGGCCCCAGCGGGCGAGGAAGTCGACGCCGATCGCGAGCAGCACCCCCGCGAAGAGCCACACGAGGGGGCGCTGCGGAGTCAGCAGCAGGATGCACGATGCGATGCCGAGAACAGGCACCCAGGTCCACACGCGGAAGTGACGCATAGGGGAGCACTTCCGGTGAGTCAACCCGCTGGAGCGAGCCGCGCCGTCGTGCCTAACCTCGGGGGACCTGTCCGACCCCGGCAGTCTCCCGGCTCCGGGCCGATACGACCCAGGGACCATGACGAACATGAGCAACGACGCCCACCCGCCCATTCCCGGAGCCCCCGCATCCGAGTCGCCTTCGCTGCCCGAGCCCGAGACGCCCCGCGGTCCGCTTCCCCCGAAAGCCGATCAGTCCGGGCCCGAAACCCGGTCGCCTACGGGTGCTGCCACCGGAGCACCGGTCGAGACGAACGCGCAGCAGGGCCAATGGCTCACGACGGCGCAGGGCACCCGACTGCGCGACACCGATCACTCGCTGCGCGCCGGACCGCGCGGGCCCGTGCTCATGCAGGACCACCACCTGCGCGAGAAGATCATGCACTTCGACCACGAGCGCATCCCCGAGCGGGTCGTGCACGCCCGCGGCGCCGCCGCGCACGGCACGTTCACGGCCAACGGTGCCGCCGAGTCGGTCACCCGCGCCGCGTTCCTGCGTGCGGGTGAGAAGACGCGCGTCTTCGTGCGATTCTCGACCGTCGTTGGATCACGCGGGTCGATGGACACCGCCCGCGACACCCGCGGGTTCGCGACGAAGTTCTACACGTCCGAGGGTGTCTACGACCTCGTCGCGAACAACATGCCCGTCTTCTTCATCCAGGACGGCATCAAGTTCCCCGACATCGTGCACTCGGTCAAACCGCATCCCGATCGCGAGATCCCGCAGGCGACGGCGGCGCACGACACGTTCTGGGACTTCGTCTCGCTGCACACCGAGGCGCAGGCCCACGTCATGTGGAACATGTCCGATCGCGGCATCCCTCGGTCGTATCGGATGATGGAGGGCTTCGGCGTCCACACCTTCCGGATGGTGAACGAGGCGGGCGACACCGTCCTGGTCAAACTGCACTGGCGGCCCAAGCTCGGCACGCACGCGCTCGTCTGGGAAGAGGCGCAGATGGCCGGCGGCAAAGACCCGGACTTCCATCGACGGGACCTCGCCGACGCGATCGAGGCGGGCGCCCACCCGCAGTGGGACCTCGCGATCCAGGTGCTGCCGGACACCCCGGATGAGACCTTCGCCGGCATCGACCTGCTCGATCCGACCAAGTTCGTGCCGGAAGAACTCGCTCCGCTGCAGATCATCGGAACCATGACGCTCGACGCGAATCCGACGAACTACTTCGCCGAGACCGAGCAGGTCGCCTTCCACCCGGGCCACCTCGTGCCCGGCATCGACGTGACGAACGACCCGCTGCTGCAGGGCAGGCTGTTCTCGTATCTCGACACGCAGCTCTCGCGGCTCGGCGGGCCGAACTTCGCCCAGCTGCCGATCAACCGCCCGCACGCCGACGTCAACGACATGCTTCGCGACGGGATGCACCAGACCGCGGTCCACGGCGGTGTCGCGCCGTACCACCCCAACTCCCTCGACGGCGGATGCCCCTTCCACGCCGGCACGGCCGACGGCGCGTTCATCGACGTGCCGACCGTCGTGCCCGAGGCCGCGATCACGCGGGACAAGCCCGCGAGCTTCGACGACCACTTCTCACAGGCGCGGCTCTTCTACCTCTCCCTGACGCCGATCGAGCAGGAGCACGTCGCGGGCGCCTACGCGTTCGAGCTCGGCAAATGCTACGAACGGGCGATCAAGGAACGCCAGCTCGCCGCGCTCGCGAACATCGACGCCGATCTGTGCCAGACCGTCGCGGATGCCCTCGGTCTGCCCGCGCCCGCCGCATCCGCCGTCCTCGGCGACTTCGAGCCGAGCCCCGCGGTCAGCATGATCGGCCGCACGTGGCCCGTCGATGGACGCACCATCGGAATCCTCGCCGGCCCCGATGCCGACCTCGCCGAGGTGCAGGCCGTTCGCGAGGCCCTGCACGCGAAAGACGTCACGCCGCTCGTCATCGCCGAGCACGGCGGAACGCTCGGCGACATCCCGATCCAACGCAGTGCCGACACGGTGGCCAGCATCGAGCTCGACGGCATCATCGCGCTCGCGCCCTCGACCGTCCCCGAGATCGTGCGCGCGTTCGAAGAGGCCTTCCGACACGGCAAGGCGATCGGCGCGACCGACGCGGGGGCGTCCGTGCTCACCGAGGCGCGGATCGACGGCGGTGCGGCGGGTGTTCTCACGGGGTCCGCCTCGACGATCGTGGACGGCATGCTCGACCTGCTCACGAGGCACCGTGTCTGGGATCGGCTTTGAGGCGCTCCGGTCGCAGAACCTGCGGGGCCGCTCAGCGCACGGCGCGGCGGGGGAGCACGACCGGCGCGCCCGTGTCGGGGTCGGGGAACACCCGGGCCTCGACACCGAAGACCTCGCGCACGAGTGCCTCGTCGAGGATGTCGCGCGGGCGACCCTGCGCGAGGATGCGTCCGTCGCGCATCGCGACGAGGTGCGTCGCGTAACGGGCGGCGTGATTGATCTCGTGCAGCACCGCGACGACCGTCCGGCCCTGCGCGCGCAGTGTCGACACGAGCTCGAGCACATCGAGCTGATGCCCGATGTCGAGGAACGTCGTGGGTTCGTCGAGCAGCACGACCGGCGTCTCCTGGGCGAGCACCATCGCGATCCACACGCGCTGGCGCTGACCGCCCGACAGTTCGTCGACGTGCCGCGACGCGAGATCTGTCACGTCGGTGGCAGCCATCGCGGCATCCACGACCCGCTCGTCCTGCGTCGACCACGATGACAGCAGCGACTGGTGCGGATACCGCCCCCGGCCGACCAGATCGGCGACCGTGATTCCCTCGGGGGCGATCGACGTCTGCGGCAGCAGTCCGACGCGACGCGCGACCTCTTTCGTCGGCAGCCGTCGGATGTCGTCGCCGTCGAGCAGCACGTGCCCGCTCGTGGGCGCGATCAGACGCGCGAGCGAGCGCAGCAGCGTCGACTTGCCGCACGCGTTGGGTCCCACGATGACCGTGAGCTCGCCGTCCAGCACGTCGAGATCGAGGTTCGCGAGCACGCCGCGTTCGCCGTACCCCGCGCTCAGGCTTCGCGCGGACAGGCGTCCCGTCGTGATCCTGTCGACTCCGGTCATGCCGGTCTCCCTTGCAGGTTGCGTCGGCTCTCGCGCGCGAGCAGCCACACCAGGTAGCCGCCGCCGAGGCAGACCGTGACAGCGCCCGTCGGCAGTGCTGTACCGGGGATCGCATGCTGCGCGACGACGTCGGCGGCCAGCAGCAGCACGGCTCCGACGAGCGCGGATCCGAGCAGGTCGACGGATGCGCCGTGGCCGGTCAGGCGCCGCGCGATCTGCGGCGCCGCGAGCGCGACGAACGCGATCGGTCCCGCGGCCGCCGTGACGAGGGCGATCGCTGCGACGCCCAGCACGATGAGGAGCGCCTTCGTGCGCTCCACCGGCACCCCCAGCATCGCGGCGGCGTCGTCGCCGAGTTCGAGACGTCGCATCCGTCGCTGAGCCATCGGACCGAACGCGGCGATGACGGCGAGCACGATGGCCCCGAGCATCACCGATCTCGCATCGACGAGTCCCAGGCTTCCCGCGCCCCACACGGCCGCGCGCAGTGCGAGATCGACGTCGACCTTGACCGAGAACCACGTGTTGACCGACGCGAGCAGCGCCGATACCGCGATGCCGACCACGATGAACCGGAACCCCTGCACGCCGCGCCGGAACGCGAGCACGTAGACCGCGAACGCCGTGAGCAGCCCGCCCGCGAGCGCACCGGACGCCATCGCGGCGTACCCGCCGCCACCGAGGAACAGCACGACCACGACGCCCGTATAGGAGCCCGTCGTGAAGCCGATGATGTCGGGGCTTCCGAGCGGATTGCGCGTCAGCGATTGGAAGATCGCACCGCTCAGACCCAGCGCCGCACCGAACACGACGGCGCCGACGACCCGCGGCATCCGCCAGTCGAGCACGACCGTCGAGACGCGGTCATCGGCCGTGCCGGCGAAGGCCGCGACGATGTCGCCGATCGAGAGGGGAAAGCTGCCGAGGGTCAGCGCCCACGCCGCGAGCGCGATCGTGACGACGAGGATGGCGACGCCCACGATGACCGCCCGGCGCGTCGTGCGGAATCCGACCGGGCCCGCGCGCACGACGAGGAATCCGGATGCTGCGGCCCGGACGCCGCTGCCCGCGCTCACAGTGCTCTCGCGCGGGAACGCCGCACGAGTGCGATGAGCACGGGTGCGCCGACGAACGCGGTCACGACGCCGACCTGCAGCTCGGCGGGGAAGACGACGAGCCGGCCGATGATGTCGGAGACCAGGACGAGGGCCGGGGCGAGCACGACCGAGAACGCGAGGATCCATCGCCAGTCGGGCCCCGTCACCCAGCGCACGGCGTGCGGGATCATCAGTCCGACGAACGAGATCGGCCCCGCGGCCGCCGTCGCGGCACCGCACAGCAGCGTGACCGCGACGACGACGAGCAGGCGCGTGAGCCCGATCTTCACACCGACCGAGCGGGCGAGCTCGTCCCCGAGAGCGAGCGCGTTGAGCGGACGGGCCGCGATCGCCGCGACGATGAGCCCGCCGACGATGAACGGCACGATCGTCGCGATCGTGCCCTCGGGCCGGTCGGCGATCGTCCCCGCGCCCCAGAAGCGCATCCGATCGAACGTCTCGGGGTCGATGAGGGTGAGCGTCTGCGTCACGCCCATGAGCACGGCGCCGAAGGCGATGCCGACGAGCGTCAGGCGCACGGGCGTCGGTGCTCCGCGGCCGCCGCTCGCGATGAGGTAGACCAGCGCCGTGGCGGCGATCGCGCCGATGAAGGCGAACGGCAGATACTGGTCGATGCGGGTCACGCCGAACAGCGCGACACCGAGCACGATCGCGAATCCGGCTCCCGCGTTGACGCCGAGGATGCCGGGATCGGCCAGCGGGTTCCGCGTGAGTGCCTGGATGAGTCCGCCCGCGACGCCGAGCGCGGCTCCGACGAGCACACCGAGGATCGTGCGCTGCACGCGCGCCTCGGTCACCGTGACCTGCGCCGGCGACCCGTCCGGTGCGAAGAAGGCGTCCCAGACGACGTCGAGCGGCAGCATCGCCGACCCGACAGCCAGGCTGACCGTCGCGACGACGATGAGCAGCAGAACCGCGCCCGCGAGAGCGATGAGCCGTCTCGCTGTGCGCGGCGACGCGGAACGCGTCGGGGGCGGCACGGTCGTCAGGCTCATGTGGTTTCCGGGGGAGGGGCACGGTGGGTCGGTACGGCCGCGCGTGTCCGATTTTCAGAATCGACAGAGCTAAGCATAGCCTTGCCTTACTCGCCGCCTCGAGGGGTGGCATCCATCGAACATCCCACACTGCGAGGCCCCATGCACACCGCTCGTCCGCTCGCCGCAATCGCCCTCGTCGCCGTCCTGGGCCTGACGGGCTGCGCCGCATCATCCGACGCGCCCGAGACCGAGACACCGGATGCCGCGGGCACGACGCACACCGTGACGACGGACTACGGCGACGTCGAGGTTCCCGACGACCCGCAGCGCATCGTCGTGCTCAACTACGCGCTGGCGGGATACCTCTACAACCTCGACGTGCCCGTGACCGCGACGATCCCCGAGGATGCGAACCAGTCCGAGGGGACCTACTCGGAGTTCTGGGCCGACGACGCCGAGGACGACGGCACGGAGTTCCTGCCGTGGAGCGTCGACGGATTCGACCTCGAGGCGATCCTCGCGACCGACCCCGACCTCATCATCGGCGGCGGCATCGGCTTCCCCCTCGCGCAGGCCGAAGAGGTCTACGACGAGCTGAGCGACATCGCGCCGACCGTCCTCGTCGGGCGCGATCTCGGCGACTGGCGCGCGCAGTTCGAGTTCCTCGCCGGCGTCTTCGAGCGCGACGCCGAATATCAGCAGGCGTTGGCGACCTATAGCGCGCGCGCCTCGGAGGTCGCCGCGGCGATCACGCCGCCCGAGGCGCCATCGGCCTTCCTCGCCATGACGTCGGACGGCACGGCGTACGCGCTCGTCGAGTCGCTCGGCCTGCCGACCGAGTTCGCCGAGGTCGGCATCGAGCCCGCGCCGATCTTCGCCGACGGCGGCTTCGAGGTGTACGGCGGGGGCGGCGACATGTTCGAGCTCTCCACGGAGCAGGTCGGCCAGACCATCACCCAGCCGACCGTCTTCGTCATGGGCTTCAACGGCGACTTCGCCGACCTCGACGCGCTGCGGGCGAACCCCGTGTACGCCGCGCTCCCGGCCTTCCAGAGCGACAGCGTGCATGTGCTTCCGTACTGGGTGCTGCGCGGCGACTACGACGAGGCGCTGGCGCTCCTGGACATCATCGAGGAGCGGTTCTCCTGACATGGCCCAGCGCGCATTCTCGACGCATCCGCTCGTCGTCCGCCGCGTACAGGTGCGTCGCGTCACCGACGTGACCCCGCGGATGCGCCGCGTCACGATCGGCGGTGAGCAGCTCGCCGCGTTCGACCGCGGTGCATGGCGGCACCCCGCGTTCGCCGCCCCCGGCTTCGACGACCATGTGAAGCTGATCTTCGCGTCGGACGGCGATGTGACCGCCGCCCTTCCGGAGCAGGTCGAGCACGGCATCGAGTGGGGGCCGAGTCAGACGCGGGAGGGCCGCGACTACACGCCGCGCGCCGTGCGTGTCGACGACGACGGCGAGGTCGAGGTCGACCTCGACTTCGTGCTGCACGGCGACGGACCCGCGGCATCGTGGGCGATGCGCGCCGCGGTGGGGGATGACCTGTGGTTCGTCGGGCCGAAGTCGTCGACGATCCTTCCCGATGACGTCTCCCGCATCGTGCTCGTGGGCGACGAGACCGCTCTGCCGGCGATCGGCCGGTTCCTCGACGAGCGCCCCATCGAGGTGCCCGCGACGATCGCCGTGATGATCGGAGACCCCTCGGCACGGCAGCAGCTCGCTGTGCGTGCGGAGGACACCCTGGAGTGGATCGAGGCGGATGCCACCGACGCCGGCGCGTTGGACGACATCGTGCGGCGGGCGTGCGGCGACGACGGCACCGGGCTGTATGCGTGGCTCGCGGGCGAGAGCCGCGCGCTGCTGCCCGCCCGCCGCTTCCTCTCGCGCGAGCTGGGCCTTCCCAAGGCCCACATCAACGTGACCGGCTACTGGCATGCCGAGCCCCAGACGGTCGCGGACGGCGGCGCGGCGAGCGACGCGGAGCTGCCGCCGGTGGTGTCTCCGCTCGTGTGGCTGACGGTCCGTGCCGCGCTGCAGACGGGAATCGTCGACGCCGTGGCGGATGCACCGGGCCTGTCAGCCACCGACGTGGCGGCACGCTGCGCACTGGCGCGTCGCGACCTCGACCTGCTCTTGGGCACCCTGGTCACCCACGGAGTGCTGCGTGGGGACCCCGCCGAACTGCACCTGGGGGCCCTCGGTGAAGAGCTCATCGCCGACGAGCACGAACGCGAAGAGTACGACGGTCTCGAAGCCGACCGGCTGCTCGCACTGGCGTCGTTCGCGCCCGCCGTGCGGACCGGAACCTCTCCGTGGGCCGAGTATCACGGGACGACCCTCGATGGCTGGGCCCGCTCCGACCCCGCGCGGTACGACGAACTCGTGCACGAGGCCGGCGCACTCGCCTACCTGCTCGACGGGCTGATGGCCGACCCCGTATGGGATGCCGCCACGTCGGTCCGGCTGACGGGACCGGGCGCCGTGCTCGTGGCCGATGCGCTCACCGCCTCGGAGCGGAACCCTCGCGTCGACATCTGGGAATCCGCCACCGCCCTCGCCGCCCTGAGGTCCGAAGCCGACGATCTCACGGAGATCAGCTGGATCGAGCGTGACTCCGGGGCCGGCGCATCCGTCGATCTCGCCGTCGCGGCGCGCGCGCTCGCGCACCGGACCGACGCCGAGGCATCCGTTCTGCTCGCCGAACTGGCGGGCGTCACGCGCGTCGCCGTCGTCATCGAGGATTCCCGTCCCGACGGGTTGAATCCGCACGCCGACGAGGAAGCGCTGCACGTCTTCGCCGCCACCGGTTCGCCGCCCCGCGACGCCGACGCGATCGGCGCCCTCGCGGCTGCCGCCGGTTGGCACGTCTCGCGCGTCGTCCCGCTGGGCTGGGGCGTCGAGGCGACCGTGCTCGAGCGCTGATCGACGGCGCCGATCACCCCGTGCGGTTGCGCGATCGCACCGCGATCAGTGCGCACGAGATGATGGCGGCGGCGCCGAGGAGTGTCGTCCACGTGACCCGCTCGCCCAGCAGCAGGGCCGCCCACACGATGCTCAGGACGGCCTGCACGAGCTGCACCTGACTGACCTGCGCGATAGGGCCGATGGCGAGGCCGCGATACCACGCGAAGAAACCCAGGAACATGCTCACGACGCCGAGATAGGCGAAGCAGGCCCATTCGATGACGGTCGCGGTGGGCGGCTGCTCGACGACCGCGACCCCGGTCAGCACCGCCATCACCGGTGACGCGACGACGAGCGCCCACGAGATCGTCTGCCACGACCCCAGCGTCCTCGACAGCACTCCGCCTTCGGCGTACGCCACGGCACAGAGGATCACCGCGATGAACAGCAGCACATCTGTGCCGTGGATGGTTCCGAATCCGCCGCCCTGGATCGTCGCGAACCAGGCGGCGGCCACGGCACCCAGGGCTGCCGCGATCCAGAACGACCGCGACGGACGTTCGCGTGTGCGCAGCACGGCGACGACGGCTGTCGTCGCCGGAAGGAGCGCGATGACGACGGCACCGTGGCTCGCAGGGGCCGTGGTGAGCGCGAACGACGTCAGCAGCGGAAAGCCCGCGACGGCTCCTGCTGCCACGATCGCCACGCTCAGCCACTCCCGGCCGCGCGGCGCGCGTTGACGTGTGAGAAGCAAGGCGGCTGCCGCGAGAGCAGCGGCGATCACGGCGCGTCCGCTGCCCACGAAGAGCGGCGACATCCTCTCGCCTTCGACGGCGAGGCGGGTGAGCGGCACGGTGAACGAGAACGCGACGACTCCGAGGAGCCCCCACGCCAGGCCACTCCGGGCGCGGAGTACCGGCTGCGGGGGATATGCGATAGCGCTACTCTTGTGCGTCATGGAAGAGAGTAGCAGTGAGCGCGTCGCGGCGGATCTGCGCGCGTGGATTTCGGCTGCCGCGCCCGGATCCCGGCTGCCCTCGACCCGTGACCTGACCGTGCGCCATTCGGTGAGCCCCGTCACGGTGCAGAAGGCGCTGCGGACCCTCTCACGGCACGGACTCATCGAGACGCGCCCCGGCGTCGGCGCGTTCGTCCGTACGGTCCGTCGTGCGCGCGCCCACGACTACGGCTGGCAGACCGCGGCGCTCGGGCCGCCCCCCGCGACGCTGTCGACGGTCTCGACAGCGTTGCGGCCGACCGTGCCGGAGGTGATCTCGCTGCATTCCGGTTATCCCGACCGCGAGCTCCTGCCCGAGCAGCTCGTCCGATCCGCGCTCGCCCGGGCCGCGCGCAGCGATGCGGCAGTGGAGCGGCCGCCGTCGGCGGGGATGTTCGAACTGCGGTCCTGGTTCGCCGCGGAGCTCGCTCGCCAGACGTCCGCGGAGCTCGCCGCGCCCACGGCGCGTGACGTGATCATCCTGCCCGGGAGTCAACTCGGTCTCGGGTCGCTGTTCCGCAGCATCGTCGGTCCCGGCGGCGCTCTGCTGGTCGAATCGCCGACGTACTGGGGCGCGATCCTCGCGGCGAGCCAGGTCGGGGTGACCCTCGTTCCTGTCCCGACCGGTGCCGACGGCCCCGACCTCGACGCGCTCGAGAGGGCGTTCGTCGAGACCGGTGCACGCGGGTTCTACGCGCAGCCCACCTTCGCCAATCCGACCGGTGTGCAATGGCGACGATCGCACGCGGATGCCGTGCTCGACATCGTTCGGTCCCACGGCGCGTTCCTCATCGAGGACGACTGGGCGCACGATTTCAGCATCACATTGGATGCCGCATCGCTGGCGGCACGCGACGACCACGGGCACGTCGTCTATGTCCGGTCCCTCACCAAGAGCGTGTCGCCCGCCATCCGCGTCGCAGCGGTGATCGCGCGCGGCCCCGTCCGGGAGCGGCTCCTGGCGGAGTTGCAGGCCCAGACGATGTACGTCAGCGGCGTCCTGCAGGCCGCCGCGCTGGATGTCGTCACTCAGCCGGCCTGGCGCACACACCTGCGGGGGCTCCGACAACAGCTCGCAGCGCGCAGAGACCTGCTCGTCGACGCGGTCGGCGCACACATCCCCGGCGCGACCATCGAGGTGATTCCAGGAGGCGGGCTGAATCTCTGGGTCCGCCTTGACGACGGAACCGATCTCGCCCGCCTGGCGAAGGAGAGCGAAGCGCGCGGCGTGCTCATCGCAGCCGGCGACGAATGGTTCCCCGCCGAGCCGACCGGGAGTTACATCCGGCTCAACTTCGCGGGCCCGAATCCAGGCGCTTTCGACTCCGCAGCTCGTCTCATCGGCGAGGCCCTCGCCGCCTAGATCTCGACGGAGTCGACGGATTGGCCCTCTTCGTCGAGGATCGCCGGCGCGTCCTCGGGTTCGAGTCGAGCGTCGGTGTCGTCGGGCTCGGCGGCATCCGTCGTGTCGGGTTCGGGCCCCGGCTCACGGGGGATCGATCTGTCGTCCATGTCTCGAGCCCAACCGATACGCGTGCGGAGAGCAAGGGGTTGACGTCGGACGGCGCGGGCGACAAGTGTCGAAGCAGACGAAGGGAGCGACGCATGCGCGCAACGCTGGACGGAACCGTGATCGCCGAGGCCGAGCAGGACGACCTCGTGCGGATCGAGGGCAACTGGTATTTCCCACCGGCGAGCATCAGCGACGGCGCGCTCGTCGAGAGTTCCACGCCGTACACGTGCCCGTGGAAGGGCGCGGCGCAGTACTACCACGTGGTGGTCGACGGCGAGCAGCACGACGATCTCGCCTGGGCGTATCCGGATCTGTTCCCGAGCGCCGTGGAGCGGGTCGGGCGGGACTTCGCGGGCTATGTGGCCTTCGCGCCGCAGGTCACGGTGGAGGACTGAGCGTTCAGGAGCGGGCCGCGTCGGCGTCCGTTCCGGCGTCGTCGTCCGCGTCGGAGGTGTTCGCGCGGACAGCGTCGTCGTCGACCTCGGTCGGCGGCATGTCGGCGAGGTCCGCGCGGTCTCGGTTCGGGTCGCCCGAATCCGCGTGCGCCGAGTCGGGCCCTTCAGGGGGGAAGGCGTCGTTGGACATGGTGTCTCCTCCGGGTCGGGTCTCGGGCATCAGGTCTGGCGTCTGATGAACCGCATGAGCCAGGCGATGACGGCGATCACGAGGATCACGATGCCCACCCAGAGCAAGAACTTCACGGCTTCCACGAAGATGCCGAAGAACAGCAGCACGAGTCCGATGATCAGCAGGATGATGGCGAGTCCGGTCATGCGTTCCATGCTGTCCGAGCCCGTCTCGCGGCGTCCACGGGTTGACACGGTCCGACCTCTCATGCTCACGGCCGCGCGTGTGGGACGGTGGTGAACATGGACTCCCTGGACGCAGTGATCGTCGGTGCCGGCCCCAACGGACTGGCCGCCGCCGTCACGCTCGCTCGCGCGGGTCTCGCCGTGCGCGTCTACGAACGCGCCGACCAGGCCGGAGGCGGAGCGGCCACGCGCGAGCTGACGCTGCCCGGGTACCGGCACGACGTCTGCTCGGCGATCCATCCGATGGCGTTCGAATCCCGATTCTTCCGCGAGTTCGGGCTTCGCGACCGCGTGGAGTTCGTGACGCCCGACGTGTCTTTCGCCCAGCCGCTCGACGGTGGGCGCGCGGGCATCGCGTACCGCGACCTCGCGCGCACGCGCGACGAACTCGGGACCGACGGACCCGCGTACGAACGGCTCCTGCGCCCCCTCGTGCGGCACGCCGATCGCGTCGCGGAGTTCACGGGATCGACGCTCATGCGCGTGCCGCGGCACCCGCTGACCGCAGTCGCGTTCGGCCTGCGCTCGCTCGAGCAGGGGAGCGGCGCGTGGAACGTCCGGTTCCGCGAAGACGTCGCCCCGGCGCTGCTGACCGGCGTCGCGGCGCACACGATCCTGCCGCAGCCGAGCATCGCGAGCGCGGGAGCGGGCCTCGCACTCACGACCTACGCCCACGCGCGGGGCTGGCCGATCCCGGTCGGAGGCACCCAGGCGATCAGCGACGCGATGGTGGACGACCTGCGCGCGCACGGGGGCGAACTCGTGCTCGAGCACGAGGTGACCTCGCTGACCGACCTGCCGCGCGCACGGGTGACGCTGCTCGACGTCACTCCGCGGGCGCTGCTGCGTCTGGCCGGCGACGCGATCCCCGCCGGTTATCGCCGGGCGCTCAGCCGGTTCCGCTACGGCGGCGGGGTGGCGAAGGTCGACTTCGCGCTGAGTGAGCCGGTGCCCTGGGCCCATGACGGAGTCCGGCGGGCGAGCACGGTGCACGTCGGCGGCACGCGTACAGAGATGGCGAACGCTGAGAACGAGGTCAACCGAGGACGGCTGCCCGATCGGCCGTACGTCCTCGCCGCACAGCCCTCACTCTTCGACGAGACGCGCGCACCGCGCGGGCGCCACACGCTGTGGACCTACACGCACGTCCCGGCCGGCAGCGACATCGACCGCGAAGAGGCGGTCATTCGCCAGATCGAGCGGTTCGCGCCGGGCTTTCGCGACACGATCCTCGCGTCGCACTCGCGGTCGGCGCTCGATGTCGAACGGCACAATCCGAACTACGTCGGCGGAGACATCGCCTCGGGTGCTCCGACCTTCGACCAGCTGTTGCGACGGCCCGTCCTCAGCCCTGACCCCTGGCGGACGCCGTTGCCGGGCGTCTACCTCGCCGGCGCGTCGACGAGCCCGGGTCCCGGAGTGCACGGCCTGGCGGGGTGGTGGGCCGCGCTCAGCGCGCTGCGGCACGACTTCGGCACGCGGGCCCGCCCCGATCTGTCGCCGTGATCAGGGGTGGGTGAGCGCGGGCTCCTCCGGGAAATCGCGATCTCCGCGCGGACCGGCACCGCTCGCGATACGGTCGGCGGTCGCGCTGTCGACCTGATCGGGGTCGACGTCGGGGTCGATCGTCGGTTCACCGTCGATCTCGCGGATCGGATCGTCGGGCTTCAGTCCGCCGTCGTCGCGGGAGGCGCTGTCGCGCTCCGGGTCGTTGGGCGGGATGATGGCGGCGGGCGGAGTGTTGCTCATGATCTGACCTCTCGTCGGTCTCACCGAGGCTACGAGAGGTGGGCGGCGGATTCGACGGGGTTGACGAGCGTGCCGGAGCGGCCTAGCCGCGCGGCCATTCGATCAACAGGAGGCCCTGCTTGGTGTCCGCCAGTTCGACCGCGCCGTCGACGAAGAGGTACGTCATGCCGTATCCCTCGTCATCGACCTGGATCGTCGTCTCGGCGGGCTCGGTGATGTACACGCCCCCGGGGGCGTCTTCCCGGCGCCACCCCTGCGCGAGCAGGGAATCCTGCGCCTCCTGCGCGACGGATTCCTCGATGGGCGCCCAGCCGAAGAGCTGCAGGTGGTCGCCCGCCGGTGCCTCGAAGTCGGCCCACACGCACAGAAGCCCGTCGGGGACCTCGAGGTCGCCGATGTAGAAGCGGTCGGCCTGCGCGCTCCAGCCGAGGCTCTCGAAATCAGCGACGATGCTCTCGGGGACGATCGTCTCGCACGTCGGTTCCGCGTCCACGGGAGCGTCGGTCGGCGTCGCCGACGGTGCCGGCGTGGAAGCACTCGGTGTCGGCGCCGTCGTCTCGGCGCCGCCGGGGCCGGGGTCCGCCGACGCGGCACACCCCGTCAGCGCAAATGCCGCGGCTGCGAGGGTGAGAGCGGCGACGAGAGGGCGGGGTGAGGTCATCGGTGGCTCCACGAGGTCAGGGGGAGTGCAGCAGGTCGAGGAACGGCTGGTGGAGCGTGCCGTTCGTCGCGAGGGACGACCGCTCCGTGAGAGAGGCGGCCCCCGAGTAGGCGGTGAAGGATCCGCCCGCTTCGAGCACGATCGGCACGTGCGCGGCGATGTCGTACTCCTGCACGCCGAACTCCGCCACGAGTTCGAGACGACCCTCGGCGAGGAGCATGTACGGCCACGCATCACCGTAACCCCGGTCGCGCCACACCGCCGACGTCAGTCGGCCGAGGGCGTCGAGTTCACCGGCATCCCGCCACTGCTCGATGCTCTGAAAGCTCACGCTCGCCCGCTCGATCGAGTCGACGTCCGACACCGAGATCCGTCGCGTGTCGCCGCTCGCCGTGCTGGTCCACGCACCGAGTGCGGATGCCGCCCACCACCGCCGCCCGATCGCGGGCTGGCTCACGACGCCGACACGGGGAATGCCGTCGATCGCGAGCGCGATGAGGGTCGACCACATCGGGATGCCCTTGAGGTAGTTGTGGGTTCCGTCGATCGGGTCGATGATCCACTGGCGTGATCCCGAACCGCTCGTGCCGAACTCTTCGCCGTGGATGCCGTCGTCGGGACGCTCGCGCGCGAGAACCGCTCGAATCGCCTCTTCGGTCGCGATGTCGGCCTCCGTGACGAAGCTCGCGTCAGGCTTGGCCTGCACGTCGAGATCGGGGGAGTCGAAGCGGGGCATGGATGCCGCGTCCGCAGCGTCGGCGAGCCTCAGCGAGAGCTCGAGATCTGCCCGCAGATCGCCGTCGAACGGCACGTCGAACGAGGACGCAGAGGAGAGGGCGGTCACGACATCAAGGATAACCGGCGCAACCCTCGCCGCGATTTCCGGGTGACGCAATCGTGATGCTAATGTGGACCCTCGGTTCGCCTCATCGCGAATCATGCACCTCTAGCTCAATCGGCAGAGCAACTGACTCTTAATCAGTGGGTTCTGGGTTCGAGTCCCAGGGGGTGCACGGATAAGCCCCGGTCACTCTCGCCAGTGACCGGGGCTTTTCTGCTTCGCGGGCGACGTTCAGTCCATGGGCACCTCGGCCGCGCTGCGCGAGTACTCGCGCTGGAGCAGCGGGCCGAAGAAGCGCATGCCGAGGCAGGAATCCAGGTCGATGCAGTTCGCGGTCACCGGATCCTTGGTGGCGTACGCCGAGAACCCGTCCACCTTGCGTTGGAGCGTCTCGCCGTCGAGGTTCACGTCGTAGTCCGCCGTCTGGTAGCCGATCGCCAGCGTCACGAGCTCCGCGTCGATGCCGGCGCTGCGCCACGCAGCGCGCGCGAACGACGCACCGGTGGCATGGTCGGAGTGGTCGCCGCGGGAGAGCTCGCCCGCCTCAACGGGCATCCCGGTGACGATCTCGTCGGGATCCGCGTCGGCGATGATCTCGGCCAGCGAATGCGTGATGTCGTCGATCGTCAAATGCTCGGGGCCGTCGACATCGCGCACGGTCGGAATGGTGCCCGCCGCGAGCTTGCCGAGGCTCTCGTAGCCCATCGCCTCGAACCCGCTGCCGTCGATGTTCCCGTCGACGAGCCGGAACGACAGCAGTACCAGTCTCGGGTCATCGGCGGGACGCCACTGTTCGACGGTGACGCCGGTCTCGAGCACGTCGGCCTCTTCGCCCCACGCGCCGCTGTAGCCGCGCAGCCTGTCGTACGCGTCGCGGATGCCCTGCTCCCGCCCGCGGGAGTACTCGACGCCGCGGCCCGCGTCTCCCGCGGACAGATAGGCGATCGTGACGCACTTGTCGGCTTCGAGCGCGTCCATGACGCGGCCGTGGCCGAAGATGAGGTCGTCGTCGTAGTGCGCCCAGATGGCGAGCATGCTTCCCGCATCGCACAGTCCGTGGGTCGGCTCGGGCTGCGGCGTCGCCGTCGGCGAGACGGTCGGCACGGGTGGATGCGTGTGGACGGCGGGCGTCGCGACGGCCTGCGGCCGGTCCTCTGACGGGGTGGGCGCACAGGCCGTCAGTCCCAGCATGCCGACGATGCCGAGAGCGGCCGCGGCGCGGCGAAGAGCGGTCGAGGTCATGGGGCTCCCTGGGTGCGATCCGCGCGGCCTGCGCGCGTCACAGCGTAGACCCGCCGCGGGCAGGTGCCCGTGGGTCCGTTGTCGCGAAACGGTAACGACTGCGCGGGTGCCGCCCGGGCGGACTTGACGACGGCGTGGGATGTGCCTACATTTCAGATACCTGAATCAGCTTTCAGGTCGCCCTCACGGGCATCCCTTCCAACGGTGAAAGGCAAGCACATGCGGGTTACGAAGAAGTTGCTCCTGGGATCCGTGGTCGCCACGGCCGCCCTCGTCCTGGCGGCCTGCGCGCCGTCGGCCGACGCCGGAGGGGACGGCTCGACCCCCGAGGGTCCGAGCGAGGTCACGGTGGGGATCGTCACGAGCGAGACGGGTCCGCTGGCGGGCTATGGCAAGCAGTACCTGGACGCCTTCAAGGCCGGCCTCGACTACGCCACGGACGGCACGGGCGAGGTCGACAGCACGACGATCGTCGTCGAGTACAAGGACGACGCGGGCGACCCCGACAAGGCCGTCACCGCCGTCAAGGACTTCATCGGGCAGGGCGTCACGATCATCGCCGGAACGGCGGCATCGGGTGTCGCTCTCGCCGTTGCCGAACAGGCGGCGCAGAACAAGGTGCTCTACATCGCCGGTCCCGCCGCAGCGGACGCCGTCACGGGCATCAACGAGTACACGTTCCGCTCGGGTCGCCAGAGCGCGCAGGACGTCGCGACCGCCGGTGCCTTCCTCGATGACATCGAGGGCAAGACGATCACCGTCTTCGCCCAGAACAACGCGTTCGGCACGGGCAACGAGGCGGCCGTTCAGGCGATCCTCGGCGCCCAGGGCGCGACGGTGAACTCGGTGCTGGTGCCCGAAGACGCGACGGAGTTCACGCCGTTCGCGCAGCAGGTGCTCGCAGCGCAGCCCGACCTCGTGTTCGTCGCGTGGGCGGGTGCGACCTCGGGCGCGATGTGGCAGGCGATGAGCCAGCAGGGTGTCATGGACCAGATCCCCGTCGTCACGGGGCTCGGCGACGCCGCGACGTTCGGCGCCTACGGCGAGGCATCCGAGAAGATCAGCTTCCTCAATCACTACTTCGCCGGTGCTCCCGACAACGACGTGAACACCGCGATGGTCGAGGCGATCGAAGCAGAGGGCGGCACGGTAGACCTCTTCAGCCCCGACGGCTTCAACGCCGCCATCATGATCGTGCAGGCGATCAAGGAGGGCAAGGGCGACCCCGACGCGATGGTCGCGGCGCTCGAGGGCTTCGAGTTCGACGGACCGAAGGGCACGATGACCGTCCGCGCGGGCGACCACGCGCTCATCCAGGAGATGTACCAGGTCAAGCTCGTCGCCGACGGCGGAAGCTTCGTGCCCGAACTGGTCGGCACCGTCGCGGGCGAGGACGTCGCCCCCGCCGAAGCCGGTTGATCCGAGGCAGCGAACCATCATGAACACCCCTGTTCCGTCCGCGCTCAGGATCGAAGGCCTCGGCCTGCAGATCGGTGGCGCGACGATCCTGAAAGATGTCGCCCTCGACGTCGCCGCCGGCTCGCTCGTCGGCGTCATCGGGCCCAACGGTGCCGGCAAGACCACGCTGTTCAACGTGATCTCCGGGATCATGAAGCCCACGTCCGGGCGCGTCCTGATGGACGGCGCCGACATCACGTCGTCGTCGATCTCGGCCCGTGCGCGGGCGGGACTGGGGCGCACCTTCCAGACCTCGAGCCTGTTCCCGCGGCTCAGCGTGCTCGAGAACGTCCGCCTGGCCGCACAGGTCTCGCTCGGCGGCTCCGCATCGCTGTTGGGCTTCCCGAAGAAGACGGATGCCGCATCCGAACTCGCCCTCGACAAGCTCACCGCCGTGGGACTCGCGCACAAGCTCGACACGGCCGCGGGAGACATGTCGCACGGTGACAAGCGCAAGCTCGAGATCGCGGTGCTCCTGGCGACCGACGCCTCGATCGTGCTGCTGGACGAGCCCATGGCGGGCGTGGCCTCGGGCGACGTCGCCGGCCTCGTGCAGAACATCCGCGATCTGCACACCGAGAAGGGATGCACCGTGCTCATGGTCGAGCATCACATCGACGTGCTCATGGGCCTCGTCGACAAGGTGGCCGTCATGTACTTCGGCAGCATCATCGCCTACGACACGCCGCAGAACGTCATGAACGACCCGCTCGTGCAGAGCGCCTACCTGGGCACCGCGGCATGAGCGCCGAACCGATCCTGACGGTGGAGAACCTGCGCTGCACGATCGCGGGGCAGCAGGTCGTCGAAGACGTCTCATTCGAGGTGCCGGCCACGGGAATCACGGCCGTCCTCGGGCGCAACGGCGTCGGCAAGACCTCGACCCTCCGTGGCATCTTAGGGCTCCTCCATCGCCGCGGTCGCGTGACGCTGGCGGGGGAGCGGATCGACGGGCTGGCGACTCACCGCATCGTGCAGCGGGGCGTCGGGTACGTGCCCGAAGACCGCGAGGTGTTCGCGAGGCTCAGCGTCGCCGAAAACCTCGCTCTCGCCGAGCGCCAGCGCAATCCGCGGCGTGAGTTCGTCGCCGAGCTGTTCCCGGATCTCGTGGCGCGGCGCGACCAGCCCGCCGGCACGCTGTCGGGCGGTCAGCAGCAGATGGTCTCGGTCGCCCGCGCGCTGCTCAACGACAACCGCATCCTGCTCGTCGACGAGCCCACCAAGGGCCTCGCCCCGAAGATCGTCTCCGAAGTGACCGAGGCTCTGCGCGAAGCATCCAAGATCGTGCCGATCCTGCTCGTCGAGCAGAACCTCGAGGTCGTGCGCCGTCTCGCCGGGCCCGCGATCGTCATCGGCGGCGGCCGCGTCGTGCACACCGGTCAGGCCGCCGAGATCCTCGACGACGACGACCTGACCCGGCGCCTGCTCGGCGTGCACGCCGAGACCCACGCATCCGAAGTATCCACCGACCGGGGGGAGTCGAAATGAGCATGATCGTCTTGACCCTCATCACGGGTGTCGGTCTCGGTGCCCTCTACTTCCTCGTCGCGAGCGGACTGAGTCTCATCTACGGGCTCATGCACGTGCTGAACTTCGCGCACGGAGCATTCCTCACCCTGAGCGCCTTCATCGGCTGGTGGGTCGCGCAGTCGCTCGGCACGGACTCGTGGGGTTCGTTCCTGCTGTCGATCCTCGTCGGCGCGGGCGTCGGCGCCGTGTTCGCGACCGTGACCGAGCTCGTCCTCATCAGACCGCTGTACGAGCGGCACATCGAGCAGGTGCTCGTCACGGTCGGCCTCTCGTTCGCCGCCGTCGCCCTGTTCGAGGGCATCTGGGGAACGGATGCGATCCACGTCGCCGGGCCCGCATGGCTCAAGCAGACGACGGAGGTCCTCGGCGCCCGCATCCCCAACACCTACTGGGTGCTCATGATCGCGGCCGTGCTCGTGCTCGCCTCGCTCGTGCTCTTCCTCAAGAAGACCCGCTACGGCATGATCATCCGCGCCGGTGTCGAGAACCGCTCCATGGTGACCGCCCTCGGCATCGACGTGCGCCGCTCGTTCACGCTCGTCTTCGCGATCGGCGGAGCGGCCGCCGGTATCGGGGGCGTCCTCGCGATGCACTACTCGACCTTCGTCTCGGCCCACCTCGGCCAGACGCTGCTCATCTTCGCCTTCATCGTGACGGTCGTCGGCGGGCTCGGGTCGCTCACGGGAGCCGCGATCGCGTCGGTCATCGTCGCGGTGCTGCAGCAGTTCGCGAACTTCTACCTCAACGGAACCGGCGACTTCATCGTCGTCATCCTGCTCGCTCTGGTCCTGCTCGTGCGGCCCACCGGACTCCTCGGGAGGAAGGCATGATCCTTCGACGCAAGGGGGCGACCCTTCGGCAAGCTCAGGGACCGGGTGGCGCTCAGGGACCGGGTGGTGCTCGGGGAACGGGTGGCGCTCAGGGACCGGGGGGGCTCGGGCGGTACGTGCCGGCGATCGTCGGCGGTGCGCTCGTGGCGTTCATGGCGCTGCTGCCCCTGCTGAACATCTCCATCCCCGGAATCCTGCCCACGCCCACCTACATGCCCGGCACGCTCGCACTGCTCTCGCTGTGCATGGTGTTCGCCGCACTCGCGCTGTCCTACAACCTTCTGCTCGGATCGGGCGGCATGCTCTCGTTCGGTCACGCGCTGTACTTCGGCGCGGGAGCGTACGGCCTCGGCATCGCGCTCGAGCACTTCGGCGTGCCGCTGTGGCCGGGCGTCTTCGTCGCCCTCATCGGCGGCATGATCATCGCCTTCGCGACCGGTGCCGTCGCGATGCGGGTCTCGGGAATCCCGTTCGCGATGGTGACGCTCGCCTTCGCGCAGGCGGGGTCCGTGCTCGTACGCCGCAACTCGCAGATCACGGGCGGAGAAGAGGGCCTCAGCCTCAACACGACGCACGTTCCGGACTTCCTCGTCGGGGTCGTCAACACGCGCAACCTGTACTGGTTCGCCCTGGCCGTGCTCGTCATCGTCTATCTCGTCACGCTGTGGGTCGACACGTCGCGACTGGGCCACCTCGCGCGGGCGACCCGGGAGAACGAACAGCGTGTGCGCGTGCTCGGCCTGCACCCGTACCGCGTGCGCCTGGCCGTCTTCGTCATCGCCGCGGTGCTCGCGAGCCTCGCGGGAGTGGCCTACATGCTGCTGCAATCCGGCACCGTGCCGCGCGCCGTCTCCGCCGATCTCACGATCACGGTGCTCGTGATGGTCGTGCTCGGTGGCGTCGGCTTCCGCTGGGGTGCCATCGTGGGCGGTGTGCTCTACACCCTCCTCGACCAGCGACTCACGGTGCTCGCGGGCTCCGAGGCGATCGCGGGACTGCCCGATGTGCTGCGCATCCCGCTCTCCGAGCCGCTGTTCCTGCTCGGCGTCCTCTTCATCCTCGTCGTGATGTTCCTCCCCGGCGGGATCGCCGGCACGATCGATGCCGCCGTGCGCCGCCGCCGGGGCGAGCGCGTGCGCGGCGCCCTGCAGACGATGGATGACGCGGATGCCACGGTCGATGCGCCCGCCGAGGTGCGGTCATGACCCCGGAATCGCTCATCGACGACGGCCCTCACACGATCGGCCGCTGGCTGCTCGACCGTGTGGCGCAATCCCCGCGCCGCATCGCGATCGACGACCGCGGCGTCACGATCGACTACGCGACGCTCGCCCTGCGCGCGTCGGAGCTCGCCGAGCAGCTGCGCTGCGCCGGATACGGTCCGGGCGATCGCATCGCCACCGTGTCGGGCAACTCGAGCGACCACGTCGTGGCCTTCTTCGCGTGTGCGATGGCGGGCGTCGCGTTCGTGCCGCTCTCGTGGCGGCTGACGCCGCGCGAGCTCAGCGACATCATGATGCGCACGGACCCCGCGCTCGTGCTCGTCGAAGACGAGCACGCCGCCCTCGCTGGTGAGGCGCTGCGCACCCTCCGGAACGCGCCGCCGGTCGCATCGCTCGGCACGACGGGGATCGAGGCGGTCGTGCCGCGGTCCCGCGCCCCCCGGCCCGTGCGACGGGTGCACGACGACGACCCGCTCCTGGTGATCTTCACGTCGGGCAGCGAGGCCGCGCCCAAGGGCGTCGTCCTGACCCACGCCAACTGCTTCTGGAACAACCTGGCCCTGGCCCAGGCCCTGCCGCTCACGCACGAGGACGTCGTCCTGGCGATGCTGCCGCAGTTCCATGTCGCGGCGTGGAACTGTCAGCCGCTGCTGGCATGGTGGGTCGGCGGGACGGTCGTGCTCGAGCGCTCGTTCCAGCCTGCGCGCGCCCTGCAACTCATCGCCGAGCGAGGCGTGACGGCCATGATGGGCGTGCCGACGCAGTACGCGATGATCGCGGCGGATCGCGGCTGGGCCGAAGCCGACGTGAGCTCGCTGCGCCTGGCCCTCGTCGGCGGGGCCACGATGCCCGTCGCCCTCCAGCAGCAGTGGTCGGGTCGCGGCATCCCGTTGACGCAGGGCTACGGGCTCACCGAAGCGGCGCCCAACGTGCTGCACCTGCCCTCCGCCGACGCGTCGGCGTTCCCGGGTGCCGTCGGCCGGCCGTACCCGCACGTGGCGACGCGGATCGTCGACCCGGCGTCGTCGCTGCCGCTCGAGGGCGAGGCGACGGGCGAGCTGTGGGTCGGGGGGCCGAGCGTCTTCGCCGGCTATCTCGATGACGAGCCGGCCACGGCCGCCGCCCGTGTGGGGGACTGGCTGCGCACGGGGGATCTCGTCCACCGCGACGCCGCCGGCGTGCATCGCATCGTCGATCGCCTGAAGAACATCTACATCTCGGGCGGCGAGAATGTCGCCCCGGCCGAGGTCGAGCACGCGCTCGAGCTGCACCCGCTCATCGCCGAGGCCGCGGTGGTCGCCGTCGTCGACGAGGTGTGGGGCGAGCGTGGCGTCGCATTCGTCGTGCCTGCCGACGGTACCGTGCTCTCGGTGGACGAAGTGCTCGCGCACGCGCGCCGCAACCTCGCGGCGTTCAAAGTACCGGTCCACATCGAGATCGTCGAGGAGCTGCCCCGCTCCACGATCGACAAGATCGCCCTCCCGCTTCTGCGACGGCGAGCCGCGAGCCTGACGAAAGAGGTGCGTCATGACGCTGCCCGATGAGCTCATCGACGACACGGACCGCCCGGTGTCTTCGGCGACCGGCCGCCCGCTGACGAAACGCGGTGAGGCGACGCGGCGACGGCTGCTCGAAGCCGCCGAGCATGTCTTCGCCGAGCTGGGATACCACGAGGCATCCATCGTCAAGGTGACCGAGCGAGCCGGCATCGGCCTCGGCACCTTCTATCTCTACTTCGACAGCAAGCAGGCGATCTTCGAGGCTCTCGTGATCGACCTGAACCGGCGCGTTCGCCACTCCATGTCCGAAGCGATGGCAGGCGCGGATTCGCGTCTCGATGCCGAGCGCGCGGGATTTCGCGGGTTCTTCCGCTTCACCGCGGAGCATCCCGCGCTGTATCGCGTCGTGCGCGAAGCGGAGTTCGTCTCACCCGCGGTGCTGCGCCTGCACTACTCCCGCATCGTGGAGGGATACGAGGCCGGCCTGAGCGCCGCGCAGGAGGCGGGCGACGTCGACCGTGCACTCGACCCGGAGACGACCGCGTGGGCCCTCATGGGCATGGGCGAGCTCATCGGCATGCGCTTCCTGCTGTGGGAGAGGGACGCCGACGACAAGCCGCCCGCCGAGCTCGACGCCGGCGTCTTCGACGCCATGATGCGCTTCATCGACAACGCGCTGGCCCCCCGGCCCGCGCAGGAAGGCGATCGAGCATGATCGATCAGGACCTCGCGGGCAAGCGCGCCCTCATCACGGGCGGCGCCAGCGGCATCGGCCTGGCGTGCGCCACGGAGTTCGCGGCGCGCGGTGCCTTCGTGATCGTGGCCGACCTGAACGCGGATGCCGCCGCCCAGGCCGCCTCGCAGGTGCAGGGTGAGCCGTGGGTCGTCGACCTGTCGGACACGGCGGCTCTCGACGACCTGATGCTCGACGTCGACATCCTCGTCAACAACGCGGGGATCCAACGCGTGAGCAGCATCCCCGACTTCGATCCGGACGCCTTCCGGCTCATCCAGCGCCTCATGCTGGAATCGCCCTTCCTGCTCATCCGCGCGGCCCTGCCGGCGATGTACGACAGGGGGTGGGGACGGATCATCAACATCTCGAGCGTCCACGGCCTGCGCGCGTCGGCGTTCAAATCCGCCTACGTCGCCGCCAAGCACGGCCTCGAGGGCCTGTCGAAGGTCACCGCGCTCGAAGGCGGTCCGCGCGGAGTGACGAGCAACTGCATCAATCCGGCATATGTGCGCACGCCGCTCGTCGAGAAGCAGATCGCCGATCAGGCGGCGCTGCACGGCATCGGCGAGGACGAGGTCATCGAGAAGATCATGCTCACCGAGACGGCGATCAAGCGGCTCGTCGAGCCCGAAGAGGTCGCCTCGCTCGCGGGATGGCTCTCGTCGGACAAGGCCGGCATGGTCACGGGCGCGTCGTACACGATGGACGGCGCGTGGACAGCGCGATGAGCGGGCACGCGTACCGCGCGGTCGACGTGCCCGTCCCCGGCGGCGACCTGCGTGTCGGCGTGTGGGACCCCACGGGCGACACGACGGGCGAGGTCCTGCTCGTGCACGGCGTCACGTCGTCGCACCTGGTCTGGCCCTTCGTGGTCGACCGGCTCACCGGCATCCGTGCGATCGCTCCCGACCTGCGCGGACGCGGGCGCAGCAACGCCGTCGCGGGCTCCGCAGGCCTCGCGGCGCACGCCGACGATCTCGCCGCGACGCTCGATGCCCTCGGAATCGACCGCATCCTCGTCGTCGGACACTCGATGGGAGCCTTCGTCGCGCTCGCGTTCGCGCACCGGCACCCCGACCGGGTCACCCGTCTCGTGCTCGTCGACGGCGGTATGCCGCTCGATGCCCCCGCAGGGCTCGACGCCGAGGCGATGGTCGCCGGGATCCTGGGGCCGACGGCCGCACGCCTGTCGATGCGGTTCGCCGACGTCGAGGCCTATCTCGAGTTCTGGCGCGAACATCCCGCGTTCTCGAACGCGTGGACCGACGAGCTGGATGCCTATTTCGCCTACGACCTCGTCGATGACGGCGAAGGGCGGCTGCGTCCCGCGACGAGCTATCAGACCACCGTCGACGACACCGTCGACATGAACACCGGCTCGACGCTCGTCGACGCGCTGGCGGGGCTGGGACATCCGACGCGGCTGCTGACGGTGCCGAGGGGTCTGCAGGACGAAGAGCCCGGGCTCTACGCTCCCGACCATCTCGCGAAGGTGCTGGCGCAGGCGCCGCACATCGTGCACGACCATGTCGACGGCTTCAACCACTACTCGATCGTGCTGTCGGAGGAAGGCGCCGCGGTGCTCGCACCGATCATCCGCGACGAGCTCGCCAGCGCCGCGCTGCTCGGGAGCTGACCCGTCTCAGCGCGTGATGCGCCGCTCGAGGAGCTTCTTCTCCTTGCCGTGCACGGGGGAGTCGGTCGCGATGAGATGCCCGGTCGACGCGCGCCGCGTGTCGACGATCGCGCCGATCGCGAGCGCGAGGGTGATGCCCCAGCTCAGCCAGGCGAGGGCGGTGCGCCACGTGAACGGGGCATCGTCGCGTGTCGACCGCAACAACGTGAATCCGCTCAGGATCGCGCTGACCAGGCCCGTGCTGAAGAGGTATCTGCGCATGCTCTTACGCTAGCGCCACCTGGCGGTCAGGCGGCCGCCCTTGACACCGCGGCGGCCGGCAGTCAAGGCCCGCGGGGTAGATCGGCGCCGCTGTTAGCCTGAGGACACACCCCGCCCCTCAGGAGTACCGTGACACAGGCCGATTTCGTCGTCGTCGCCAATCGACTCCCCGTCGACCGGATCACGGAAGGGGAGGATGCCGGAGGTTGGCGTCCGTCTCCGGGCGGCCTCGTCACGGCACTGGAGCCGGTCATGCGACAGACGAAGGGCGCGTGGGTCGGCTGGCCCGGCCAAGCGGATCTGGCACTCGAGCCGTTCGACTTCGGCAACATGCACCTCGTTCCCGTCGACCTGTCCGCGGCCGACGTGGAGAACTACTACGAAGGCTTCTCGAACGACACGATCTGGCCGCTCTATCACGACGTCATCTCGCCGCCGCGCTACCGTCGCGTCTGGTGGGACGCCTACGTCAAGGTCAACGAGCGCTTCGCGCGCGCCGCGGCGGACGCGGCGGTCCACGGCGGCACCGTATGGGTGCAGGACTACCAGCTGCAGCTCGTGCCGCGGATGCTGCGCGAAGCACGCCCTGATCTGACGATCGGGTACTTCCACCACATTCCCTTCCCGGCATACGGCCTGTATTCGCAGCTGCCCTGGCGGCGACAGGTGCTCGAAGGGCTGCTCGGAGCCGACGTCATCGGATTCCAGCGGGTCGCCGACGCGAGCAACTTCGCTCGTGCCGTGCGGCGACAGCTGCGGTACGAGACGAAGGCAAGCGGCATCCGCGTTCCCGTCGGAGAGGGCACTTCGCGCATCGCCCTCGCGAAGGCCTTCCCGATCTCGATCGACGCCGCGACCTACGTGGAGATGGCACAGCGGCCGGACATCCGGGCCCGCGCGGCGGAGATCCGCGAAAGCCTTGGCAACCCCGAACGGATCCTGCTCGGCGTCGACCGGCTCGACTATACGAAGGGCATTCGCCACCGTCTCAAGGCGTACGGCGAGCTCATCAACGACGGCCGCCTCGATGTCGAAGACGTCACCCTGGTGCAGGTCGCGAGCCCGAGCCGCGAGCGCGTACAGGCCTACATCGAGCTGCGCGACGAGATCGAGCTCACCGTGACGCGCATCAACGGCGACCACGACACGATCGGCCACTCCGCGATCCGCTACCTTCACCAGGGTTTCCCGCGCGAAGAGATGGTCGCGCTGTACCTCGCCGCCGACGTCATGCTCGTCACCGCCCTGCGCGACGGCATGAACCTCGTCGCCAAGGAGTACGTCGCTTCGCGCATCGACAACCGCGGGGTGCTCGTGCTGAGCGAGTTCACCGGTGCGAGCGATGAGCTGGGGTCCGCCTTGCGCGTCAATCCGCACGACATCGGAGCCCTCAAGGACACCATCATGCGCGCGATCGACATGCCGTCGGCCGAGCAGGGCCGGCGCATGCGGGCGCTGCGCAGGAAAGTCCTCGACTTCGACGTCGCACGATGGTCGAGATCGTTCCTCGACGCCCTCGCCGCCGCGAAGGAGCGCACGCCGTGACCGGTCGCGATGACGCCGTGCGCCGGGTCGCGGCATCCGATCGACTGCTCGTCGCGCTCGATTTCGACGGCACCCTGTCGCCGCTGGTCGACGACCCCATGACGGCGCGGATGCTGCCCTCGGCGCGGGCAGCGATCGAGCGGCTCGCCGCGCTGCGCGACACGACCGTCGCATTCGTGTCGGGTCGCAGCCTCGTCGATCTGCGCGAGATCGCCGAGCACGGCGATGATTCGATCTACCTTCTCGCCGGCAGTCACGGGGCGGAGTTCTGGGTACCGGGCGATGGCGCGCTCGATCCCGAACCCGATGTCGTCGACGCCGACCTGCGCGACCGCCTGCTCGCCGATGCGCGTCGCGCGACGGAAGGCCTCGACGGCGTGTGGATCGAGCCCAAGACGTTCGGGCTCGGCGTGCACACGCGCGTCGCCGATCCCGTCTCGGCCGACCGGGCCCACGCGGCCGTCGACGCGGTGGTCGTCGCAGAAGCCCCCCACTGGCGCCGCCGGACGGGAAAGAACATCGTCGAGTACGCGTTCCGTCACGAGGGCAAGGATTCGGCGATCCAGGCATTGCGCGAGCGGCTCGCCGCGACCGCGGTGCTCTTCGCCGGCGACGACGTCACCGACGAGGACGCGCTGCGCAGTCTCGGTGCAGATGACCTCGGCGTGCGCGTGGGCGATGGCCCGAGCGCCGCGAGTATCGTCGTGGCCGACATCGACGAACTCGCGAGCCTGCTCGGCGACCTCGCGGCGCAGCGCCGCGCGGCGCAGGGGCAGGCGCCCGCGGGGGCCGACGTGCGCGCCCCACGGGAATAGACTCAGGGGATGCCCGAGTCTCGCACTGACATCGACATCAAACCTCGCAGCCGTGTCGTCACGGACGGAATCGAAGCCACGACGTCGCGCGGAATGCTCCGCGGCGTCGGCATGGGCGACGACGACTGGGACAAGCCCCAGATCGGCATCGCGTCGAGCTGGAACGAGATCACGCCCTGCAACCTGAGCCTGGACCGCCTCGCTCAGGGCGCGAAAGAAGGCGTGCACGCCGGCGGTGGCTACCCGCTGCAGTTCGGCACGATCTCGGTCTCGGACGGCATCTCGATGGGCCACGAGGGCATGCACTTCTCGCTCGTCTCGCGCGAAGTCATCGCCGACTCCGTCGAGACCGTCATGATGGCCGAGCGCCTCGACGGCTCCGTTCTGCTGGCGGGATGCGACAAGTCCATCCCCGGCATGCTGATGGCCTCGGCGCGCCTGGACCTGTCGAGCGTCTTCCTCTACGCGGGCTCGATCGCGCCCGGCTGGGTCAAGCTGTCGGACGGCACCGAGAAGGAGATCACGATCATCGACTCCTTCGAGGGAGTCGGCGCGTGCCTCGCGGGGCGCATGAGCGAAGCAGACCTCAAGCGCATCGAGTGCGCGTTCGCCCCCGGTGAGGGTGCGTGCGGCGGCATGTACACCGCCAACACGATGGCCTCGGTCGGCGAGGCGCTCGGGCTCTCACTGCCCGGCTCCGCCGCCCCGCCCTCGTCGGATCGCCGCCGCGACGTGTTCGCGCACCGTTCCGGCGAAGCCGTCGTGAACCTGCTGCGCCTGGGGATCACGACCCGGGACATCCTCACGAAGGAGGCCTTCGAGAACGCGGTCGCCCTCGCGATGGCGCTCGGCGGCTCCACCAACGTCGTCCTGCACCTGCTCGCGATCGCCCGCGAAGCCGAGGTCGATCTGAACCTGCACGACTTCAACCGCATCGGCGACAAGGTGCCGCACATCGGCGACCTGAAGCCGTTCGGCCAGTACGTCATGAACGACGTCGACCGGCAGGGCGGCATCCCCGTCGTCATGAAGGCGATGCTCGACGAGGGACTGCTGCACGGCGACGCGCTCACGGTGACCGGCAAGACGCTCGCCGAGAACCTGCGCGACCTCGACCCGGATCCCGTCGACGGCGACGTCATCCACTCCTTCGACAACCCCATCCACGCCACGGGCGGCATCACGGTCCTGCACGGATCCTTCGCGCCCGAGGGCGCCGTCGTCAAGACCGCCGGCTTCGACGCCGCGGTCTTCGAGGGTCCCGCGCGCGTGTTCGAGCGCGAGCGCGCCGCGATGGATGCGCTCGAGGCCGGCGAGATCGACAAGGGCGACGTCGTGGTCATCCGCTACGAGGGTCCGAAGGGCGGCCCCGGCATGCGCGAGATGCTCGCGATCACCGCGGCCATCAAGGGCGCGGGGCTCGGAAAAGATGTACTACTCTTGACGGACGGCAGATTCTCAGGCGGCACAACCGGCCTGTGCATCGGCCACATAGCACCCGAAGCGGTCGACGCAGGTCCGATCGCCTTCGTGCGCGATGGTGATCTGATACGGGTCGATATCGCGGCTCGCACTCTCGACCTACTCGTCGACGATGCAGAGCTCGCCTCCCGCCGCTCCGGCTGGGAGCCGCTTCCTCCGCGCTATACCCGTGGCGTCCTTGCCAAGTACTCCCGACTCGTGCGCTCCGCAGCTGAGGGCGCGACGACCGGCTGAGCCCGCGGCATCCGCATTCCGATCCGATCTCTGCGAGGACCATCACACATGCCCGCCGAATCCGCACAGGCCGTTCCCCGGCCGCCCGCCCGTACCGCTTCGGCGCCCGTGCTCACCGGAGCGCAGGCCGTCGTCCGATCGCTCGAGATGCTCGGCGTCACCGACGTCTTCGGTCTGCCCGGGGGAGCGATCCTGCCGGTCTACGACCCGCTCATGGACACCTCCGAGATCCGGCACATCCTCGTGCGTCACGAACAGGGCGCCGGGCACGCCGCCGAGGGGTACGCCTCAGCATCCGGACGCGTCGGCGTCGCGATCGCGACCTCGGGGCCCGGTGCGACGAACCTCGTGACCGCGATCGCCGACGCCTACATGGACTCGGTGCCGATCGTGTGCATCACCGGCCAGGTCTTCTCGAACCTGATGGGGACCGACGCGTTCCAGGAGGCCGACATCGTCGGCATCACGATGCCGATCACGAAGCACTCCTTCCTCGTGAAGGATGCCGCCGAGATCCCCGGCGCGATCGCCGCCGCCTTCGAGATCGCCTCGACGGGCCGGCCCGGTCCCGTCCTCGTCGACATCACGAAGGACGCGCAGCAGGCCGAGGCACCGTTCGAGTGGCCGCCGAGGGTCGACCTGCCCGGCTACCGGCCCGTCACCAAGGCGCACGGCAAGCAGATCCAGGCGGCGGCGCAGCTGCTCGCCGAGGCGAAGAAGCCCGTCTTCTACGTCGGCGGCGGCGTCATCAGGGCGCAGGCGGCGGCCGAACTGCTCGCTCTCGCCGAGACCACCGGCGTGCCCGTCGTGACGACGCTCATGGCTCGCGGCGCCTTCCCCGATTCGCACCCGCAGCACCTCGGCATGCCGGGCATGCACGGTACGGTGCCCGCCGTGCTCGCGCTGCAGGAGTCCGACCTCCTCATCTCGCTCGGCGCGCGGTTCGACGACCGCGTGACGGGCAAGGCGGCGCTGTTCGCACCGAACGCGAAGGTCGTGCACGTCGACATCGACCCCGCCGAGATCTCGAAGATCCGCACCGCCGACGTGCCGATCGTCGGTGACGTGCGCGACGTGCTCGTCGACCTCGACGCCGCCTTCCGCGGCGCCGTCGAGGGGACCACGCCCGACTTCGCCGATTGGTGGGCGTACCTCGACGGCCTGAGGGACGAGTTCCCGCTCGGCTATGCGCCGACCACCGACGGTCTGCTCTCACCGCAGTACGTCATCTCGCGCATCGGCGAGCTGACCGGACCCGAGGGCGTCTACGCCGCCGGCGTCGGACAGCACCAGATGTGGGCCGCGCAGTTCATCAAGTACGAGCGTCCCAACGCGTGGCTCAACTCCGGCGGCGCCGGCACGATGGGCTACTCGGTACCGGCGGCGATGGGCGCGAAGGTCGCCCAGCCCGATCGTCACGTGTGGGCGATCGACGGCGACGGCTGTTTCCAGATGACCAATCAGGAGCTCGCGACCTGCGCGATCAACAACATCCCGATCAAGGTCGCCATCATCAACAACTCCTCACTGGGCATGGTGCGCCAGTGGCAGACGCTGTTCTACGACGGCCGCTATTCGCACACGAACCTCAACACGGGGCACGGCACCGTGCGCATCCCCGACTTCGTGAAGCTCGCCGAGGCGTACGGCTGTCTCGCGATCCGCGTCGAGAAGGAAGAAGACGTGGATGCCGCGATCCAGACCGCGCTCGAGACGAACGACCGCCCCGTCGTCATCGACTTCGTGGTGAGCGCCGACGCGATGGTGTGGCCCATGGTGCCGCAGGGAGTCAGCAACAGCTACGTCCAGTACGCGCGGGACCACTCGCCGTCGTTCGATGAGGAGGCCTGAGATGCCCACGCACGTTCTGAGCCTTCTCGTCGAGAACAAGCCCGGTCTGCTCACCCGCGTCGCGGGGCTCTTCGCGCGTCGCGGGTTCAACATCGAGTCGCTCGCCGTGGGCGTGACCGAGGTGCCGGGACTGTCGCGCATCACGGTCGTCGTCGACGTCGACCGGCTGCCGCTCGAACAGGTCACGAAGCAGCTCAACAAGCTCGTCAACGTCATCAAGATCGTGGAGCTCGAGTATGCGTCGTCGGTGCAGCGCGAACACATGCTGATCAAGGTGCGCGCCGACAATCAGAGCCGCTCGAACGTGCTCGAGGTCGTCAACCTCTTCCGGGCGCAGGTCGTGGACTACGCCTCCGATGCGCTCGTCGTCGAGGTCACGGGCGACAAGGGCAAGGTCGACGCCTTCCTGCGCGCTCTCGAGCCGTTCGGCATCAAGGAGCTCGCGCAGTCGGGGCTGCTCGCGATCGGCCGCGGCGGCAAGAGCATCACCGAGCGCGTCCTGCGCAGCTGACCATACGCACATTCCGGCTCCTGAGCTCGTCGAAGGACCGGTCACGACCCCTCGACCAGCTCGGGGACCGAAGCAAAAGGAGAAACACCATGGCTGAGATCTTCTACGACGCCGACGCCGACCTCTCGATCATCCAGAGCAAGAAGGTCGCGATCGTCGGCTACGGCTCGCAGGGTCACGCCCACGCGCTCAACCTGCGCGACTCGGGCGTCGAGGTCGTCATCGCGCTCAAGGACGGCTCGAAGTCGATCGAGAAGGCCTCCGACGAGGGCTTCGAGGTCAAGAACGTCGCAGACGCGACGGCCTGGGCCGACCTCATCATGATCCTCGCGCCGGACCAGCACCAGCGCGGCATCTACAACGACCACATCAAGCCCAACCTGGCGGCCGGCAAGACGCTCGCCTTCGCCCACGGCTTCAACATCCGCTTCGGCTACATCGACGCGCCCGACGGCGTCGACGTGATCCTCGTCGCGCCCAAGGCGCCGGGCCACACGGTGCGTCGCGAGTACGTCGCCGGTCGCGGCATCCCGGACATCATCGCCGTCGAGCGCGACGCGTCGGGCTCGGCGTGGGCGACCGCGCTGTCGTACGCCATGGCGATCGGCGGCGCCCGCGCGGGCGTCATCAAGACGACCTTCACGGAAGAGACCGAGACCGACCTGTTCGGCGAGCAGGCTGTGCTCTGCGGTGGCGTGTCGCAGCTCGTCCAGTATGGCTTCGAGACGCTCACCGAGGCGGGCTACCAGCCCGAGATCGCCTACTTCGAGGTGCTGCACGAGCTCAAGCTCATCGTCGACCTCATGTGGGAGGGCGGCATCGCCAAGCAGCGCTGGTCGGTCTCGGACACCGCCGAGTACGGCGACTACGTGTCGGGGCCGCGCGTCATCGACGCGAGCGTCAAGGAGAACATGCAGGCCGTGCTCGCCGACGTGCAGTCGGGAGCGTTCGCGAAGCGCTTCATCGACGATCAGGACAACGGCGCGAAGGAATTCATCGAACTGCGCGAGAAGGCGGCGTCGCACCCCATCGAGTCCGTCGGCCGCGAGCTGCGCTCGCTCTTCGCCTGGAAGCAGGCTGACGAGGGTTACACCGAGGGCAGCGCGGCACGCTAGAGCTGCGCTGACAGAGGTGCCGGGGTCGAGTAGCGCCGCAGGCGCGTATCGAGATCAGGGCAGCGCGGCACGCTAGTGCCGCGCTGACGTATGGGAAGGAGCCCGACCCTCACAAGGAGTCGGGCTCCTTCATGTCCGCGGGGCGACGAGTACGCTGAACAGCGTGACATCCGGACGTGAAGACGACGCGCTCTCCTGGGGCGACGACGATCCGACGCTCGATGACGGGGGAGGACGGGGCGCTGACTCGCTCTCCGAGTCCGGCACAGTCGTCCCCTCGACCACCGAGCCGCGCGGATACCCCGCGCTGCCGGACGGGTATCGTGCCGTCGGCGCAGGCAGCGATGCCCTTGACACCGAAGAGCCCGCCCTCATCGAGGCTGCTCCGGCGCAAGCCGGCAACGCGGCGCTGCTCGGTCTCGGAGTGCTCGGCGGGATTTATCTGCTCTACACGATCGGCTGGGTCATCGGCGGACTCCGCCTGCAAGGGCGGCGCCCGTTCCTCGTGACCGACTTCATGTACCAGGGGAGCCTCTGGCTCGCCGTGCTCGCGCCGCTGCTTTGGATCAGCACGACGCTGGTCTTGGCCAGACGCTCGCGGCCATGGGTGCGGTTCGCATGGCTTGTCGGTGGTGCCGCCCTCCTCATGCCGTGGCCCTTCATCATGATCGGGGCGGTAGGCCAATGAGCGACAGCACAACGAACGCCTCGGCGACGGCCTTCGCCCCGCGTGCGATGCCGGTTTGGCTCATCGCGACCGTTGCGGGCGTGCTCGGCCTGTTCTATGCCTACGCCGTGTGGAACGCGATCGGAAACCTGGTCGAAACGCTCTCCTTCTACGGCCAAGGCGGATTCACGCTGAACGCGCTCGGCTGGTTCGTGTGGATCTTCGCCGCCGTCTTCCCGCTTCTTGCGTGGGGCGCGGCGTTCGCGATCGGATGGCGCCGACGGCCGCACGAGCTGCTGCTCGTCATGCTCACCGGCCTCGCGCTGGTCGCAGTGTTCTGGCTCAACGTCATCGCTTACACGACGCTCAACACAACGTCGCTGGTCGGCTGACCGGGCGTCACACGGTCGGAGACGGCTCCCGCGGCGCGCTAGGCTGGGCGCCAGCCTCGTCCCAATGGCGTGCGGCGTGGCATCCGTCTGATCTGCCGTCGCACAGCACCCGAAGGATCCACCGTGACGAAGCCTGTCGTTCTCATCGCCGAACAACTCTCACCCGCCACGATCGACGCGCTCGGCCCCGACTTCGAGGTGCGGCACGTCGACGGGACGGACCGCCCCGCGCTGCTGGCCGCACTCGCCGACGCGAACGCCGTGCTCGTCCGCTCAGCGACGAAGATCGACGCCGAGGCGCTTGAAGCCGCTCCCGTGCTCAAGGTGGTCGCCCGTGCCGGCGTCGGGCTCGACAACGTCGACATCAAGGCGTCGACGACCGCGGGCGTCATGGTGGTCAACGCCCCCACGTCGAACATCATCTCGGCCGCCGAGCTGACGATCGGCCACATCCTCTCGCTCGCCCGGCGCATCCCGGCGGCGCACGCCTCCCTCGCGCAGGGGGAGTGGAAGCGCAGCGCCTACACGGGCACCGAGCTGTTCGAGAAGACCGTCGGCATCGTGGGCCTCGGCCGGATCGGCGCTCTCATCGCGGCTCGGCTGCAGGCGTTCGACATGCGCGTCGTCGCGTACGACCCCTATGTCACGAGCGCGCGGGCGCAGCACCTCGGCGTTCAGCTGGTCACGCTCGACGAACTGCTCGAGCAGAGCGACTTCCTCACGATCCACATGCCCAAGACGCCCGAGACGACGGGCATGATCGGCATCGAGCAGATGCGCCGCATGAAGCCGACCGCGTACGTCGTCAACGTCGCCCGCGGCGGGCTCATCGACGAGGAGGCGCTGTTCAAGGCCCTCACGACGGGTGAGATCGCCGGCGCGGGTCTGGACGTGTTCTCGACCGAGCCTCCCGTCGAGGGCGGCCCCGCACGGATGCTGCTCGACCTGCCCAACGTCGTGGTCACTCCGCACCTGGGCGCCTCGACCGACGAGGCGCAGGAGAAGGCCGGCGTCTCCGTCGCGCGCTCGGTGCGTCTCGCGCTCGGCGGCGAGCTCGTGCCCGACGCCGTCAACGTCGCGGGCGGCATCATCGACCCGTACGTTCGGCCCGGTATCCCGCTCGTCGAGAAGCTCGGCCAGATCTTCGCCGCGCTCGCGCACTCTCCGCTCACGTCGTTCGACGTCGAGGTGCACGGTGAACTCAGCGCCTACGACGTCAGCGTGCTCAAGCTCGCCGCGCTCAAGGGGCTCTTCACGAACATCGTCAGCGAGACGGTGTCGTACGTCAACGCGCCGCTGTTGGCAGAGCAGCGCGGTGTCGAGGTGCGTCTGCTCGTCGACGACGACAGTCCCGAGTACCGCAACATCATCACGCTGCGCGGCGCGCTCGCGGACGGCTCGCAGCTGTCGGTGTCGGGCACGCTGACCGGCACGAAGCAGATCGAGAAGATCGTCGGGATCAACGGCTACGCGATCGAGCTGCCGATCGAGCGCAACCACGTCGTCATGGTCTATCAGGATCGCCCCGGCATCGTCGCCGTCTACGGACAGAAGTTCGGCGAGGCGGGCATCAACATCGCCGGCATGCAGATCGCGCGCCGTGAGGCCGGCGGACAGGCGCTCTCGGTGCTCACGGTCGACTCTCCCGCGCCCGACGACCTGCTCGACGAGGTGAGCGCAGCCATCGAGGCCGACCTCTTCCGTCAGATCGAGATCACCGAGTCCTGACGGCGTGAGCCGGTCGTCTCAGAGGCGGATCGCGCGTTCGACGAGGGCGACCAGTGCGTCGAGCTCGGCGCCCTGAGGCGTCGGGCCGGGGAGGGAACCGCCCGCGAGCACGGTGTTGAAGTAGAGCCCGTCGCTCACGAGCATCACGAGGTCGAGAGCTGCGCTGTCCGGCGCATACGGCCGGATCGCGTCCGCCCACTGCTCACGGATGTCGCGCAGCGCGTCACCGGCGGCGGCGTTGCCACCTTGAGCGAGACGGGCGGATGCCACGATCGCCCGGTCCAGCGGCGTGCTTTCGAGAATCGATGAGCGTAGGAAGTACGCGACGGGGCCCTCGGGTGCCTTCAGGATCGCGGCGACGTCTTCGGCAACGAGCAGCCGCAGGCGTTCGAGCACGCCCTGCTCGAGAGCATCCTTCGATGCGAAGTGGTAGAGCAGGCCGCCCTTGGAGACACCGGCGGCGCGAGCCGTGGCATCCATCGTCGCGGCACGCTCGCCTTCGTCGATCAGCAGCGATTCGAAGGCGTCGAGCACCTTCTCACGGGCGAGGGGAGGCCGGCTCACGCGCGAGCCTCGGACACGGTCGGCATCCTGTTACTATACCGTCTGGACGGTTTAGAAAGGCATCCTCATGACAACGGGCCCCATCACGGCCGCGATTCGCGCGGAACACCAGCAGCGTGTCGGCTGGCGTGGCTGGGCAGCCCTGGTCGTGCTCATGCTCCCCGTGCTGCTCGTGTCGGTCGACAACACGGTGCTGAGCTTCGCGCTGCCCGCCATCGCCCTCGATCTCGAGCCCTCGAGCGCGCAGCAGCTGTGGATCATCGACGCGTATCCCCTCGTGCTCGCGGGCCTCCTCGTCACGATGGGCACCCTCGGCGACCGGTTCGGACGACGACGGATGCTGCTGCTCGGTGCCACCGGGTTCGCCGCCGTCTCGGCGCTGGCCGCCTTCGCTCCGACGGCGGCGCTCCTCATCGCCGCGCGGGCGGGGATGGGCGTGTTCGGTGCGATGCTGATGCCCTCGACGCTGTCGCTGCTGCGCACGATCTTCACCGACCGCGACCAGCGGCGCATCGCGATCGCGATATGGGCGTCGATGTTCTCGGCCGGATCGGCTCTCGGGCCGATCGTCGGCGGCATCCTGCTCGAGCACTTCGGGTGGGGCTCGGTGTTCCTCATGGCCGTTCCCGTGCTCGTGCCGCTGCTCGTCCTCGCCCCGTTGCTCGTGCCCGAGAGCCGCGACCCGAAGCCCGGTCGGATCGACCCCGTGAGCATCGTGCTGTCGCTGGCCACCATGATCCCGATCGTCTACGCGATCAAGGAGCTCGCGGTGTACGGGCCGCTCAGTCTCGCCCCGCTGCTGTTCCTGGCGGGGATCGTCTTCGGCTTGCTCTTCGTGCGCCGTCAGCTGCGCTCCGAGACGCCGATGCTCGACATGGGGCTGTTCCGCAACCCCACCTTCAGCGGTGCGCTCCTGGTGAACCTGCTGAGTGTCGTCGGTCTCGTCGGATTCCTCTTCTTCGTCGCGCAGCACCTGCAGCTCATCGTCGGGCTGAGTCCGATGATGGCCGGCTTCGCGCTCGTCCCCGGGCTTGCCGCCATGATCGCGGCGGGACTGCTGGTCGTGCCGATCGCGAAGCGATATCCCGCGCACATCGTCGTGCCCTCTGCGCTCTCGTTCTCGGTGCTCGGCTATGTCATCGTCGCGTTCGCGACGGGGCCCGACAGCCTCGGGCTGCTCGTGGGCGCGTTCGTCGCCCTCGGGATCGGCATCGGTGCGGCCGAGACGATCTCGAACGAACTCGTCCTCGCCAGCGCGCCGCCCGCGAAGGCGGGAGCGGCGAGCGCCGTCTCCGAGACGGCCTACGAACTCGGGGCCGTGCTGGGTACGGCCGTGCTCGGCGGCATCCTGACGGCGCTGTACCGGGTGAGTCTCGTTCTGCCCGAGGGGCTGTCGGCCGCCGCCCAGAACGCGGCGCGAGAGACCCTCGCGGGTGCCGTGCACGTCGCGGACGGCCTCGAGAGCGCGGCAGGCCAGGCGCTGCGTGACGCTGCTGCCCACGCCTTCGACGCGGGCGTCGTCGTCACGGCCCTGATCGGCGCGGGACTCGTCGTCCTGGCGGCCGTCATCGCTGCCGGGACGCTGGGCCGCCGGCGCTAGGCTGAAACAATGTCGCGAGTCGTGAAGCTGGCCGTCATCCCCGGTGACGGGATCGGCCCCGAAGTGATCGCCGAGGCCGAGAAGGTGCTGGATGCCGCAACGGCGGGCACCGACCTCCGCTTCGACAAGACGAGGTTCTCTCTCGGTGCCGATCGCTACCTCGAGACGGGCGACACCCTCACCGACGACGACCTCTCGGCGATCGCCGGTCACGACGCGATCCTGCTCGGCGCCGTCGGGGGAGTTCCCGGCGACCCGCGGCTGAAGGACGCGAACATCGAGCGTGGACTCCTTCTCAAGCTGCGCTTCGAGCTGGACCATTACGTCAACCTGCGCCCCTCGAAGCTCTACCCCGGGGTGCCGGGACCGCTCGCCGCGCCCGGCGACATCGACTTCGTCGTGGTTCGAGAGGGCACGGAGGGACCGTACGTCGGCAACGGCGGGTCGATCCGCCGCGGGACGCCGCAGGAAGTCGCGAATGAGACATCCGTCAACACGGCGTTCGGCGTCGAGCGCGTGGTCCGCTACGCGTTCGACCTGGCCGAGCGTCGGCGCAAGAAGCTCACGCTCGTACACAAGACGAATGTGCTCGTGCACGCGGGCGGAATCTGGAAGCGGATCGTCGACGCCGTGGCATCCGAGCATCCGGACGTCGCGGTAGATTACCTGCACGTCGATGCGGCAACCATCTTCCTGGTCACGAACCCGGGCCGCTTCGACGTGATCGTCACCGACAACCTCTTCGGTGACATCCTCACGGACCTGGCCGGCGCCGTCACCGGTGGCATCGGCCTCGCCGCTTCGGGCAACATCAACCCCGACGGCACGTTCCCCTCGATGTTCGAGCCCGTTCACGGTTCGGCGCCGGACATCGCGGGTCGGCAGCAGGCCGATCCCACGGCCGCGATCCTGTCGATCGCCCTGCTCCTCGACCACCTCGGACAGCAGGACGAGGCCGTTCGCGTCACCCGGGCCGTCGAAGCCGACATCGCCGACCGCGGCGGCCAGACCCGCACGACATCTCAGATCGGCGACGCGATCGCAGCACGCCTGCAGGCGTAATCTGTAACCGCACACCGCGTCGCCACCCACTAGCCAGGACGTGACATGACCCTCATCGATTCAGACACCGACGCCGGCCTCGATCCGCTCGAGTTCGCCGTCACCAAGAACCTCGCGGCGAAGACGCCGCAGCAACGCGCAGAGATCCTCGCCAATCCCGGGTTCGGCACGAACTTCACGGATCACATGGTCGACATCTGCTGGTCGGTCGGGGGCGGGTGGCACCGCCCGCGCGTGCAGCCGTACGGTCCGATCGCGCTCGATCCCGCCGCCGCCGTCCTGCACTACGGGCAGGAGATCTTCGAGGGCATCAAGGCCTATCGTCACGCCGACGGCTCCGTGCACACGTTCCGGCCCGAGCAGAATGCTCTGCGGATGCAGCGCTCGGCGCGGCGCCTCGCACTGCCCGAACTGCCCGTCGAGTACTTCCTGCAGTCGATCCGCGAACTCGTCGCGGTCGACGGAGACTGGGTGCCCTCGGGCGCCGACCAGAGCCTCTATCTGCGCCCGTTCATGTTCGCCAAAGAGGCGTTCCTCGGCGTGCGTCCCGCCCACAAGGTGGCCTATTACCTCATCGCGTCGCCGGCCGGCGCGTACTTCAAGGGCGGGGTGCAGCCGGTCTCGATCTGGCTCAGTGAGGACTACGCGCGCGCCGGGCGCGGCGGAACCGGCGCGGCCAAGACCGGCGGTAACTACGCCGCGTCGCTCCTGCCGCAGTCCGAGGCGCACGAGAACGGGTGCGACCAGGTCGTGTTCCTCGATCAGGACCGCAACGTCGAAGAGCTCGGCGGAATGAACGTCGTCTTCGTCTACAAAGACGGGCGCGTGGTCACCCCGCAGTCCGACTCGATCCTCGAGGGCATCACGCGCGACTCGATCCTGCAGCTCGCCGCCGACCGCGGCCACACGGTCGAGGCCCGGCCGATGGCATTCGCCGAGTGGCGTGAGGGTGTGGCGTCCGGAGACATCGTCGAGGTGTTCGCGTGCGGCACCGCCGCTGTCGTCACCCCGATCGGCGTGCTCAAGGGTCGGGACTTCGAAGACGTGCAGCCGCGCGGCGAGCTGGCCATGTCGCTGCGCGAAGAGCTCACCGACATCCAGTACGGCCGACGCGAAGACCCGCACGGCTGGCTCACCCGGCTGGACGGCTGAGCCGTGCGGATCGCGCGATTCAGGCACGACGAGACCATCCGGTACGGGATCGTCGACGAAGCCGACCTCGTCGTGCTCGCGGGTGACCCGATGTTCGCGGGCTTGGACACCACGGGTGAACGCGTGCCCCTCGCCGATGTCGCGCTGCTCGCGCCCGTCATCCCGCGCTCGAAGATCGTGTGCGTGGGCCGCAACTACCAGGACCACGCTGCCGAGATGGGCAACGAGGTGCCGACCGCTCCGCTGCTGTTCTTCAAGCCGAACACGGCCGTCATCGGTCCCGGCGACGCGATCGTCACCCCGCCGCAGTCCGAGCGCGTCGACTTCGAGGGCGAGCTCGCGGCCGTCATCGGGCGCGTCGCGAAGAACGTGCCGGCCGAGCGCGCGCTCGAGCACGTCTTCGGATACACGATCGCCAACGACGTCACCGCTCGCGACCTCCAGCAGACCGACGGGCAGTGGGCGCGGGCGAAGGGCTTCGACACCTTCTGCCCGCTCGGTCCCGCGATCGAAACCGAGTTCGACCTGACGGGCGACGCCGTGCTCACGACGCGGGTCAACGGCGACGTCAAGCAGCAGGCGCCGCTCAGCGACATGATCTTCCCGCTCGCGGATGTCATCGCCTATGCATCGGCGGCCTTCACGCTGCTGCCGGGCGACGTGATCCTGACCGGGACCCCCGCAGGGGTGGGCCCGCTCGCTCCAGGCGACATCGTCGAGGTGGACATCACGGGGCTGGGGATCCTGCGAAACGCCGTGCGCGCCGCGGATGCCTGACACGTCGTCGCTCCTCGAGCACGACGTCGCCCGCGTCCAGCGACGCTCCGTCTGGGTGCTCTCGCTCGGCCAGATCCTCGGCGGGATCGCTTTCGGGGCGACCATCTCGCTCGGCGCCGTCCTGGCCGCGGAGGTATCCGGTGACGAGTCGCTCTCGGGTCTTGCCACAGCGGCCGTCACGTTCGGCACGGCGGTCGTCGCCGTGCCGCTCGCCGCGTTCGCGCGCCGTTTCGGCCGCCGCATCTCGCTTGCGATCGGGATGCTGGTGGCTCTGGTGGGTGTAGCGATGGTCATCGCCGCGGTCGGCGCCGGATCGTTCCCGTTCCTGCTGGCCGGGTTCCTGCTCATCGGCGGCGGACAGGCGGCCAATCTCCAGTCGCGCTTCGCCGCCGTCGACCTCGCGACAGATCGCACCCGCGGGCGCGATCTGTCGATCGTCGTGTGGGCGACGACGATCGGCGCTGTTCTGGGCCCGAACCTGACCGGGCCCGGAGAGGCACTCGGGTCGCTCATCGGTATGCCTGCGCTGACGGGTCCGTATCTCTTCACCGTCGCGGGGCAGGGCCTGGCGATCGTGCTGTACCTGCTCGTGCTGCGCCCCGACCCGCTCCTGCTCGCGCAGCGGGTCGTCGCCGATCGTGCGACGAGCATCGGCGCGGGCATCGCGAAGCCGGATCGCGCGCGCGTTGCGCGCTTCGCGATCTTCGCGATCGCGGCATCCCACGGCGTCATGGTGTCGGTCATGGCGATGACGCCCGTGCATCTCCTGCACCACGGTGCCGACCTCGTCGTGATCGGCATGACGATCAGCCTGCACATCGCCGGCATGTACGCGCTCGCACCCGTCTTCGGGATCCTGGCCGACCGGATCGGCCGTGTGCCCACGATCCTCGTCGGCCAGGCCCTTCTGGTCGCGGCGCTCCTCACAGCGTCGTTCGGCCAGGACTCGACGGCCGCCGTCACGGTCGGCCTCGTGCTGCTCGGGCTCGGCTGGAGCGCATCGACCGTCGCGGGTTCGACGCTGCTGACCGAAGCGAGCGCCGAAGACCGCCGCACGCGGCGCCAGGGGCTGAGCGACTTCGCGATGAGCCTCGTCGGGGCCGCCGGAGCGATCCTCGCGGGCGTCGTGCTCGGCTGGATCGGCTACGGCGGACTCGCGCTCGTCGCGGGGATCGCCGTCATCGCCGTCCTCGTGCTCTCGCCGTCCGGGCGTCTCGCCCCGACCCGCGATTAGCGGGCGAGCGCGCGCAGCGCCACCTCGACGTCCTCGTCGTCGTTGAAGATGTGGAAGGCGACCCGGGTGCGGCCCGCGCGGCCCGAGGCCGTGACGCCCGCGGCCGTGAGCGCCGCAAGGTCGTCGCCCGCGGCATCCGCCCACGTCACGATCGCGCTCGCGCGCGGCGGATGCGGCAGCGCCATGCCGTCGCGGAAGCGGGCGGCGAGCCGTGTGGTCTCGTCGTACGCGGCCGAGCGGTCGAGCGCGGCGAACAGCGCGAGCGCGGGTTCGGCGCCGACGAACGCCTGCCACGCGGGCGACACGTCGAAGCGCCGTGCGTCGGGTGCGAGGTCGAACTCGTGGCCGTAGCACGACGCCCACGGGTCGGCCCCGGAGTACCAGCCCGCGAAGATCGGTTCGAGCTCGCGCGCGAAGCCGGGCGACAGAGCGAGGAATGCGACACCGCGCGGTGCGCACAGCCATTTGTACGCGTGGCACACGACGGCGTCGTAGCGTTCGGCGTCGACCGGCAGCCACCCGACCGCCTGCGTCGCATCGGCGAACGTGCGGGCGCCGACCGCGTCGGCGGCGGCGACGACCGCGTCGACATCGGCAACGATCCCTGTCGCCGATTGCACGATCGAGAACGCGACGAGCGATGTCGAGGGGGTGATCGCCTCGGCGAGCTGCTCGATCGGCGCCGTGCGCAGCCGGATTCCCCGGCCCGCATGAGCGAAGGGTCGCGCGACCGACGAGAAGTCGCCCTCGGGTACGAGCACTTCGCCGCCGTCGGGCACGGCGGTCGCGATGAGTCCGGCGAACACCGACGCCTGCGCGCCGATCGCGACGCGATCCGCACCGACGCCGACGAGGCGCGCGAAGTGCCCGCGCGTCTGCTCGACGACGGCGCAGTACCCGGCGATGTCGATGTGGCCGCGTGCTGCCGCGGTGGTGTCCGCGATGACGGCGTCGCGTGCGGCGCGGGGAGGCAAGCCCGCCGTGCAGGCCGCGAGATAGCCGCGTCCGCCGTCGAAAGCGGCGCGCGCGGCGACGAGTGAGTCCATGTCCTCAGGCTCCGCCGCGTCGACTCATTCGTCTAGACCAGGTTATGGATCACATGCATCACACATCGTGATGTCACGATTCCCAGATCGAACTCTGCAGATCTGCCAGGAGGGCGGCGCCGTCGAGATTCGTCGCGGACTGGTAGATCCAGACATCGCCGCGCGTATAGACCGTTTCGACCGTGTCGACGGGGTACTGCGAGTTCGGCGTGGTCACGCTGCACAGATCACCACCACCGGCACCGGGTCCGCAGGACCAGCCGTCGGCGGCGAGGGATGCGATGTACGACTCGGATGCCGCGGCATCCGCTTCGCTGATGAGCACGAGGTAGCCCGTGGTGTCGCCGCCGAACCAATCGCACCCGAGCGCGAGGGTGGCGTCGGGGGGAACGGGGCGGATGAAGCCCTCGCCGTCGCCCTGCAGCACGAGGGGGTCGACCGTCTCGGCGCGCGTCTGAGCCGAGCCGACGTGGTCGCACGACGTGGGCAGATTCGCCGCGGGCGGCTGTGGCGGCTCCGGGACGGGTGTCTCGGGTGCGGGGGAGAGCGAACGCGTATCGGTCGGCGCGGGCGCGGGTCCCGCCGGGTCGGGCGCGCACGCGACGAGACCGAGGGCGAACACCGCGGTGAGCACCGCTCCGAGCGCCGCGGCGTGCGGTCTGTGGTGACGGATCATGACGTCCTCCTCGCTCGGGGTGAGCCTACGTCCGACGGCGAGGTTGCGGCAGGGGGTGTGTGAGCATCACGGCGGCTTATGCTTCTGGCGTGACCGATTCGATGACGGGGGACAGTGACTTCGACGTGCACGCGCTGCGCGTCGTCAAGTCGATCGCCGACGAAGGATCGATCACGTCCGCTGCCGCTCGCCTCGGCTACAGCCAGCCCGCCATCAGCCAGCTGCTCAAGCGGCTCGAGACCCGACTCGGGGTCGCACTCGTGGAGCGCGTGGGGCGGGGCGTGCGCCTCACCGAGGCGGGCCGGATCCTCGCGCGTCATGCGCCCGCCGTCACGACGGCATTGGATGCCGCAGCCGAAGAGCTCGCCGAACTGCGGGGCCTGCGCTCGGGCCGCGTGCGGCTCGTCGGCTTTCCGTCGGCGTCTCCCACGATCGTGCCGCGCCTCATCGCCGACCTCGGGGCGCGGCATCCCGGAGTATCGCTCACGTACGTCGAGGCCGAGCCCCCCGAAGCGGTCGACGCCGTCCGCGAGAATCGCGCCGACATCGCGCTGACCTTCAGCTACCCGGGCGATCGCGACGACCCGCACGGGATGAGCGCCCGCGGGCTCTCGTTGCGCAGTGTCGGCACCGACGATCTCGTCGCCGTGCTGCCGGCGGGGCACCCCGCCGCGCGTGACGGCACGCTCGAGGTCTCGTCGCTCGCGGACGAGCCCTGGATCGCCGGATGCCCGCGGTGCCGAGGCCATCTGCTCGAGCTCTGCGGGCGCGCCGGGTTCACGCCGCGCATCGCGATCGAAACCGACAACGTCGTCGCCGTCGAGGGTCTCGTCGCACAGGGCATCGGCGTCGCGACGCTGCCCCGTCTCGCGGTCGACGCGTTCCCGCTCCTGCCGGGACTCACTGTCGTGCCGCTGCCCGGCGAGAGCCGCACGCTCCACGTCGTGACGGCGCACGGAGCGTCTCGCGTGCCGTCGGTCCGCGCCGCGCTCGATGCGCTCGACCGTGCGCTGACCGGCCCGGTCGCGACGGCCGCGCGCAACTAGACTGGGCGACGATGTCTTCTTCACCCGATCCCCGCACCACGACGGCCGACGGCGCCGACGTGCGCGTGCGCTTCTGCCCGTCTCCCACCGGTATTCCGCACGTCGGCATGATCCGCACGGCCCTGTATAACTGGGCCTACGCGCGCCACACGGGCGGCAAGCTCGTGTTCCGCGTCGAGGACACGGACGCCGAGCGCGACAGCGAAGAGAGCTATCGTCAGCTCGTCGACGCGCTCACATGGTTGCGGATCGACTGGGACGAGGGTGTCGAGACGGGCGGTCCGCATGCGCCGTACCGCCAGTCCGAGCGCGGCGAGATCTACGCCGACGTGCTGCAGCGACTCGTGGCATCCGGGGCCGTGTACGAGAGCTACTCGACCGCCGCCGAGATCGACGCGCGCAACGAGGCCGCGGGCCGTGCCAAGCAGCTCGGGTACGACAACTTCGACCGCCACCTCACCGACGAGCAGAAGGCCGCCTTCCGCGCCGAGGGGCGCGAGCCGGCGTGGCGCCTGCGCGTGCCCGAGGGTGACGTCACGTATGTCGACCTCATCCGCGGCGAGGTGACCTTCCCCGCCGGGTCGTTCCCTGACTTCGTCATCGTGCGCGCCGGCGGGCAGCCGCTGTACACGTTCACCAACCCGGTCGACGATGCGCTCATGGGCATCACCCACGTCATCCGCGGCGAAGACCTCATGCCCTCGACGGCTCGCCAGCTCGCACTGTACTCCGCGCTCATCGACGCCGGTGTCACGACGTTCGTGCCGCGGTTCGGGCACATGCCGCTCGTGCTCGGCGAGACCGGAACGAAGAAGCTCTCCAAACGCGACCCCAAGGCCGACCTCTTCCTGCAGCGCGAGAAGGGCTTCATCCACGAGGGTCTGCTCAACTACCTCGCGCTCCTGGGCTGGTCGATCGGACCCGATCGCGACATCTTCTCGCTCGACGAGTTCATCGCCGCCTTCGACATCGTCGATGTGAATCCGAATCCCGCCCGCTTCGACCAGAAGAAGGCGGAGTCGATCAACGGCGACCACATCCGGATGCTGCAGCCCGCCGAGTTCGCCGAGCGCATCGTGCCGTACCTCGTCGATGCCGGCGTCGTCGCCGACCCGCCCACCCCGAGCCAGCTCGCGCTCATCGCGGAAGCCTCCCCGCTTGTGCAGGAGCGCGTGCAGATGCTCGGCGAGGTGCCCGGCATGCTGGGCTTCCTGTTCACCGACGAGGTGGAGTACGCCGAGGACGCGCTCGGCGGACTTCCCGCGAACGCGGGGGAGGTGCTCGTGGCATCCGTCGGTGCGATCGAGATGATCCCCGAAGCCGAGTTCACGGCCGCGGCCGTGCAGGAGGCGATGTCGTCGGCGCTCATCGAGGGACTCGGTCTCAAGCCCCGTGTCGCCTACGGTCCGCCGCGGGTCGCCGTCAGCGGGCGCCGTGTCTCGCCCCCGCTCTTCGAGTCGATGGAGCTGCTCGGCAAGGCGGAATCGATCCGCCGGCTCGGTGCGCTCGTGCAGAAGATCGGCTGAGACACGCCGGTTTGGTCTGCGCGCGATCGCGGGCTAAACTTGATCCTTGTGCGCGGCTCTGCCGCGCCACGGTGGGGTATGGTGTAATTGGCAACACGGCGGTTTCTGGTTCCGTTGTTCTTGGTTCGAGTCCAGGTACCCCAGCAAGACGAAAACCCTCGGTGATCCGGGGGTTTCTTGCTTTTCTCGGCCGGTGCCGGTGCCGGTGCCGGTGCCGGTGCCGGTGCCTGTGTCCTCACGACCTGGCCGGTATCGAACGCCGACGTCGCCGGCTCGCTGGATGGGACGGTTGCTTGCCGTGAACGGTGGCGGGCTGCAAGGTCAGAGTCGTATGTGCTCAATGGCGAGAGGCCGAGGCAGCCGTCGAGATCAGTTTCCCAGAGCTCATCCGGCGCCGTGATCGCTTGCTCTCGCAAGGATCAGCAAGGGATACGTGAACATGAAACGAGATTCGTTACGTAAGCGGACTGCCGGACTCGTCGCTGCCGGAGTGGCGGTGGCGATGGCGTTCGCGGGTCCGATGCCCGCCGTCGCCGACGACATCGAGTCAGGGTCTTCGCTCGACCCGGCGCCGTACACCGGGCCACGGCCGCCGGTGATCGACACGCTGCGCGGTAACGTGCTGCCGGTCACCGGGTACTACGTCGAGAACGTCACGGTCGGCGACAAGACGCGAACGAGCAAGGTGTACATCCCCGAAGACATGTACCTGCGCGGGTACTTCACCATCGTGAGCGTGCCGGATGGCTGGGACACCGATGAGTTCCTCGATGAGAGCGGCTGGATCGACATCGCCGACGAACGCAACGAAGGACTGTTCATCCTCGAGGCCGACCAGGAATCCGGTGAGTGGGGAACCGTGGCCGCGGAATCGGCGTACATCACCGCGGCGCTGCGGGTCATGGAGGCGCGGAGCTTCTACTCGACGCACGGTGTGCACTACATCGCGGGATACGGGTCGGGCGGCACGGCGCTGCAGGACTATGTCGCCAACCACCCGCTGTTCGTCGCGAGTGCGGTGTTCATCGGCACCGAGGACCTCGCCGACATCGAAGAGATCGGCGAACAGATCTTCGCGCCGCAGCCGAGGTTCACCGACACGCATGCGGACCCGCGGTTCGTGGCGGAGCCGTACAACGAGGTGCCCGTTCCGGTCTGGTTCGTGAACGACGATGCCGATGACGTCGCCGAGTCGGTCTCGTACTGGAAGCACGCGAACGACGTCGTCGCCGACGCCGCCGCCAGCGCATACGGCCAGTCCTTCCGCCAGAAGGCAGACTCCGACCGCTTCCCGACCGCCTACAGCGAGCGGGTGTCGCAGGTCGCGGTGCGGGAAGGCGACGTCGCGGTCGACGATCACGAGCTCACGCAGCGGATTGCGCAGTTCCTGACGTCGTACACGCGCTACGACAACACGTCGATCTACGGGAACGTGCTCGGCACTCGTCCTGATTACGAAGAGCTCGGCGTCGACGTCAAGAACCTGATCGTCACGGAAGACGATGGGCAGGTGTGGAAGCGCCAGTACGTCGTCTATGAGAACGAGCAGGCGGCTGCGGCCGAAGGCGGCGCGCCCGTCGTCTACGTCCATGCCGGTTCCACCCAGCCATGCACCCTCTTCTTCGACGCCACGCGGTGGTGGGAGATCGCCGATGAGTACGGCTTCACCGTCGTCGTACCGTGTGCCCAGTACCAGTCGTCGCTCACGTTGGGCTGGAACCAGAACAACACCGGCCTCGAGCGGCAGGCCGACGACTACGAGTTCATCAAGAAGCTGACCGCCGTCATCGACGAGGACTACAACACCGACCCGGGCCGCCGGTTCGCGATCGGCCACTCGAACGGCTCGATGTTCACGCACGGCATGGCCTACCGGATGCCGGAGTACTTCACCGCCATCGCCGGCAACGGCGGGTCCTCGAACCCGACGCCGGATGCCGGGAACTCGATCGTGCCGATGTTCTTGAACATGGGCGAGATCGACCTGTGGAACCCCTACCTGTCGGCACCCGGCAGCGTGCGCAACGTCGCCTCGTACTGGATCAACCGCAACCACGTCGGACACGTGGATGCGTCCGACTCGACGCAGACCGGGGTCGGACAACTCCAGCGCACGACGCTGCAGCGGTGGGAGAACGCCCAGGGCATTCCGCTCTACATGTACGGCTTCACGGCGGGGCGCGACCACAACGTGTCGGTGGACACGATGTGGGATGTCTGGGAGCAGTGGTTCTCGAAGTGGAGCAAGGACGAGACGGGCCGTCTGCACTACGACGGCGAGCAGGTGCAGGGGACCGGTCCTGACGCCCCGCGGGTCACGGTCACGCCGCGCACGCTCGGATCGAACGCGTACCTGTCGGTCGCGGTGGACAACCCGTCGGATGTCGCCGTGACGGTGAAGGTCGATGCCGCGTTCGGGTCGAAGACGTTCACGAACGTCGGACCCGGCGCGACGGTGTCGGTCTCTCTCAACACGAGGGCGGCGTCGGTGCCCGCCGGTGCTCTCACCGTCACCTCGACGGGCGAGCGCGACGGCGCGAGCTTCACCGAACCGCTGACCGTCGAGTACGGCCCGTACGGAGGCTGAGGCGGACTCGATCAACGGAGACGACGGCGCGACCACCGTGCATCCGGTGGGCGCGCCGTCGTCACTGCTCTGCGCGATCGTGCACGCTCTTAGTCGCTGACCGCCTTCTTCACGAGCGCGCGGATCTTCTTCTCGACCGCGGGGGTCATCTCCAGCACCGCGAACGACGTCGCCCACATCTCGCCGTCGTCGATGTTGGCCGCCTCGTCGAACGAGATGGTGCCGTAGCGAGTGTCGAATTTGGATGCCGGCTGGTAGAACACGACGACCTTGCCGTCGCGCGCATACGAGGGGAAGCCGTACATCGTCTTGGGGTCGAGGTGGGACGCTTCTTCCATGACGATCGCGTTGAGGGCCACCGCGATCTGCTTGTCGGTGCCCTCGAGCGCATCGATCGCCTCGACGCACGCCTCGAGTTCCCGCGCGCGCTTCGCAGCTCCCTTCAGGCCCTTCGTCGAGCGAAGCTCCTCGGCGCGCTGCTTCATCGCCGCCCGCTCGTCGTCAGTGAATCCGTTCGTCTTGCTCATGGCTGTTCTCCCGTCGGAAGGATGGTGTCTGCACAGCACAGTACGGTCGGTGTCGCGCGTCTGCTTCTCCGATCCTGATCGATCGCGTCCGCGGAGTGAAGAGCACCGGCGCGATAGGATTCGTCGAAGGCATCGAGCGGGACGACCCGTTCGTCAGGACTTTCGTCGGGACGGCCCGCAGACGAGGCAGTGATCCATGCAGGTCATCTCCCATCTCCGTGCGATCCTCACGCCGGCCGCCATCCTCCAGCTGCTGCTGGGCTGGATCGCTTTCGGGGTTCTGGTGCTGCTGCGCCCGGTTCTGCAGAGCCATCTCTCGACTCCGACGTTGTTCGCGCTGCTCGCGGGAATCATCGCGGTCATCGTCGTATGCGCGTTCGGCGTCGTCGCCCAGGCGGAGCACCTGGCCCGCAGGCTCGGCGATCCCTACGGCACCCTCATCCTCACGCTGTCGATCGTCGTCATCGAGGTCATCCTCATCTCGGCCGTCATGCTGGGGCCGGGGGAGCACCCGACGATCGCGCGCGACTCGGTGATGGCCGTGTCGATGATCATCCTCAACCTCGTCGTCGGCGTCGCGCTGGTGGTGGGCGGCATCCGTCATGGCGGGCTTCGGCCGAATCGCACGGGGGTGTCGTCGTATCTGTCGCTGCTGATCGTGCTGCTCACGACGGCGTTCGCTTTGCCCGCTCTCATCGGGGTCGACGGTGCGTACACGTCTGGACAGGCGGTCCTCATCCTCCTGCTGACCGTCGCGCTGTACGTCTTCTTCCTGTGGCGGCAGATGGGGGCGCAGCGCGACGACTTCCGCGAAGTGCTCGACGCGCCGGACCCCGCGGCATCCGTGTCGTCACCGGACAAACCGCGCGCCGATATCCGCGCGATCCTGAAGACGCACCGCGTCGAGGTGCTCGCACGCACGCTCGTGCTCGTTCTCACGGTGGTTCCCATCGTCCTGCTGTCGCACGACATGGCCTCGTTGCTCGACGAAGGACTCGGCCGCCTCGGCGCGCCCGTCGCGCTCTCGGGCATCCTGATCGCGATGATCGTGTTCCTGCCCGAGACGATCACGACGATCCGCGCCGCGTACATCGGCGAGATCCAGCGGGTGAGCAATCTCTGCCACGGCGCTCTCGTCTCGACGGTCGGCGTGACGATCCCCGCCGTCCTCGCGATCGGCCTGCTGACCGGACAGATCGTGGTGCTCGCCGAGAGTCCGGTCGATCTCGCGCTGCTCGCGATCACGGTGATGCTGTCGGCCACGTCGTTCCTCGGCAGGAAGACGACGGCCCTCCACGGCGGTGCGCATCTCATGGTCTTCGTGCTGTACGGCCTCGCCGTCTTCTCGTAGCCCTCTGGATCACCGGAGATCTTGTTTTATGTGGGACTGAGTTGTACTGTGTGGGAAAGTTTCCCGGGAGACCCACATGTACGCGACCGAACGTCATGCGCTCATCGAGCGGCTCATCGCGCAAGAGGGGCGTGTCCGGGTCGTGGACCTCGCCCGTCGATTCGAGGTCACGACCGAGACGGTGCGCCGTGACCTGGGGCTGCTCGAAGAAGCCGGTGCGCTCCGTCGCGTGCACGGCGGCGCCGTGCCCGTCGACGGCGCCAGCACCGTCGAGCCGTCGCTGGCCGACCGTCGCAGACGGCACGCGTCCGCGAAGGCGGCGATCGCGAGTCGCGCGCTGGACGCCGTCGCGCCGGGGTTCCGCGGGTCGATCTTCTTCGATGCCGGATCGACGACCGCCGCTGTGGCTGCAGAGCTCGCTACGCGCCTGCCCGGCGCGCCGATCGACGTCGTCACGCACGCGCTTCCGATCGCCCACACGATCGCGAGCGTCCCGAACGTCGCGCTCACCCTCATCGGCGGGCGGCTGCGAGGGCTCACGGCCGCCGCCGTCGGCTCGGGGACCGTCCGTGCGATCGAGAGTCTGCGCCCGGATGTCGCCTTCGTCGGCACCAACGGCGTGTCCGCGGGGTTCGGGTTCAGCACGCCGGATCCCGAAGAGGCCGCCGTCAAGTCGGCGATCGTCCGCGCCGCGCGCCGTGTCGTCGTCGTGACCGATGCCGAGAAGCTCGACCGCGAACTGCTCGTCTCGTTCGCGGATCTGTCCGAGATCGACGTGCTCGTGACCGATGCCGCCCCCGAAGAGCCGCTCGCCGCAGCTCTTGCGGAGGCCGACGTGGAGGTGTGGCTCACATGATCGTGACCTTGACGGTCAATCCGTCGCTCGACCGCACGATCGTGCTCCCGGCACCGCTGCGGCCGGGCGAGGTCCAGCAGGCGCTTCGGCAGAGAGAGGATGCCGGGGGCAAAGGCATCAACGTGGCGCGAGTCGTCGCGGCAGCCGGTGCCGAGACGCTCGCCGTGCTGCCCCTCGCCGACGGCGATCCCTTCGGCTCGGCCCTGAGGGCGTCCGGTGTGCCGGCGCGGACCGTGCCGATCGACGGCGCCGCGCGCGCCAACATCGCGATCACGGATCCTTCCGGGCAGACGACCAAGCTCAACCTCGTCGGTGCCGCCCTCGCCGACGCGGATGCCCGGGCGATCGTCGACGCGACGGTCGAAGCCACCGCGGGGGCGCGGTGGCTCGTGCTCGCGGGGTCCTTGCCGCCGGGTGTCGGCGACGACTTCTACGTCGACGTGATCCGCGCCGTGCGCAGCGCGCACGGCGACGGGTCCCCGCGCATCGCGGTCGACACCTCCGGGCCTGCTCTGCACGCCGTCGTCGCGTCGGGGCATCCGGATCTCATCAAACCCAACGACGAAGAGCTCGCCGAGCTGGCGTCGGTCGCGTTGCCCGACGGTGACCTCGCGGCGACCGTCGTCGACGTCGCGCGGACGATCGTCCCCGCCCGTGTGCGATCGGCCCTCGTCACCCTCGGCTCGGCCGGCGCGGCCTACATCGACGCCGATGGCGCGTGGGCGGCGGCGGCACCGCGGATCCGCGTGCAGAGCACCGTCGGCGCCGGCGACAGCTCACTGGCCGGCTTCCTGCTCGCCGAGAGCGCCGGGGCGGACGCATCCGACGCCCTCGCCGGCGCCATCCGCTACGGCTCCGCCGCGGCATCCCTGCCGGGGACCCAAGTGCCGACGCCCGCCGACCTCGGCGACGACGACATCCCCACCACGCGCATCCCGTAAGCAGAACCCATCCTGGAGGTCACTGTGTCCGACACCATCACCCCCGCACTGGTCAGTCTCGATGTCGAGCTGGGGCCAGACAAGGCCGCCGTCATCCGCTCCCTCGCGGCGCGCGTCGCCGCCGAAGGCAGGGCGACCGACGCCGAGGCGCTGTTCGCCGACGCGTGGGCACGCGAAGAGAAGGACGAGACGGGTCTGCCGGGCGGCATCGCGATCCCGCACGCCAAGAGCGCCGCCGTCACCACGCCGTCCCTCGCCTTCGCCCGGCTGGATCCCGGAGTCGACTTCGGAGCGCCCGACGGTGCAGCGGATCTCGTCTTCCTCATCGCCGCGCCCGAGGGTGCGGCGGAGGCGCACCTCGCAGTGCTCTCGAAGCTCGCGCGCAGCCTCATGCAGGACGAGTTCACGGCGGGTCTGCGCGCGGCCAAGACGAACGACGACGTCGTCGAGATCGTGCGCGTCGCGATCGGCGAAGCGGATGCCGCGCCCGCGGCCGCCGCCCCCGACGCACCCGCGGCGGCGGTCTCTGCCGACGACGAGCTCCAGATCGAGGGACGCCCCGCCCGCATCGTCGCCGTCACTTCGTGTGCGACCGGCATCGCCCACACGTTCATGGCCGCCGACGCGCTCACCGCCGCCGGCAAGAAAGCGGGGGTCGACCTCGTCGTCGAGCCCCAGGGGTCGAGCGGCTACAAGGCGCTCGACCAGCAGCTCATCGACGACGCGGACGCCGTCATCTTCGCCAACGACGTCGACGTCCGCGAGATCGGCCGCTTCGCGGGCAAGCCCGTCGTCCGCTCCGGAGTGAAGCGGGGGATCGAGCAGCCCGCGGCGATGATCACGGAGGCCGTCGCGGCGGCGAAGGACCCGTCGGCGGCGCGCGTCGCGGCCGGCAGCACCGCGACCTCGAGCACCTCGACGGCGAACCTGTCGTGGGGCGCGAAGATCCAGCGCATTCTGCTCACGGGCGTCAGCTACATGATCCCGTTCGTCGCGGGCGGCGGCCTGCTGATCGCGCTCGGCTTCGCGATCGGCGGATTCGAGGTGACGGCGAACGCCGCGACGGTCATCACCGAGAACGCGCTGTGGAACCTCCCGACCGACGACATCACCTCACCGTTCGGCCCGCTCGGGCAGTACCTCGGCTCGGTCGCGTTCATGATCGGCAACGTCTCGATGGGCTTCCTCGTGTCGGCTCTCGCCGGCTACATCGCCTTCGCGATCGCCGACCGCCCCGGCATCGCGCCCGGCTTCGTCGCGGGCGCCGTCGCGGTGCTCATGAGCGCCGGCTTCATCGGCGGCATCATCGGCGGACTCCTCGCCGGTGTCGTCGCGTGGTGGCTGGGACGCCTCGATGCGCCCCGCTGGCTGCGCGGTCTCATGCCGGTGGTCATCATTCCGCTGCTGGCTTCGATCGTGGCATCCGGTCTGATGATCCTGTTGCTGGGGCGTCCGATCGCGGCGCTCATGGAGCTCATGAACGACGGGCTCACCAACCTCGCCGGCGGTGCGGGCATCATCATCGTCGGGGTCATCCTGGGGCTCATGATGTGCTTCGACCTCGGCGGCCCGGTCAACAAGGTGGCCTACGCCTTCGCCGTCGCGGGGCTGGGAGCGGGCTCGCCCGACAACCCCACGCCGTACCTCATCATGGCCGCGGTCATGACAGCGGGAATGGTGCCGCCGCTGGCGATGGCGCTCGCCTCGACGGTCCTCGCGCGGTCGTCCTTCACCCCGGTCGAGCGCGAGAACGGCGTCGCCGCCTGGCTGCTGGGCGCGTCGTTCATCAGCGAGGGTGCGATCCCGTTCGCCGCCGCCGACCCGCTGCGCGTCATCCCCGCCTCGATGGTGGGCGGCGCCGTCACGGGCGCCCTCACGATGGCGTTCGGCGTGCAGTCGCTGGCTCCGCACGGCGGGGTGTGGGTGCTCTTCGCGATCAGCCCCATCTGGGGATTCCTGGTCGCGCTGGTTGCCGGTACCGTCGTGAGTGCGCTCGTCGTGGTCGCGCTCAAGAAGTGGGTCGGCCGCACGAGCCTCGAACAGGCCGAGACTTCGGCTGCCGCGGCTGTGGCCGCATGAGTTCCGACGAGAGGGAGACCATGGCAGAACGTCAGGCGACCATCGCGAGCAGCTCCGGGTTGCATGCGCGTCCCGCGAAGCTCTTCGTGCAGGCGGTCCAGGAGAAGAAGATCCCCGTCACGATCGCGGTCGAAGGCGGCAAGGATCTCAACGCCGGCAGCATCCTCTCGCTCATGGGACTGGGCGCATCGCAGGGGACGGTCGTGACGCTGAAGGCCGAGGGTGACGGTGCCGAGCAGGCGCTGGACGAACTCGTCGCCCTCCTCGAAACCGATCTCGACGCGGAGTAGTCTCTACGACAGCGAACGACGGATGCCGCGGGTCGAAGCCGCCGCGGCATCCGTCGTTGTCGTTAGGCGAGTGCCTCAGATCTCCGTGGACTCGCCCGGATCGAGCGTGAGGAAGGTTCCCCCGTTCTGCTCGGTCGCCCACGCGAGACGCGCGCGGTGCATGTCGCGGCCGGCGACCGACAGCGTCATGTCGTGCGTTCCGAACGCGCGCCGCGGCGCGACGGCGACCACGAAGTCCATCGCTTCGCCGATCTTGAGCCACGGAGCGCCGAGCGGAGCGGCCAGCAGTTCGACGTCGACGCCCTTCGGCACGGCGTACGAGTCGCCGGGGTAGTAGAACGCGTCGTCGACGAGCACGCCCACGTTGTCGATGACCGGGATCGAGTCGTGGATGACGGCGTGCGTGCCGCCGAAGAACCGCAGCTCGAAAGGGGCCACCGAGACCGTGTCGCCGGGCTCGACCACGATGATCCCGTATGCGGGCGCGGCCTTGGCGACGCCCTCGGGGCCGTAGATCGGCACGTCAGGGTGGACGGCGCGCACCCGGTCGAGGTGTTCGCTCGTCCAGTGGTCGGGGTGCTCGTGCGTCAGCACGACGGCCACGACTTTCGACAGGTCATCGAGGGGGAGCGTGAACGATCCCGGGTCGATGAGGAGGGTGCCGTCGGCCTTGTCGATCCGCAGCGCGGCGTGCTCGAATTTGGTCACTCGCATGCCTCGAGTCAAGCGGCCGGGGCCTCGCGCGGCAAGGCCCGAGGCCACTCCCGCCCCGATTTGGAACAGCGCCCGCGGCATGGCACAATTGAACGGTTGTCGCGAACGGCCCCATCGTATAGCGGCCTAGTACGCCGCCCTCTCACGGCGGTAACGCGGGTTCGAATCCCGCTGGGGTCACCAACAAGAAAAGGCTCGTCCGTAAGGACGGGCCTTCTCTTGTTAACGCTCCGGCAGAGTGAGAACCGCAGGCGGGGCGGCCGGCGAGGCTCGGAGTTACACGCGAAGCTCGGAGTTTCACGCGAATCTCGGAGTTTCACGCGAAGCTCGGACCTGTCCAGGTCGAGGCTCCGAACTCGGCGCGGATCTCCGAACTCGGTGCGGATCTCCGAACTCGGCGCGGATCTCCGAACTCGGCGGCGATCTCCGAACTCGGCGGCGATCTCCGAACTCGGCGCGGATCTCCGAACTCGGCGGCACGTGCGGCGGCGGTCAGCCTGTTCGCGCGGCTTTGCGCCGTCGCACGGACCGCACGACCACCCACGCGACCGCGCCCGCGACGCCGACCACGGCGAGCCAGGGGAGGAGGAACCCCAGCGCGATGACGATGCCGTTGAGCGTCGCGACGAGTCCGTTCCAGCCGGCGGCGAGGCCGTCGCCGAATCCCGCAGGATCGGCCTCGACGACGGGGGTAACCGGCGACAGCGAGACCGTGAGCGTCGACAGCGCCACCTGGTCCGTGAGCAGCTCGAGCTGCTGCTCGAGGGACTCCAGCTCGGACTGGCGCTCGGCGAGAGCCGACTCGGCGGCGATGAGGTCGGACAGGTCGCCCGCCTGCGCCATCAGTTCGGTGAGCCGGGTGACGGAGGCCCGAGCCGCATCGATGCGTGCGGACAGGTCGACGGACTGTTCCGTGACATCCTGACGCTGCACGGACGACGCCGTCACGTCGCCGAATTCCGCCAGCTCATCGACGAGCGCTGTCAGCTCGCCGGCGGGTACCCGCACGGTGACCCAGGCGCCGTCGACCGGGACGGGGGGATAGGGCTCGTGAACGAAGCCCGTCGCGGGGTCTACGGTCATCGCCCGGCCCGTCGTCCCGACATTCATCGACTCGACGTAGCCGCCGCGGTCGACGGCGGCGTCGGAGACGGAGCGCGCTGCCTCGGCGACGTCGGAGACCACGATCGACGCAGACGCCGTCGTGATGACATCGCGGGCATCGTCGAGGTGACCTCCCGCATCCATCTCGGGCGTCAGTTCGACACCGGCAAGCTCTTCGCGCGAGACGCTCGACTCGCTCTCGGCCCATGCTCCGCCATCGGATGCCGGTGCGACAAGCGGCACGGCGGAGTCGGCGCCCGACTGGCCGGTGACGGTGATCATGCCCCCGACGGCGGGTGAGATCAGCGCCGCGATCGCGACGACGGCGGCGGCCGCTCCACCGGCGATGCCCCAGCGCCCACGACGCGCGCGGCGCGCCTGCTCGGCGCTGCGCTCGCGCGCGATGTCGGCGAAGACGGCGTTCTCGATGTCGTCGATGCGTGCCTCGCTGAGCTCCGGCAGGGCGGCGTCGATGGGTGACGTGTTCATGTGCTCTCCTTGACGACGGTCCGGAGGCGCGTCCGGATGCGGGAGAGACGATTGCGGACGACGCCGTGTGCGACACCGAGCTCATCGGCCGCCGCCTGGTACGCGTAGCCTTCGGCGGCGCAAAGCCGGAAGATGTCCTGATCGAGCGGACTGAGGCCTTCCACTTCGCGCAGGATCCGCTCCGCGAGCTCGGTGTCGATCACCTGCTGCTCGACGTCGACGGTGGACGGCAAGGTGTCCTCGACCGCGGTCGACGTGCGTTCGCGATCCCGGCGCTGCATCCGCATCCGGTTGGCCGACTGGAACCGGCAGATCGTCGCGAGCCAGGGCAGCAGCGAATCGCTCGCGAGCTCCATGCCGGGCAGCTTCCGCCACGCGACGAGGAAGGTCTCCTGTGCCACGTCCTCCGCGTCGGCCGCGTTGCCCAGCAGCCCGTGCGCGAGCCAGTACACGGGGCGAACGTACGTCCGGTACAGCGTGCGGAAGGCACGCTCGCTCCCGCCCGCGGCCTGCGCCACGAGCGTCGCATCACTGCGTGCGGGGTCGATCGTCATGCCCGTCCTTCGGTCCGCGCGCCGTCGAGCGCGTGAAGCATCCGTCATCTCTCAGCATGTCAGTGTCGCCCGCGCGCGGTTCGTCTCAGGTTGCCGTGCGTGGCGGTAGGGTTGTTCCCGCGAGAGGGAGTATCCCGCCAACGCGCACCCGTCATCACGGGCCCCGATGAGAGTGGCCCCGGGTGTGCGTCGCGAGCATCAGCTCGCGGGGAGAGACTTTCGGTTCTTCGCCGCACCCTCCCTCGAAAGGCCCGCATGGACCTCGTCCTTCCGCTCTGGTTCGAAATCGGCTCGCTCGTCGTTCTGACGCTCATCCTCATCGGTGATCTGCTGCTGATCATCAAGCGCCCGCACATCCCCTCGACGAAGGAGTCGAGCCTGTGGGTCGTCTTCTACGTCACCCTCGCGCTCATCTTCGCGCTGTTGATGTGGATCTTCGCCGGTGGCGAGTACGCGGGGCAGTTCATCGCGGGATGGCTGACCGAATACAGCCTCTCGATCGACAACCTCTTCGTCTTCGTCCTGATCATGACGCAGTTCTCGGTGCCTCGCCGCTACCAGCAGAAGGTGCTCATGGTGGGCATCATCATCGCGCTCATCCTGCGCGGGCTGTTCATCCTCGTCGGCGCCGCCGTCATCGAGAACTTCAGCCCGATCTTCTACGTCTTCGGCGCGTTCCTGATCTGGACGGCATGGCGGCAGGCCTTCCCTGGCGGCGACCACGACGACGAGGCCAAGCGCGAGAACTTCATCGTGCGCATTCTGCGCCGCACGATCGACATCTCCGACGAATACGACGGCGACAAGGTGCGCACCGTCGTCGACGGCAAGAAGATGTGGACGCCCATGATCATCGTCTTCGCGGCGATCGGCGTGACGGACCTGCTGTTCGCCGTCGACTCGATCCCCGCGATCTTCGGCATCACCCAGAGCGCCTTCATCGTGTTCACGGCGAACATCTTCGCCTTGATGGGGCTGCGACAGCTCTACTTCCTGCTCGGCGACCTGCTCGATCGTCTGCGGTACCTGCACTACGGCATCGCGTTCATCCTCGCCTTCATCGGCGTCAAGCTCATCCTGCACGCCATGCACGTCAACGAGCTGCCCTTCATCAACGGCGGCGAGCACATCGAGTGGGCTCCCGAGATCTCGACATGGGTGTCGCTGGGTGTCATCATCGCGGCCATGGCGGTCGCGACGATCGCGAGCCTCGTGGCGTCTGCGCGCGATCGTCACGCGGAGACTCCGGATGCCGCGGCCGCGGCCGTCGCCGAGGAGAAGGGCACACCTCCCACGGTCGAACAGCCCGAGCCCGAGAGCCGCGGCGACGACCGCTGACGCCCCCGGTGGTAAGCTTCACCGATGCGGATCGCCCGACTTCTCCTTAGCGGCCGCGACGAGTCCTAGTCTCCAGGCCTCCCTCGTCGCGGAGTTCGTCACGGGCTTGATCCCCATCTCAAGGAGCACGACCAGCATGAGCACCACTGTTCCGGGCATGTCCGAACGCCCGCGCACTCTCGCCGAGAAGGTCTGGGACGATCACCTCGTCGTCAAGGGCGAGAACGGCGAGCCGGACCTCATCTACATCGACCTGCACCTCGTGCACGAAGTCACGAGCCCGCAGGCCTTCGACGGCCTGCGCGCCGAGGGCCGGCCCGTCCGCCGCCTCGACCTGACGATCGCGACCGAGGACCACAACACCCCGACGCTCGACATCGACAAGCCGATCGTCGACCTGACCAGCCGCACCCAGATCGAGACGCTGCGCCGCAACGCCGAGGAGTTCGGCATGCGCCTGCACTCCCTCGGCGACGCCGAGCAGGGGATCGTGCACGTCGTCGGCCCGCAGCTCGGATTGACGATGCCCGGCGTCACGGTGGTCTGCGGTGATTCGCACACCTCGACCCACGGTGCGTTCGGCGCGATGGCCTTCGGTATCGGCACGAGCGAGGTCGAGCACGTGCTCGCCACCCAGACCCTGCCGCTCAAACCCTTCAAGACGATGGCGATCACGGTCGAGGGCGAGCTCAAGCCCGGCGTCACCGCGAAGGACATCATCCTCGCCATCATCGCCAAGATCGGCACCAACGGCGGTCAGGGATACGTCCTGGAGTTCCGCGGCAGCGCCGTCCGCGCCCTCTCGATGGAGGGGCGCATGACGATGTGCAACATGTCGATCGAAGCCGGCGCGCGCGCCGGCATGGTGGCGCCCGACGAGACGACCTTCGCCTATGTGAAGGACAAGCCCCACGCGCCCCAGGGTCAGGACTGGGAGGATGCGGTCGCGTACTGGCGCACTCTGCCCTCGGACGAGGGCGCCGTGTACGACGCCGAGGTCTTCCTCGACGCGAACGAGCTCGAGCCCTTCGTGACCTGGGGAACGAACCCCGGGCAGGGGGTGTCGTTGAGCGACGTGATCCCCTCGCCCGAGGACTTCGCCGACGCCAACGAGCGTGCCGCCGCCGAGCGTGCCCTGGAGTACATGGACCTCGTGGCGGGCACGCCCCTCAAGGAGGTCCCCGTCGACGCCGTGTTCATGGGGTCGTGCACGAACAGCCGCATCGAAGACCTGCGGCAGTTCGCGTCGATCGTGCAGGGTCGCAAGAAGGCCGACGGCGTGCGGGTCATGGTCGTGCCCGGCTCGGCGCGCGTGCGCCTGGAAGCCGAAGCCGAGGGCCTGGACAGGATCTTCACCGAGTTCGGGGCCGAGTGGCGGTTCGCCGGCTGCTCGATGTGCCTCGGGATGAACCCGGATCAGCTCGCGCCCGGCGAACGCTGCGCATCGACGAGCAACCGCAACTTCGAAGGCCGTCAGGGCAAGGGAGGCCGGACGCACCTCGTCTCGCCGCTCGTCGCGGCGGCGACCGCCGTGCGCGGCACGCTGTCGAGCCCTGCCGACCTCGACGTGCCCGCCCTCATCGGAACGGAGCTCTGACGTGGAGAAGTTCAGCAGCCACACCGGCATCGCGGTGCCCTTCAAGCGCTCCGCGGTCGACACCGACCAGATCATCCCCGCCGTGTACCTCAAGCGCGTCACCAAGACCGGCTTCGAGGACGCCCTGTTCGCGAGCTGGCGGCAGGATCCCGAGTTCATCCTGAACCAGCCCGTCTACCGGGGTGCGTCGATCCTCGTCGCGGGCCAGGACTTCGGCACCGGCTCCAGTCGCGAGCACGCCGTCTGGGCGCTGCGCGACTTCGGGTTCGCCGTCGTCCTATCGACGCGCTTCGCCGACATCTTCCGCGGCAACGCCGGCAAGCAGGGACTCGTCACCGGTGTCGTCTCGGAAGACGACCTCGAGACGATCTGGGCGGCGCTCGACGCACAGCCCGGCATCGAGATGACGGTCGATCTCGTCGCCCGCACGGCGACGGTGGGTGATTCGACCGTCGCTTTCGACATCGATGATTACACTAGGTGGCGGCTTCTCGAAGGGCTCGACGACATCGGGCTCACGCTGCGCAACGAAGACAAGATCGCGCAGTTCGAGGCTCGCCGCGAGGCATGGCGACCGCGGACGCTCCCTATCCCGTAAGCCAGGCGACGCGCCCCACAAGGGCGCAGACCCGCACGACATTGCCGTTCCTCGTCACACACAAGTGAGGTCCACTGGATGAAGATCCTTCTCAACGACTCCGCCCCGGCGGGCAACAAGGAAGCATCCGGAGAGATCCTCGCGATCCGCGGCGGGCGACCACTCTCGGGACGGGTCGAAGTGAAGGGCGCGAAGAACCTCGTCACGAAGGCGATGGTCGCAGCACTCCTCGGTGAGACGACGAGCACACTGCGCGGCGTTCCGGACATCAGCGATGTCCAGGTCGTCCGCTCGCTCCTCGAGGTGCACGGTGTGCGCGTCGAAGACGGCGACGAAGAGGGCACGATCCACCTCGATCCCTCGGGCGCCGTCGCCGCGCACTTCGAAGAGATCGACGCGCACGCCGGGGCCTCCCGCATCCCGATCCTGTTCTGCGGACCGCTGCTGCACCTGTTGGGTGAAGCGCTCATCCCCGATCTGGGCGGATGCCGCATCGGCGACCGTCCCATCAACTTCCACATGGACGCCCTGCGCGCGTTCGGCGCCGTCGTGGACAAGAGCTACGAGGGCATCCGCATCACCGCCCCCGACGGCTTGCACGGCGCGAACATCGTGCTGCCCTACCCGAGCGTCGGCGCAACCGAGCAGGTGCTGCTGACGGCCGTGCGCGCGAAGGGCACGACCGAGCTGCGCAACGCAGCGATCGAGCCCGAGATCATGGACCTGATCGCCGTGCTGCAGAAGATGGGCGCGATCATCTCGTACGAGCCCAACCGCGTCATCTTCATCGAGGGTGTGGATCGCCTCGACGGCTACGACCACCGGGCGATCTTCGACCGCAACGAGGCGGCATCCTGGGCGTGTGCCGCCCTCGCGACCGACGGCGACATCTTCGTCGGCGGGGCCAAGCAGCAGGAGATGCTGACGTTCCTCAACGTCTTCCGCAAGGCCGGCGGCTGGTTCGACATCCGCGAGGACGGCATCCGGTTCCGCCGCGGCGGCGACCTCAAGCCCGTCATGGTCGAAACCGACGTGCATCCCGGGTTCATGACCGACTGGCAGCAGCCCCTCATCGTCGCCCTGACCCAGGCGCACGGCACCTCGACCGTGCACGAGACGGTATACGAGAACCGGCTCGGCTTCACGCACGCACTCAACCAGATGGGCGCCGACATCGTCGTGCACCCGCACGGCATCGACAGCCCCGAGCGCCGCGTGCCGCGGCGGGCGCTGGAACAGGCCGCCGTCATCGAGGGGCCCTCGGCTCTGCGCGGTGCCGATGTCGAGGTGCCCGACCTGCGCGGCGGGTACAGCTATGTCATCGCCGCACTTGCCGCCGAAGGCGAGTCGACCGTGCGCAACGTCGGCATCATCCGCCGGGGGTACGAGAAGTTCTTCGCGAAGCTCGACGCGCTCGGCGCCGACTTCGATGTCGTGGGATAAGCCGGTGGCGCTTCAACGACTCCGCGCGTCGGCCGAGAAGAGACGTCCCAGCCTGTTCTGGGCACTCGCGAGCATCGTCGTGCCGCTCGCGGGCGTGCTGATGAAGGTCGAGATCCGCAATCCCGAGAAGCTTCCCCGCGAGGGAGCGTACGTGCTCGCACCCAACCACTATTCGGAGTTCGACCCCGTCGCCGTCGCGGTCGCCGTGTGGAAGATCGGTCGCGCGCCGCGGTTCATGGCGAAGGAGAGCCTGTTCCGCGTTCCCGTGCTCGGCGCGGCGCTGCGCGGCACCGGAATGATCCCCGTCGCCCGGCAGGCATCCGCCTCGACGGCACGCCAGACCCTCGCCGCGTCCGAACAGCTCGTCGAGCACGGGCGCGGAGTCGTCGTGTACCCCGAGGGCTCCCTCACGCGCGAGCCCGACATGTGGCCCATGCGGGGCAAGACCGGTGCGGTGCGGCTCGCGCTCGAGGGCGGCATCCCGCTGATTCCCATGGCCCAGTGGGGGGTGCAGCAGATCATGCCGCGCTACGGCAAGCTGCGACTGTGGCCGCCGCGTCGCCGGGTGCAGGTCATCATCGGCGACCCCGTCGACCTGACCGCGTTCCGCGGACGCGAGCACCAGCAGTCCGCTCTCGTGCAGGCCACGGACGTGCTGATGGGTGAGATCGCCGGGCTCCTGGGCGAGCTGCGCGGCGAGCCCGCTCCCGCGACGCGATGGAACCCGGCCGATCACGGTCAGAAGGAGACGGGCCGACTTGAGTCGTAGACACGGTGCAGGACGTCCCCGCGTCGCCGTCATCGGCGCCGGCAGTTGGGGAACGACCTTCGGCAAGATCCTCGCCGACGGGGGAGCGCACGTGACGATGTGGGCGCGCCGCCCCGAGCTGGCCAACGAGATCCAGGAGGGCAAGCGCAACAGCGAGTACCTACCCGGCGTCAACCTGCCCCGCTCGATGTCGGCGACCCACCATCTGTCCGACGCGCTCGACGGCGCCGATCAGGTCTACCTCTCCATCCCCAGCCAGGCGCTGCGACAGAACCTCAAGGCCGTTCGACCGCTCGTGGCGAAGTCCGACGCGCCCATCGTCTCGCTCATGAAGGGCGTCGAACGACGTTCGGGCCTGCGCATGAGCCAGGTCATCGAGCAGGAGCTGCACATCGACGCCGACCGCATCGCGGTCGCCTCCGGTCCCAACCTCGCGCTCGAGATCGCGCGCGAGCAGCCGACGGCGGCGGTCATCTCGTCGACGAGCCAGGAGACCGCCGAAGCCGTCGCCCGCTGCGCACGCAACCCCTACTTCCGCACTTTCGTGAACACCGACGTCATCGGCACCGAGTTCGGGGGCGTGCTCAAGAACCTGATCGCCGTCGCGATCGGCATCGTCGACGGCGTCGGGTACGGCGAGAACACGAAGGCGGCCATCATCACGCGGGGACTCGTCGAGATGACGGACTTCGCCGTCGCCTACGGTGCGCAGGCCGACACCCTCCAGGGTCTCGCGGGCCTCGGCGACCTCATCGCGACGTGCCAGTCACCCCTCAGTCGCAACAACACGGCGGGGCGACTGCTCGGGCAGGGCTACCGCTTCGACGATGTCGTCAAGCAGATGAACCAGACGGCCGAAGGGCTCGCGTCGGTCGCTCCGATCCTGCAGCTGGCCCGTGAGGTGGGCGTCGAGATGCCCATCGTCGAGCAGGTCAAGCGCGTGCTCGACGGCACCATGAACCCGCGCGACATCGCGCCGCACCTGACGACCGACGACGACACACCCCAAGGGGAGAGGACGCAGAATGGACAGGCCGGCGGTGGCGGTGCTCTTTGGCGGACGCTCCAGCGAGCATTCGATCAGTTCCGCGACGGCGGGGGGCGTTCTGCGGGCGATCGATCGTGATCGCTTCCGCGTCATCCCGATCGGCATCACGCGTGACGGCGCGTTCGTCCTCGAAGACGACGATCCCGACAAGTTCGCCCTCGATACCGAGCACCTGCCCGAGGTCGTCGACAACGGCACGCGCATCCTCTGGCCCGACTCGACGCTCACCCGCGAGCTGAGGGTCACCGAAGCGGGCGGCACGCGGTCGCTCGGAGAGGTCGACGTCGTCTTCCCGATTTTGCACGGCCGGTTCGGCGAGGACGGCACGGTGCAGGGCATGCTCGACCTGCTCGGGTTGCCCTACGTCGGCGCCGGTGTGCTGATGTCGGCGATCGGCATGGACAAGCACGCGACGAAGTCCGCCCTGAAGGCCGCCGGGGTGCCGGTCGTGCCCTGGGTCTCGGTGACCCGCGCCGACCTCGCCCGTGCGCGCGACCTGTGGGAACGCCGCATCCGCTCGCTCGGTCTGCCGGTGTTCGTCAAGCCCGCCCGGGCGGGTTCGAGCGTGGGCGTGTCGAAGGTCTCCGACTGGGATGAGCTCGACGCTGCGCTCGAGGTCGCGTTCGCCGAAGACCGCACCGTGCTCGTCGAGCAGGCCGTGTCCGGTCGCGAGATCGAGTGCGGCGTGCTGCCGGGGCGCGACGGCGCCGAGCCGCGGGTCAGCATGCCGGGCGAGATCGTCGTGACGGGCCGGGACTTCTACGACTTCGAGGCGAAGTACCTGGGCGCGCCGGGCGTGGAGCTCGTGTGTCCCGCCGACATGCACCCGGGCGAGCAGGCCGAGATGCAGCGCATCGCCGCGCAGGCGTTCGAAGCCCTCGGCGGCGAAGGGCTCTCCCGCGTCGACTTCTTCTTCACCGGCACCGAGTTCTTCGTCAACGAGGTCAACACGATGCCCGGCTTCACGCCGATCTCGATGTTCCCGCGCTGCTGGATCGCGTCGGGCATGACCTACCCCGAGCTCGTCGGAGAGCTCATCGACGCGGCGCTCGCTCCGGTCGCTTAGTCCTCGGCGCCCTCGAGCGCGTCACTGGTGTTGATGCACGCGCGCTCGGCCGGGATCGCCGCCGAGATGATGGGGCCGAGTCGATCGAGCACGGCGTTGGAAGAGACGACCTCGTTGTCGACGAAGACTTCGATCGCGGGGGTGCGGCCGTAGGTCGTCACGAGATAGCGCGGCGCCTGCGACTCGTCGACCACCCAGTCGATGCCGCCCAGCGTGATGCAGCGGGCTTCGGTCGGACCGGGCGGGGTGACACCGCAGGCGAGGATGATCGACGTGTCGTCCGAGCCCCACGCTCCGGTCGCCTGCGCGTCGGTCCAGCGCCGCTGCTCGCCGTCGACGGAGCCCGGCAGGCGCACCGTGATCTCGGCGCAGAGCGGATCGTTGGCATCGGGCGCGGGCTGCAGGGCGACGGTCGTCGAGCACCCCGCAAGGACAGCGGCGAGAGCCGTCGCGGCGACGAGGGAGGACAGGACGCGGGATGCACGCACCCCTCCAGGCTAACCGGCCCTGAGACGCCCCGGCGCCGGTCGGCGTTAGCGTGGGAGGGTGACGACAGCAGCGAACGACCCCCGCATCGGTGACCTGAGCGAGGGGGCCATCCTGCGCCGCATCCTGGATCGCCTGGGCGCCTCGGACGCGCTCGTCGGGCCCGGCGACGATGCCGCCGTGCTGGCGATGCCCGACGGGCGGGTCGTCGCGAGCGTCGACACCCTCGTGCACGGACCCGACTTCCGCCTCGCCTGGTCGAGTGCATTCGACCTCGGGTGGAAGTCCGCCGCCGTCAACCTCTCGGACATCGCGGCGATGGGCGCGCGCCCGACGGCGCTGCTGGTCGCCCTCGCGATGCCCGATGACACACGCTCGTCGTTCGTCGACGGGCTCGCCGAGGGGCTGCGAGCCGCCTGCGACGCGCTCGCGCCCGGCTGTGCCGTCGAGGGCGGCGATCTGACCGTGTCGGACACGCTGACGGTCGCCGTCACGGCCCTCGGCTCGCTCGACGGCCGTGCCCCCGTGCTGCGGTCGGGGGCGCGTGCCGGCGACACGGTCGCCGTCGCGGGCGATCTGGGACTCGCGGGCCGCGGTCTGCACCTGCTGTTCTCCCGATTCCGGGATGCCGCGGGTCGGCCGGCCCCCGTCGACGCGACGACGCTGACGCCCGACGAATCGCGCGACCTCGCGGCGCAGCTGCGTCCGTCACCGCCCGTGCCCCTCGGCGCCGTGGCCGCGGATGCCGGTGCGACGGCGCTGATGGACGTGTCGGACGGCCTCGTGCTCGATGCGGCGCGCATCGCGGAGGCCTCCGGCATCACGATCGACCTGGACGGCGCCCTCGATCAGGCGCAGCTGAGCGGCGGCGAAGACCATGCGCTGCTCGCGACGTTCCCCGGTGACATCGCTCTTCCCGAGGGGTTCCGGGCGATCGGCCGCGTCACTGCGGCAGGCGACTCACCCGTGCTCGTCGGCGGACGGCCGTATGCCGGCCGCGGGGGCTGGGACCCGTACCGGGACTGGGACTCACACGTCGGCTGACGTGCCCGACCACCACAGCGTCGTGTCGCCGTAGCGCTTGTCCCGCACGGCCTCCAGCCCGGTCGGCAGGTCCGGCGGGCCCGAGCGGGTCGCGCGTTCGACGATGACGGTGGCGCCGGGGGCGAGCAGCGGCACGAGCAGGTCGAGCACGAGCGAGAGCTCGTCGACGGGCAGGTCATAGGGCGGATCGATCAAGACGAGGTCGAACGGCCCGCGCGCGGAGCGCAGGTAGCCGGCGGCCGCCGTGCGGTGCACGCGCACGGTGCCCTGCACGCCGTCCACAGCGGCGACGCGGTCCGCGTTCTTCTGCACAACGGTCGCCGCACGCGGGTTCTTCTCGACGAGGTCGACCGAGGCCGCCTCTCGGCTGAGCGCTTCGAGGCCGAGGGCGCCCGACCCCGCATAGAGGTCGAGCACGCGGGCGCCCTCCACCTCACCTGCCGACTCGAGGGCGCTGAAGAGGGATTCGCGCACCCGATCGCTCGTCGGCCGGGTTCCGGCATCCGGCACGGTCAGGGCGAACGATCCGGCACGGCCCGCGATGATCCTGGTCACACGCACAGCCTACGAGGCGACGTCCGACGCCCTGCATAGACTCGGTGCATGCCCGCCCTGACGCTCGAGTCCCGCCTCGACGGCGTCGTGGGCGGCAAGACGGCGACAGCGCTCGCGAAGGCGTTCGAGATGCGAACGGTGGGCGACCTGCTGTCGCACTACCCCCGCCGGTACGCGCGTCGTGGCGAGCTCACGCCGATCGCCTCGCTGCCGCTGGGCGAACCCGTCACGATCGTCGCCGAGGTCGTGCGGGTCAACGAGCGCCGCATGCAGAACCGCAAGGGCACGCTGCTCGAGGTGCTGATCAGCGACGGTCAGGGGCAGCTGAGCCTGACGTTCTTCAATCAGGCGTGGCGCGCGAAAGACCTGAAGCCCGGCCGCCGCGGGATCTTCGCCGGAAAGGTGGGGGAGTACCGCCGCGTGACGCAGCTGACGCACCCCGACTACGAGCTCTTCGACGACGAAGAGGCCGCCCGCCAGAACGCGCAGGCCTACGCGACGATCCCCATCCCCATCTACCCCGCGACGAGCACGCTCGCGAGCTGGCAGTTCACCAAGATCGTCGAGCTCGTGCTCGACGGCCTCGGCGACGTGCCCGACCCTCTGCCCGACGAGCTGCGCATCCGCCACGGCCTGGTCACGGCGCGTGAGGCGATCGAGTGGATCCATCGCCCCGCCGACGAGACGCAGTATGCGGCCGCACGGCAGACGCTGCGCATGCACGAGGCCTTCGTGCTCCAGGCGGCCCTGCTGCAGCAGCGCAACTTCGTACGCGCCCTGTCGGCGACGCGGCGTGAGGCCGGTGGGCTGCTCGAGCGTTTCGACGCTGCGCTGCCGTTCGCGCGCACCCCCGACCAGATCACGGTCGGCGACCAGATCGAGGGCGACCTGCGCGGCGACTGGCCCATGAACCGGCTCGTGCAGGGCGAGGTCGGGTCGGGCAAGACGCTCGTGGCGCTGCGGGCGATGCTGCAGGTCGCCGAGAGCGGCGGGCAGTCGGCGCTCATCGCACCGACCGAGGTTCTCGCGGCGCAGCATGTGCGCTCGATCGCACGGATGCTGGGTCCCGAGCTCGCCCCCGAGCTCATGCCGACGCTCCTGACGGGCCAGCTGCCGGCCGCCGAGCGGCGCAAGGCGGCGCTGCGCACGGCGTCGGGACAGGCCCGCATCGTCGTGGGCACGCACGCGCTCCTGAGCGAGTCGACGACATTCGCCGACCTCGGTCTCGTCGTCGTCGACGAGCAGCATCGCTTCGGTGTCGAGCAGCGCGAGGCGCTCCGCGCGAAGGGATCGTCGCCGCACGCGCTCGTGCTGACGGCGACGCCGATCCCGCGCACGGTCGCGATGACCGTGTTCGGCGATCTCGACGTCTCGACGATCCGCACGATGCCCGCCGGCCGTGCGGGCATCGAATCGTTCGTGGCGCCGCTCGCCGATCGCCCTGCGTGGTTCGGTCGCGTGTGGGACCGCATCGCCGAAGAGGTCGCGCTCGGTCGCCAGGCGTTCGTCGTCTGCGCGGCGATCGACGCCGAAGCGCTCACGAAGGAAGAGAAGGCAGACGTGGTCGTCGAGCCGGTCGAGGGTGATTCGCCGCGCACGCGCTGGGGGGTGGTGCAGGTCGGCGACCTGCTGTCGCGGCATCCGGCCTTCACGGACATCCGCGTCGAGATCCTGCACGGCAAGATGCCGTCCGAGACGAAGGATGCCGTCATGCAGGCGTTCGCGCGCGGAGAGGTCGACGTGCTCGTCGCAACGACCGTCGTCGAGGTCGGTGTCGACGTGCCGAACGCCTCGACGATGGCGATCCTCGAGGCCGACCGGTTCGGGGTCTCGCAGCTGCACCAGCTGCGCGGCCGGGTCGGGCGCGGCGGTGTTCCCGGGCTCTGCCTGCTCGTCACCGAGGCGGCAGCGGGAAGCCCCGCACGTCGCCGCGTCGAAGCCGTCGCGGCGACACTCGACGGCTTCGAACTCGCCGAGGTCGACCTCGAGCTGCGCGGGGAGGGCGACGTGCTCGGCGACGCGCAGTCCGGAGCCCGTTCGTCGCTGCGGCTGCTGCGCGTCGTGAAAGACGCAGACCTCATCGCCGAGGCCCGCATCGCCGCCGAACGGGTGTTCGCAGAAGACCCGGCACTGCTGCGGCATCCAGGCCTCGAGGCGGCCATCGAACGGCGGGTGGGGCGCGAAGAGCGCGCGGCCCTCGCGCGCACATGAGCCGAGCCGGTCGCCCACGACGATACGCTGGAGGGGTGAATCCCAGGATCGCCGTCGTCCCCGGCTCGTTCGACCCCCCGACTCTCGGGCATCTCGACGTCATCCGCCGGGCTGCATCCCTGTATGACCAGCTGCACGTGCTCGTCGTGCACAACCCCGACAAAGAGGCGATGCTGCCCATCGCACAGCGCCTCGCCCTGCTCGAACAGTCGATCAGCGAAGCGGGCATCGCCTCCGAGGTCGTCGTCGCGTCGTGGAGCATGGGTCTTCTCGTCGACTACGCGACCGATGTCGACGCCGGCGTGCTCGTCAAGGGCATCCGCTCGCAGGTCGATGTCGCCTATGAGACGCCCATGGCGATCGTGAACCGGCATCTCGCCCATGTCGAGACGGTGTTCCTGCTGCCCGATCCATCGCACGCCCTCGTCTCGAGCTCGCTCGTGCGCCAGGTCGCCGCGCTCGGCGGCGACGTCTCGCCGTATGTGCCCGGTCCCGTCGCGCGGTTCCTCGACACCGGCGCGCGCGGCCTCTGAGCCGCGCATCGCGGGTAGGATCGACGACCGTGAGTAGGCACAGACCCGGCGCATTCGCCATCCCGGTACGAGACATCGTCCGCCGAGCCGGCGAGATGCGCGAGCACGTACTCGATCTCACCGCTCCCGAGAAGTGGGGCGAGGGGCTCGTCGCGGTCGAAGCGGGCGAACCCCTCACGATCGACGTCCGACTGGAATCGGTGCACGAGGGCATCCTCGTCTCGGCGACGATCGACACGGAGTACCGCGGCGTGTGCGGACGGTGCCTCACCGACATCGTCGAGCCTGTCGAAGTCGAGTTTCAGGATCTTTTCGCGTACCCTGGGGAGGAAACATCTGACTTCGAGGTTCAAGACGACCACGTGGATCTTGAAACTCCGGTCAGGGATGCGATCGTCCTGTCGCTTCCGTTTCAGCCGGTGTGTCAGCCGGATTGCCCCGGCCTCGATCCGGCCACGGGCGAGCGGATGGCCGAAAACACCGACGCAGAGCAGCGCGAATCCCTCGATCCACGCTGGGCCGCGCTCCAGGACTTCACCACAGACCCCGACACCGACGCCCCGCGTGCCGGTGCCGAGAACACAGAAGAGAGCTAGTCATGGCAGGTAACCCCCCGAAGCGGAAGGTCTCCCGCTCCAACACCCGTTCGCGTCGCGCGCAGTGGAAGGCCGAGGCCCCCACGCTGGTCAAGACGATCGAGAACGGCAAGGTCGTCTACAGCCGGCCGCACCAGGCGAAGGTCGTCACCGACTCGCAGGGCACCGAGCTGTTCCTGGAATACAAGGGCCGCAAGGTCGCCGACGTCTGATCGCGGCTGACGCCGTGACCACCGTCACGCCGGGTTCTGCCCGTCTCACCGACAAGCTCGGGGTCGACATCGACCCCGAGCTTCTGTCGCTCGCGCTCACGCATCGCTCCTGGGCGTACGAGCACGGTCAGGGTCCGCACAACGAACGGCTCGAATTCCTCGGTGATTCGGTGCTCGGCCAAGCCGTCACGGTACGCCTGTTCACGCGGCATCCCGAACTCGAAGAGGGTGCGCTGGCCAAGCGACGCGCCGCCGTCGTCTCGACGGTCGCCCTCGCCGAGATCGCGCGGACGATCGGTCTCGGCGAGCACATCAAGCTCGGCCGGGGCGAGACGCTCACGGGCGGGCGCGACAAGGACTCGATCCTCGCCGACACGACCGAGGCGATCATCGGGGCGGCCTACCTCTCGGCGGGACCGGATGCCGCGACCGAACTCGTGCTGCGGCTCGTCGGCCCGCTGCTCGACGACCCGGAACGGTACGGGGCCGCGATGGACCCCAAGACGGCGTTGCAGGAGCTCGCTGCGCGCCTGGACTCGGCGCCGCCGACCTACGAGGTCGGTTCGACCGGTCCCGACCACGACCGCCGGTTCACGGCCACCGTGCACGTCGCGGGCGTCTCCCGCGTCGGCGGCGGATCGAGCAAGAAGCAGGCCGAGATGGCGGCGGCGCTGACGGCATGGCGCGAGCTCAGCGGACGTGCCTGAGCTGCCAGAGGTCGAGGTCGTCCGCGCCGGTCTCGAGCCCGCTGTCTCCGGCGCGACCATCGCCGCCGTGACGGTGCTCGACGAACGAGCACTCACGCGGCACCCGGGCGACGGCGCGCACTTCGAGAGCGCGCTGACAGGGCTTACGATCCGCGGCGCCGCTCGCCGAGGCAAGTTCCTGTGGCTCCCGCTCGAGGCGTCGTCCGAGGCCCTCGTCGGACATCTGGGAATGAGCGGCCAGCTGCTGCTTCGTGCCGCCGGCGCACCGGTGGAGCGTCATGAGCGCGTGCGGTTCGACATCACGCACCCCGCCCATGGCGATCTCGCGGTGGTGTTCGCCGATCAGCGCACGTTCGGCTCGCTCGCGCTCGACGACCTCGTCGCGACGCCCGATGGCGCGTCCGGCGGATTCGGCACGCCCGACCCGCTCGTGCCGACGCAGGTCGCGCACATCGCGCGCGATCCGCTCGATCCCGCGTTCGACGACGTCGGGTTCGCGCGGATCCTCGCGCGCAAGAACTCAGCCATCAAGCGCGTGCTGCTGGATCAGACCGTCGTGAGCGGCATCGGGAACATCTATGCCGACGAAGCCCTGTGGGACGCCCGCATCCACCCCGAATCGCCGGCCTCCGCGCTCTCGTCGCGGGCGGTCGGCAATCTGCTCACCGCGGTTCGCCGGGTTCTCGACAAGGCGCTCGCAGAAGGCGGCACGAGCTTCGACGCCCAGTACGTCAACGTCAACGGTGAGGCCGGGTACTTCGCGCACTCGCTGCACGCATACGGTCGCACGGGCGCACCATGCCATCGCTGCGGTCGTCCCATCGTGCGCGTGTCGTTCATGAACCGCTCGTCGCACTTCTGCCCGCGCTGCCAGCGGCGACGGTGACCCGTCAGCCCGCGGAAGGGCGGTCGATGGCGAACGCGAGGTGCGGCATCGCGACGCCGCGATAGTGCTTCACGAAGCGACCACGCACGGTCATCCCGAGGCGGATCGCGACGTTCATCGATGCGATGTTCGTGTCGCGCACCTGAGCGAAGAGCCGCTCCACTCCGAGCGTCTCGAACGCGTAGTCGCGGCACGCCGCGGCAGCCTCCGTCGCGTAGCCGTGGTGCCAATGCGCCCGGTTGAACAGGTAGCCGACCTCGATGACGTCCTGATCGAGGATGCGCTGCCGGGTGAGCCCGCACTGACCGATCGTCTCGCCCGAGGCGCGCGCGTCCACGCCCCACAGACCGAAGCCGTCGATGCGATAGCGCTCGAGGTTGCGATCGAGCCACGTCCGGACTTCACCATCGTCGAAGGGACCCTCGTACGCCGTCATCGTCGGCGCATCCTGAAGGATCGCGCGGAGCGCCGGCAGATCGGCGGCCGACATCTCGCGCAACGACAGCCGCGGCGTCTGAATCAGCATTCGGCCAGTGTGCCAGCGTCAGGACGGGAGCACCTTCTTCCACGCGCCGCCGTACGCGATCGGCGCGAAGCCGATCGCCTCGTTGATGTCGAGCATCGGTCGGTTCTCTTCGGCGTTGTAGGTCACGATGCGCGGCGAAAGCGGTGCGAGCTCGCGCCACCGTATGAGGCCCGCGCACTTGATGAGCATCCCGAGGCGGTGACCGCGATGTTCCTTCAGCACGAGGGTGTCCTCCTGGTGAGAGGCCTCGGTGCGGTCGACACCGACGACGAGCTCGTTGAAGGCGCACAGCTCGCCCGTTTCGATGTGCTGCGCCGCCGTCACGAGCATGAGTCGTCCCGTGTCGGCGTATGCACTGTCGTGTCGCGTCAGGCGCGCGGCATCCCAGGTCTCCTCATCGATCTCCATGCCGGCCGACGGAGCGTCGGTCGACATCCGGGACTTCATCCACGCGTATCCGTCGCGGTACTCGGCGGGCGTGGGGGGTGACCACTGCACGACGCGGTAGCCGGCAGCTGCGCCGGTCGCCTCGTCGAGCAGGCGCTCGACGCCGTCGAACGAACCTTTGAGGTCGAACGCACTGCTGCGTTCGACCTGCTCGAGCGTGTACCCGTGCCGCTGATAGAAGCGCGCCGCGTGGTCGTGTGGAATCGACCCGAATCCGGTCGGGGCATCCAGGTGCGGACCGTCGGCCGAGGGATGCGTCGCCCACGACTGCAGCACGGTGCGGCCGTGCTCCCGCGCGACGCGCTCGACCAGGTCGTACGCGGCCGCGCCGATCCCGCGGCTCCAGGTCTCGCGCAGCAGCTCGACGAGCCAGTAAGCGGTGCGCGATCCCGCTTCCTGGGGAATGTCGAGACCGACCCGGCCGACGAAGACGCCGTCCAGGACGACGGCCCACAGCAGGCGGATCTCGTCGGGTTCGGTCTGGTAGTGGGGGAGCAGCTCGGCGGCGGTGATCGTTTCGTCGCCGTGGCCTGAGATCTCTTCGTACACGCGGTTGCGCACGCGAACGTGCTCGACGAAGTCGGCGGCGTCCGGGTCGTCGACGTGTGCGGGAACGGTGATGGGGCGGAGCTCGAAGCTCGTGAGGGTCGTGCCGGTCATGACGATTCCTTGGTGAGTGGGGGGCCGTTCGGTGGTGCGACGTCAGGGACGTCGCACCACCTCACGGACGCGGTGACAGCAGATGCTGTCGCAGGTGAGCGGCTTCCCGCTCGGAGCGGCTGCGCTCGTTGGCGAGACTGCGGGTGTGCAGCTCGCGGTCGCCGTCGCGGCGTTCACGGCGGGTGCTGTGCAGCAGCAGCCAGAGGCCGACGCGCAGTGCGAGCCGATCGGCGAGGCGAACCGGTCGCGTCGACGCGCTGACGGACGCGGCATGGACGGGTGACGTGTGCACATCGAGGGTGCGGACGTCGACGAGATGCTTGGACATGGTCGTCTTTCGAATCGGAAGGATGCGGAGGATCGAAAGATCCGTGGTGCGCGGACGGCGCGGTGCGGCGCAGAGGCCGCCACGAGGGGAGCCCGAAGAGCTGCTGCCGGTCTGCCCGAAGGCAGAGTCATCCCCTGGTCGGCTCAGCCGAAGGTGGGGAGGAACACGCAGAAGGAGGCGGTCGCCGGTGCAGAGGCGACTGCTCCTGCGAGAGCACGGCGGGCAGCGGGAACCTTGCCGGCTGCGATCATGCGAATCATCATGGCGACCTCCTTTCGACTTCTCACGCGGTCGATCACGCTAGCGCACGCGGAAAACGCGCGTCAAGCACTTTCGGCGTGTCGCGATGAGATCTCTCTTGGTCGCGGCTCGCCGCCGCGGCATCCCGGGCCTGTTCGGCTACTTTTGACGGAATGTCCATCCCGGAGCCGCGCGCATGCATCTGAAGAGCGTCACCATCAAGGGCTTCAAGTCGTTCGCACAGCCCACGACGTTCGCCTTCGAACCGGGCGTGACGTGCATCGTCGGTCCGAACGGCAGCGGCAAGTCCAACGTCGTCGATGCGCTCGCGTGGGTCATGGGCGAGCAGGGGCCCAAGACGCTGCGCGGCGGCAAGATGGAGGACGTCATCTTCGCGGGCACCGCAACGCGCGGACCCCTCGGACGAGCCGAAGTGCAGCTGACGATCGACAACAGCGATGGGGCGCTGCCGATCGAGTACGCGGAAGTGAGCATCAGCCGGACGCTGTTCCGCAACGGTGCCAGCGAGTACGCGATCAACGGCGACGCGTGCCGGCTCCTCGACGTGCAGGAGCTGCTGAGCGACTCGGGTCTGGGCCGCGAGATGCACGTCATCGTCGGGCAGGGCCGGCTCGACAACGTCCTGCAGGCGACTCCCGAAGATCGACGCGGCTTCATCGAAGAAGCAGCCGGCATCCTCAAACACCGCCGTCGCAAAGAGAAGACGCTGCGCAAGCTGTCGGCGATGGAAGGCAACCTGACGCGCCTCAGCGACCTCGCCGGCGAGCTGCGCCGCCAGTTGAAACCGCTCGGGCGACAAGCGGAGATCGCGCGTGAGGCGGCGACGATCGCCGCCGTCGTGCGCGACGCGAAGGCGCGTCTCTTCGCCGACGACCTCGCGTCGCTGCGCACGCAGCTGGCCGATCACACCCGCAACGAGCAGGAGCGTCATGCCGAGCGGCTCGTGCTGCAGGACCAGGTCGACCACGTGCGGGCCCGGATCCGCGAACTCGAGTCCGACCAGCGCTCCGAGGCCGTCGACGCGGCCCGACGGGTCGCGTTCGACCTCGAGCGGGTGCAGGAGCGTGTCCGCGGGCTGTACACCCTCGCGGGGCAGCGTCTCGCGCTGCTCGGCGACGCCGACGACGAGCGCATCGAGCTCACGACGGTGTCGCAGGAGATGATCGACGACGCGCGCACCGAGATCGACGACGTCGGCGCCGGTCTCGGTGAAGCGCAGGATGCCGCAGCCGATGCCTCGCGCGACGTGAAGCGGGCACGGGCCGAACTCGACGCCCTCGACGTCGACATCGCTGCGCAGAGTGCGCTCGTCTCCGAGCACGACATGCGTCTGACGGCGCTTCGCGGCACGGCCGAGGCCGCGGCGTCGGCGCTGACGGCCGTCCGCTCGGCGGTCGAACGTCAGCAGAAGGCACTCGATGCCGCGCTCGTCCGGCGAGCCGAAGCCGAGCAGGAGCTCGCCGGCGTACGGCCCGACCTCGCGCCCGAGGGGTCGGCCGCCGAACACGCCGCGGCGTACGAGCGGGCGCAGCGCGAGGCGACCGACGCCGAGACCGAGGTCGCGGCACTGCGCGACCGCCTGCACGCGACCGAGCGCGAAGTCGAAGCCCTCACGGCGCAGACGACGGCGCTCGGACGCGCTCTCGAGATCAAGAGCGCGTCGGCCTCGGTGCTCGCCGAAGCGCGCGACGGTCTCCGGGGGCTCGTCGGCGACGCGATCCAGGTGCGATCGGGCTTCGAGGCCGCGATCGCCGCCGTGCTGGGGCCCGTTGCCGAGGGCATCCTGGTCGATGATTCCGACACCGCCTTCCAGCTCGCCGACGAACTGCGCGACGCCGATCTGGGCGTCGTCGACATCGTCATCGCCGACACCGCCGCGCCCGATGTCGGCGCGTCGCCGGTGGCGGGCCTCACGCCCGCACGCGATGTCGTGAGCGGACCCGACGGCCTGCGCGGCATCCTGTCGTTCGTGCTGGTCGCCGACGACCTCGCGGCCGCCCGCGCGGCGGCGCCGGCATTGGAGTCCGCGCGTCCCGTGACGATCGTGACGCGCGCGGGCGAAGTCTGTACGCCGCACTCGCTGCGCGCCGGCGCAGGGGCATCGAGGTCCCGCATCGAGCTCGCCGCCGAGCGGGATGCCGCCGCCGAGCGGCGCGACGAGCTGACCGTCGTCGCCGACTCGCTGCGCGAGGCCCTCGGCGACGCGAACCGCGGGCTGGACGCCGCGCGTCAGCACACCAAGGCCGCCCTCACCACGCTCCGGGAGCACGACGCGGCGCTCGCGGCCCACGCCGAGCAGGTCAACCGAGCGACGGTGCGGCACGAGTCGGCTGTCGCCGAGTGCGATCGACTCGCGGCGGGACTCGCGCAGGCCGAAGCCGCGGTCGCCGAGGCGGAGGATTCCGCCCGCGTCGCCGACGAGCGCCTCACGACAGCGCTCGAAGCGCCCCGGCCCATGCTCGACGCCTCCGCCCGCGACGGCATGCTCGCGGCGCTCGAGGCCGCACGCGACGGCGAGATGCGTGCCCGCCTCGACGTCGAGACCCTCCGCGAGCGCATCCGCGCCGGCGAAGCCCGCGTCACGCAGCTCGTGCGGCAACGAGAGCGCGAGCGCGAGGCTGCGGCCGAGGCCGCGCGGCGCGCCGTCATCCGCCGCGCTCAGCGCGACGTCGCCGAGGGCGTGGCCGCGCAGCTTCCCGCGGTCCTGGATTCGGTCGATCGCTCGATGGCGCAGGCGCGCGTCGAACTCGCTGCGGCAGAAGCGGCCCGCACGGCGCTCACGGCCGAGCTGGTGCAGTTGCGCGAGCGAGAGGCGGGTCTGCGGGAACGGCTCGCGGGCCTCACCGAGAGCGTGCACAGCCTGGAGCTGCAGATCCACGAGAAGCGCTTGCACGTGACGGGCGTCGTCGAGCGCGTGGCATCCGAACTCGGGCTCGACGAGGATATTCTGCTTTCGGAATATGGGCCGGATCAGCCCGTGCCCGTTGATACGGGCATATCGTCGGACGAACCCGCCGAGGTCGAGACGGTGCCGTACGACCGCGCGCAGCAGCGACGCCGGTTGCAGGAGGCGGAGCGCAAGCTCACCCAGCTCGGACGCGTCAACCCGCTCGCCCTCGAGGAGTTCGCGGCGCTCGAGCAGCGACACCTGTTCCTCACGGAGCAGCTCGCCGACCTGTCGCAGACGCGCAAGGACCTGCTCACCATCATCGAAGAGCTCGACGAGCGGATGCAGACGATCTTCCTCGCCGCGTTCGAGGACACGAGGGTCGCGTTCGGCGAAGTGTTCCCGATCCTCTTCCCTGGAGGAACCGGCAGCATCTCGCTCACGAACCCCGACGAACCGCTCACGACCGGCATCGAGGTGTCGGTGCGGCCGGTCGGCAAGAAGATCGAGCGGCTGTCGCTGCTGTCAGGCGGAGAGCGCTCACTGGCCGCCGTCGCTCTGCTGACGGCGATCTTCAAGGCGCGGCCGAGTCCGTTCTACATCCTCGACGAGGTCGAAGCCGCTCTCGACGACGCGAACCTCGGCCGGCTGCTGGGCGTGTTCGAGCAGCTGCGGGCTTCGAGCCAGCTCATCGTGATCACGCATCAGAAGCGCACGATGGAGATCGCCGACGCCCTCTACGGCGTCTCGATGCGCCAGGACGGCGTCTCGGCCGTCGTAGGCCAGCGCATCCAGGAGCGCACGGCGTCCTGACACCGGGCCGGCGCGCGCGGGGCGGCGGTCGCGGCCTCGTAGAGTTGGTGGCATGGCACAGAGCTCCTGGTCGCTGGGTCGCGCGCTGCGCGGCATGTTCGTCAAGCCCACGATCGACGAGAACACGTGGGAAGACCTCGAGACGGCGCTGCTGACGGCCGACTTCGGGCCCGACATCACCGAGAACATCGTCGACGAACTGCGCGACAAGGTCGAGAAGTTCCGCACGACCGATCCGGCCGATCTGCAGCGGATGCTCCGCGAGACCCTCGAGGAGCACTTCGCCAAGTTCGACACGACGCTGCGACTCACCGAGCGCCCGGCCGTCGTGCTCGTCGTCGGCGTGAACGGCGTCGGGAAGACGACGACGATCGGCAAGTTCGCGAAGTTCCTGCAGCGCTATGGGCGGTCGGTCGTCGTCGGCGCCGCCGACACGTTCCGCGCCGCCGCTGTCGACCAGCTCGCGACCTGGGCCGAGCGCGGAGGAGCCGCGATCGTGCGACCCGAGCACGAGGGTCAGGATCCGGCATCCGTCGCCTTCCAGACCATCGAGTACGCCAAGCGCACCGGCACCGAGATCGTGCTCGTCGACACGGCCGGCCGCCTGCACACGAAGGGCGGCCTCATGGACGAGCTCTCGAAGATCCGACGGGTCATCGAGAAGCAGGCGCCGATCAGCGAGGTGCTCCTCGTGCTGGATGCCACGACCGGCCAGAACGGCGTGATGCAGGCCCAGTCGTTCCTCGAACATGCCGGCGTCACGGGCCTCGTTCTGACGAAGCTCGACGGGTCCGCCAAGGGCGGGTTCGTGCTCGCCGTGCAGGAGAAGACGGGGATCCCCGTCAAGCTCCTCGGGCAGGGCGAGAGCATCGGCGACCTCACGGGCTTCACCCCGCACGTCTTCGCCGCGTCGCTGGTCGACTGAGCGCGGCATCCGACATCCTCGACTCGCCGTGCGGGACTATCGCACCGCGCGCCGTGCTGGTTTCATGGGGACATGGCGATCGAACACGACTACTTCGGGCTCCTCGAATCAGGACCCGATGGCTCGATCTTCTGGTCCGAGACGGTCGACCTCGGCGATCAGACGGTGACGGTCGATCTGACCGCTCCCGATCAGTCCGACGTGTCACCGGCGGCGCTCGACGTCGCGGCAGGGCTCATCTCGGGACTCGAGACGATCGACCGCAGCGCCCGCAACGCGATGGTGGCCGAACTCGATGACCGCACGAGCGAAGTGATCGAGTACATCCTGCAGCAGCAGGAGGAGCTCGGCGACGAACTCGAAGACCTGCTCGTGGACATCTCGGGCGATGTGCACATCGATGTGATCCGCTCGCTGCAGCTCATGAGCATGACGATCCTCGCCGACGAGCACGGGGGATCCGACCCGTTCGCCGTGCTCGAGTACGCGCTCGATCCCGACTCCACCGACGACGTTCTGCTGGTCAACCTGGGCACCGACGGCGACGTGCTCTCGGTCACGAGCGCCGACTGACAGCACCCTTTTACCGCGAGACTGCAACGGGGCGCCGAGAGAGCGGGCTCCACCCGCAGTCTCGGCGGTCGGTTGCAGTCTCGCGGGATCGTGCTCGCGGGATCCCGCTCGCCGGGTCCCGCTCGCCGGGTCCCGCTCGCGGGGTCCGCGCTCGCGGGATCGCGCTTCACCGGCTGTGCGTGGCGGGGCGGGGTCAGACGGCTTGTGCGAAGTCGGTCTCGGCGGTCTCGGCGAACTGCGAGAGGTGCGGCGGGATCTCGCGACCCTTCGCGAGCATCGACTGCGCCCACAGGCGCCCCGCGCGGTACGACGAGCGCACGAGCGGGCCGGCCAGCACGCCGAGGAATCCGATGCGCTCGGCCTCGAGCTTGAACTCGACGAACTCCGCCGGCTTCACCCAGCGCGCGACCGGCAGGTGCCGGGGCGTGGGACGCAGGTACTGCGTGATCGTGATGATGTCGGTGCCCGCCTCGTGGAGGTCGTGCAGCGCTTCGACGACTTCGTGCGGTTCCTCGCCCATGCCGAGGATGAGGTTCGACTTCGTGATGAGGCCCGCCGCTCGCGCCTGGGTCAGCACGTCGAGCGAACGCTCGTAGCGGAACGCGGGGCGGATGCGCTTGAAGATGCGCGGCACCGTCTCGACGTTGTGCGCGAAGACCTCCGGGCGTGCGCCGAAGATCTCCCCGAGCAGCGCGGGGTCCCCGTTGTGCTCGTTCGCGAGCAGCTCCACGCCCGTGTTCGGATTGCGGGCGTGGATCTGCCGCACCGTCTCGGCGTTGAGCCAGGCGCCCGTGTCGGGCAGGTCGTCACGGGCGACGCTCGTGACGGTCGCGTAGCGCAGGCCCATGCGCGTCACGCTCTCGGCGACGCGGCGGGGTTCGTCGGTGTCGTAGTCGGCCGGCTTGCCGGTGTCGATCTGGCAGAAGTCGCAGCGGCGCGTGCACTGCGAGCCGCCGATCAGGAACGTCGCCTCGCGGTCCTCCCAGCACTCGTAGATGTTGGGGCAGCCGGCCTCCTGGCACACGGTGTGCAGGCCCTCGTCCTTCACGAGCGACTGCAGCGCCGAGTACTCGGGCCCCATCTTCGCGCGCGTCTTGATCCACTCCGGCTTGCGCTCGATCGGCGTCTGCGCGTTGCGGATCTCCAGTCGAAGGAGCTTGCGGCCGTCGGGCGCCGTGTTCGCCGGTGCAGGCGCGCCGCACCCGCTCACGCGAGCACCCCCGCGTACTCGGCTTCGAAGGCGCCCGTGATCGTGTCGAGGATGTCGCGGGGAGCGACGTCGGCGCCCACCACCTCGCTGATGGTCGTGACCCCGGCATCCGCGATCCCGCACGGCACGATGCCGCGGAACCCCGCGAGCGTGTTGTCGCAGTTGACGGCGAAGCCGTGCATCGTGACCCCCTTCTCGACGCGCACGCCGATCGCCGCGACCTTGTCCTCGGACAGGGGGCGACGAACCCACACGCCGCTGCGCCCCGCGACCTGGTAGCCGTCGACGCCGTGCACGCGCAGCGCGTCGATCAGCAGGCGCTCGAGCCGGCGCACGTGCCCCACGACGTCGACGGGCTCGACGAGGCGCACGATCGGATACCCGACGAGCTGACCGGGGCCGTGCCACGTGATCTTGCCGCCGCGGTCGACGTCGATGACGGGTGTTCCGTCGAGCGGACGCTCATGGTCCTCCGTGCGCGTGCCCGCCGTGTACACGGCCTCATGTTCGAGAAGCAGGATCGTGTCGGGCCGGCGCCGCGCGACGACGTCGGCGTGAACCCGGCGCTGCAACTCCCAGCCGTCGAGATACGGGATGTAGACGGGGGCGATTCCCACGACGTCGATGTCGAGCACGGTACTCCTCTGGCGCATTGATGGATTGCGTCCAACAATACTCCCGCGGGAAGGGTCGTACCCTGAACGCATGGCAGCGGGTTCCGGCAGACCGAAGGCCTCGTCGCGGGAGACCCTCGCCGAGGCGGCGTGCGAACTGTTCCTCGAGCGGGGATTCGAGGCGACCTCGATCGTCGACATCGCGACACGTGCGGGCGTCAGCAGGTCGAGCTTCTTCAACTACTTCTCCTCCAAGTCCGACGTGCTGTGGGCCGGGCTCGACGAGCGGATCGGCCGGCTGGAGGCGCTGCTGGAGACGTGCGGGCCCGCGGGACTCGCGGCATCCGTCCTCTCGCTCGCGGACGGCTTCGTGCCGGACTCGCTCGCGCTGGCCGTCATCAACACGTCCGCGATGGGGCTCGAGGACGAACTGCCGCGCGAAGCGGCCCTCCGCCGGGCACGCATCGCGCGCGCCGTCGCGACGCACCTGCACGCGCACGGCGCGGACCGGGTCACCGCGGAGGTCGCCGGCGCCGCGTGGGGAGGCGCCGTGCTCGCAGCCCTCGAGACCTGGGCGCTCGATGGCGCGGGGCGCACGTCGCTCGCGCGATTCCTCGTGCTCGCGTGCGATGTGGCGGCGCGCACCCTCCCACCCGCACCGGAGGGTGCTGTCCGGCAGCTCCGGCTCGTCGTGCACGCGGCCGATTTCGACGAGGCGCTCGCGTTCTATCGGGATGAGGTGGGGATGCCGCAGGCCGAGGCCTACGAAGCCGACGGCGGCGCCCGGGTCGTGATCCTCGACGCGGGCAGGGCCACGCTCGAGCTCGCGAACTCCGCTCAGGTCTCTTTCATCGACGGGGTCGAGACCGACGACGGCACGAGCGATCGACTGCGCGTCGCGCTCGAGGTCGACGACACGGCCGGTGCCGTGGAGCGACTGGCCGCAGCGGGCGCCGAGGTCGAGGCATCCGCTCGCGAGACACCGTGGCGCTCGCTCAACGCCCGTCTGCGGGGCCCAGCCGATCTGCAGCTCACGCTCTTCCAGGAGCTCGGACCCGCGTAACCGGACGAACCCGGAATGCCGGACACGGACAGGGTGGCATCACCCCGACGATGACGGCGGCATGACCCCCGAGCTGCTCGCCGACGACGCTTCTGCAGGCTCAGCGACCGGTGGCACGTGAGCGAACGGAGGGTGGCTCGGCGGTCGGGTGCGGGGACGCGTAAACTTGGGGCATCATGGCGACTTTCGGCACACTCTCCGACCGGCTGACCGAGACCTTCCGGAATCTCCGGAAGAAGGGACAGCTCACTCCGGCCGACGTCGACGGCACCGTCCGCGAGATCCGCAGGGCGCTCCTCGACGCCGACGTGGCGCTGCCCGTCGTCAAGGACTTCACCGCCAAGGTGCGCGAGCGCGCACTCGGCGACGAGGTCAACCGCGCGCTCAACCCCGCGCAGCAGGTCGTGCAGATCGTCAACGAGGAGCTCGTGGCCATCCTCGGCGGTCAGCAGCGCCGCCTGCAGTTCGCGAAGAACCCGCCGACCGTCATCATGCTCGCGGGCCTGCAGGGCTCGGGCAAGACGACGTTCGCCGGCAAGCTCGCCCACCAGCTCGAGAAGGACGGTCACACGCCGCTGCTGATCGCCGCCGACCTGCAGCGCCCGAACGCCGTCAATCAGCTGCAGGTCGTCGCCGAGCGCGCGGGCGCCGCCATCTACGCGCCCGAGCCGGGCAACGGCGTGGGCGACCCCGTCAAGGTCGCGAAGGACGGCGTCGAGGTCGCGCGGCGCCAGCAGCACGACATCGTCATCATCGACACGGCCGGTCGCCTCGGCGTCGATGCCGAGCTCATGAAGCAGGCCGCGAACATCCGCAAGGCGACCGATCCCGACGAAGTCCTGTTCGTCATCGACGCCATGATCGGCCAGGACGCCGTCAACACGGCCAAGGCCTTCCAGGACGGCGTCGACTTCACCGGCGTCGTGCTGTCCAAGCTCGACGGCGATGCCCGCGGTGGCGCCGCGCTGTCGGTCGCATCGATCACGGGCCGCCCCATCATCTACGCCTCCACCGGCGAAGGGCTCGACGACCTCGAGGCGTTCCACCCCGACCGCATGGCGTCGCGCATCCTCGACCTCGGCGACATCCTGACCCTCATCGAGCAGGCGCAGCAGGCCTTCGACGAGGACGAGGCCATGAAGATGGCCGAGAAGCTCGCGACCGAGAGCTTCACGCTCGAGGACTTCCTCGAGCAGATGCAGCAGATCAAGAAGATGGGCTCGATGAAGAAGATGCTCGGGATGCTCCCGGGTATGGGCCAGATGAAGCAGCAGATCGACGACTTCGACGAGCGCGAGATCGATCGCACCGAGGCCATCATCCGCTCGATGACGCCGGTCGAGCGCCGCAACCCGAAGGTGCTCAACGGATCGCGGCGGCTGCGCATCGCGCGCGGCTCCGGCATGACGGTGACCGACGTCAACCAGCTCGTGCAGCGCTTCGACCAGGCCGCGAAGATGATGAAGACCGTCGCGCGCGGGGGAGTGCCGAGCATTCCGGGCATGGGTCCCGTCCCCGGCGGCGGTCGTCCCGGCGCGACGTCCAAGCGCGGCAAGAAGCAGAAGGCCAAGGGCTCGCGGTCGGGCAACCCCGCCAAGCGCGCCGCCGAGAACGCCGGGATCGCGGCCGAGCCGTCCGCTCCGACGGGCTCGGGGTTCGGGCTCGGCGGCGCGAAGGGCGCGCCGAGCGAAGAGGATCTCGCCGAACTGCAGAAGATGCTCGGCCGCGGCTGACCTCGGATTCCGGATGCTGCGCGCTCAGCGCATCCTCAGTGCTGGGCCAGGTGCTCGCGCAGCGTCGGGCCGGTGCGGAACTCGTGGATGAGGTGCTGCACGACCGCGCGCAGGTCGCCGTCGGAAGCATCCGCGACGAGGGTCTGGCGCGTTGCGCTCGAACCCTCGCTGAGGATCGACTCCAGACCGCCGAACTCGCGCGCGCACTTGAGCTCGACGGCGACGTCGTCGAGGCGTTCGATCGTCTCGCGCAGATGCTCCGTGACGGGACGCTGCGTGCCCTCGCGGTCGATGATGACATCGGCCTCGAGGCCGTAGCGGGCCGCGCGCCACTTGTTCTCGCGCGTGAACCAGGGCGGGAGGGTCGTGAGCTCCCGACCGGCGTCGAGCTCGCGCGAGAAGTGCTCGACGAGGGTCTGCACGAGGGCCGCGAGAGCGGCCAGCTCGGGAAGCGTCGACATGCCGTCGCACGCGCGGACCTCGATGGTCCCCCAGCGTGGTGCGGGCCGAATGTCCCAGCGCACTTCGGTCGGGTCGGCGATGACGCCGGTCGCGATCATCCCGCGCAGGTACTCCTCGTATTCGGCCCAGTCGCGCAGCGGCCAGGGCAGTCCGGCCGTCGGAAGCTGCTGGAAGACCAGGCTGCGGTTCGATGCGTAGCCCGTGCGCTCACCCGCCCAGAAGGGGCTCGAGGCCGACAGTGCCTGCAGGTGCGGAAGGTAGACCGAGAGGGCGTTGATGATGGGGAACACCTTCGTGACGTCGTCGACGCCGACGTGGATGTGGATGCCCCAGATCATCATGTTGCGGCCCCACCACTGGGTGCGCTCGATGAGCGTCTGGTAGCGGGTCTTCTCGGTGACCTGCTGGTCGTACCACTGCGCGAACGGATGGCTGCCCGCGCACAGCAGCTCGATGTCGAGTGGATCGGTGACGGTGCGGATCGCGGCGATCGCATCGGCGATGTCGTCGACCGCGGCGGCGACCGTGCTCCCGATGCCGCTGGTGATCTCGACGGTGTTCGTGAGCAGTTCCCCCGTGACGGTGTGCCGCTCGAGCGCCGTGGAATCGCCGAGCGCGTCGAGAACCGCGGGCGCCCGGGGGACGAGATCACCCGATTCCCGGTCGGCGAGCATGAGCTCCCATTCGAGCCCGACAGTAGAACGGGCAGATGTCGCGAAGGCCACCGTCATCCGCTCAGTCTCGCACGCGTCGACACGCGTCTCCGTGGTTTCGCGGCATCCCGTGTCATCTGGCAGAATAGAGGGCTGGACGCCTCATTCGACCCTCTATCCGATGCGGCGATCCACCTCCGAGCTCCCGCCGGGTGTGCACCCCACGCTCCAGGCGACGTTCATCCGCTTCCACACTTCAGGAGAATCGTGGCTGTCAAGATCCGTCTCAAGCGTTTCGGCAAGATCCGTGCGCCCTACTACCGCATCGTCGTCGCAGACTCGCGCACCAAGCGCGATGGCCGTGTCATCGAAGAGATCGGCAAGTACCACCCGACCGAGGAGCCCTCGATCATCGAGGTCGACTCCGACCGTGCCCAGCACTGGCTGAGCGTCGGCGCGCAGCCGACCGAGCAGGTCCTCGCGCTGCTCAAGCTGACGGGCGACTGGGGCAAGTTCAAGGGCGACGCGAACGCCGTGTCGACCGTGCGCACGGCTGCCGAGAAGGTGCCGTTCGAGATCGACGCCTCCAAGAAGTCCGTCGTCAAGCCCAAGGCCGAGAAGAAGGCCGAAGAGCCCGCGGCCGAGGCCGAGGCTGCAGCGCCCGCCGCCGACGCGACCGACGCAGAGTAAGACGTTGCTCGCCGCCGCGCTCGAACACGTCGTCAAGGGCATCGTCGATCATCCCGACGATGTCCGCATCCAGTCGTCCACGTCGCCCCGAGGCGACGTCCTGGAGGTGCGCGTGCACCCGGACGACCGGGGGCGTGTGATCGGGCGCGGCGGCCGAACGGCCAAGGCGCTGCGCACGCTCATCTCGTCGCTCGCGGACGGACGCCGCGTGCGCGTCGACGTCGCGGACGACTGATGACCGAGGAACCCACGGCGACCCCGGCGCACGACGACCGCTCGCCCAAGCCCGCGGCACCCGCTGGCCGCACCCAGCTCCGTGTGGGCCGCCTCGTCAAGGCGCACGGACTCAAGGGCGCTCTCAAGCTGGAGCTCTACACCGACGACCCCGACGGGCGGTTCGTTCCAGGAGCCGCCTTCACGCTGCAGGTGCCCGATTCCTCCCCGTGGCACGGCAAGCAGCTCACCGTCCGCGAGTTCCGGTGGATGAACTCGCACCCCGTCGCCTTCTTCGAGGGCGTCGATGACCGTTCCGCCGCCGAAGAGCTCATCCGCGCGATCCTCTGGGTGGATCAGGATGCCGCGGCGGTCTCGGCCGAAGACGATGCCTGGTACGACCACCAGCTGGTCGGCCTCGACGTCGTGCGCGATGCGACCGTCGTCGGTCGCGTGGTGCGCGTCGATCATCTGCCGGGGCAGGATCTGCTGGTCGTCGGCCTCGTCGACGGCCGCGAGGTGCTCGTGCCCTTCGTGTCGGCGATCGTGCCGGATGTGGACATCGCCGCCGGGCGGGTCGTCGTGACACCGCCCGCCGGGCTCTTCGAAGACCTCACGGTCGACGACGCGGCCGCTCCGCCCGCCGCCGAGGACGAGTCCGCGGAGGACTGACGTGAGCACTTCGGCGAGCTCAGCACATCGCACTTCGGCGAGCTCAGCACATCGCATCGACGTCGTCTCGATCTTCCCGTCGTTCTTCGACGTGCTCGAGGTCTCGCTGCTGGGCAGGGCCCGAGGCGCGGGCCTGCTCGATATCCGCGTGCACGACCTGCGCGAGCACACGCACGATCGTCATCGCACGGTCGACGACACACCGTACGGCGGTGGTGCGGGCATGGTGATGAAGCCCGAGCCGTGGGGCGAAGCCCTCGATGCGATCGTCGCGGATGCCGCATCCGCACCCCTGTTCGTGTTCCCGTCGCCCGCCGGCGAGCGATTCACTCAGGCGACCGCACGGGAGTTCGCCGCCGCGCCGCACCTGGTCTTCGGCTGCGGTCGCTACGAGGGCATCGACGAGCGTGTCTTCGCGTATGCGGCGACCCTCGGCGAGGTGCGGCTGGTGAGCCTCGGCGACTATGTCCTGAACGGGGGAGAAGTCGCCGCGATGGCGATGATCGAGGCCGCCGGCCGGCTCATCCCCGGCGTCGTCGGGAACCCCGAGAGTCTCGTCGAGGAGTCTCACGAAGCCGGGCTGCTCGAGTACCCGTCCTACACCAAGCCGGCATCGTGGCGGGGGCACGACGTCCCGGACGTCCTGCTGAGCGGCCACCACGGCAAAGTGGCGCAGTGGCGCCGCGATCAGCAGCTCGAACGTACCCGCGAACGTCGGCCCGACCTGCTGGCCGACTAGGAGACGCCGAGGAACGAGCGGTCGGTGAGCACGACCGGCCCGTCCTCCGTGACGGCGATCGTGTGTTCGCAGTGCGCACCGCGCGATCCGTCGATCGAGCGCAGGGTCCATCCGTCCGGATCGGTCACGAGCTTGTCGGTCGTCTGCAGGAACCACGGCTCGAGCGCGACCACGAGGCCCGCGCGCAGCGGGTATCCACGGCCGGGCTTGCCGTCGTTGGGGATGTGCGGGTCGCCGTGCATGATGCGGCCGACTCCGTGGCCGCCGAAATCCGTGTTGATCGAGTAGCCGTCCGCGCGAGCGACCTCGGCGATCGCGTGGGAGATGTCCCCGACACGGTGCCCGACACCCGCGGCGGCGATCGCTGCGCTCAGGGCGCGTTCGGTCGTGTCGATGAGGGCGAGGTCTTCGTCGCGGGGCGTGCCGACGACGAACGAGATGGCGCTGTCGGCGACCCAGCCGTCGACCGAGACCGCGAAGTCGAGCGACACGAGGTCGCCGTCGCGCAGCGCGTAGTCGTGGGGGAGACCGTGCAGCACGGCATCGTTGATCGACGTGCAGATCACTTTGCCGAACGGGCTGGCGCCGAACGAGGGGTGGTAGTCGATGTAGCACGAGGTGGCTCCGGCGCGGCGGATGAGCTCATGCGCGCGGCGATCGATCGCGAGGAGGTTCGTGCCCACCCTGGTCTCGTCACGCAACGTCGCCAGGGTCTCGGCGACGAATCGTCCTGCCGGTCGCATCGCTTCGATCTCGGCGGGAGTGCGCAGTTCGATCATGGGTGTCCTCTCATCGACTTCGTCCATTCTGTCGGACGCATCGCGGGGAATCTGCTGTGTCCTTGCCGGCGCACCGCGCCGCACGCCTCGAGCGCGGCGTAGCATCGAGGACATGTGGTTGCGACGCGCGTTCTTCGGCTGGCTCATCCCGGCCGCATTCGTGCTGCCCCTGTGGCTGCTCATCGGCTGGGGCGTCTTCAATGCCGGCGCGTGGGCTTTCCTCTGGGTGCTCTTCCTCGCGATCCCCGGCGTGTTCGTCTGGCAGCTCGTGCTGACCCTGCTCATCCGTGCCCGAGGAACCGTCCGTGCGCATCGCGCCGTGACCTGGCCCGACGTCGCCGGTCTGACGGTGTGGCACCTGCTCGTCATCGCCCTGGGCTTTTTCGATCCGAACTGGTGGGCGCTCACGCTCGTCGCCGCGATCGTCGTGGGCCTCGGCCTGTTCTGGTTCGAGCTGTCCCAGTTGTGGAGTCAGGCCAAGCCCTCGGGCTTCCTGCTGCGCACCACGAGCGGCGTGGGCTACATCCCGCCCACGACGACCAGGTCCGACCCCGAGCCGGAGGACGTCATCATCATCACCGAGAAGCCCGGCACGACACGCGGCTGACCTCGCGGCCGCCTCATTTTGGCGGCATCCGTCATTCGTGGCAGAATAGCTGTTTGTGTCCTGATCCGGCTCTGCCTCAGGGGAGCCCGCCATTCGGATCCATGCCGATGGCTTCGGACACACGACATCCTTTCCATTCCTTCCCGCGGTCGACCTGTGGCGGCCGCAGAGAGATACGATCATGCAGATCCTCGATTCCGTCGACGCAGCATCGCTGCGCTCCGACATTCCCGCCTTCGCCCCCGGCGACACCGTCAAGGTGCACGTCAACATCACGGAAGGCAGCCGCTCGCGCATCCAGGTGTTCCAGGGCATCGTGATCGGCCGTCAGGGCGACGGCGTGCGCGAGACCTTCACGGTCCGCAAGATCAGCTTCCAGGTGGGCGTCGAGCGCACCTTCCCGGTGCACAGCCCCGTGATCGACCACATCGAGATCGTGAGCCGCGGTGACGTGCGTCGCGCCAAGCTCTACTACCTGCGCAACCTCCGTGGCAAGAAGGCCAAGATCAAGGAGAAGCGCGAGAACTGACGTTCCCGTCACGATGCCCCGGACCGCGTGTCCGGGGCATCGTCGTCTCTGCGACCGGAACGGGCCGAATCCATCGCGCCTGGCCGTCACCCGGCCTCCGAGTATGCGAACCTTGGAGGACGGTTCCGCCGCCGCCCGGCGTTCTCCCCGCGAAGGATCTCCATGACGACCGAGCAGACGGCGCCGGCTGAACCGCTTCGGTCATCGGCGGACGCGGCGAGTGAGAGCGGCGGTCGCCGCGGATGGCTCATCTTCCTGCGCGACGTGATCGTGATCGTGCTCGTGGCGGTGCTCGTGTCCTTCCTCGTGAAGACGTTCGTCGTACGGTCCTTCTACATTCCGTCCGGCTCGATGGAAGACACGCTCGTCGTCAACGATCGGATCTTCGTCGACGAGCTCACGCCGCGCTTCACCGGCTACGAGCGCGGCGACATCGTCGTCTTCCGCGATCCGGGGGGCTGGCTGCCCCTGACGACGCAGCCGGCACGGTCGCCGTTCATCGAGGCGATCGACGGGATCCTCGGCTTCGTGGGACTGACCGCGCCCGACAGCGACGACCACCTCGTCAAGCGCATCATCGGGCTGCCGGGGGACCACGTCGTCTGCTGCAATGCCCTCGGCCAGCTCACCGTCAACGGCGTTCCGATCGACGAGACGTCGTACACGAAGCTGCCCGGCGGGAGCCCCGCTTCGGCCGACACGTTCGATGTCGTCGTTCCCGAAGACAGCCTGTGGGTGCTCGGCGACAACCGGAACCGGTCGAAGGACTCGCGGTACAACACGAACCAGCCGGGCAAGGGATTCGTTCCGCTGGACAACGTCGTGGGCCGCGCGTTCGTCATCACGTGGCCCTTCGATCGCTTCTCGCTGCTGGATTTCCACCACGATGTCTTCTCCGGTGTGCCCGACGACGAAGAGGTCGACGCGCCGTGACGGTGATCGCACCGCGTCTCACGCTGGAACGGCGGCTGCTCAAAGAGCACGCGCTCGTGATCGCCTGCGACGAGGTCGGCCGGGGGGCACTCGCCGGTCCCGTCGCCGTCGGCGCCGCCGTCATCGACGCCCGGCGCTCGCGTCAGCGGGTGCCCGAGGGGCTGCGCGACTCGAAGCTCGTCTCCGAGCCTCGCCGCCCAGCCGTCGCCGCGCGTGCCGCGCAGTGGGTCTCCGCCAGCGCGGTCGGATGGGCGAGCTCCGCCGAGATCGACGAGATCGGGATCATGCGCGCACTCGGCCTCGCGACGATCCGTGCCCTCGCCGACCTGCGTGCGCACGGGGTCGTCCCCGAAGAGGCGATCGTGCTGCTCGACGGCAACCACGACTACATCACGCCGGCGGGTGCCGTCGGACTGCAGGTTCGACCCGTCGTGAAGGCCGACCGGGACTGCGCCAGCGCCGCCGCGGCATCCGTCATCGCGAAGGTCGCCCGCGACACCCTCATGACACGGCTGCACGACGAGCTGCCCCAGTACGACTGGGCCCGCAACAAGGGATACGCGAGCCCGAGCCATCGTGAGGCCATCCGCTCGCACGGGATCAGCCCGCACCATCGCGCATCCTGGTCGATCGCCGACGCGCCTGCGCTGTTCTGAGCCACGGATGCCGCCCCCTCGGCGCGGCGCGTCTAAGCTGGAGCCACCATGGATGACGACGTTTTCGAGGACTACGATCGCGAGCTCGAGCTTGCGCTCTACAAGGAGTACCGCGACGTCGTTTCGCAGTTCCAGTACGTCATCGAGACCGAGCGTCGGTTCTACCTCGCCAACGACGTCGACGTCGTTCGCCGCGACACCGAGCACGACTTCTATTTCGAGATCTCGATGAGCGATGTGTGGGTGTGGGACATCTATCGCGCCGACAGGTTCGTCAAGAGCGTGCGGGTGCTGACGTTCAAGGACGTCAACGTCGAAGAGCTCACGCGCCGCGACTTCCAGCTCCCCGACGAGCTCTCGCTCGACAGCTGATCACAACGGTTCCTCCCGAGGCGGCCGGTTCGCGAATCGGTCCACCGATCCCGCCGACGACGTTCGCGGTGATGGCGCACGGCCGATGCTGGGTCGATGGCTGCCAAAGACGACCTCGGGCGCGCGGGAGAGGCACGCGCGGCCCAGCACCTCGAACACCTCGGGTACACGATCGTCGACCGGAACTGGCGGTGCCGCGGGGGTGAGCTCGATCTCGTCGCGCTGACGGCCCGTGACATCGTCATCGTCGAGGTGAAGACGCGACGCGGCGAGGGATTCGGGCATCCTTTCGAAGCGATCGACGCGCGCAAGCGCGCCCGCCTCTGGCGGCTCGCGATGGCGTGGATCGCCGGGCATCGCGAGCTCGTCCAAGGGCGTCGATTGCGTTTCGCCGCGGTCGGCATCGTGGGGGACGACCCCGCGCGCGGTCGGCTCGAGCTCATCGACGATCTGGACCTGACGTGACCGTCGCGCGCACGTGGGCGGTCGCGCTGACGGGACTCGACGGTCATCTCGTCGAGGTCGAGGCCGATCTGACCAATCAGACTCCCGACTTCCGGATCATCGGCCTGGGCGACAAGGCGCTCGGCGAAGCCGTGCTGCGCGTGCGCAACGCGACGGCGAACAGCGGGCTCGATCTTCCCCGCCGCCGTCTCACGGTGAATCTCTCGCCCGCGGCACTGCCCAAGCAGGGCTCGGGCTTCGATGTCGCGATCGCGGTCGCCGCCCTCGCGACCGAGGGCGGTCTCGACGCGGCATCGGTGGCGTCCACCGTGCACGTGGGCGAGCTCGGCCTCGACGGGCGTCTTCGCCCCGTCCCGGGTGTGCTGCCGGCCGTCGTGGCCGCAGCACGCGCGGGGATGCAGCGCGTCGTCGTGCCCCACGCGAACCTCGCCGAGGCGCGGCTCGTCAACGGCATCGACGTGCACGGCGCGGTAAACCTCGCCGCGGTCGCCGCGCGACACGGCGCCGACGTCGAAGCGCATGACGAGACGCCCGTCGCGTTGGATGCGCGCGTGACGCCCCCGTCAGCGCCCCTCGATCTCGTCGATGTCGTGGGGCAGGCCGACGCGGTCGAGGCGATCGTGGTGGCGGCGGCCGGCGGGCACCACGTGCTCATGTCCGGACCGCCCGGTGCCGGCAAGACGATGCTCGCGCGTCGGATGCCCGGCATCCTGCCCGACCTCGACGATCGTGCGGCGCTGGCATGCGCGTCGATCCTCTCGCTCTCGGGGCGGCCCGTCGCCGAGCTGTCCCGCACGCCGCCCTTCGAGGCGCCGCATCACAGCGCCAGCATGGCAGCGCTCGTCGGCGGTGGGTCGCGCATTGTGCGACCCGGCGCGATCGCTCGTGCGAGCGGCGGAATCCTGTTCCTCGACGAAGCAGGCGAGTTCGCCGGCTCGGCACTCGATGCGCTGCGCCAACCGATCGAACAGGGAGCGATCGAGATCCATCGGGCCGGCGTGACGGCGGCGTTCCCGGCGCGATTCCAGCTCGTGCTCGCCACCAATCCGTGCCCGTGCGGACAATACGGCGTGCGCGGCGGATCGTGCGTCTGCACGCCGATGGCGATCAGACGGTATCTCGGGCGCCTGTCGGGGCCGCTGCTCGATCGCATCGACATCGAGCTGCATCTTGAACGCGTCTCGGTCGCGACGCGGGACTCGCGGCATCCTCGGCTGACGACGGTGCAAGCGCGCGAGCGCGTGATCGCCGCGAGGGTGCGGGCCGCGCACCGTCTGCGCGACACGCCCTGGACCGTGAACGTCGCCGTCTCGGGCGCGTGGCTGCGCGATGGTCCGCACGCTCCGTCGCCGACGGTGCGCCGACCGCTCGATACGGCGCTGCACCGCGGCGGGATCACTCTGCGCGGCTATGACCGCGTGCTGCGCGTCGCCTGGAGTCTCGCCGACCTCGCCGGGCACGCTCAGCTCGGGCTGGACGACGTCGGACGCGCCCTCTATCTGAAGAAAGGTCTCATGCCGTGAGCCGGATCGATCTCTCGCCCGATGCCGCCCGCGCCGCCCTCGCCTCGCTCGCTCGCGACGGGGACGATGACGCGGTCGTCATGGAACGCCACGCCCGCGCCGTGTGGTCCTGCCTGGTCGAACCCGGCGACGGTGCGGCCGGACGCATCGTCGCCGCCGAGGGGGCCGTCGGCGCTCTGCGTCACGTGTGCGCACGGGCCGACGCGGCGCGCAGCGATGCCGACATCGGCCGCTGGGTGCCGCGCCTGGTTCAGCGGCCGATCACCGACGCGCTGCGCAACGCCGCGGCCGTCGGCGTACGCCTGATCGTGCCCTCCGACGCGGAGTGGCCGGCAGTGCTGGCTGACCTCGGCGAGCACGCGCCTCTCGCGCTGTGGGTGCGCGGCGATCCGCGCCTGCTCGCGAGCGGGGCGCCGTCGGTCGCCATCGTGGGAGCACGCGCGGCGAGTTCGTACGGAGATCATGTGGCGACCGAGCTCGCGGCGGAGCTCGCCGGTCAGGGCGTCACGATCGTCTCGGGCGCCGCCTACGGGATCGACGGCAGCGCGCACCGTGCCGCCCTGCGCGCGGGCGGCACGACGATCGCCTCGCTCGCCGGCGGCGTGGATCAGGCCTATCCTCGCGGGCACAGCGGTCTCATCGACGCGATCGCCGGATCCGGCGCGCTCCTGAGCGAAGTGCCGTGCGGCGCCGCACCCACCAAGTGGCGCTTCCTGCAGCGCAACAGGATCATCGCCGCGTTGGCCGACGCGACGGTCGTCGTCGAAGCGGGGGCCCGGAGCGGATCGCTCAACACGGCAGGGCACGCCGCAGCGATGGGCCGGCCGCTCGGTGCCGTCCCGGGCACGGTCACGAGTGCGTCGTCGGTGGGCTGCCATCGACTGCTGCGCGAATTCGATGCCGAGTGCATCACGAGCAGCGCCGACGTGCTCGAGATGCTCGGCTACCGCGCGATGCTGCCGGACGTGCCGCCGGACGACCGCCCGCCGACCGACGATACGAGCCGCGTCCGCGACGCGCTGAGCACGCGCTCGTGGCGCGACGCCGCCGACGTCGCCCGGCGCACCGGCATGAGCGGTGGCGAGGTGGAGTCCGTCCTCGGCCTGCTTCAGCTGACGGGAGAGGTCGAGCGCGACGCACGCGGCTGGCGCATGGTGTCGGGCTCCCGGCGGTGAGACGGCGAGCCGCCGCGATCGCGCCGCCCGTGCCCCGCATGCTGGAGACATGCACGTGCACGAGGCGATCGACCGGTGGGCGCGGCATCTCGCCGACGTCCGCCGGCTGTCTCCCGCGACGGTGCGCGGGTACCGCGCGGATCTCGCGGACCTCGCGCGCGTCGTCGGCGAGGTCGATGTCGCCGGGATCGACCTCGAGCAGCTGCGGGAATGGCTCTGGCACGCGACCAAGCGCGGTGACGCGCGGTCGACGATCGCACGGCGCACGGCGTCCGTCCGCGGGTTCTTCGCGTGGGCGCTCGAGAACGGCCTGTGCACCGCCGACCCGACGGTGCGACTCGTCGCACCCAGGCGCGGCCGCACGCTTCCCCGGGTGGCCGCCGCGGACGCCCTCGCGTCGATGCTGGATGCGGCGCGCGCGGCCGCCGCCGACGGCGACCCGCTCGCCCTGCGCGACCACGCCGTGCTCGAGCTGCTCTACGGCTCGGGCATGCGCGTCGCCGAGCTGTGCGGGCTCGACATCGACGACGTCGACCGCGAGCGACGCACGGCGCGCGTCGTGGGCAAGGGCGACCGGGAACGCGTCGTGCCGTACGGCGTTCCCGCCGCGAACGCCCTCGACGCCTACCTCGTCCGCTCGCGCCCCGTGCTGGCGGCGCGGGCCGAGACCGGCCCCGCACGCGCCGTGTTCCTCGGTGCCCGCGGAGGACGGGTCGGACCCCGCGCCGTCTACGATGTCGTCGCCCGAGCAGTGTCGCCGATCGCCGGCGGAACGGTCGGGCCCCACGCGCTGCGGCACTCGGCGGCCACGCACCTGCTCGATGGCGGGGCTGATCTGCGCGCCGTGCAGGAGCTGCTCGGTCACGCGAGCCTCGGTACGACGCAGATCTACACGCACGTGTCGAGCGAGCGGCTCACGGCGAGCTACCGTCAGGCCCACCCCCGCGCCTGACCCCCTCAGCAGCAGGGGAGGAGCACGGCGCGACGCACGCCGCCGAGGAACAGCAGAGGATTGACGTACTCGCCGTCCACCCGGACCCCGAGGTGGAGCGTTCCCGGCGCCGCGTGTCCGCCCGCCGACACCGCACCGATGACCGCGCCGCGCTCGACGACGGTTCCGACCGCGACCACGGGCTCCACCGGCTCGAGGGTCGACACGACCCCGCCACCGTGATCGATCGTGATGAGGCTGCGGTCGACCACGACGCCCGCGAACGCGACGACGCCCGCCTCGGGAGCGACGACGGTCGCGTCGCCGACGGGCCGCACGTCGATGCCGCGATGACCGGGGGCGTAGCGGTGCTCGGGAGCCGCGTACGGCGCCACGATGCGCGAGGCGGCCAGCGGCCAGTCCCACCCATCGAACGGGTCCTCGGCAGGGCCGGATGCGCCGACGGGTTGCGCACCGCCGAGACAGCACGCGAGGACGAACACGAACGCGACGACGCGCCTCGCGCGCGCGGCATCCGCCTTCGTCTCCACCCGGATGATTCTCGCGGCGTCGCGAACGGCAGATGCGAGCACTCCGGAACCCGTGCGAAACGGCGTCCAACGGCCCGTTGGGGAGGAGCGCCGGCTGTTACACTGGAGGCGCATCTCGTCTATCGAGATGACTACGCGTGCCCAGAGCGCCGACGATTCCCCGGAACCGGACGGCGCGGCATCCACTCCCACCGGTCTCTTCGATGAAGAGCGGGCGTGCGCCGGGCACCAGGCTCGCCGACCTATGTCGGCGGAAAACAACCGCAAGAGGCGCGCGAGCGCCAGAACAGGAGAACGGCCATGGCCGTCGTCACGATCCGCCAGCTGCTCGACAGCGGCGTCCACTTCGGACACCAGACCCGCCGCTGGAACCCGAAAGTCAAGCGCTTCATCCTCACCGAGCGCTCGGGCATCCACATCATCGACCTGCAGCAGTCGCTGTCGTACATCGACAAGGCGTACGAGTTCGTCAAGGAGACGGTCGCCCGCGGTGGCACGGTCCTCTTCGTCGGCACGAAGAAGCAGGCGCAGGAGATCATCGCCGAGCAGGCGACCCGCGTCGGCCAGCCCTACGTCAACCAGCGCTGGCTCGGTGGCCTGCTCACCAACTTCCAGACGGTGTCCAAGCGCCTCGCCCGCATGAAGGAGCTCGAAGAGCTCGACTTCGACGACCCGGCCTCGAGCCCCTTCACCAAGAAGGAGCTGCTGCTCAAGAAGCGCGAGCTCGACAAGCTGCACAAGTCGCTCGGCGGCATCCGCAACCTGCAGAAGACGCCGTCGGCCATCTGGGTCATCGACGCGAAGCGCGAGCACCTCGCGGTCAACGAGGCCACGAAGCTCGGCATCCCCGTCATCGGCATCCTCGACACCAACGCCGACCCCGACGAGTTCCAGTACCCGATCCCCGGCAACGACGACGCGATCCGCTCGGTGAGCCTGCTCACGCGTGTCATCGCGGATGCCGCAGCCGAGGGCCTCATCCAGCGTCACCAGCCGCAGGGCGAGACCGCAGAGGCCGCTGAGCCGCTGGCCGAGTGGGAGCGCGAGCTGCTCGAGCAGGGTGCGCCGGTCGAGACCGACGTCGCCGCCGTCGAGATCGCCGCGACCGAGTCGGCCGCCGACGCTGCCGGTGCTGCCGCGCACGACGCCGCTGCCGGAGCCGCGCCGGCCGAGGCTGCCGTGGAGGCTGCCGAAGCCGCCGACGAGGCGAGCCAGGACGCCGCGGCGCCCGTCAAGGACGAGGCCGCAGCGAAGGTCGCCGCCGACGAGGCAGAGGCCGTCAAGGAAGCAGCGGAGTAAGACTCCCCACACGACGAGGTCCCGGCCGGGTGCGGTGCACCGCCCCCACCCGGCCCGGGACATCCACGAGAACTCACACAACCAAGGAGCCGCCACATGGCAAACTTCACGATCGCCGACATCAAGACGCTGCGTGAGCAGCTCGGCACCGGCATGGTCGACACCAAGAAGGCGCTCGAGGAGGCCGACGGCGACCTCGAGAAGGCCGTCGAGATCCTGCGCCTCAAGGGGGCGAAGGGCAACGCCAAGCGTGCCGATCGTTCCACGAGCGAAGGCCTCGTCGCCGCGAAGCAGTCCGGTGACACCGTCACGATCATCGAGCTGAACACCGAGACCGACTTCGTCGCGAAGAACGAGCGCTTCATCGCCCTCGCCGACAAGGTTCTCGACGCCGCGATCGCCGCCGGCGCCGACTCGGCCGAGGCCGCTCTCGCCGCGCCCGCCGGCGACAGCACGATCGCCGAGCTCATCTCGGACGAGGCCGCCATCATCGGCGAGAAGGTCGAGCTGCGTCGCGTTCGCACGCTGACCGGTGACGCCTTCGAGATCTACCTGCACAAGACGAGCAAGGACCTGCCCCCGCAGGTCGGCGTCGTCCTCGCGTACACGGGATCGGACACCGAGACGGCGCGCAGCATCGCGCAGCACATCTCGTTCGCCAACCCCTCGTACCTGTCGCGTGATGAGGTGCCCGCCGCCGACATCGAGCGCGAGCGTGAGATCGTCACGGAGATCTCGCGCAACGAGGGCAAGCCCGAGGCTGCGCTCCCGAAGATCGTCGACGGTCGCGTGAACGCCTTCGTCAAGCAGGTGTCGCTGCTCGACCAGGACTACGCGAAGGACAACAAGCTCTCGGTGGCGAAGGTCGCCGAAGAGGCCGGTCTCACCCTGACCGGCTTCGCCCGCTTCAAGGTCGGCGCGTAAGACATCGCAAGGGCCCGCATCCTCGGCGATGCGGGCCCTTCGCATGCACGGAGTTCGCGGAGGGTAGTTTGTACACGGCGAGAGGAAAACAGTGATCGATGAAGCCACGGGACGCCGCCGCGTCCTCTTGAAGCTGTCGGGCGAAGCATTCGGAGCGGGGCAGCTGGGGGTCAACCCCGACGTCGTGAGCCAGATCGCACGCGAGATCGCCGCGGCGGTCGACCGTGTCGAGATCGCCATCGTCGTCGGCGGCGGCAACTTCTTCCGCGGCGCTGAGCTCAGCCAGCGCGGCATGGAGCGCGGCCGGGCCGACTACATGGGCATGCTCGGAACCGTCATGAACGCGCTCGCGCTCCAGGACTTCCTCGAGCAGGCCGGCGCCGCCACGCGCGTGCAGTCCGCCATCTCGATGACACAGGTCGCCGAGTCCTACATCCCGCTGCGCGCCGAGCGCCACATGGAGAAGGGACGCGTCGTGATCTTCGGTGCCGGCGCCGGCCTGCCGTACTTCTCGACCGACACCGTCGCGGCGCAGCGCGCGCTCGAGATCGGCGCTCGTGAGGTGCTCGTCGCCAAGAACGGCGTCGACGGCGTCTACACGGCGGATCCCAAGACCGACGCGACGGCGACCAAGATCGACCGGATCACCTACCTCGACGCGCTTCAGCGCGGCCTCAAGGTCGTCGATTCGACGGCGTTCAGCCTGTGCATGGACAACAGCATGGACATGCGCGTGTTCGGCATGGAGCCGGCAGGCAACGTCACGCGCGCTCTGCTCGGAGAACCGATCGGCACACTCGTCACGGCGTGACGGGACCACGCCGATAGACTTGCCCCCGCACCACTACGCGAAGGAGACACTGTGATCGCGGACGTCTTGACCGATGCCGGAGCGCGCATGGACCGCGCCGTCGAGGCAGCGAAGGAGGACTTCGCGACGGTTCGCACCGGTCGCGCGAATCCTCAGCTGTTCCAGAAGATCCCGGTGGACTACTACGGCACTCCGACTCCGCTGGATCAGCTCGCGTCGCTGAACAACCTCGAGGCGCGCACGATCATCGTGACGCCCTACGACAAGTCGGCCCTCAAGGCCATCGAGCAGGCGATCCGCGACCAGCCGAACATCGGGGCGAACCCGACCAACGACGGCAACATCGTCCGCGTCACGCTGCCCGAGCTCACCGAGGAGCGTCGCAAGGAGTACGTCAAGCTCGTGCGGAGCAAGGGCGAGGACGCGAAGGTGCACGTGCGCGGACTGCGTCGCAAGGCGAAGGACGAGCTCGACGCGCTCAAGGGAGACGTCGGCGAGGACGAACTCGTGCGGGCCGAGAAGGACCTCGACGCGCTCACACGCACCCACGTCGACGCGATCGACGATGCGCTCAAGCGCAAAGAGACAGAGCTGCTCGAGGTCTGACGGACCCATGACCGAGGCATCCGGATCAGACCCGGGAGACACCCCGGCTCCGGTTCCGCCGCAGACGCGGAAGGATGCCGCGGAGTCTCGCCGACACCTTGACGACGGGGCGGATCCCACCGCTGTCTTCCAATCGCACGTGCGAGCCGCGCGCAGCGAGTTCGAGCATCAGATCGCGCAGGCGCGCACCGACTTCGAAGAGGTCAACGAGCGTATCAAGCAGCGCACGGGGCGTGACCTGCTCGTCGCCATCGTCATCGCGGTCGCGATCGGCGGCGTTCTGCTGGCGTCGCTGCTGCTGTTCTCGTGGGGCTTCGCCGTCTTCGCGCTCGCGGCCGCTCTCTTGGCGGTCTTCGAATTCTCACGCGCTCTCATCGCCGCCGGCTGGCGGATCGATGTCATCCCGCAGCTGATCTCCGCGACCGCCGTCATCGCGGCGGGCTTCTTCCTCGACGCGTGGCTGCTGTGGGTCGTCGTCTTCGTCGCCATCGCCGTCATCGTGATTTGGCGCCTCCTGGCGCAGATGACCGCGCACGACGGCCGCACGTACGGTGACGTCCTCACCGACGTGCTCGTCGGTGCGTTCGTCCAGCTCTACGTGCCCTTCTTCGCAAGCCTCGCGCTCGTTCTGCTTCGCCAGGACGGCGGGGAATGGTGGGTGCTCGGCTTCATCATCGTCGCCGTCGCCTCGGACACCGGTGCGTACGTCGCCGGCATCAGCTTCGGGCGCCACCCGATGGCACCGCGCATCAGCCCCAAGAAGACGTGGGAGGGCTTCGGCGGAGCCGTGGTCGCCGCCGTCGTCGCCGGCGTGCTCATCGCGATGTTCATGATCGGCATCGAATGGTGGATGGGCGTGGTCTTCGGCCTCGTCATCCTCGCCACCGCGACGATCGGCGACCTGGGTGAATCGATGATCAAGCGCGATCTCGGCATCAAGGACATGAGTTCGTGGCTTCCCGGACACGGGGGAGTCCTCGACCGGCTCGACTCGATCCTCCCGTCCGCGACGGCGGCGCTCGCGCTCTACTACCTCTTCACTCCGTTGGTGGCCTCATGACGACGACCGAGACGACACCGACCGGGTTCCCGCAGAGCCGCGGCCGGGCGAAAGGCTACGAGAAGCGCGCCGTCGATGCCTTCCTCGCGCGCGCCCGCCGCGCGTTCGAAGACGACGACCCGGGCCGGGTCACGGCAGCCGAGGTGCGCCAGGTCGCCTTCCCGCTGGTCCGCAAGGGCTATTCCATAGCGGCGGTCGATGCGGCGCTGAGCCGCATCGAAGACGCTTTCGCCGTCCGCGAGCGGGAGGCGGCTCTGGCCCGGCTCGGCGCGGAAGCCTGGGTCGACCACGCGCGCGAGACCGCTCAGGTCGTGCTCGACCGGCTGTCCCGTCCGAACGGCAAGCGGTTCGCGACCGTCGGCGTCCTGCGGTACGGGTACCGCATCGACGAGGTCGACCTCGTCGCCGACAAGCTGGCGCGCTACCTCGAGAGAGGTGAGCCGCTGACGATCGAACAGGTGCGCTCGGTCGCGTTCCGCATGCAGCGCGGGGGATATCGCGAAGTGCAGGTCGACGCCGTGCTCGATGCGGTGGTCGAGGTCATGCTCGCCGTCACGTGAGAGGACGCTCATGCGCAGCATCCGCACGCGAATGGCACGGCGCCGGACCGGCCGGTAGACTCGGCGGCACTGTGACTACCGGCGATGAGATGTTCCGCGCGCGGCGATCCGCCCGCCAGGACGTCGCGACCGCTTCTTCTGCATCACCGTCGCGTCGCTCGTCAGCCATGACGCCGCGCTGGTCGCGAAGGCGGGGCGTGCTCGGAGTCTTCGCGGCGTTCGCCGCCGTGGGCTTCGTCGCCGCATACGCGGGCACGGCGGGCATGGCCGTCTCGCAGGCCAACGCCGAAGAGCCCGCGTCGTCGCTGTACGCCGCATCGCTCGAGCACGTGCAGACGTACGAGGGCGTCATGACGGCCAGCGCCGCCGAGGCGGAGGGGCTTCTCGATCTCGGCCGCGACGGCTACTCGGTGTATGTCACCCCCAAGCCGACGCCGACGCCGACACCGACGCCGACGGCACGCGAGGGCGTCGCTCCTGCCGCTCCGGCGCCTCCTCCCGTGTACAGCGGCGGCGGCTCACCCGCCGAATGGATGGCCGCTGCGGGCATCGCCGAAGCGGATTGGGGCTATGTCGACTTCATCGTCGGACGGGAGAGCGGCTGGAATCCCAACGCGACCAACCGTTCCTCCGGCGCATGCGGCCTCGTTCAGGTCTATCCCTGCGGCAAGCTCGCGAACGCCTACGACCCGGTGGTGAACCTCACGTGGGCCAACGGCTACGCGACGGGACGCTACGGCAGCTGGGCGGGCGCGCACGACTTCTGGATCCGCAATCACTGGTGGTAGGTCGCTGACGATGCCCAGGTCCAACCGCCGTCGGCGCGATGAAGGTGGCGACGAGTCGTTCGAGCGCCTCCTCGCCGGGTGGAAGCGCACCGAGACGCGTCGCGGAGTCGAATGGAGCGTGCAGCCGGTCGCTGCAGCGAAGTCGCTCAAGGCCTACACGTGCCCCGGATGCCGCGGCTCGATCGAGTCCGGCACGGCGCATGTCGTCGCGTGGCGTAACGGCGGGGTCATGGGCGATGCGGCCGATCTGGCGGCACGGCGACACTGGCACGAACACTGCTGGAGGAACAGCTGACATGGAGATCCGCGGACCGATCATGCTCCCCGCGCGGCGCGAGGACATCGAGCTGCAGACGCTCGACGGGTTGACGCTCGTCGGCGAACTGGCGCTGCCCCTCGAGCGCGAGCCCGTCGCCACCCTGGTGACGCTGCACCCCCTGCCCACGGCGGGCGGCTTCATGGATTCGCACATCCTGCGCAAGGCCGCCGGCAGGCTTCCGGCACTCGCCGACCTCGCCGTGCTCCGCTTCAACACGCGAGGCACGACGTCGCCTCGCGGAACGAGCGAGGGCGAGTTCGACGGCGGGGCGGCCGAAGCGTTCGATGTGGCCGCAGCGATGGCGTTCGTCACCGAGCGCGGGCTTCCCCGGCCGTGGTTCGTCGGCTGGTCGTTCGGCACGGAACTGGCACTGAAGTACGGGCGCGACCACGACGTCGAGGGCGCTGTGCTGCTCTCGCCCCCGCTGCACCGCGCGACGCCGGATGAAGTCGCAGCGTGGCACGCGGACCCGCGCAAGCTCGTCATCCTCGTGCCCGAGCTCGACGACTATCTGCGACCGGATGCTGCCGCCGAGAAGTTCGCGAGCGTTCCGGACGCCGAGCTCATCGCCGTCGAGGGCGGCAAGCACCTGTGGGTCGGCGAGAACCAGACCCGGCGGGTGCTCACCGAGATCGTCGCCGCCGTCAACCCCGACGCGCTGCCCCTGCCCACCACGTGGGAGCCGGCCGAAGGCGCGTAGCGCAGCTATCGCTCGTTCATCCGGGGTATGACCACCTGCCGATAGATGATGAGCAGGCTCGCGGCGACGGGGATGGCGATGAGCGCCCCGAGCAGGCCCAGCAGCGAGCCGCCGGCGAGGGCCGCGATGACCACGACCGCACCGGGTACCGAGACGGCGCGGTTCATGATGCGCGGCGAGACGATGTAGGCCTCCACCTGCATGTAGATGAGGTACCAGACGGCCGCCGTGATGGCGGTGGCGGGCGAACCGAGGCCCGGGATGAGGCACGTCAGCACGATGATGGTCGATCCGGTGAGGGTTCCCACCAGCGGAATGAGCGAGAAGAAGAACGCGACGACCGCGAGCACGGCGGGGAACGGCGCTTGGATGATCGTGAGGAAGATCGCGCTCAGGATGCCGTTGATGACGCCGAGGCTCAGCTGCCCGATGACGTAGTAGCCGACCGAATCGGTGATCTGCTCACCGAGGTCGACGAACCGCTCACGCTTGGATGCCGGGACGAGCTGGTAGACCGAACGCTTCAGGCTCGGGGTCGACGCTGTCAGGTAGATCGTGAGGATGAGCACGATGAATGCACCCATGAGGCCGGCGACGATCGTCATCCCGGCACCGATGACACCGCCGGTGATCGAACCCCAGTTGTCCATGAGCCAGGATTCGATGTTGTCGAGCACATCGAGGATGAACGCCGGATCCAGCCCGGGGAAGATCGACTGCAGCCAGGCCGTGGTCTCTTCGAGGAACTGCGGAAAGTCGCGGCTGAACAGGTAGTCGGAGATGACTTCGATGAGCTGTGCGATCTGGGCCAGGATGATCGGCAGCACGAGCAGCACGATCCCCGCGAACAGCGCCAGGACGAGGAAGATCGTGATGAGGACGGCCGCCCAGCGCGGCATCTTGCGTCGTTCAAGCCAGCCGACGATGGGATCCAGACCCAGCGAGAGAAACAGGGCGGTTCCGACGTAGAGCAGGATCGTCGACAGGTTCTCGATGCTCCCGATGAGCACCAGTCCGAGACCGACCCCCAGGGTCGCCACGAACGCCGTCCGGAATGGGTTGTGCACCTTCATCGTCGGCGGCCCGCCTTTCCTGCGATTGCTTCCGTAAGGATACGCAGTGCAGACCCTCAGCCACGGGATTGCTCCCTCTCGGAGGATGTCCAGCCGTGTTTCGCTAGTCTGAAATGTCGGATCGTGGGTTCGCCAGGCCAGGTGCGGACCCGGAAGAGGTGTGTTTCGTGCGTTTCGTATGGGCTGTGGCGGCGTTCGTCCTTGCTGCCGTGCTGATCGGCGCGGGCATCGCCCAGCGCACGGTCTTCCAGGGCCCGAAGACGACGACGACCGAGATATCGGTGAGCGAAGACGCGCCGTATCTGCTCGTCGACGGCAGCGTGCTCGGCGCGATGCCGGGCACCCAGACGCTGCGAACGCAGGGCCCCGGCGAGATCTTCGCCGCCTACGGCCGGACCTCCGACATGGTCTCGTGGCTTGCCGAGACCCCGTACAACAGCGTCACGCTCGACAGCGAGGGCGCCCCCGTCGTCGACCTCGTCGAACCCGAACCGCCGGTGGTCGATGAAGCCGACGAGGCCACGGCCGAAGACGACGCGGCAGCAGGAGAGAGCGAGGCGGCGCCGGCACGATCGCCGATCGGATCGGATCTGTGGCTCGACGAGTTCCTCGAGAGCGACGTGCTGATCGCGCCGCTGCAGCTGCCGGCCGAAATGAGCGTCCTGGTCGCGACCGACGGCACGCAGCCCGCGCCATCCGCGGTGTCGATCTCGTGGCCCATCGACAACAGCACACCGTGGGCCGGACCCCTCATCGCCGTGGGCGGCATCTTCATGGCCGCCGGCATCGTCTTGTACATCCTCGGCATCCGACACGTGCGGCGCGCCCGCGGACCGCGACGCAAGGGACTGCCCATGCCCGTGACCGAGCCGATCGATCTCGCGCTGGAGGACCCCGACAAGGGCGTCATCTCCGCCGGCGAGCCGAAGCCCCGTGCTGTGGAGCGCGGGCGGCGCGCCTTCGCGGCGATTCCCGTCGTCACGATCTCCGCCCTGCTCTTCTCGGGATGCACCGCGGATGCCTGGCCGCAGCTGGGCGAGACGCCCACGCCCACCCCGACCCCGACGGTCATCGTTCCGGAGGGGCAGCAGTCTCCCGCCGTGACGAAGGCGCAGGCTGAGCGCATCCTGGCCCGCATCGGCGAGACGGTCGCCGAAGCGGACCAGGCGATGGACGCGGAGCTCGCTGCCACGCGACTGGACGGCGCCGTGCTGGCCACACGCGAGACGAACTACACCCTCCGGGGCGCGATCGCCGACTACGCGGCACCGCAGCCGATCATCACAAAGCCCGTCGAGATCCTGCTGCCGCAGGCCTACGACGGCTGGCCGCGATCGATCATGGCGGTCGTCGACGACGAGGCGTCCAAGACCTCGAGCATCATGATCATGACGCAGGCCGACCCCTGGGCGTCGTACAAGCTCACCTACCAGGCGAGCCTGGAGGCGGCGACGCTCATGCCGGATCTGGCCGCATCGTACGTCGGAGCATCGCAGATCCCGCCGGACTCGTCGTTTCTCATCATGGCTCCCGAAAAGCTCGCGGCGGCCTACGCCGACATCGTCGACAACGGTGAGGACAGCGAGTTCGCCGGCTTGTTCGAGCCCGAGGGAGACCAGTTCCGAACGAGCATCGCCGCCGACAGGCAGGCTCGTCTCGACGCGTTCAACCAGACCGCGACGAACACGGGAAGCCTCACGTTCGAGGCGGTCGCCGGCGCGCAGCCGCCGTTCGCGATCGCTACGCTCGAGAGCGGAGCCATCGTCGCTGTGAACATCCACGAAGTCGACACGGTCAAGCCGACCAATACCGACGCCGTGATCAAACTCGAGACGAACCCGACCGTGCAGACGCTCGCGGGCGCCGACCAGTCGTCGACGGGATTCAGCACGACCTACAGCGACCAGCTGTTCTTCTACGTCCCCGGCCAAGGCTCATCCGAGAAGATCCGTCTCCTCGGCTACGGCTCCGCCATCCTCGATGCGAAGGTGATCAGTTGACCAATCCCACTCCCGCCGCGGCACTGCGCGGCGCCGTCGACCTGTCCGCGCTGCGCAACCGGCCCGCCGCCCCCACCGCCGAGTCCGGCGATGCGCCTGCGGCGCCGTCGCTCGTCTTCGATGTGACCGATGCCACCTTCTCGCAGGTTCTCGAGCTCTCGCGCACGGTGCCTGTCGTCATCGACCTCTGGGCGGAATGGTGCGGACCCTGCAAGCAGCTCGGACCGATCCTCGAACAAGTCGTCACCGAACTCGCCGGCAAGCTCGTGCTGGGCAAGGTCGACGTCGACGCCAACCCGCAGCTGGCGCAGGCCTTCCGGGCGCAGTCGATCCCGATGGTGCTCGCTCTCGTGGGCGGTCAGCCGGTACCCCTGTTCACCGGCGCCGTGTCCGAGCAGCAGGTGCGCGACGTCTTCGCCCAGCTGCTGCAGCTGGCGGCGCAGAACGGAGTGACGGGCACGGTCCCCGTCGCCGGTGCGGACGCCGACGAGGTCGCCCCGGCAGAAGAGGTCGAACCGCCGCTGCCGCCGCTGCACGCCGAGGCTTTCGCCGCGATCGAAGAAGGCGACTACCCGCGCGCGATCGCCGCCTACGAGCAGGCGCTGAACGAGAACCCCCGCGATGCCGATGCCCGTGCGGGCCTCGGTCAGGTGCGCCTCCTCGACCGGGTCAAGGACCTCGATCTGCAACAGGCGCGCGCCGAGGCCGCGGCTGCGCCCACGGGTGTCGCGGCGCAGTTCGCCGTCGCCGATCTCGATGTCACGGGCGGGCACATCGACGACGCGTTCGAGCGCCTGCTCGAACTGTTCGCGGCGCTGCCGTCCGACGAGCGCGGACCGGTGCGCGAGCGGCTTCTCGAGCTCTTCGACCTGGTCGGCGATGCCGACTCTCGTGTTCTGCGCGCCCGGGGGCGTCTGGCCAACCTGATGTTCTGACGCCGCGGTCAGCCACGTGTCGGCGTCGGGATGTGCGTGTCGGGCTCGTGGCGCAGCCACAGCACCCCGAGGGGCGGCAGTGCGAGCGAGGCGCGTCCTTCGGCATCGGCATGCACGACGCCTGCGTTGCCGACGCCCGAGCCACCGAACTCGTGCGCATCGGTGTTCAGAATCTCGTGCCAGACACCGTGTCCGGGCAGATCCAGCCGGTACCCGACGAGCGGAGCACCCGAGAAGTTGCACACGATCGCGACCGTCCGGCCGTGCCGATCCCGACGCGTGAACGCGATGACGTCGGGGTTCCACGTCGGACCGCCGATGCGTGCGAACGCGGACCCGTCGCTGTCGCGTGACCACAGCGCCGGCTCGGCCCGGTACGTGCGGTTGAGCGCACCGACGAAGGCCAGCAGCTGCGCGTGCGACGGCTGCTCCAGGATCCACCAGTCGAGCCCGCGGCCCTCGGACCACTCGGAGGGCTGACCGAACTCCTGGCCCATGAAGAGCAGCTGCTTGCCCGGATGGCCCCACATATAGGCCAGGTACGCACGCATGTTCGCCAGCTTCTGCCAGTGATCCCCGGGCATGCGGCCGAACAGACTGCCCTTTCCATGCACCACTTCGTCGTGGCTGATCGGCAGGACGTAGTTCTCGCTGAAGGCGTAGACGAACGAGAACGACAGTTCACCCTCGTGATGCGACCTGTGCATCGGGTCGCGGGCGATGTACTCGAGGGAGTCGTTCATCCAGCCCATGTTCCATTTGAACCCGAACCCGAGGCCGGCCTGATGGGTCGGCGTCGTCACGCCGGGGAAGCTCGTGGACTCCTCCGCGATCATCGCGATCCCGGGATAGCGCCGGTACGCCGTCGCGTTGACCTCCTGCAGGAACGCGATCGCTTCGAGGTTCTCCCGGCCCCCGTGCACGTTGGGCTCCCAATCGCCCGGCTCCCGTGAATAGTCGAGGTACAGCATCGACGCGACGGCGTCGACGCGCAGCCCGTCGACGTGGAACTCCTCGAACCAGTACAGGGCGTTCGCGACGAGGAAGTTGCGCACTTCGCGTCGGCCGTAGTCGAAGATGTAGGTTCCCCAGTCCCGGTGCTCGCCGCGGCGGGGGTCTGCGTGCTCGTACAGCGGTTCGCCGTCGAACCGCGCGAGGGCGAACGAGTCCTTGGGGAAGTGCCCCGGAACCCAGTCCATGATCACGCCGATGTCCGCCTGGTGCAGCTGATCGATGAGGTACCGGAGGTCGTCGGGCGTGCCGTACCGGCTCGTCGGCGCGTAGTAGCCCGTCACCTGGTAGCCCCACGATCCGCCGAACGGGTGTTCGGCCAGCGGCATGAACTCGACGTGCGTGAAGCCGTGCTCGGTGACGTAGTCCACGAGCGGTTCTGCCGCGTCGCGATACGACAGCCCGGGGCGCCACGAACCCAGGTGCACTTCGTACACCGACATCGGCTCCGTCACGGGGGCTGTGCGGGCACGTCGGACCATCCAGTCGCGGTCCCGCCACGCGTAGGTCGACTCGGTCACGACCGACGCCGTGGCCGGGGGGACTTCTGCCCAGCGCGCCATCGGGTCGGCCTTCATGATCCATGCGCCGCCGCGCGTCAGGAGCTCGTACTTGTAGGCGGTGCCGGCGCCGAGGCCGGGAACGAAGAGCTCCCAGACACCGCTCGCGCCCATCGAGCGCATGGCGTGGCCCTGGCCGTCCCAGCCGTTGAAGTCGCCGACGACGCGGACGGCACGAGCGTTCGGAGCCCACACGGCGAACGCGACCCCCGTGACGTCGCCGAGCGTGCGCACGTGCGAGCCGAGGACCCGCCACAGCTCCTCGTGGCGACCTTCGCCGATCAGATGCAGGTCGAGCTCGCCGAGAGTCGGTCCGTGCCGGTAGGGATCGTCGATGACGTGATCGGCACCGGATTCATAGTGTGTGACCAGCTCATACGCCCCCGCAGAACCCCCGCGCGTGCCCTCCCAGATCCCGTTGCGCACGTGTTCGAGGGGAACGCGCGTACCGTCGCCGAACACCGCGGTGACGCTGCGCGCGAGCGGCCGGCGTGCGCGGACGACCCAGCCGGACGCACCCTCGTCGTCGGCCGCAGGGTGCAGACCCAGCACCCCGTGCGGGTTATGATGCGAACCGGTCGCGACGGTGTCGAGGACGTGCTCGTCGATCATGTGCGCTCCGTGACGTGGAGGATGTGCACCGGTTCGGTGAATGCGTCGAGCCGCACGAAGTTGTGATCCGTCCAGGTCCACGTCGCGCCGGTCACGAGGTCTTCGACCTCGTAGGGTTCACCCGGTTCGACCCCCCACACGCGGGTATCCAGATGCACCGTCGTCTGACGTGCCGAGTGCGGATCGACGTTGACCACGACGATGATCGTGTCGCTGCGGCCGGTCGGCGTGAGCGCGGCATCCACGTGCTTGGCGTACACGAGGATCGCGTCGTCGTCGCTCCAGTGGACCGTGAGGTTGCGCAGCTGACCGAGTGCGGGGTGATCTCGCCGGATCTCATTGAGACGCGTGAGGAAGGGCGCGAGGGAGTCGCCGCCCGCTTCGGCCGCCGCCCAGTCGCGGACCTTCAGCTCGTACTTCTCGTTGTCGATGTTCTCTTCCGAGCCCGGTCGCGCCACGTTCTCGTAGAGTTCGTAGCCCGCGTACACGCCGTACGCGGGTGCGGCCGTCGCCGCGATCGCCGCACGGATGCGATAGGCGGCACGTCCGCCGAACTGGAGGTACTCGGTGAGGATGTCGGGGGTGTTCACGAACAGGTTGGGGCGCAGGAAGTCGGCCGTGTCCTGACTGATCGAGGTGAGGAACTCCTCGAGCTCCTGCTTCGTGTTGCGCCACGTGAAGTAGGTGTAGCTCTGCTGGAAGCCCACCGCCGCGAGGCCCTGCAGAGGGGCGGGGCGCGTGAAGGCCTCCGCGAGGAACACGACCCCCGGATGCCGCGTGGTCACGGCATCGATCAGCCACTCCCAGAACTGCAGCGGCTTGGTGTGCGGATTGTCGACGCGGAAGATCTCGACGCCCTGTGCGATCCAGTGCTCGACGATGCGCAGGACTTCGGCGCGGATGCCCTCGGGGTCGTTGTCGAAGTTGACCGGATAGATGTCCTGGTACTTCTTCGGCGGGTTCTCGGCGTAGGCGATCGTCCCGTCGGGAAGCGTCGTGAACCATTCCGGATGCTCGGTGACCCACGGATGGTCGGGTGAGGCCTGCAGTGCGAGATCGAGCGCGATCTCGACGCGCTCATCGCGGGCGGCGCGCACGAACGCCCGGAAGTCCTCGAGCGTGCCGAGGTCGGGGTGCACGCTGTCGTGGCCGCCTTCCGCGGCGCCGATGGCCCACGGCGAGCCCGGGTCGGTCGGTCCTGCCTCGAGCGTGTTGTTGGGCCCTTTTCGATTCCGCCTGCCGATCGGGTGGATCGGCGGCAGATACAGCACGTCGAAGCCCATCGCGGCGACGGCCGGAAGACGCTCGGCCGCCGTGCGGAAAGTGCCGCTGCGCACTGTCCCATCGGGAAGGCGCACGGCACCCTCCGACCGCGGGAAGAACTCGTACCAGGCGCCGACCCCGGCGCGCTCGCGTTCGACGAGCAGCGCGTGGTCGTCACCGATCGTGACGAGCGACATGAGCGGTCGTGCCTCGAAGAACCCGGCGATGTCGGAGTCCCGGACGATGTCGAGGGCCGCGGCATCCGTCGTCTCGGGATCGCGCAGCGAGGCCGCCGCCACCCGCAGCGCGCGGCGTTCGGCGGCGGGCCTGGTCTTCTCGTCGGCGGCGCGGTCGAACAGGAGCGCGCCGCTCTCACGCATGAGGGGTGCGTCGACCCCCGCTGCGATCTTGAGATCGGCGGCGTGCCGCCACGTGCCGACGTCGTCGCCGAACGACTCGAACCGGAAGGTCCACACGCCCTCTTCGAGGGGGGCGATCAGCGCCTCCCAGCGATCGAATCCGTCGCCGAGGGGGCGGAGCCTGTGTAGCGACATCGCGCCGGACGGGGCGCTGAGCCGGACATGGACACCGATGCGGTCGTGCCCCTCGCGGAAGGCCGTCACGCGGAACGGCACGACTTCGCCGCGGAACGCCTTCGGACGGAAGCGGCCGCCGGGGACAGCCGGCGTGGGGAGCGAGAGCGGGATTCGCGCCGTCACGGTGTCGCGGTCCGGCGAGCCGTGCGCAGTCTCGCGCAGCGGGATCTCGTCGGCGCTCCGCCAGGAGCGGGAGGGTTCGGTACGCGACGGCTTCACCACGGTTCGAACCTATCGAACCGCCTCCGCGCGCGACAGGCCGTCGCGGTGGGCGCCGGCCTACTCCGCGCGGAACAGCTGCATCGAGGTGCCCTCGAGCCGGACGGTCTCACCCGGCGCGTGCACGTCGTGCTCGCCGGCAGGGCGTTCGTCGACGCTCGACCAGAGCGACACGAATCGCGTGACCCCATCGATGTGCGGAAGGGTCACGTCGATCGGTCGCTCGAACCCGTGGACCATGAGCAGGACGCGGTTGAGCTCTTCGGTCTCGGGTGTCGACGTCGCGACGTACTGCAGCGTGCGGTGCGCGGGATCGGTCCAGCGTTCGCCCGACATCGTCTCACCGTGCTCGTCGTACCACTCCATGACCGATGCCGAAGGCGTGTGCTCGCCGAGCCGCGCGAACCGGCTCGGTCGCAGCGCAGGGTTCTCGCGGCGCAGCTGCGTGAGCCGCCGCACGTGGGCGTGGAGGTCCTGCTGCCACGGGGCGTGCTCCCACGACAGCCACGTCAGGCGCGAGTCGTGGGAGTACGCGTTGTTGTTGCCGCGCTGCGTGCGCCCGAACTCGTCGCCCGCGGTGATCATGGGGATGCCCGAGGACAGCAGCAGCGTGCCCATCAGGTTGCGCATCGCTTTGCGGCGCGTCGCGAGGATGCCCTCGTCGTCGGTCGGCCCCTCGGCGCCGTGGTTGAAGGAGCGGTTCGTGTCTGCGCCGTCGCGGTTCTGCTCGCCGTTGCCGAGGTTGTGCTTGACGTCGTACGAGACGAGATCGCGCAGTGTGAAGCCGTCGTGGGCCGTGACGAAGTTGACGCTCGCGAGCGGACCGCGCTCGGCGCTGAAGGTGTTCGACGAGCCCGCGAGCCGTGTCGCGAAGCCCCCGATGCCGACCGGTGACGTCGAAGCGCGACGCGCGTAGTCGATGTCGCTCAACCAGAAGTTCCGGACCCGGTCGCGATACCGGTCGTTCCACTCGTGCCAGCCGTCGCCGAAGTTCCCCGTCTGCCAGCCGCCCATGCCGACGTCCCACGGCTCGGCGATCTTCTTGACCCCCGCCAGCGCCGGGTCGTGCAGAATCGCCTGGAGCAGCGGATGGTCGGGGGTGAAGGCGTGGGATGCGTCGCGACCCAGGGTCGTGGCGAGATCGAACCGGAAGCCGTCGATCTGCACGTCGTTCGCCCAGTAGCGCAGCGAGTCCAGCACGAGTCGCGCGGCGGCATCCGTCGCGGTGTCGACCGAGTTGCCGCATCCGGTCACGTCGATGTAGGCGCCGTCCTCGCTCTGCCGGTAGTACGCGCGATTGTCGATGCCGCGCAGGCTCGTGCGCGGGCCGCCGAGACCCTCTTCGGAGGTGTGGTTGAACACGACGTCGAGGATGACCTCGAGCCCCGCTTCGTGGAGGAGGCGGACCATGCCCTTGAACTCGCGGAGCACGGCCTCGGGCCCTTCGCGTCGGGCGTCTTCGCTCGCGTAGGCGGCATGCGGCGTGAAGAAGTTGACCGAGTTGTAGCCCCAGTAGTTCGTGAGCCCGTGCTGCAGCAGACGCGGCTCGGTCGCGAACGCGTGGACGGGCAGCAGCTGCACGCTCGTCACGCCGAGGTCGACGAGGTGCTCGATCATGGCGGGGTTGCCGAGCCCCGCGTAGGTGCCGTGCAGCGCGGGCGGCACGGCGGGGTGCCGCTTCGTCAGGCCCTTGAGGTGCGCCTCGTAGATGACGGTGCGGTCCAGCGGCACGTGCGGCTTTCCGACTCCGCCCCAATCGAAGGCGCCGTCGATGACGACCGAGCGCCAGTCCTCGAAGCCCGCGCTGTCCAAGCCCCGCGAGTAGGGCTCGACCAGCAGCGTGCCCCGATTGAAGGTGTTGCCCGGCGCGTGCGGTCCGTCGACGCGGATCGCGTAGCGTGCGCCGGGGCGCAGCAGCGGTGTCGTCACGCTCCAGACGCCTCCGCCGACGGGTGAGAGGGGCAGCTCGTCGGTGATCCAGTCCAGATCGCCGCTGTCGAACATCACGAGTTCGACGGCGTCGGCCGCGCCCGACCATACGCGCAGAGTGCCGCCGTCGGGTCCCTGCGTGACGCCGAGCCCGTCGAGTTCAGGACGCAGCAGGCCCGGTGAGGGCACGGCGGAGTCGGGAGCGTCCGGGTCATGCATGCGTTCTAGAGTAGTAACGCTCCGGCGGTGCCCGACGCGGGAAGGGAGGGGCCATGACGGTCTACCTCGATCACGCGGCGACGGCGCCGTTGCGCCCCGAGTCGCGCGAAGCGTGGCTGCGGGCTGCCGAGCTCGTGGGCAACGCGTCGTCGATCCACGGCGAGGGACAGGCCGCGCGGCGACTGCTCGAGGAGTCGCGCGAGCGGCTCGCCGTCGTCCTCGGCTGCGACGCCATCGAGATCGTGTTCACCTCGGGCGGCACCGAGGCCGTCAACCTCGCCCTCAAGGGCCTGTGGTGGGCGCGGGAGCCGGGTCGCGATGCGCTCGTGCTGCCCGACGGCGAGCACCACGCGACGATCGATGTCGCCGAATGGCTCGCCGCGGCGCAAGACGCCGAGATCCGACCGGTGTCCCTCGACGGATGGGGACGCATCCCGATCGATGCGTGGCGGCTCGCGCTGCCGCAAGCCGCCGTGGCGACCGCGCTCGTCGCGGCGAATGAGACGGGCACGCTCAACGATGCGGCGTCGCTCGCCTCGGCGGCGGCCGCGGCGGGCGTGCCTCTGCACCTCGACGCGATCGCGGCGTTCGGCCACGTTCCCGTCGCGTTCTCGACGTGGCGGGGGGATGCCGCGCCGGCGACCGGACTTGTCGCGCTCAGCGTGTCGGGCCACAAGATCGGCGCGCCGGTCGGCACGGGAGCGCTCGTGACCGCACGCACCGCCCGGCTCGCGCCGCTCGTGCACGGGGGCGGGCAGCAGCGCCGCCTGCGCGCCGGCACGCAGGACGTGGCCGGTGCCGCGGCGTTCGCGACCGCGGCAGAGCTCGCAGCGGCTGAGATGACGCGGGAGGCGGCGCGGCTCGCAGCGCTGCGCGACGACCTGGTTCGCGGCATCCGCTCGGCTGTTCCGGCTGTCGAGCTGCTCGGTGATCCGGATGATCGCCTCCCCGGCAACGCGCACGTGCTGTTTCCCGGCGCCGCGGGCGAGACGCTGCTGTTCCTGCTCGACCAGCGCGGCATCGCCGTCTCGACCGGCTCGGCGTGCCAGGCGGGCGTCCCCGAGCCGTCGCACGTCGTGCGGGCGCTCGGTCGCAGCGACGCCGAAGCGAGAGAGGTGCTGCGCTTCACGCTCGGCCGCACGACGACCGCTGCCGACATCTCGGCCGTGCTCGCGGTGCTCCCCGAGGTCGTCGAACGGGCGCGCGCGGCGCGCTGAGCCGTACCCGGGCTCCACGTTGGATCTCCTGATCTCAGCGAACACCGATCGGCGAGCTCTTACACTGGAACGATGCGAATTCTGGCGGCGATGAGCGGCGGTGTGGACTCCGCCGTCGCGACCGCGCGCGCCGTCGAGGCAGGCCACGAGGTCGTCGGGGTGCATCTCGCGCTCTCGCGAGTCGGCGGCACACTGCGCACGGGAAGCCGCGGCTGCTGCACGATCGAGGACGCCATGGACGCGCGCCGCGCGGCCGACCGGCTCGGCATCCCGTTCTACGTGTGGGACTTCTCGGAGCGCTTCCGCGATGACGTCATCGAGGACTTCGTGTCCGAGTACCGCGCCGGTCGCACACCGAACCCGTGCATGCGCTGCAACGAGAAGATCAAGTTCGCCGCCCTCCTCGAGCGCGCGCTCGAGCTCGGCTTCGACGCCGTGTGCACCGGCCACTACGCGACGCTCGTCGACGGTGCCGACGGCCTCGAGCTGCACCGGGCATCGGATGCGGCGAAGGATCAGTCGTATGTGCTCGGGGTGCTGACGGCCCAGCAGCTCGCGCACACGTACTTCCCGCTCGGCGCCACTCCGTCGAAGGCGCTCGTGCGCGCCGAAGCGGAGGCGCGTGGGCTCACGGTCGCGCAGAAGCCCGACAGCCATGACATCTGCTTCATCCCCGACGGCGATACGCGCGGCTGGCTCGCCGAGCGCGTCGGCGCCGAGACCGGCGAGATCGTGGACCGCGAAGGTGCCGTCGTCGGTTCGCATGACGGTGCGCACGCCTTCACGGTCGGGCAGCGGCGAGGCCTCAAGCTCGGTGTGCCCGCACCCGACGGCAAGCCGCGGTTCGTCCTGGAGGTCAGGCCCGTCTCGAACACCGTTGTGGTCGGACCGAAGGAAGCCCTCGCGACCGCGCGCATCGGCGGCGACCGGTACACGTGGGCGGGTCGCCCGCAGGCCGCGGGGGAGTTCCCCTGCCACGTGCAGATCCGCGCCCATGCCGACCCCGTGCCGGCTGTCGCGGTACTCGACGACTCCGGTCTGACGGTCACCCCCGAGACCCCGTTCGACGGCGTCGCCACCGGCCAGACCGCCGTGCTCTACGACGGCACCCGCGTCATCGGTCAGTTCACGATCGACCGGGCCGAGTCCGCCGTGCCCGTCGCGGGGTGAGAGGGCCGATCCTCGATGTCACCGACGACACGGGGCATGGACGGGATCGGGCAGGGCATCGGACAGGTCTTCCGGCCGCGTCGTGGGCTGCACCGGTGAGAACGGCCTGACCGGCGGTTCTGAGCATTCCGTTCGCGTCGGAGCCCGCTCGTAGACTTGCGGACGTGTCGGAGAACATCTCGCGAGAAGACGCCCGGGCTGAGGCTGAGCGCCTGACGGGGCTCATCCTCGATGCGAAGGACGCCTATTACGGGCGCGACACGTCGATCGTCGATGACGCCACGTACGACGGGTGGATGCGGAGCCTCACCGAGCTCGAGCGGCTCTATCCCGAGCTGCAGGGGCAGGACTCACCCACGCAGATGGTCGGTGCCGCTGAATCGACGGGCCTCGACACGATCGAGCACGCCGAGCGCATGCTCAGCCTCGACAACGTGTTCTCGATCGATGAGCTGCGGGAGTGGGCCGGCAAGACCCAAGCGGCGGTCGGTCGCGAGGTCGCGTGGCTCACCGAGCTCAAGATCGACGGACTCGCGATCAACCTGCGCTACGAGGACGGAGTGCTCACATCGGCGGCCACACGCGGTGACGGACGCGTCGGCGAGATCGTCACCGAGAACGCGGTGAAGGTCACGGGGATACCCGCGCGGCTGACGGGCACCGGGCATCCGCCGATCGTCGAAGTGCGCGGCGAGGTCTTCATCCCGGTTGCCGCCTTCGAGAAGCTCAACGCGGCGCAGGCTGACTTCCGCGAGCGGGCATTCGCCGAGTCGCTCGCACGGTGGGACGCCCGCACGACCGCGAAGAAGCCGTTCGACGAGGAGAAGGCACGCATCGCAGCGGCCCGACGCTTCCCTTCCTTCGCGAATCCGCGCAATGCGGCCAGCGGCGGTCTGCGGCAGCAGCTCGGCAAGAAGGAAGGGCTCGAACTCGAAGCCGGCATCATCCGGATCGAGTCCCTCCGGCTCTATGTCCACGGCATCGGGGCGTGGTCGGAACCGCCGGTTGCGACGCAGAGCGAGGTCTACGGACTCCTCGCCGCTTGGGGGCTCCCCACCAGTCCGCGCACGAAGGTGTGCGACAGCATCGACGAGGTCGCCGACTTCGTCGCCCACTACGGCGAGCACCGTCACGATATCGAGCACGAACTCGACGGCATCGTCGTCAAGGTCGACAACCTCGCCGATCATGCCGAGCTCGGCGCGACGAGCCGCGCACCGCGCTGGGCCATCGCCTACAAATACCCGCCCGAAGAAGTCCAGACCACACTCCTCGACATCGTCGTCTCAGTGGGCCGCACGGGACGCGCCACACCGTTCGCCGTCATGGCGCCCGCGCACGTCGCGGGATCGGTCGTGCGTCAGGCGACGCTCCACAACAAGGACGTCGTGCGTGCCAAGGGCGTGCTGATCGGCGACACCGTCGTGCTGCGCAAGGCGGGCGACGTCATCCCCGAAGTGCTCGGGCCCGTCGTCGAGCTGCGGGACGGCACGGAGCGCGAGTTCGTCATGCCCGAGCGGTGCCCCGAGTGCGGGTCGCTGCTCGCCCCCGCGAAGGAAGGCGACATCGACCTGCGCTGCCCGAACACGAGATCGTGCCCGGCCCAGGTGCGCGGTCGCGTCGAGCACATCGGGTCGCGCGGCGCACTCGACATCGAGGTCCTCGGCGAAGTGACGGCCGCCGCGCTCACGCAGGCGGAGCCTCCGGCCGTCGCACCGCTTGTGACCGAGGCCGGTCTGTTCTCGCTGACGCTCGAAGACCTCGTGCCGATCTCCGTGATCGTTCGCGACGCCGAGACGGGCCAGCCGAAGATCGACGAGACTACGGGCGAGCCCGTGCGGCGCACGCCGTTTCAGAAGCTCGGGCCTGCGCAGTATCCGCCAGGGAGCGAACAGCTGGATGCCGCAGCCCGGCGTCGCGCGGGCATCCGCAAGGACCACCGAGAAGTCCTCCCGTCGGAAGCCGCGCTCAAGCTGCTCGCCGAACTCGAAAAGGCGAAGACGAAAGAGCTGTGGCGGCTCCTCGTATCTCTGAACATCCGTCACGTCGGCCCTGTCGCCGCCCGTGCGCTCGCGCAGTGGTTCGGGTCGCTCGACGCGATCCGTGACGCGAGCCTTGAGGATCTCGCCGCGGTGGAGGGCGTGGGCGACATCATCGCGGTGTCGCTGCGAGACTGGTTCGCCGTCGACTGGCACCGGGAGATCGTGCGGCAGTGGTCGGATGCGGGTGTCCGGTGGGCGACGCCGGGTCATCCGGGCCCGGGTGCGGTCTCGGCGGGCGGTGTGCTCGAGGGGCTCACGGTCGTCGCGACGGGATCGCTCGACGGCTTCACGCGCGAAGGCGCTCAGGAAGCGATCATCGCGGCGGGTGGCAAGGCCGCGTCGAGTGTCTCGAAGAAGACCGACTTCGTCGCGGCGGGCCCCGGCGCCGGATCCAAGCTCGCCAAGGCGGAGGACCTCGGCGTGCGCATCATCGATGCGGCGCAGTTCCGCATCCTCGTCGAGCAGGGGCCCGCCGCCCTCGACGTGCTCGACCCCGACGCGGGGTAGCGGCACGAGCCTGTGTCGTAGGTATGGTCTCCTCCTCTGCCATCGAGAGAAGAGGGGCATCGGACGCGGATACTCGCGCACGACGGCTGGAGACATTGCACAAGCTCATGGAGTCCGAGTGATCTTCGTCTCGGCGCTGGGCGGCGGCTGCGACTAGGAGCCGGACGTGAGGGTGAGCAGCCGGTCCCGCACCTGCCGACGCAGCACCTTGCCGATGAGGGACTTGGGCAGCTCGTCGACGACGAAGACACGGCGAGGCACCTTGTAGGGCGTGAGGATGCCGCGGGCGAACTCCCGGATCGCGTCCACGTCGACGTCCTCGCCGCCGTCGACCACGATCGCCGCGACGACCTCTTCCCCCGAGTGCTCGCTGGGCAGTCCGACGACAGCGGCATCCTCGACCTGCGGATGCTGGCGCAGTGCGATCTCGACCTCGGTCGGAGCGACGTTGAAGCCGCCCGTGATGATGAGCTCCTTGATCCGGTCGACGATGCGAACGAAGCCGGCCTCGTCGATCTGGACGATGTCCCCCGTGCGGAACCACCCGTCGGCGAAGACCCGCTCGGTCTCCTCGGGCTTGCCGTAGTAGCCCTGGAACACCTGGGGCCCGCGGACGATCAGCTCGCCGCGCTCGCCCGGCGGCACGTCGACGGTCGGCTCGTCGGGGTCGACGACGCGCGCTTCGGTGCCGGGCAGCGGAAGCCCCACCGTCCCCGGCACGCGGTTCGCGGCGACCGGATTGGCCATGAGGACGGGCGAGCACTCGCTCAGGCCGTACCCCTCGACGAGATAGCCCCCCGTGGCCTCCTCGAACGGCACGACGAGCTCGTGCGGAAGCGCCATCGCGCCCGAGATCGCGACCTCCGTCCCCGAGAGCGAGACGCCCTTCTCGCGCGCAGCGGCGAGCAGCCGGTCGGCGATCGGAGGCACGAGCGGCAGGAAGGTCGCGGGATGCTTCTTCGTGACCTCGAGCACCATGTCGGGGTCGAAACGGGGGAAGAGCACGAGCCGCGCACCCATCGACATCGCGAAGGTCAGACACAGTGTCAGCCCGTAGGCATGGAACATCGGCAGCACGGCATATACGACGCATCCCGGACCCCGCACGATGGACGGCACCCAGGCGCGCGCCTGCGCGGCATTGGACAGGAGGTTGCGGTGCGTCAGAGCGGCGCCCTTGGGGGTGCCCGTCGTGCCGCTCGTGTACTGGATGAGGGCGAGGTCGTCCGTCCCGGGCTTCGGATGCGTCGGCGGCAACGGGTCGGCTCCGACGATCTGCTCCCACGGGATGGTGCCCGACACGCGTTCGTGGAGGGCCGTCCGGGCCTCCCGGGCCTTCGCGATCGGCAGCTTCAGAGCGAGGCGCGTCGCGAACGGCATGGCCTTCGTGACGTCGACCGAGACGATCGAGCTCACGGACAGGTCGGCGGGGAACTCCTGAACCGTCGCGACGACCTTCGACCACACGATCGCGTGCTTCGCGCCGTGGTCCTCGAACTGCTTGCGCAGCTCTCTGGGGGTGTAGAGCGGGTTGTGCTCGACGACGACGGCGCCGAGGCGCAGGATCGCGTAGAACGCGACGATGTGCTGCGGACAGTTGGGCAGCACGATCGCGACGGGGTCGCCCGCGCGCACCCCCTGCGCTTTGAGTCCCGCCGCGGCACGCTCGATCTGCTCGTGCAGGTGCCGGTAGCTCGTCTCGCGTCCGAAGAACTGCAGGGCGACGGCATCCGGATAGTCCCGTACCGACGCGTCGACGATGTCGACGAGCGAGCCGGAGACGGGCTCGAGGTCGGCGGGGACTCCCGCCGCGTAGCTGGCGATCCACGGGCGCGGCGGGTTGTACGTCGTCACGGGGGACAGCATATTCCGGTCGGGTGCGCGTCGCGCGCGCTCGTAGGATAGGGGGGTGTCGGAAATCACCCCAGATCTCGTGCGCCATCTCGGCGTGCTCGCCCGCATACAGCTGAGCGACGAGGAGGTCGAACGCCTCACGGGTCAGCTCGACGTCATCGTCGACAACATCGCGAAGGTGTCGCAGGTCGCGACCCCCGACGTGCCCGCGACGAGTCACCCCGTTCCACTGCAGAACGTCTTCCGCCCGGATGTCCCCGGCGACATGCTGACGATCGCTCAGGTGCTTCAGAACGCACCGGATGCCGCGGACGACCGCTTCCGCGTCACGGCGATCCTGGGGGAGGAGCAGTGAGCGACCTCACGCGGCTGAGCGCCGCAGACCTCGCGGCCCGGATCGCCTCGGGCGACGTGTCCAGCGTCGAGGTGACGCAGGCGCACCTCGACCGGATCGCGGCCGTCGACGGCGATGTGCACGCGTTCCTGCATGTCAGCGATCACGCGCTCGATGTCGCGGCCGACATCGACCGTCGCCGTGCGGCGGGGGAGCGGCTCGGACCCGTCGCGGGCGTCCCGCTCGCGATCAAGGACGTCCTGGTGACGACCGACATGCCGTCCACGAGCGGCTCGCGCATCCTCGAGGGCTACATGTCGCCCTACGACGCGACCGTCGTCGCGCGTTCACGCGCGGCGGGACTCGTGCCGCTCGGCAAGACGAACATGGACGAGTTCGCGATGGGCTCCTCGACGGAGCACTCCGCGTACGGACCGACGCGCAACCCCTGGGACCTCGAGCGGATCCCGGGTGGATCCGGCGGAGGGTCCGCCGCGGCCGTCGCGGCGTTCGAAACGCCGCTCGCGCTCGGCTCCGACACCGGCGGATCGATCCGTCAGCCCGCACACGTGACGGGCACCGTCGGCATGAAGCCCACGTACGGCGGCGTGAGCCGCTACGGTGCGATCGCACTGGCCTCTTCACTCGACCAGGTCGGGCCCGTCACGCGGACGGTGCTGGATGCCGGACTCCTCCACGACGTCATCGGGGGACATGATCCCCACGACTCCACGTCGCTCACGGATGCCTGGCCGTCGTTCGCCGATGCCGCCCGCGAAGGTGCATCGGGCGACGTCCTCAAGGGGCTGCGCGTCGGCGTCATCCGGGAGCTTCCCGACAGCGGCTTCCAGTCGGGTGTCGCGGCGTCGTTTCGGCAGGCGCTTGCGGCGATGGAGGCGCAGGGCGCCGAGATCGTCGATGTCAGCGCGCCCCACTTCGAGTACGGCGTCGCCGCCTACTACCTGATCCTCCCCGCCGAGGCGTCGAGCAACCTCGCGAAGTTCGACTCCGTGCGCTTCGGCATGCGGGTCACGCCGCACGCATCCGCGACGGTCGAAGAGGTCATGGCCGCCACGCGTGAAGCCGGCTTCGGCGACGAGGTCAAGCGCCGCGTCATCCTCGGCACGTACGCGTTGTCGGCCGGCTACTACGACGCCTACTACGGCTCGGCGCAGAAGGTCCGCACCCTCATCCAGCGCGACTTCGACGAGGCGTTCGCGCAGGTCGACGTCATCGCGACGCCCTCCGCACCGACGACGGCGTTCAGGCTCGGTGAGAAGATCGACGACCCGCTGCAGATGTACCTCAACGACGTGACGACGATCCCGGCGAACCTCGCGGGCGTGCCGGGCATCTCGATCCCATCCGGTCTCGCGGCCGAGGACGGCCTGCCCGTCGGCATCCAGTTCCTCGCCCCGACCCGCGAGGACGCGCGCCTGTACCGAGTGGGGGCCGCCGTCGAGGCGCTTCTCGTGGATTCCTGGGGTGGACCGCTTCTCGACAGAGCACCGTCCCTCGATGCGAGCGGAGGTGCTCTCTGATGGCGAAGGCCAAACTGATGGATTTCGACAAGGCGCTTGAGCAGTTCGAGCCGGTGCTCGGCTTCGAAGTGCACGTCGAGCTCAACACCGAGACGAAGATGTTCTCGTCGGCGGCGAACCCTGCGAACTCCGCGAACCACGACGCGGCGCCGAACACGCTCGTCGCTCCCGTGGACATGGGCCTGCCGGGGGCGATGCCGACCGTCAACGAGACCGCCGTGCGCTACTCGATCAGCCTGGGGCTCGCACTCGGCTGCTCGATCGCACCCTCGAGCCGGTTCGCGCGGAAGAACTACTTCTACCCCGATCTGGGCAAGAACTACCAGATCTCGCAGTACGACGAGCCGATCGCGTTCGAGGGGTCCGTCGACATCGAGCTCGCCGGCGGCGACATCGTCACCGTCCCGATCGAGCGCGCGCACATGGAAGAGGATGCCGGCAAGCTGACGCACGTCGGCGGGGCGACCGGCCGCATCCAGGGCGCCGAGTACTCGCTCGTGGACTACAACCGCGCCGGAGTGCCGCTCGTCGAGATCGTCACGAAGCCGATCTTCGGCGCCGAGCACCGCGCGCCCGAGATCGCGAAGGCCTACGTCGCGACGATCCGCGACATCGTGATCTCGCTGGGCATCTCGGAGGCCCGCATGGAGCGGGGCAATCTGCGCTGCGACGCGAACGTGTCGCTGCGCCCCCGGGTCGCGGCCGGTGAGCCCGCCGCACCGCTCGGCACGCGCACCGAGACGAAGAACGTCAACTCGATGCGCTCCGTCGAGCGGGCCGTCCGGTACGAGATCCAGCGTCAGGCCGCGATCCTCGCGGCGGGCGGCACGATCACGCAGGAGACCCGCCACTGGCACGAGGACACCGGCACGACCTCTCCGGGTCGTCCGAAGTCGGACGCCGACGACTACCGCTACTTCCCCGAGCCGGATCTGCTGCCCGTCGCCCCGTCGCTCGAGCTGATCGACGAGCTGCGCGCAGCGCTGCCCGAACCGCCGGCCGTGCGTCGCCGGCGTCTGAAGGGCGATTGGGGCTTCACCGACCTCGAGCTTCAGGACGTCGTCAACGCCGGACTCCTGGCCGAGGTCGAGGCCACGGTCGCCGCCGGCGCGTCTCCCGCCGCCGCGCGCAAGTGGTGGACGGGCGAGCTCTCGCGCGTCGCGAACGCCGAGGGCAGAGAGCCCGCCGAGCTCGTCGAGCCCGCGGCGGTCGCCGAGCTGCAGAAGCTCGTCGACGCGGGCACGCTCACCGACAAGCTCGCTCGTCAGGTGCTCGAGGGCATGATCGCGGGAGAGGGTACGCCGCAGCAGATCGTCGATGCGCGCGGCCTCGCCGTCGTGTCCGACGACGGTGCGCTCATCGCCGCCATCGACGACGCGCTCGCCGCGCAGCCGGACGTGCTCGCCAAGATCCGCGACGGCAAGGTGCAGGCCGCCGGTGCCGTGATCGGCGCTGTCATGAAGGCCATGCGAGGACAGGCGGATGCCGCGCGGGTGCGCGAGCTGATCCTCGAGCGCGCGGCAGGATGACCATTCTCCTCGGGCACCGGATGTCGGTGCCCGAGGAGAGAATGGACGCATGGGGCGAGGCGACGGCAGCGGGCGGATGGTGTCACCGCAGGGTGCGGATGACACCGGCACCGGCATCCTGCATGTCGACATGGACGCCTTCTACGCGGCCGTCGCCGTGCTCGATGATCCGACGCTCGCCGGCAAGCCGATCATCATCGGCGCACCCGAGAGCCGCTCGGTCGTCTCGAGCGCGTCCTACGAAGCACGCCGCTTCGGGGTGCGCTCGGCGATGCCGGTCGGGCAGGCGCTCCGGCTGTGTCCCACGGCGATCGTCGTGCCGCCGCGCTTCGACCGCTACCTCGCGCTTTCCGCGCAGGTCATGGGCGTCTTCCGCGATGTCACACCGCTCGTCGAGCAGCTGTCGATCGACGAGGCATTCCTCGACGTGCGCGGTGCGCGAAGGCTGTGGGGCAGTCCCGGAACGATCGCTCGGATGCTGCGCGCCCAGGTGCGCGCCGAGACCGGCCTGACCTGCTCGATCGGCGTCGCCGCCACGAAGCACATCGCGAAGATGGCGTCGACCCTGTCAAAGCCCGACGGCCTGCTCATCGTGACCCCTGCCGACACCGCGGCGTTCCTGGCGCCGCGCCCCGTGCGAGCGCTGTGGGGCATCGGCCCCAAGGCGGGCGACGCGCTCGAACGCCGCGGCATCCGAACCGTCGCCGATGTGCTCGAAGAGCCGCGGGAGGTGCTCGATCGCGCTCTCGGCCCGGCGCTCGGCGATCGCCTGTGGCATCTCGCACGAGGGATCGACCCGCGCCCGATCGACACGACACGGGTGGAGAAGAGCATCGGGCACGAAGAGACCTTCCGCGACGACATCGCCGACGAGACGATTCTGAGAGCCGAGCTGCGTCGCCTCGCCGATCGCGTGGGTGCGCGTCTGCGGCAGCACGGATGGGAGGCGTCGACCGTGTCGATCAAGGTGCGCTTCGCCGACTTCACGACGGTGACGAGGTCTCAGACGCTCGCCGAGCCCACGGCCGTCGGGCAGCGGATCGGCAGCGCCGCTCACGACCTGTTCGCCGGTGTCCACCGGGGCCTTCCGGTGCGGCTCGTGGGCGTGCGCGCAGAGAAGCTCAGCCCCTCGGGCTCGGGCGCACCCGCCCTGTGGGATGACGACGACGGATGGCGGCGGATCGAAGGCGCACTCGACGGAGCCGCGACGAAATTCGGCCGGAACGCGATCACGCGGGCGACTCTGCTCGGTGCGCGCCGAGACGGCGGCTCCCAGCCCTCGCACCCTCGACCGCCGTCGGCGTCGTGATCCGGCTCTGGGCACGATCGACGCGGGCGGGTAGCGTGGAGGCATGCCCAACATCGCTCTCGAACTCTCCAAGCAATCCGTCTCGCTCGGCGTGAAGAGCGCCTATGGCGAACCCCAGGACGTCAACGGTGTCACGTTCATTCCGGTCGCTCTGACGTGGTCCGGGTTCGGCGGCGGCTCCGATGACGAGGGGAACGGCGGCGGCGGAGGCGGCGGCTATTCGGTCCCCGTGGGCGCCTATGTCCGCAAGGGCGACGACCTGCGCTTCGAGCCGAACCTGGTTTCGCTGCTGGCGGTCGCGATCCCGTTCGTGTGCGTCGCCGGGCGTGCGCTCAGCCGTGTCATCCGCGCCCTCAAGAAGTAGCACCGACGTCGTCGGCCGGGCGCTGACCGCTGCGACATCACGGATCCTGCAGGCCGTCGAGGCGATCGAGGCGCCCAACCCCGTCATCCTCATCGACGGACGCAGCGGCGCCGGCAAGTCGTCGCTCGCGCTGCGCACCGCCGCGGAGTGGCCGGGCGCGGGCCGTGTGCAGCTCGTCGCGCTGGATTCGCTGTATCCCGGTTGGGACGGACTCGAGCTCGGCGTCGATCGCGCACGTGTCGACATCCTGCGCCCGCACGCGCGGGGCACGATCGGGACCTGGAACCGGTGGGACTGGCACGAAGAGCGTGAGGCCGAAGCCCATGCCGTCGACCCGGCCCTTCCGCTCATCATCGAGGGCGCCGGCATCCTCATGCCCGGAACGGCGCTCCTTGCCGATGTCCGCGTGTGGTGCGAATCGCCCTCGGCATCACGCCGTCGACGGGCGCTCGAGCGCGACGGTGACAGCTACCGGCCGCACTGGGATCGATGGGCGAAGCAGGAGCAGGCCCACATCGAACGCAACGACCCGGCCGCGCTCGCGACAGTCCGCGTCGAGATTCCCTGACCGCTCAGCCCCCGTCGACGGCGCGGACGAGCCCGTCGAGTCGGTAGCCGAGCCAATCGTAGATGCCGAATCGCGGATCCTCGGGGTGGTGGTCGTCTTCGTCGCTGATGTCGAGGCGCGTCGCGAGCACGAGGCGCACCGCCGACAGCGTACGCAGCCATGCGCGCGCCTCGTCGGGATCGAGGCGGAGCTCGACGGCTTCGACGAGGCGAGGATCCTCCGGATCCTCCGGCAGCTCGCCGATCGCGGCGAGAGAGGCGAGGACGACCGTCGCGTCCTCGGAGCGCCGGGCGAGCAGTTCGCGTTCGGTGAGCGAGCGGAACTCTCTCGCTGCCTCCAGGTCGGAGTACGCATCGGGGACGAGGCGGCGAAGCGCGGGGTCTCCGACGACGTCGCTCTCGGCGAGCAGCCGGTCGAACTGGTTCACGAGGTCGGCGAGGTGCGCCCCTTCGATGCGGGCGAGTTCGAGAACGATCGTCCGTTCGGTCATGGTGCCTCCCGGATCGTGGCCCACAGGCCGTAGTCGTGCATGGCCTGCGTATGCAGCTCCATCTGCTCGCGCGCCCCCTCGGCCACGACCGCATGACCGTCGTGGTGCACCGCGAGCATGAGCCGTTCCGCCTCGCTCCGCGCATAGCCGAAGTACTCACGGAAGACGTGCGTGACGTAGCTCATCAGATTGACCGGATCGTTCCACACGACCGTCTGCCACGGGCGCGGACGGTCGACCAACTGCTGTGACGTGGGGGAGCGGTCGGTGTCGGGCAGAACCGTCGGGGTCTTCACGCCCACCCCAGCTCGTGCAGCCGATCGTCGTCGATGCCGTAGAAGTGGGCGATCTCGTGGACGAGGGTCGTGTGGATCTCATCGCGCAGTTCGTCGAGCGTCTCGCACGTGATCAGATGCGGCTCGCGGTAGACGATGATCCGATCGGGGAGCTCACCGCCGCCGTACTGGCCGCGCTCCGTCAACGCCCATCCGTCGTACAGACCGAGCAGATCGAGACTGCCGTCCTCGGGCCGATCTTCGACGACGAAGACGACATTGTCGAGGCCGTCGACCATCTCATCGGGCAGCCTGTCGAGCTCGTCCACGACGAGTTCCTCGAATGCCGCGGCATCCATCTCCATACGATGCCCCATGGCCTCGCTTCTCTTGGGGTGAGTAACGGGGCTCGAACCCGCGACATCGGCCACCACAAGGCCGCGCTCTACCAACTGAGCTATACCCACCATGTCTCCCGCTTTCGCGAGCAACCAGAAGATTCTCTCATACCTCCGACGAGAATGACGAAACGGCCGCGGCCGCAGCGGCACGCGCGTCGTCGCTCGTCGGGCCGGGCTCGGGAACGAACACCGCCCGGCGATAGTAGACGAGCTCGCGAATCGATTCGAGGATGTCGGCCAGGGCGCGGTGACCGCCGTCCTTGGCCGGCGCGTGGATGTATGCGCGCGGATGCCACCGTCGTGAGAGCTCCTTGATGCTCGAGACGTCGACGTTGCGGTAGTGCAGCCATCGATCGACTCGGGGCATGTACTTCGCGAGGAACATGCGGTCGGTGCCGATCGTATTGCCGGCGAGGGGCGCTTTGCCCTGCTGCGGCACGAACCGCTGGATGTATTCGAGAGCCTGGAACTCCGCGTCGGCGACGGAGACGCCGCCGGGGATCTCGGAGAGCAGGCCCGACTTCTCGTGCATCGCGGTGACGAAGTCGTTCATGTGCTCGAGCGCCGAGGCATCGGGCTTGATGACGATGTGGAAGCCCCCGTCGAGGGGTCGCAACTCGAAGTCCGTCACGACGATCGCGATCTCGACGAGTTCATCGACCTCGAGATCGAGACCGGTCATTTCGCAATCGATCCAGACAAGCCGGTCATTCTCAGAGGCACCCACCATGGGACCCATCCTAATGACGGGACGGACACGCGATTTCGGCCCCCCAGAGGTGATTCGAACACCTGACCGGCGGATTAGAAGGCCGCTGCTCTATCCACTGAGCTACTGGGGGTCAACGTCATCAAGGGTAGCGGCCGCTCACAGCGGCCGGGAATCGGCGGATGCGCTGGTTCTTTCCCCGCGGGCGGCGTAGCGTCTGGTGCATCGGAAGGAGTTCGATGATGAGCACGACCGAGACATCACACGCATTGTGGGTCGCATACGGTGCTGGCGGAGTGGTCGGCAGCATCCGCAAATCCGACGAGGGGTACACCGTCACGATGGCCGGAGCGCCCGCTGCCGCCGGAACATACCCTTCGATGGATGTGGCGAAGCAGGCGCTGCACGCCCGGATGGCACCGGGGAGTGACTGGCCGAAGTTCCTCGAGCACTGAGCGGCGCTCAGGGCGAAGGAGGAAGCGCCTCGTCTGCTGTGAGCGTGGTGGTCGCCCGCGTGCCGCGGGCCGGGCGACGGGTGTCCAGCAGCGGAAGGGCGACATGCACGAGGGGGCCGATGAGAACGGCGAACAGGACCGTCCCGAGCCCGACCGTGCCGCCCAGCAGCCACCCCACGAACAGCACCGTGAGTTCAACGGCGGCGCGGCACACCCAGATGGGCCAGCGCAGCCGCGTGTGCATGCCGGTCATCAGACCGTCGCGCGGACCCGGTCCGAAGTGGGCGCCGATGTACAGCCCCGACGCGAGCGCCACGAGCAGGATGCCGGCGAGCAGGACGGCGATCTGCGCGAGCAGCCCCTCGATCGGCGGGACGACGGTGAGGACCGCCTGCATGCTGGTGCCGACGACGAGGATGTTCGCGATCGTGCCGACCCCCGGCTTCTGACGCAGCGGGATCCACAGCAGCAGCACGAGAAAACCGAGCAGATTCGTGATCCAGCCGATGCCGACGCCGGTGTGGATCGAGATGCCTTCGGCCAGGACGGTCCACGGGTCGACACCCAAGCCCGCCTGAACGGTGAGCGCGCACCCGGCACCGTAGAGCAGCAGCCCGATGAGCAGTTGGATGACGCGGCGTGGCACAAGCACCATCCAACCCCATATTCGTACGCCCGGAGCGGTCAGCGCGTGTAGCGCAGGCAGTCCAGGGCGTCGTCTATCGACCAGAAGTCACCGAGGTCGCGGAAGGCGCGCGAGCCGGCGTGGAACCGACGCGCACGGTAGCGAGTGCCCCCCGTACTGTTCCGTGCCTGGACGTGACCGATGACGCGGCCCGTCGGATCGAGGACGCGCCAGAGCGCGGGCGCGGCGGATGCGAGTCGGAGCGGGGTGGTCCGACGCGGACGCGGAGCGACCGCGACCGGTGGGTGGAGCTGGATGGACATGTGCTCTCCCTTCCTCCGTCGAACATAGATGCGACCACGGACATCGCCGCGGCGGTCCGGTTCCTCCCCAGGTGGGGACGCTCGCCGTTCTCTCCCCAGATCCGGCGGCCGCGCGGAGGATGCGGATCGCGCGGACCAAGGTGGGACAGCAGTGGTGCCGGCCGGGCACGCCGGTACCACTGCGAGCCAACCGATCAAGGCTCCGAGCAGAGGAGAAGAAATGAACGGAACGACCATCACGGTCGCGGGGAACATCGCGACGGATCCGGAGCAGCGAAGCACATCGGGCGGCGTCCCCTACACGCGATTCCGAATCGCGTGCGGGGAACGTCGTCGTGACAAGACGACCGGCGAATGGGCTGACGCGGGTACCAACTGGTACACCGTCTCGGTCTTCCGATCACTCGGCGAGAACGCCGCGCGGTCCCTGCGGAAGGGGCAGCGCGTCCTTGTGTCGGGAAGGCTGCGCATCCGAAACTGGGAGACTGCGCAGAACCACGGGACAGAGGCCGAGATCGACGCCGAGGCGATCGGTCACGATCTGCGCTGGGGGACGACGACGTTCGAGAAGGCGGCCCACGCCGGCGGCGCACCGTCGTCGCCATCGCGCGAATGGGAGAATCCGTCCGTTCCGCGCACGGACGACGCCGTCGACGCGGGCTGGCCGCTGGTCACCGTCCCGGCGGGAGACACCGCGGAATCCCTCGAAGAGGTGCCCTACTGAGCCGCCGACGGCCGCCGGGGACGGCGCCTCTAGACTGTTCCGGTGCCCCGATCCACTCAGAAGGACTCTGTTCGAGTCCGCCGTGCGACGGCGACAGCTGCCGCGGTATGCGCCGGTCTGCTGGTGCTGAGCGGATGCACCGACACCGCCCCCGGCCCGGTTGAGTCGGCGACGGGGAGTGCGCCCCCGACACCGACCGAGACGCCGACGCCCGACGCGGTCGTGTTCCTTCCCGACGGCACAGCCTCGGACAATCTGCCGATCTTCCGCCAGGTCGTCGAGGCCGTGTGGGCGGGGGAGCACAACGACGCGGGCCGCGCCTACATCGACGCGCTCACCGCGGCCGGATTCGACAGGGCGGCGATGGAGGTCACGGAGGACCTCTCGACCGTCGGGCACCGCGCCGAGAGCCTGCAGTTCTCGGTGCTGTGGGGATCCGAATGTCTCATCGGGCAGGTCGGTCCCGCGACCGGCGATCCCGTCGCCACGGTCGTCGACGCACTGGCCGAAGGCGGATGCCTCATCGGGCGCACGCGGCCGATCGACTGGTGACCTGCTCACGGCCGGTAGGCTGGGGGGCTGACGTCCGCAGTCCAAGGAGAGCAGGATTCGCATGGCTGAGTACATCTACTCGATGGTCCGCGCCCGCAAGGCGGTCGGCGAGAAGCTGATCCTCGATGACGTGACGATGGCGTTCCTCCCCGGAGCGAAGATCGGCATGGTCGGCCCAAACGGGGCCGGAAAGTCCACGATCCTCAAGATCATGGCGGGCCTGGACACGCCGTCCAACGGCGAGGCGAAGCTCAGCCCCGGGTTCACGGTCGGCATCCTCATGCAGGAGCCCGAACTCGACGAGTCCAAGACGGTGCTGGAGAACATCCAGGACGGCATCGCGATCAAAGCGAAGCTCGACCGGTTCAACGAGATCTCCGCGCTGATGAGCGACCCCGATGCCGACTTCGACGCGCTGCTGGCCGAGATGGGCACGCTGCAGGAGGAGATCGACGCCGCTGACGCCTGGGACCTCGACTCGCAGCTCGAGCAGGCGATGGACGCGCTGCGCACGCCCCCCGGCGATGCGTCGGTCTCGAACCTGTCCGGCGGTGAGAAGCGTCGGGTCGCGCTGACCAAGCTGCTGCTGCAGAAGCCCGACCTGCTGCTGCTGGACGAACCGACGAACCACCTCGACGCCGAGAGCGTGCTGTGGCTCGAACAGCACCTGCAGAAGTACACCGGCGCCGTCATCGCCATCACGCACGATCGCTACTTCCTCGACAACGTGGCGGAATGGATCGCCGAGGTCGACCGCGGTCGCCTCATCGGCTACGAGGGCAACTACTCGACGTACCTCGAGAAGAAGCGCGATCGGCTCGAAGTGCAGGGCAAGAAGGACGCCAAGCTCGCCAAGCGACTCGCCGACGAGCTGGAGTGGGTCCGCTCCAACCAGAAGGGCCGCCAAGCCAAGTCCAAGGCGCGCCTGGCCCGTTACGAGGAGATGGCCTCCGAGGCCGAGCGCACGCGCAAGCTCGATTTCGAGGAGATCCAGATCCCGCCGGGCCCGCGACTCGGCGGCGTCGTGATCGAGGCGAAGAACCTGCAGAAGGGGTTCGACGGCCGCTCGCTCATCGACAACCTGAGCTTCAGCCTGCCGCCCAACGGAATCGTGGGCGTCATCGGGCCCAACGGCGTCGGGAAGACGACGCTGTTCAAGACGATCGTCGGCCTCGAGCCGCTCGACGGCGGCCAGCTCAAGATCGGCGAGACCGTCAAGATCAGCTACGTCGACCAGTCGCGGGGGAACATCGACCCGAACAAGACCCTGTGGGAGGTCGTGTCCGACGGACTGGACATCATCACGGTCGGAAAGATCGAGATCCCGTCGCGCGCGTACGTCTCGAAGTTCGGGTTCAAGGGCCCTGACCAGCAGAAGAAGGCCGGCGTGCTCTCGGGTGGCGAGCGAAACCGACTCAACCTCGCTCTCACGCTCAAAGAGGGCGGCAACCTCCTGCTGCTGGACGAGCCGACGAACGACCTCGATGTCGAAACGCTGCAGTCGCTCGAGAACGCGCTGCTGGAGTTCCCCGGCTGCGCCGTCGTGATCACGCACGATCGCTGGTTCCTCGACCGCATCGCGACCCACATCCTCGCGTACGAGGGAACCGAAGAGAACCCGGACAACTGGTACTGGTTCGAGGGTAACTTCGACGCGTACGAGCAGAACAAGATCGAGCGCCTCGGGCCCGACGCGGCCAAGCCGAACCGCTCGGCATACCGCAAGCTCACGCGTGACTGACGCCGCCGGTCTCGGCCGAGTGCACATCCCGATCCATCTGCGGTGGGGAGACCTCGACGCGCTCGGCCACGTCAACAACACATCGATGCTCAAGCTGCTCGAAGAGGCTCGTCTGCGCGCCTTCTGGCTGCCCGAAGGCGATGCCGAAGCCGCCCCGACCGCGATCTTCGACATGACGGTGCTCGAAGGCGGCGGCGAGCGCGCGACCCTCGTCGCCCGACAGGAGATCGAGTACCTGCGTCCCGTGCCCTACGGGCACCGGCCGCTCGACGTGCAGCTGTGGATCAGCAAGATCGGCGGTTCGAGCATCGAGGTCTGCTTCGAGGTGTTCAGCCCGCTGGGCGATGATCCGCAAGTGCTCTACGCCCGGTCGTCGGCCGTCGTGGTGCTCGTGGACGTCGCCGCCGGATCGCCGACGCGCCTGACCGCGCACGAGCGATCGACATTGTCGCCGTTCCTCGGCGACCCGATCCGCTATCGTCGCTGATCCGCTCAGCCCTCGCCCGGCACCCGCACCATGACCTCCTGAGCGACGCTCGCGATGAGTACGCCCTCGCGCGAGTAGATGCGCCCGTTCGCGAGCCCGCGACCGCCGCGCGCGCTGGGGGACTCCTGGACGTAGAGCATCCAGTCGTCCACGCGCCCCGGACGGTGCCACCACATCGCGTGATCGAGACTCGCGACCTTGAGTCCCGGCGTCGCCCACGGAATGCCGTGCGCGCGCAGGATCGCCTCCTGGATGGTGAGATCGCTGAGGTACGCCAGGGCTGCGCGGTGGAGGGCCGGATCGTCGGGCACCGCGCTGCGCACCCGCATCCACACCGCCTGCTCGGGGCGATGCTCGCCGGTCACCTTCGTGTAGATCGGCGATGCGACGTGGCGCAGATCCAGCGGCCGATCCGTGTACATCCGCTTCGTCATGGGATGCAGCCCGTCGAGCTGTGATTCGACGTCGGGCAGGTCCTCGGGGTCGGGCACTCCGGTGGGCATCGGAGCCTGATGCTCGAGCCCCGTGTCCTCGTCCTGGAAGGAGGCGATCATCGAGAAGATCGGCACGCCCTCCTGGAACGCCTGCGTGCGACGAGTCGAGAACGAACGACCGTCGTGGATGCGGTCCACCGCGAACGTGATGTGCGCGTCGGCGTCACCGGGGCGCAGGAAGTACCCGTGCATGGAATGCACCGTGCGGTCGTCGGGAAGCGTCCGTGACGCCGCGACGATCGACTGCGCGAGCACCTGCCCGCCGTAGACGCGTCCGAGCGGCATCGACTGCGACACGCCCGTGAAGATGTCTTCGGTCGTGCGCGCTTCGGAATCGGCGAGGTCGAGCACGGCCAGCATCGAAGCGACAGGATCCGCCTGCGTTCTCGCGTGCGTGGGCTCGGGGGCATCCGTCACTGGGGTCTCCATCTCTGGTCGGCCGGAGTCTCGCCCCGCTGCCGCTTGGTAGTTTAGGTCGGATGTCCCCACGTCTTGTCTTCGGCGACGCGGCTTCGGCTGCCGATGCGCTCACCTTCGCCGGCCGCGCGGCCGTTCTCGGGGACGGCGCCGTGCGGCTGCGCGGCGCGGACGGCGTGCTCGCGATGACCAGCGCGCCCCTCGCGCCGCGCGGGCTGATGGATTCCACGCCCACGGTGCTCGGGATGCGGGTGCTCACGGTCGACCCCGAACTGGTGTGCGACATCGTCGTCGAGGCGAGCGAGCTGCGCGCGGCCGATGACGATGCCACGGCCGTCGTGCTGCCGGAGACCGGTCTCTCGCCGGCATGGACGGGTGTCTCGCCGCCGCGCGGCGGCTGGCAGCAGGGCGAAGCGATCGCCGCGGCCACACTCGCGTCGCGGGCGCAATGGGGCATCGCCGCGGTCGCCGAGGCGGTGCCGCGCGACGCGGGCGAAGACGCCGTGCGCGCCGTGCGCGCATCGGTGTGGGGGAGCCCCGACGAGGCGCTCGACGGGCTGCCGCTGGGGGTGGCGTTCGCCGCCTTCGGGCTCGGCTTCATCGGAGGCGAGGAGCACGCGGTCATCCGCACGGCGGGTGCCTGGACGAGACTCACGCTCGCGCGCGGCCACGTCCTCGTACGCGGTCCGGTCCGCAGCGGGCTGACGGAGGTCCGCCCCACGGGGCGGTCCTGATCCGGTCAGACGGAGGCCGCCATCGCGCGACCCGCGATCCGTCCGGAGAACAGGCATCCCCCGAGGAACGTCCCCTCGAGAGCCCGATAGCCGTGCATGCCGCCGCCCCCGAACCCGCTCGCCTCCCCGGCCGCGTAGAGGCCGGGCACGGGGTCGCCCTGTGACGACAGCGCGCGAGCGGCGAGGTCGGTCTCGATGCCGCCGAGCGACTTGCGCGTCAGGACGTGCAGCTTGACGGCGATGAGGGGACCGGCCGCGGGGTCGAGGATCCGATGCGGTGCTGCCGTTCGGATGAGGCGGTCACCGCGGTAGGCGCGCGCCGAGCGCAGCATCGCGATCTGCGCATCCTTCGTGAAGTCGTTGTCGACCGCCCGATCGCGGGCTTCGACCTCGAATCGGACACGAGCCGCATCGATCAGGTCGCCGCCCGGCAGAGCCTGCATGCCCCGGATGAGGTCGTCGAGCGAGTCGCGCACGACGAAGTCCGCGCCGCGGTCCATGAACGCCTGCACGGGTCCTGCGGCGCCCTTCCCGAGTCGGGAGCGGGCGAGCAGCGCGAGGTCCTTCCCGGTCAGGTCCGGATTCTGCTCGCTGCCCGACAGCGTGAACTCTTTCTCGATGATCTTCTGCGACAGCACGAACCACGAGTGATCGTGTCCCGTCCCGCGCAGGTGGGCGAGGGTTCCGAGCGTGTCGAATCCGGGGAAGAGCGGCACGGGCAGACGATGTCCCGTGGCGTCCAGCCAGATCGAGGACGGTCCCGGGAGGATCCGGATGCCGTGATCCGGCCAAACCGGGTCCCAGTTCTGCAGACCCTCGACGTAATGCCACATGCGGTCCTCGTTGATGAACCGGGCACCCGCACTCTGCGCGGGTCCGACCATGGACCCGTCGACGAACGCGGGGACACCGGTCACCATCGTCATCGGTGGCGTGCCCAGACGCGGCGGCCAGTGTCGCCGGACGAGGTCATGGTTGCCGCCGATGCCTCCCGCCGCGATGAGCGTCGCGCTCGCTGCGATCTCGAACGAGCCGACCACGTCCCGCGAGGACGCATGCCCCCGGGCCGCCCCCGAGGGAGCGAGCACATCGCCGATCGCGCCGGTGACGACGCCGTCGGTGAACGACAGCGAGCTGACCCGGTGGCGCGGCAGGATGGTGATGCGGCCGACCGCCTCGGCCTGTTCCACGGCGGCGCGAAAAGGCGCCACGACGCCGGGCCCCGTGCCCCACGTGACGTGGAATCGGGGAACCGAGTTGCCGGGGCCCGTCGCGGAATAGCCGCCGCGCTCGGCCCACCCGACGATCGGGAAGAAGCCGACGCCCTTCTCGCGCAGCCAGGAGCGCTTCTCGGCATGAGCGAAGTCGAGGTAGGCCTCGGCCCAGCGGCGTGGCCAGGCGTCTTCGTCGCGGTCGAAGCCGGCGGTGCCGAGCCAGTCCTGGCGGGCGAGGTCGAGCGAGTCCGCGATGCCCATGCGGCGTTGTTCCGGTGAGTCGACGAAGAACAGTCCGCCGAACGACCACCAGGCCTGCCCGCCCAGGTTGACCCGCGGCTCCTGATCGATGATCACGACCTGCTTGCCGGCGGCGGCGGCTTCGCCCGCTGCGACGAGCCCCGCAAGACCCCATCCGATGATGAGCACGTCGGTGCTGCGGGTCGTGGTGGGCATGGCGACTCCTTCGTCGGTGGACGTCTCTCAGTCGGCGGCCGGAGACTCCGGGGTGAGCACGATCGATGCCGAATCGCGGCCGTCCGGAGACGGGCCGATTTCGGTGGGCTCGAACGTGTTGACCATGGCGTGCGCAGCGCGCTCGAGATAGTCCCACAGCGTCGCCTCGTGCAGGGGCGAGAGGGAGAGCTCGTCGACGGCGACCCGCATGTGGGCGAGCCAGCGGTCCCGCGCGTCGGGGTTGACGTGGAAGGGCGAGTGGCGGGCTCGCAGGCGAGGGTGGCCGCGTTCCTGGCTGTAGGTCGTCGGCCCGCCCCAATACTGCTCCAGGAACAGCAGCAGGCGGCGTTCGGCGGGCCCCAGATCCTCCTCGGGATACATCGGCTTCAGCACGTCGTCGTCGGCGACCCCGCGATAGAAGACCTCGACGAGACGCGTGAACGTCGCGTGGCCGCCGATCTCGTCGAAGAAGGTCGGGGATGCGGCATCCGTCATGAGTCCTCCGGAGGTGTGTCGGGTGTTGCGGGCGGCGTCTTCGGCGTCCGCTTCGGCTTCCACACCGGCCGGGCAGCCGACGCAGGGCTGATCGTGGCCTGCGGCTTGGTCCGGGGCGGATTCGAGCCGCGCACGCGGCCGGCACTCTCGAGACCGCTCAGCATGACCGTGCTGAGCTGCGGGACCGAGACACCCAGATCGTCCATCGAGCGCTTGATACGCACCCGCAGCTCACGGGCGACGTCGTCCTTCGCGTTCGCGCGCGTCTTCATGACCAGACGGATCACGAGCGCGTCACCGGTCACCGATTCGAGTCCCCACACCTCGGGGTTCTCGAGGATGCGCGTGCGCCACTTGGGATCCTTCGCCAGTTCGCCGGCGGTGTCGAGCATGGTCTGCTCGACCGCGTCGATATCGCTGTCGGCGGGAACGGCGAGGTCGATGATGACGCGCGACCAGCCCTGCGAGAGGTTGCCGATCCGCAGGATCTCGCCGTTGCGCACATACCAGAGCGTGCCGTTGACGTCGCGCACGTGCGTGATGCGGACGCTGACGTATTCGACGATTCCGGTGGCCAGCCCCAGATCGACGACGTCACCGATGCCGACCTGGTCCTCGGCGACGATGAAGATGCCGTTGAGCACGTCCTTGACGATGTTCTGCGCGCCGAAGCCGAGGCCCGCGCCGATCGCGGCGGTGAGAAGCGTGAGTGAGGCGAGGGCGTTGGGCGCGAGCACGTTGACGATGAGCAGCAGCGCGACGATGACGATCGAGACGTTGACGATGTTCTGCAGGATCGACCCGAGCGTCCGGGTGCGCTGCACGAGGCGGACCGATGCGAGAGGCGACCGCTCGAGCGCCATCGTGTCGGTCACGTCGGCCTTCGTCTTGGCGCCGTTGACGATGCGATGCACGACGCGACGGATGACCAGTCGCAGCGCCCACGCGATCAGGAACGCCACGACGATGATGCCCGCGACCCGCAGAATGTTCCAGCCGGATTCGACGAGGAACGCCAGCACCTGTTCCCAGAAATGAGGATCGGTGATGACCGGCGCATCCGGGTCGGGCGCGGTCGTGTCGGCGAGGGTCCACATCATCGCCCCGATCCTAACGACGGATGCCTCGGCTTCGCCTGAGTGCGAGAGCCGAGGCATCCATGATCACGCGTCTACTCGGCGTCGCGATCCTGCACGTCGAGAGCGCGCTCGACGCCCGCGAGGTTCTCGGCGACGAGACGGCGCAGCGCCGGCGGCGCGTCCAGGTGCGACGCGAGCCATGCGCGCGTCGCGTCGCGCAGCTCGATGTCCGCGAGCGCGGCCGGGTAGAGCCCGAAGATCAGGTACTCCGCGATCTTGTACGTGCGCGATTCCCAGACCGGCAGCAGCATGTCGAAGTACGCCGGCACGAAGTCGCGCAGCAGATCCCGGCTCGCCGGGTTGCCGAATCCCAGAGCCGCCGCGCGCACGAGCGTGTTGGGCAGATCGTCGTTGCCGACGAGGGCATCCCACGCTGCGCGCTTGGCTTCGCCCGTGGGCAGCGCGGCCTTCGCCTGTGCGGCGAATTCCCCGCCCTTCGCCGTGTTGTCGCCGGCGAGTGCGGCGTCGATGTCCTCCGCCGTGACGAGACCCCCCGCGGCGAGCGAGACGAGCAGCTGCCAGGACAGGTCGGTGTCGACCTCGAGCCCCGTGAGCACGTCCTCGCCGTCCCGCAGCCGACGCACCTGCTCCCACTGCGCGGTCGTCGACGCGGCGGCGGCGAACGACGTCGCGAACTGCAGCTGGCTATCGCTGCCGGCCTCGGCGGTCGCGGCGAGCTGCCAGAGCGCGTCGGCGACCTTCTTCCGGGTGGCGGCGCGCGTCTCGGGTGCGACGTACGAGTTCGCCGCGAGCAGCAGCTGCGCCAGCGTCGTGCGGACCGTCGTCGATTCGGTCTCGGACGCGATGTTGCGCAGCACCAGGTCGACGTAGTCCGAGGCCGAGGCTTCAGCGTCGCGCGTCTGATCCCAGGCAGCGCCCCACACGAGCGAACGCGCGAGAGGGTCGTGGATCTTGCCGAGGTGGTCGATCGCCGTCTGCAGGGAACGCTCGTCGAGACGGATCTTCGCGTACGCGAGGTCGCCGTCGTTGAGCAGCACGAGATCGCCGCGTGAGACGCCCTTCAACTCGGGCACCTCGGTCAGATCTCCGTCGACGTCGAGCTCGAGATCGTGCACGCGGACGAGTGCGTCGTCCTGGAGCCGGTAGATGCCCACGCCGAGGCGGTGCGGCCGGATCGTGGGGTAGTCGGCGGGCGCGGTCTGGACGATCGCGAACCGCGTGATCAACCCGTCGACGTCGGTCACGATCTCGGGGGAGAGGGTGTTGACCCCCGACGTCTCGAGCCATTTGCGCGCCCATGTCGTCAGGTCGCGGCCGCTGGTCTCCTCGAGTTCGGCGAGAAGATCGCCGACCTCGGTGTTCGACCACTCGTGCTTCTTGAAGTATGCCGCCACGCCCGCGAAGAACTGCTCGATGCCGACCCAGGCGGCGAGCTGCTTGAGGACCGAGCCGCCCTTGGCGTATGTGATGCCGTCGAAGTTCACCTGCACGTCTTCGAGATCGGTGATCTCGGCGACGACGGGATGCGTCGAAGGCAGCTGATCCTGGCGGTAGGCCCAGGTCTTCTCCATCGCGTTGAACGTCGTCCACGCCTCGGTCCACTCCGTGGCCTCGGCGGTCGCGATCGTGGAGGCCCACTCCGCGAACGACTCGTTGAGCCAGAGGTCGTTCCACCACTTCATGGTGACGAGATCGCCGAACCACATGTGGGCGAGCTCGTGCAGGATCGTGACGACCCGGCGCTCCTTGACGGCGTCGGTCACCTTCGAACGGAAGACGTACGTCTCGGTGAACGTGACGGCGCCGGCATTCTCCATCGCACCGGCGTTGAACTCGGGCACGAAGAGCTGGTCGTACTTCGCGAAGGGGTACGGGTAGTCGAACTTCTCCTCGAAGTACGCGAAGCCCTCACGCGTCTTGTCGAAGATGTAGTCGGCGTCGAGGTGCTGCCAGAGGCTCTTGCGGGCGTACACGCCGAGCGGGATGACACGACCCGACGTGCTCGTCAGCTCGGAGAACGTCGCCTCGTAGGGGCCCGCCACGAGCGCCGTGATGTACGACGAGATCGGCGGCGTCGACTCGAACGTCCACGTGGCCGTGCCGTCGCCGTGACGCTTCGGCTCGGGAGTGGGGGAGTTCGAGACGACCTTCCACGGTTCGGGAGCGGTCACGGTGAACTGGAACGTCGCCTTGATGTCGGGCTGCTCGAAGACGGCGTACATGCGCCGCGAATCGGGCACCTCGAACTGCGAATACAGGTAGACCTCGCCGTCGACGGGGTCGACGAAGCGGTGCAGGCCTTCGCCCGTGTTGGTGTAGAGGCAGTCGGCGTCGATGACGAGCTCGTTCTGAGCGGCGAGCTCCGTCAGCGCGATGCGCGAGTCGGCGAACGCCGAGACCGGCACGTCGCGCCCGTTGAGCGTGATCGAGTGCACCTCGCGCGCGATCAGGTCGATGAAGGTTTCGGCACCCTCGAGCGCGCCGAAACGGACGGTCGTGCGCGATCCGAAGACCTCGTCGCCCTTCGTGAGGTCGAGTGCGACGTCGTACGTGATCGCGTTCAGCGCGGTCGTCGAGGGGCGGATGACGGCGCGGCGTTCCTGCGCCTCGATCCGAGTGAGGTTCTCTCCAGGCACTGCGATGCTCCCGTGGTCTGTGGATCGGGTCGATGCCGGACGCGGGTGGCGACGGCGGCAACCCGAACAGCCTACGTCAGCGGGTCCGCGCTCCGCGGGCCGAGAACGCCTCGCACGCTGTCAGGATGGACGCATGACGATTCGCGAAGGCCAGCACGTTCCGTTCGCGTCGGATGCCGCGGCGTCCGGAGCCCCCCATGTCGAGACGCCCCTGGCCTATGACGGTCTGCTTCTGGCAGGCTTCGGCGGTCCGGAGGGACAGGACGACGTCATCCCGTTCCTGCGCAATGTCACCCGCGGTCGTGGGATTCCCGACGAGCGCCTCGAAGAGGTCGCGCACCACTACCGCCACTTCGGCGGGATCAGCCCCATCAATGCGCAGAACCGGGCGCTCAAGGCGGCCCTCGAGGCCGAACTCGCCCGGCGCGGCATCGACCTGCCGGTGTACTGGGGCAACCGCAACTGGGCGCCGTACCTCGAAGAGGCGGTCACCGAGGCCGCGGCCGCCGGCGACACGACGCTGCTCGCGCTCGCCACGAGCGCCTACTCGTCGTTCTCGAGCTGCCGCCAGTATCGCGAGGACTTCGCACGCGTGCTGACGGCGACCGACCTCGCGGCATCCGTCACGATCGACAAGGTGCGCCAGTTCTTCGACCACCCGGGGTTCGTCACGCCCTTCATCGACGGCGTGCGCGACGCGGTCTCGGGTTTCCTCGCCGACGGCATCGACGCCGCAGCCGTGCGCGTGCTGTTCTCGACCCACAGTATCCCGACAGACGACGCCGAACGGTCGGGACCGCGCGACGGTGATCTCGGACCGCTGGGCGCCTACCCCGCGCAGCATCTCGCCGTCGCCGAGGTCGTCATGGCCGCGGTCGCCGCCGAGATCCCCGCCGCAGCGACGGTCGGGTGGGAGCTGGTGTACCAGTCTCGCTCGGGTCCGCCCACGCAGCCCTGGCTCGAGCCGGACATCAACGACGTCATCGAGAAGCTGCCCGCCGACGGCGTCGCCGCCGTCGCGATCGTGCCGCTCGGGTTCATGAGCGACCACATGGAAGTGCTGTGGGACCTCGATACCGAGGCGATGGAGTCCGCCGAGGAAGCGGGTGTGCGTGCCGTCCGCACGCCGACCCCCGGCATCGACCCCGTCTTCGTCTCGGGCCTGATCGACCTCGTCGAAGAGCGGCTGCGGGGGACTCCCGCCGCTGATCGCCCCCACCTGACCGACCTCGGGCCGTGGTTCGACGTGTGCCGCCCCGCGTGCTGCGAGAACATCCGCGCGGGGTTCAAGCCGGCCGCCGCGGGAGTCGCGCCCTGACGCCGGTGCCCGTCCCTAGGATGGGTGCCATGCGCATCCACATCGCGACCGATCACGCCGGCCTCGAGTTCTCCACGCAGCTGCAGCACCACCTCGCAGAGAAGGGCCACGAGGTCGTCGACCACGGCCCGCTCGAGTACGACGCCGTCGATGACTACCCCTCGTTCTGCATCCGGGCGGCGCAGGCCGTCGCGCGGGACCAGGCCGACGGCGTCGAGACGCTCGGCGTCGTCTTCGGAGGTTCGGGCAACGGCGAGCAGATCGCGGCCAACAAGGTGCGCGGCATCCGCGCGGCGCTCGTGTGGAGCATCGCGACGGCAGAACTCGCCCGTGAGCACAACGACGCGAACGTCATCGCGATCGGCGCCCGCCAGCACACGTTCGACGAGGCGACGACCTTCATCGACCGCTTCATCGCGACCCCGTTCCCGGGAGATGAGCGTCACGTGCGCCGGATCGGGCAGATCGCCGCGTTCGAGATCGACGGATCGCTCGAACCCGACCCCCGTGCCGCGATCGCCGTCGGCGGCGAGTCCGCCGACGCGATGGACCCCGAGGCGGGCTGATGCCCGAGGGGCATTCCGTCCACCGCATCGCCCGTCAGTTCGACCGCAATTTCGTGGGGCGCATCGTCGCCGCCTCGAGCCCTCAGGGTCGCTTCGCCGACGGAGCAGCGGTGATCGACGGTCGCACGGTGACCGCCGTCCGTGCCGTCGGCAAGCAGATGTTCCTCGAGTTCGACGACGGCATCTGGCTGCGCGTGCATCTGGGCATGTACGGCGCATGGGACTTCGCGGGCGAGATCGTCGCGGATGCCACGATCGCGGCCGCCAACGGACGCATGGGGCAGACGAATCAGCGCGGCACCACCGACGCCGAGCCGATCATGGATGCCGCGGGCGAGAACTCGCTGACATCGATCGGCGCGCCCCGCCGGGCGCGCGTGCACGTGCGCATGTCCGAGCAGACGACGGGCCTGTCCGGCGAAGACGACGAGTGGCCGCCGCCGGTGGTCGGCCAGGTGCGGCTGCGGCTGCTGACCGACACGACGTGCGCCGATCTGCGCGGGCCGACGGCGTGCGCGCTGCAGACGCCCGACGAGATGGCGGCGACCATCGCGAAGCTCGGCCCCGACCCGCTCGTCGACGACGTCGTCGAGGGGGAAGAGCGATTCGTCGCCGTCGTGCGCCGCAAGCCCACCCCGATCGGGCTGCTCCTCATGGACCAGGCGGTCGTGAGCGGCATCGGCAACGTCTACCGCGCCGAGATGCTGTTCCGCGCCCGCCAGAACCCGCACACTCCGGGTCGTGACGTGCCCGAAGAGACCGTGCGCGAGCTCTGGCGCGATTGGGTCAGGCTGCTGTCGATCGGGGTCGAGACCGGTCAGATGATGACGATGGACGACCTGAGTGCCGACGAATGGCGCGCCGCCATGGCCAGCCGCGACGACCGCCACTGGGTCTACCACCGGGCGGGGCTTCCGTGTCGCATCTGCGGCACGTCCGTCGTCGTCGAAGAGGCGGCCGGTCGGAAGCTCTACTGGTGCCCGAATTGTCAGCGGTGAAACCTAAGCTGAGGGGATGCGTCAGAACCCGAGCTTCGCGATGACCGATCTCGCCGAGCTGCGACGACTCATCGACGAGAATCCGTGGGTCACCCTCGTGAGCAAGACCGATGACGGCCTCGTGGCGTCCCACTACGCCGTACTGCTGGACGACACGCGCGACGACCTCACGATCGTGGGGCACGTCGGTCGTCCCGACGACCTGATCCACGGCCTCGGCGAACGGGAGCTGCTCGTGGTCGTCCAAGGCCCGCACGGATACATCTCGCCCGGGTGGTACGACGGCGGCACCCAGGTGCCGACCTGGAACTTCGTCTCGGCACACCTCACCGGCATCCCCGAGATCCTCTCGCACGACGAGAATCTGAGCGTGCTCGACGGGCTCGTCGAGCGGTTCGAACGGGGGATGCCGCAGCCCCGGCTGATGTGGGAGCCGCCGAACGATCCCGCCGCGGTCGAACGTCTGGCGAAGGGGACCGTCGGCTTCCGACTGACGCCGTCGAAGGTCGTCGCCAAGCGCAAGCTGAGTCAGAACAAGTCGACCGACGTGGTCGAGACGATCATCGCCGAGCTGGCGGGAGACGCGCCGTGGGCGAATCCGTCACTCGCCGCCGAGATGCGTCGCGCGCACGACGCGATGGCCGCGGCCCGCGGAGCGGGAGCATGAAGGGCGCGCGGATCGCGACGATCGCGAACGCCCGCATCGCCGGTGCCGGGCGCGAGCTGCTTCCCGATGAGGGGCCCGTCGACGTCTTCGTCTCAGACGGGCGCATCGCCGACATCGCCCCGGCGGGTGCTCTGGCGCACCGAGGCGAGACGCTTCACGCCGACGGGTCCTGGCTCGTGCCCGGGCTGTGGGACCACCATGTGCACGTCGTGCAGTGGGCACTCGTCGCGCAGCGAGAAGCACTCGGCGCCGCCGCGAGCGCGCGCGAGGCGGCACGAATCATGGGGAGTGCGCCGGTCCTCGCCGACGGACGACGCGTGGGCGTCGGTTTCCGCGACGCCCTCTGGCCGGACGCACCGACGCGCAAGATGCTCGACGCCACGACCGGCGACATCCCCACCTACCTCATCAACGCCGACGTGCACAGCGTGTGGCTCAACTCCGCCGCCCTGCGCCGTGAGGGCCACCCGCCGGACGGCGACGGCATGCTCCGCGAGGAGCCCGCGTTCGAGATCTCCCGCCGGCTCAACGCCGTCGACGCGGCCGTGGCCGACGACCTCGTCGCCGCGATGGCGCGGGATGCCGCCTCCCGCGGTGTCGTCGGCGTCGTCGATCTCGACATGTCGTGGAACGAGGACGCGTGGGTACGTCGTCTGGCATCGGGGTTCGACACGCTGCGTGTCGAGTACGGCATCTACCCGCAGTTCCTCGACCGCGCGATCGCCGACGGGCTGCGCACCGGCGACGTCGCCCGCGGGGCGGCATCCGATCTCGTTCGCGTCGGGCCGCTCAAGGTCATCACCGACGGCTCGCTCGGCACGCGCACCGCCGCCTGTTCGCATGCCTACCCCGAGGACCCGTCCCACCGCGGTCTGCTCACGGTCGACCCCGGCACATTGCGCAGCCTCATGACGCGCGCGACCGGGGCGGGCATCGCCTGCGCGATCCATGCGATCGGTGACGTCGCGAACTCGCACGCGCTCGACGCGTTCGCGGCGACGGGAGCGTGGGGCACGATCGAGCATGCCCAGCTCGTCGCGCACGCCGACATCCCGCGGTTCGGTCGCCTCGGCGTCGGGGCGAGCGTGCAGCCCGAGCATGCGATCGACGACCGTGACATGACCGACGCGATCTGGGCCGGCCAGACGGCGCTGCCCTACCCGCTGCGCGCGCTCGCCGACACGGGCGCGAACCTGCTGTTCGGGTCGGATGCTCCCGTCGCGCCGCTCGACCCGTGGGCGGCGATGGCCGCCGCCGTCTTCCGCACCCGCGACGGCCGTGAGCCGTGGCGTCCCGAGGAGGGTGTCGATCGCGCGACGGCATTGGCGGCATCGACACACGGCGGCTCGGCGAAGGGCGCACGCATCGAGGTGGGCGCCGTCGCGGACCTCGCGCTGACCGAGCACGATCCGCTCGAGGCGACCGAGGCGCAGCTGCGTGGCATGCGCGTCGCGGCGACGCTGCTCGCCGGACGCGTGACGCACGCGGGGTAGGCGGCGGAGGGCGGGGGCTGTCCCCCCGATACCTTCGGATGCTGCTCGGATGCCGCGGGACGCACGTTCCCGCGACGCTGGATGAGTGTCCACAGCTTCGCCCACGCCACCCGTCTCACCCGCGCCGTCACCGCACCGGCGCCGTAGGCGCCTGCTCGCCGTGCTCGTCGCGGTGCCCCTCGTGGCGGTGGTCGCGACGGGCTGCCTGTGGGCGGTGACCGAGGTAGGTCGCACGGCGCCCCCCGCCGCCGGCACGACGACGTTCGACACCGAACTCGCGATCCCGCCGCTGGACGAAGGCCGTATGGAAGACGGCGTGCGCGTGTTCGACCTCGTCGCGCAGGAGGCGTCGAGCGACATCGTCTCGCAGGGGACGACGCGGACGCTCGGCTACAACGGCGCACATCTGGGTCCGACGCTCGCCGCGCAGCGCGGCGAATCGGTGCGGGTCGATGTCACGAATGAGCTCGGCGACCCCACGACCGTGCATTGGCACGGCATGCACGTGCCCGCAGCGATGGATGGGGGACCGCACAACGCCATCGCGTCCGGCGGTTCGTGGCGCGCCGAGTGGACCGTCGACCAGCCCGCAGCGACCCTCTGGTACCATCCGCACCTGCACGGGCGGACGCGTGAGCAGGTCGACGCAGGCCTGGCGGGTCTGTTCCTCCTGCGCGATGACGAGGAAGCCGGGCTCGATCTGCCGCGCACCTACGGCATCGACGACGTGCCGCTCATCGTGCAGGATCGCCGCTTCCACAGCGACGGCTCCTTCGACGGACGGGTCGGGACGACCTTCGACGGTGCGCTCGGGGACACGATCCTCGTCAACGGCACGGCATCGACGTACCTCGAGGTCACGACACAGCGTGTGCGGCTGCGGATCGTCAACGGGTCGAGCGCCCGCATGTACCACTTCGCCTTCGCCGACGACCGCGTCTTCCAGCTGATCGGGACGGACGGCGGACTTCTGGATGCGCCGGTCGATGCCACCGGCATCCCGCTGTCCCCGGGAGAGCGTGCCGAGATCGTCGTCCACGTCACGGCCGGGGAGCGGATCGTGCTCGGGTCGACGTCGCCCGATCCGCAGCTGCACGCGGGCGCGGACTCGTTCGACGTCCTGGAGCTGCGCGCCGCGGCATCCCTCGCGCCGTCGCCGGATGTGCCCGACAGACTCGCGACACTGCCCGCCGTCGCGGCCGAGGACATCGCCGCAGAGCGGACGTTCGAGCTGTCCGGGCACAACATCAACGACCGGCAGATGGACATGGGCCGCGTCGACCACGTCTCCGTCGTCGATACGAACGAGCTGTGGACGGTGCGCAACATCAATCCGCTCCCGCACTCGTTCCACGTCCACGACACGCAGTTCCGCATCGTCGACGTCGACGGCGCACCGCCGCCCGCCCGTCTCGCGGGGTGGAAGGACACGATCGCTCTCGAGTGGAGACGCGAATACCGCCTGCTCGTGCGATTCAGCGACCATGCCGACCCCACGACGCCGTACATGTACCACTGCCACCTGCTGTGGCACGAGGACCAGGGCATGATGGGACAGTTCCTGGTCGTCGAACCGGGCCAGACACCGGCCCTGAAGCGTCCCGAAGGAGACAGCGATGACCACCACGACCACTGACGTCCGCCCGGCCCGACGAGGGTTCTGGGCCGGCTACGGCTCGCTGTGGAAGCACGTTCCGGGAAGCGCCGTCTATCTGATCGCCGTCTTCGCGGTCGCGATGGCATCGATCAGCGTCCTCGTGCCGCTGTTCGCGGCGGGCGCCGGTCTCATCGTCCTCGTCGTCGGTCTGCCGATCATCGTCCTGTCGCTCGTCGTCGCCCGCGGATTCGGCGTCGCCGATCGCTTCATCCTGCGATTGACGGGGCTGCCTGCCATCGAGGAGCCCGTCTGGAGCCGTGATCGTCCGGATCAGAACGGGTTCTGGATGACGGTGACCCGTCCGATCCGGAATGTGCGGTACTGGCTCTCGCTCGTCCACGGCACGATCGTGAATCCCGTCGTGAGCGCAGCGACGTTCTCGGTCACGATCGCGTGGCTGAGCGTGAGCCTGGGCGGGCTCACCTATTGGTTCTGGAGTGTGTTCGTGCCTCGCGAGGGCGCGCCGTGGGGCGAGTACGTCGCCGACGCGCTGCCGTGGCTGTTCGGCGGGTGGGACGGGCGCGTCGTGGAGTCCGTGCTCTACCTCCTGGCCGGAGCGCTGTTCACGATCACCCTGCCGTGGGTGATGCGAGGACTCGCGGTCGTGCACCACGCCATCGCGGCGGGCATGCTCGGCCGGTGGCGTTCGGACGACCTCGCCGACGAAGTGCGCGCCGAAGCGGCAGCGCGCGGAGCCGCCGTGCACGCGGAGGATGTCGCCCTGCGCCGACTCGAGCGCGACATCCACGACGGACCCCAGCAGCGGCTCGTGCGTCTGCAGATGGACCTCGCCGCCCTCGAGCGCCGGGCCGAAGCGGGCGACGCGGATGCTGCCGCCGATCTCGCCCGTGAGGCTCGCACGCACGCCAAGGCCGCTTTGGACGAACTGCGGGCTCTGTCCAGCGGAGTCGCGCCGCCGCTCCTGCAGGACCGCGGCCTGTCCGCAGCGCTCGCCGCCGTCGCAGCGGCGACGCCCCTCACCGTGCACGTCGATCTCGCGCCGGATCTGGACACGGCTGTGACCCCCGAGGTCGCCCGCACCGTGTACTTCACGGTGTCCGAGCTCATCACGAACGCGATCAAGCACGCACGAGCCACCGCCGTGACGCTGCGCGCCGTCGTGCGACCCGCGACACCGGACACGCTCGCGATGCTCGACGTGTGGGTCGTCGACAACGGTGCCGGGGGCGCACGGATCACCTCCGGCCACGGTCTCGAGGGCCTGCGTGAGCGGACGGCGGGGCTGCGCGGTCACTTCGTGGTGGACAGCCCGGTCGGCGGTCCCACGTCGGTCGGCGTGCACATCCCGATCGCCGGGCCGTGATCCGTGCCTATCCTGAACGGATGAGTTCCGCCCCCGACCGCCCCGCCCGGGTCGTCCTCGTCGAGGACTCCGTTCTGCTCCGCGAAGGGCTCGTGCGTCTCTTCGACGAGGCCGGTTACGTCACGGCCGGCGCGTTCGGTGATGCCGAGGACATCGTCGCTCGTGTCGCTGCCGCCGATGCCGACGTCGCGATCCTCGATGTGCGGCTCCCACCCGGTTTTCGAGACGAGGGGATCCGCGCCGCCCTGGCGCTGCGCGCGGCTCTGCCCCGTGTCGGCATCCTCGTCCTCAGTCAGTACGTCGAAGGCGTGTACGCGCGCGAGCTGCTCGCGGGCGGCGACGGGAGCGTCGGCTACCTGCTGAAGGACCGTGTCACCTCACTCGAGGAGTTCACGGATGCTGTCGAGCGCGTGCGCGCCGGAGGCACGGTGCTCGACCAGGACGTCGTTCGCCAGCTCATCGCCGCGCGGCCCGATCCCGTCTCATCGCTCACGCGCCGTGAACGCGACGTGCTCGAGCTCATGGCGGAGGGCCGCAGCAACGGCACGATCGCACAAAGGCTGTTCATCGGCGTGGGCGCCGTCGAGAAGAACGTGCGGGCGATCTTCCAGAAGCTCGGCCTCGAGGATTCCGGGTCCGACCATCGCCGCGTGCTCGCCGTACTGGCGTTCCTTCAGCGATAGGGGCCGGCACGCGAACGGGGCCGAGGCCGGAAGGCCCCGACCCCGTCATCGAGTAGCGTCGCCGGCGTGTGCACCCGGTCATCGAGTAGCGCCGCCGGCGCGTGCACCCGGTCATCGAGTAGCGCCGCCGGCGTGTGCACCCGGTCATCGAGTAGCGCCGCCGGCGCGTATCGAGATGTCGCGCCTACTCGGCCAGGTGCGCGAAGAGGAACCAGCGGTCCTTCTCGAGCGTCTCCTTGATGGCGATCGCGACGTCCTGGCTCGTCAGATCGATCTCGTCGAGGCCGTCGATGGCCGACTGCGTGTCGGCGATCACGCGGTCCATGTCGGTGATGACGTTGCGGATGAGCGCTTCCCACTGGGTGAATCCCGCGGGGACGGCGGTCGTGGCGGTCTTCTCCGCGATCGTCGCGACACGCGCATCGACCGGCAGGCCGAGAGCGACGATGCGCTCCGCGGCCTGGTCGGCGCCGGCCTGCGCGTTGGCGACGACCGAATCGAGAAGCTCGTGGATCGCGATGAAGTTCGTGCCGCGCACGTTCCAGTGCGCCTGCTTGCCGTTCACCGCGAGGCCCTGAAGCCCGAGGACCACGGGTGTGAGGAACTGAGCGGTCGCAGCGGCGACGGTGGGGTCGGCAGCGGTCGCGGGGGTCGTGTTCGTCTTGGTCATGTCTCTCGCCTCCATACAGGTCGGATGCTGCGCGCCCGCGCAGGTGTTCCAACGAATCCAACGCTACTCAACCGGCATCATTCCGCAAGCAAGAGAAGGCTCCGCTAACCGCGCGGAGCCTGCGCGGCAAGCGCGGCTGTCTCGACTAACGTCGAGGCGTGCCTTCTGCCGATCATGATCTCGGTCCCCAAAACCTGCGCAAGCCCTCACGCGTGGTGCTGCGTCAGCCGGACGACCGCTCGCCGGAGCACGCCGAACCGTCCCGGTTCCTGCCGCACGTGCAGGGCCTGCGCGCCATCGCCGTGCTGTTCGTCGTGCTGTACCACTTCTGGCCGGCGAGGCTCTCAGGTGGCTACGTCGGCGTCGACATCTTCTTCGTCATCTCGGGCTTCCTCATCACGGGGCACATCATGCGGGAGCTCACCGCGACGGGCACAGTGCGTCTCGGGCAGTTCTGGGCCCGCCGCGCGCGACGTCTGCTGCCGGCATCCCTGCTCGTGCTGCTCGTGTGCGCTCTCGCGGCCGCGACCCCGTATCTGACGCCGACGTCGGCTCTGCCGAATGAAATTCAGGAGATCCTCGCCTCGACGTTCTACGTCGAGAACTGGTTCCTCGCGCTCACCTCGGCGGACTACCTCAACCACGCGGGCGATCCGACGACGGTCCAGCACTACTGGACGCTGTCGCTCGAAGAGCAGTTCTACGTCATGTGGCCGCTCATCATGCTGCTCGGCGCATGGATGGGCGTGAAGCTCTTCCACGGCGCGCGGCGACGCGCCGTGCTCGTGACCCTCGGCGTCGTGACGGTCATCTCGTTCATCTTCTGCGTCGTCTTCACGATCACCGACCCCGCGCCGGCGTACTTCGTGACTTTCGGGCGCATGTGGCAGTTCGGCGTCGGAGCACTCGTCGCGCTCATCCCGATGCTGCGGGTGCGCCATGCGCTGGGCAGTTTCGTCCTGGGCTGGGGCGGCGTGCTCCTGCTGCTGTACGTGGCCTTCGAGTTCGACGCGCAGACGCCGTTCCCGGGCTATATGGCGGTGCTGCCGACGCTCGGCGCCGCAGCCATCATCGCGGCATCCAATACCGATCGCTGGTGGTATCCGACGCGCATCCTGTCTCTGCGCCCCGCCCAGTTCGTCGGCGACATCTCGTACTCGCTGTACCTGTGGCACTGGCCGCTCATCGTCATCGCGCCGTCCGTGCCGTTCTGGGGACTCACGATCTATCACCGGGTCGCCCTGCTCGTGCTGTGCTTCGTGCTCGCGTGGCTGACGAAGATCTTCGTCGAGGACCCGGCGCGCAGCTGGAAGGTGCTCACCTCGCGTCCCGCGCGCGTGACGCTGTGGTCGTCGCTCGCCGCGATGCTGCTCGTGGCCGGCACGGCTGTCGGCGCGTGGGCGATCAACGCCCCGGCCTACGATTCAGGCGTGCGCGAGATCGCCGAGCTGCGCGAGAACCCCCCGGAGTGCTTCGGAGCGGCGGTCGTGCTCGACGACGCGTGCGGCGAGACGGATGCGGGGGACACGATCCTGCCCGCGCCGGGCTTCGCGGGCATCGATCGTCCGGGGGATCCCCAGTGCTTCATCCAGCTGAACGACGCCCGGCCCGTGTCGTGCGAGTTCGGGTCGGACGACCCGGATGCCCCGCGGATCGCTCTCGTCGGCGACAGTCACGCCTATCAGCTGCTGTCGACGTTCCAGAGGATGGCCGACGACAACGGCTGGCACCTCACGACCTGGTTCAAGGGCGCGTGCCCGTGGAGCACGACGCCGCTGTCGACTCCCGGAGCGTTCGGCGAGGCGTGCACCGAATGGCGCGATGGTGTGCGGGCGGCGCTGGGTGACCGCGATATCGACGCCGTCTTCACCGCCGCGATCGCGACGACCCCCTACGCCTCGGCCGGCTACGACTCGTCGTTCGACGCGGCCGTCGCGGGGTATCGGGGCGCGTGGGGAGAGGTGCTCGATCGCGGCATCCCCGTCATCACCGTCGTCGACAACCCCGTGTGGGAGACGGACCCCAACAAATGCCTGCGCACGCGCGCGCAAGCGGATTGCGACGGCCCCCGGTCGGAGCTGCTCGTCGCCGAGGATCCGCTGCGCGAGGCGGCATCCGGGATCGAAGGGGTCACGCTGCTCGACTTCACCGACGTGTTCTGCGATGACGCGAGGTGCTGGCCCGTCGTCGGGGGTGCCAACATCTACCGCGATCAGGACCACCTCACGGTGACGTTCGCCGACACGCTCGCGCCGGCGTACACGGCGGCGATCGAGGACGCACTCGCGGCACGAGCGCAATAGGGTCGGATCATGACCGTTGCCGAAGGTGCCTCCATCCTGTCCGTCGGCGGCTCCGCGCCGCAGCTCGACCCGTCGGCCTTCGTCGCCGCCGGCGCCCGCGTGATCGGCGCCGTGACCCTCGGCCCGGGCGCGAGCGTCTGGTACAACGCCGTGCTGCGCGCAGACGGCGACACGATCACGGTCGGGCAGGGCAGCAACCTGCAGGACAACGTCTCGGTGCACGTCGATCATGGCTCGCCCGTCGTGATCGGCGAGAACGTGTCGGTCGGCCACAACGCCGTCGTTCACGGCTGCACGATCGAAGACGGCTCGCTCATCGGGATGGGCTCGGTCGTGCTGTCGGGCGCCGTGATCGGGGCGGGCTCGCTCGTCGCCGGGGGAGCCGTCGTGCTGGAAGGGATGATCGTGCCACCCGGATCGCTCGTGGCAGGAGTGCCCGCGAAAGTACGACGCGAGCTCACCGCCGAGGAGCGCGACGGCATCCTGCGAAACGCCGACGCCTACCGCGCACACACCGCCGAGCACGAAGGCGCTGCTCCCGCCTGAGGCCTTCGGTCGGCGCTTCAGACGCTCGCAGGCCAGGTGCCGGCGACCCCGACGATCGCGGCGGCGAGGATCACGATCCAGGCGAAGAAGGTGTGGACGACCTGTCGCCGACCCCGCTTGACGCGCTTATCGAACTCTGTGGCGAGACGGTCGGCTTCGGCCTTGTAGTGGATGAACCGCTCGTCATGCGACGCGCGGCGCTCGTGTGCCGTTTCGCCCACGAGTGGTTCGCGCAGAGCCTGTTCGGCGGGGGCCAACTCGTCGCGGTACTTTCTTCCGGCCGCGTCGATCTCAGAGTCCCACGAGCGCCACGCCGCACCGAGGGTGAACACCTGATAGGCGCTGCCGATGAGCCAGAGCCACGCAGCCACGAAGGTCAAAGTCACTGCTGGATGCTAGCGGCTACGGCACGTCGAGCTGGCGCGCGAGCTGCACGCGGCAGCGCATCCCAGACTCAGTCCGCCTCTCGTGGGGCGCTCCTGATCACCAGTCTCTGATGCTGACGCTCGGTCACGTCGGGAGGTCGAACACCGGCAACACGGTGGTAGCGGCGCTGGGGGACGCTATCTCGACGGCAGCGACTGTCTGGTGGCTCTACCTGTAGGTGATCGTCTAGGGCGTGTCTGACAAATTGTTCGAGAGTGGGCTGAGAGTCTGGACGCGTGTCGCGGTTCCAGTTGCTTTCGGATGCTCAGTGGTCGTTGATCGAGGGGATGCTGCCTCGTCCGACGGGTCG
>NZ_JBSHLZ010000001.1:639441-728048 GCF_053644835.1 Microbacterium sp. NPDC055357 | reverse complement strand
GGTAATTTGGCATTTGACAAGTGCACGCTGTTGAGTTCTCAAGGATCGGATGCTCCTGCTACTCGGCCTCTCAGCTCCGCCCGCAGGGCAACTTCTCTATCTTACCCCTCTCGCTCTGCTTGTCAAATCGGCTCACCGTGACTGTTTCAGAGTCTCCGGTCAGCACTCTTCGCAAGCTTCGAGGAGTGGGATCCTCCATCCTAGACCCGAAGGTCGCGATCCTCAAGAGGATAAGAATGGGGCTGGTTCTCCACTTGAGGGGGGTAAGGCTCTCGGCCTCTCCGCTTCCCTGTGGGGCGAACGAGTACTAAGTTACGTGGCTCCCAGAGGTACGGCAAATCTTGCTCGCATCCCGGGCGTGTCGCCGCATGATTCCGTGATTTTCCGCCGGCACACTCGATCACCGGCCGACACGGCGCAAGGCTGACCGCCGTACCTGGGCGAGGATCGCCAACGCGACAGTGGCCGCACCCCACACGGCGCACGCGGGCGGAAGCACGCGGTACGCCAGGTGCGCCGCCGTGAAGTCCTCGTCGAGCGGCCCGAACTGCGCGAGCCCCCAGCACCATCCGCCGATGAGGATCGCCGGCAGCGAGAGCCACCACGCTCCGCGCACCCACGCGGGGAGAACGCGCACGACCGGTGCGACCGCATCCGCTCGAACGAACCAGACGAGCATCCAGACACCGATGATCGCGAGTCCGAGCACGCTGGATCCGTGCTGGAGCCAGGCATACCCCGCCAGCGGACCCCACCGCTCGTCGAGCATCGGGACGAGGTCCACGCCCCAGCGCCCTTCGTGGGTGAACAGGTCCCACACGATGTGGGTCACGACGCCGAACACGAGCGAGAGGATCGTCATCGTGAGCGCGCGCCCCGAGAAGCCGCCCGATCTCGCGTATCCGATGGTCTCGCGCAGGGCGCCGGCCGCAGGGGCATCCCATTCGCCGGGAAGCCTCTCGGCGAGCCGGCGCGGTGACAGCTCGCGCACCGCCGGCCGCAGCAGGCAGCGCCAGACGAGCAGAAGGACGAAAGCGAGCAGGGCGGTCGCCGCGATCCAGGTCAGGTCATGCGTGCGGCCGTAGTGCAACGGCAGTCCCCGGACGAACAGCGGCAGATCCGGGGTCATCGCCCCGATCGCGATCGCCGCCGGCACGAGCGGCGTCCGCACGAACGGCAGCGCGACGACAGCGTGGCTCGGGGTGAACGGCATTCCTCAGGCGTCGACGAAGACGCCGGCCAGCGTCTTCTTGCCGCGGCGCAGCACAGACACCCCGCCGGGAAGCGCCCCCGTGATTTCGGCATCCTCGCCCGCGACCTTGACGCCGTCGACCGAGACACCACCCTGCGCGATGGCGCGGCGGGCTTCGGACAGGCTTGCGACGAGTCCCGTCTCGACGAGCGCCTGGGTCACGGCGGTCCCGCGGGGAACGCTCGTGTTCGGCAGCTCATCGAGCGCCGTGCGCAGCGTCGCCGCGTCGAGCGCGTGCAGATCCCCCTGACCGAAAAGCGCATCGGATGCCGCGATCACGGCCGACGTCGCCTCGACGCCGTGCACGTAGGTCGTGACCTCGCGGGCGAGCCGGCGCTGCGCCTCGCGGCGGAACGGTTCGGCGGCGACGAGCCGCTCGTACTCCTCGATCTCGTCGCGCGTGAGGAACGTGAACACCTTGAGTCGCGAGACGACGTCGGCATCGTCGGTGTTGAGCCAGAACTGGTACATCCGGTACGGGCTGCACATCGTGGCATCCAGCCAGATCGCATTGCCTTCGCTCTTGCCGAACTTGGTGCCGTCGCTGTTGGTGATCAGCGGCGTGCCGATGGCGTGCACCGCCACACCCTCGACGCGGTGGATCAGATCCGTGCCGCTGGTGAGATTGCCCCACTGGTCGCTGCCCCCCGTCTGCAGCACGCAGTCGTACTGGCGGTGAAGCTCGAGGTAGTCCATGCCCTGCAGGATCTGGTAGCTGAACTCGGTGTAGCTGATGCCGGCCTCGGAGTTCAGACGGGCCGCGACGGCATCCTTCTTGAGCATCGTGCCGACGCGGTAGTGCTTGCCGACCTCGCGAAGGAAGTCGATCGCGCTCAGCGGCGCGGTCCAGTCGAGGTTGTTGACCAGGCGCGCCGCGTTGTCGCCGTCGAAGCTGAGGAATCGCTCGACCTGCGAGCGCAGACGCGTGACCCACTCCTCGATCGTCTCGCGCGTGTTCAGAGTGCGCTCGGCCGACGGACGCGGATCGCCGATGAGACCCGTGGACCCGCCGACCAGTCCGAGCGGCTTGTGGCCGGCCAGCTGCAGTCGGCGCAGCAGAAGCAGTTGGACGAGATTGCCCAGGTGAAGACTCGGCGCGGTCGGATCGAAGCCGCAGTAATACGTGATCGGGTCACCCGAGAGCAGCGCGCGCAGCGCATCCTGATCGGTGGACACATGCACGAGTCCGCGCCAGACGATTTCGTCCCAGACGTTCTCGAACGTCGGATCGTTGGCAGGCGCGGTCGCGCTCACGAGGCTGGATGACACGCGTTTCAGGCTATCAGCGGCGACGGATGCCACGGACAGAGGTCGTCAGCGCGCCGCCCACCAGACGAGCAACGCCGCGGCGAGGGCGAGCACCCAGCTGACGAGACTGCCGACGAGGAAGAACTCGGCTCGGTTGCCGTCGGTGCTGTCGCGCGAGATCTCGGGGAAGCGGACGATGCCCTTCGCCGCGAGGACGGCGGCGATGAGGGTGTACGCGCCCGTGAGCATGAGTGCGAAGACGATCACGCGCTCCAGCGGCCCGATGAGACGCCCGCCTTTGAGTCCGCCTGCCGCTGGGGCCTCGGTCTCGTCCGGGACCGCCGTGTGCTCGGCGCGCAAAGCCGTGCGCACGACGATGTTGCTGGATTCGAGCAGGAACGCCACGGCGCCGACAACGAGCACGAGCAGGTCCACAGGCACGCTCTCGCCGGGTGCCGGCAGCGCCCACAGCGTGTCGAAAGCGGTCGTCGCCGCTCGCGGACCGGCGACGATGACGGCCCCCGCCAAGGCGGCCCCGAACAGACCGACGGGCCACAGGCCGGCCCGGGCCCCGCCTCGAGCCGGCATCGTGAGCACCCACGCCGCCGCGACGGCGAGCGCGACCAGACCCCAGACGGCGGCGTCGACGAGCACCGCGACGAGGAAGACCACCACCGCGGCGAGCGCCATTGCGATCCAACGGCGCCGCGTGGTCTGGAATTGGCGGATCAGGTCGGCGACGCCGACCGCAAGGAGCGCGAGGCCGGCCGCGATCATGTGCGCACCTCGCGGGCGAGCTGCGCGAGCCCCTCGATGATCGAGCCGGCGCCGGCGGTCGCGAGGGCCTGTGACACGGCCGATTGGCTGATGCCCTCCGCCCGCGCGAGGTCGGCCTGCGTCTGACCGCGACACCGGCCGTAGGTCAGGCGACGGGCGCGTGCGCTCATGGCGCCCACGACGTGGTCGCGCGACAGCGCGTAGGCGTTCGCGAGCCGGACGGTCTGTGCCATGGCGGCATCATGCCCTGCCGCGGCGGCGACCCACGTGCGCGCGCTCGGCGCGGTGCGCTTCTGCAGGCCGTGGACGATCTCGATCGCGTCGCGCGCCGCCCACCAGCCGGGACCCTCGGGGATGCTGCCGGCGGCAGTCCGCACGACCTCGAGATCGCCGACCCCGACGCCGAAGCGGCATTCGATGCCCTCGGGCAGCGCGAGCCGCAGCAGCAGGAGCGAGGTGAGGGCGGCGTCCAGCGTCGGATAGGTCGCCTGCTGTTCATCACCGACAGTCGGGTGCAGGGGGTCCAGCGCGAGAGGGAAGTGGGCGTGCACGCCCGCGATCGTGTCGTCGAGATCGCGCTGCGCATGGTCGCGGTCGGGAAGTCGGCGCGACCCGATGATGTCGGCGATGACAGCGATCTGCATAGGATCAGGCTATAGCTTATTTATGCAAATGAAAAGCCTAGGGCTTATTTATCTGGATGATCAGTTCAGACCGAGAACGCGGGCTGCGGACTGCACGCGCTCGACCAGCTGTCCACGTTGCTCGGCGACCCGCTCGGGCGCTGTTCCGCCGACCCCATCGCGGCTCGCGACGGAGCCCTCGATCGTGAGCACGCTGCGTACGTCGGGGTTCAGATGCGCCGACACCTCGGCGAGAAGGTCGTCCGAGGCATCCTCGAGTCCGATCCCCCGCGTCTCGCACGCGCGCACGAGCGAACCCGAGATCTCATGCGCGTCGCGGAAGGGGACTCCGCGCTTGACGAGCCACTCGGCGACGTCGGTCGCGAGTGAGAAGCCCTGCGGTGCGAGCTCCGCCATGCGATCGGTGTCGAACCGCATGGTCGCGACCATGCCCGCGAACGCCGGCAGCACCGTCTCGAGCGTGCGCACCGAGTCGAACACGGGTTCCTTGTCTTCCTGCAGGTCGCGGTTGTACGCCAGCGGAAGAGCCTTGAGCGTGGCGAGGAGACCGGAGAGGTTGCCGATGAGCCGGCCGGCTTTGCCTCGCGCCAGCTCGGCGATGTCGGGGTTCTTCTTCTGGGGCATGATGCTGGAGCCGGTCGAGTAGCGGTCGTCGAGCGTGACGAAGCCGAACTCCCGCGTGTTCCACAGGATGATCTCTTCGGCGAACCGCGACAGATCGACGCCGATCATCGCCGCGATGAAGGCGAACTCCGCCACGACGTCGCGGGCCGACGTTCCATCGATCGAGTTCTCGGCGGGCCGATCGAGGCCGAGTTCGGTCGCGACGAGCTGAGGATCGAGCCCGAGGGTCGATCCTGCGAGGGCGCCTCCGCCGTACGGCGAGACGGCGGCACGGGCCGCCCAGTCGCGCAGCCTCTCGACCTCGCGCACGAGCGGCCAGGCATGCGCCTGCAGGTGGTGGGCGAGCAGGACCGGCTGCGCGTGCTGCAGGTGCGTGCGTCCCGGCATGATGGCCGCGGAATGGGCCTCTGCCTGCGCGACGATCGCGTCGACGACACGCAGGATGTCGCGCGCGATCGTGCGCGCATGGTCGAGCAGATACATCCGCACGAGCGTCGCGATCTGGTCGTTGCGGCTGCGGCCGGCGCGCAGCTTGCCGCCGAGCTCGGGACCCAGCTCGGCGATGAGCGCCTGCTCCAGTGCGCCGTGCACGTCTTCGTCCGATTCGGCAGCGACGAGGGTGCCGTCGGCGACACCGCGCGCCAGTGCGTCGAGGCCCACGTGCATCGCGTGCTCTTCGTCGACGGTGAGGTACCCTGCCGCGGCGAGCGCTTTCGCGTGCGCGTGCGATCCCGCGATGTCGTACAGCGCGAGGTCCCAGTCGAAGTGCGTCGAGCGGCTCAGCACGACCAGCTCGGGGGCCGGTCCCGAGGCGAATCGCGCCCCCCACAGTGCGCCCTCGTTGGTGCCGTGGCCATCGGTCGTCGGGGTGTCGTCGCTCACTCCGACAGCCTATCGGCGCGACCGCGGGCGATCGCCGCCGGAGCGCACGACGAGCCGGGCGACGCGGTCGAGCACCCACTCGAGCGGACCGCGCCCGATGAGCAGCGCCCACACCGTGCAGGCGGCGACGAGGATGAGCGTCATGGGCCAGAACGGCTCGAGCGCCCGGAAGCCGCCGAGATCCCCCGCGCGCCCGAGGACCACGGTCGCGATGACAGCCCAGGCGACCAGCTGCGCCGTGTAGGCCGTGAGCGGCATCGCCCCCACCGCCCGCAGCGGCAGCACGACCCAGGTCACGGCCGTGCGGCACAGCAGCAGGCATCCGCCGATCACCGCGATGGCGAACCCGCCCGACCCGATCACCTCGAACAGTCCGCTCGAATGGGGGTCGACCCGCAGCGCTCCTTCGGTCGCCTCGATCCCGCGCCCGACACCGTAGCCGAAGAGCGACAGCACGCTCCCCCACAGCAGCATCCGGAATTGGACACGCGCGCGGCGGATGTCGGCTCGCGCGACGCCGAGCCCCGCCAGGACGAAGGCGATCCAGACCGTGAAGGGATAGTGCCAGCCCAGGGCGAGCGACAGGTCGTTGCCCGCAACGCTCGACCACACGGGCAGCCCGTCGAGCAGGACCTGCACGAACGGCATGATGACGCCGAGCGCTCCCGCGAGCACGAGCAGGGTGCGGGCGCCGAACGACACGAAGGCGAGCGCGACCAGGAACATGATCGCGTACGCCGGCAGGATGACGTAGACGGGGACACCTGTCTCGATGAGCAGGATGCCGAGGATCCACAGCAGCCCCGCCCGCACGGCGAGGCGCAGCCGCGCGATCATCATGGGCGATCCTCGCAGCGGCGTCGCTCCCCCGGTCACGAGGCCGATCGAGACGCCCGCGAGGGTCGCGAACAGGATCGACGAGCGCCCGTCGACCACGGCGATCCACGAGTCGGGTTCGGGCCACTCGAACGCGACGTCGATGGCGATGAGGTGGGCCGTCAGCATGCCGATCACGGCTAGGCCGCGAGCGAGGTCGATGCCGGCGACTCGCGCCGCGCCGTTCAACCGCTCCCAGCGCGACGCGAGCCACGCGCGGGAGGCCGTCGAAGACCGGTTCACCGTCATGAGCGGATCAGGGCTGCCGGAGCAGCCAGACCAGGAGGGCCTTCTGCGCGTGCAGGCGGTTCTCCGCCTCGTCCCAGACGACGCTCTGCGGGCCGTCGATGACCTCGGAATCGACTTCGTAGCCGCGATCGGCCGGCAGGCAGTGGATGAAGATGGCGTCGGAATCGGCGAGCTGCATGAACTCCTCGGTCACCTTGTAGGCGCCGAGATCGCGCAGCCGCGCGAGCTTCTCTTCTTCTTTGCCCATCGACACCCACGTGTCGGTGACGATGACATCGGCACCTGCGGCCGCCTCGTTGGGATCGGTATACAGAGTCACCGACCCCCCGGTCTCGGCGGCACGGCGGTCGGCATCGGCGACGACGTCGTCGCGCGGAGCGTACTCTTCGGGCGATGCGACGCGGACGTGCATTCCGGCCGTCGCCCCCGCCAGAACATAGGAGTGCGCCATGTTCGACTTGCCGTCCCCGAAGAAAGCGAGGGTCAACCCCTTCAGCTCGCCCTTGTGCTCGCGGATCGTCAGCAGGTCAGCCAGCAGCTGGCACGGGTGGAAGTCGTCCGAGAGTGCGTTCACGACGGGCACGCGCGTGCCCCGCGCCATCTCCTCGAGACCCGATTGCGCGTAGGTGCGCCACACGATCGCGGCGACCTGGCGTTCGAGGACGCGCGCCGTGTCGGAGGGGGTCTCCTTGCCGCCGAGCTGACTGTTGGCCGTCGAGATGATGAGCGGCGATCCGCCCAGATCGGCGATGCCGACCGCGAAGGAGACCCGCGTCCTCGTCGACGACTTGTCGAAGATGACGGCGACGGTCTGCGGCCCCGCGAGGCTCTTGTCGGCCCAGCGGTCCTGCTTGAGAGCGAGGGCGAGATCGAGGATCTCGCTCTGCTCGGCCTGCGTCAGATCGTCGTCGCGGAGCAGATGACGGGTCATGCGGTTCCTTCCAGGTCTGCCTCGACGGCCGACAGGGCTGCCGCGAAGAGCGTCTCGAACTCGTCGAGCTCGACGTCGCCGATGTTCAGTGCCGGCACGAGCCGGATGGTGGAGTCGTTCGGGGCGTTGACGATGAGCCCGCGGAGCAGCGCGGCGTCGACGACCTGCTTCGCGACGGGATGCCGCAGGCTCACGCCGATGAGCAGCCCGAGGCCGCGGCATCCGGTCACGAGCGATGAGTCGATGCGCGCGATGATCCGCCTCAGCTGCGCGCCGCGCTCGGCGGCGTTGGCGAGGAGGTCCGCCCGCTCGATCTCGCCGAGCACGGCGTTGGCCGCAGCGGTGCCGAGCGCGTTGCCGCCGAACGTCGTGCCGTGCGTGCCGGGGTAGAACAGCTCGCTCGCCGGCTCGAACGTGATGAGCGCGCCGATGGGGAAGCCGCCGCCGATGCCCTTGGCGACCGTGATCGCGTCGGGCACGATGCCGGCGCGCTGGAAGGCGAACCACTCCCCCGTGCGCCCCGCGCCGGTCTGGATCTCGTCGATCACGAGCAGCGCGCCGTGCCGCGCGGTGAGCTCACGGGCCGCTTCGAGGTAGCCGGCGGGAAGCTCGACGACGCCCGCTTCGCCCTTGACCGGTTCGATGAACAGGGCAGCCACCCGATCGTCGATCGCCGCTTCGAGCGCTTCGACGGTCGAGTCGATGAACTCGACGCCCGGCGTCATCGGCAGGAACGGCTCCTGCATCGCGGGCTTGCCCGTCAGCGCGAGCGTGCCCATCGTGCGGCCGTGGAAGGCGTCGGTGAGGGCCAGGATGCGCGGACGCTCCGCGCCGCCGTGCAAACGGGCGAGCTTGAAGGCGGCCTCATTGGCCTCGGCACCGGAGTTGCCGAAGTACACCCGGCCTGCCTCGCCCGTGCCCGCGAGGCGCTTGAGCCGCGCGGCGAGCTCGAGCTGCGGCGGCGTGGCGAAGAAGTTCGAGACGTGCGTGAGGGTCGCCGCCTGCGACGCGACGGCGTCGACGAAGACGGGGTGCGCATGGCCGAGCGAGGTGACGGCGATGCCCGCGAGGAAGTCCAGGTAGCGGCGGTCGTCGGCGTCCCACACGTGCGAGCCCTCGCCGCGGACGAGCATCGCCATCCGCGGTGCGAAGCTGCGGACGAGGTCTCGTCCTTCGTCGTCCTGCCAGGTCATGCGCTGACCACCTCTGTTCCGATTCCTTTGCTGGTGAAGATCTCGACGAGCACCGAGTGCGGCACCCGTCCGTCGATGATCGCGGCGGTCTCGACGCCGCCCTCGACCGCTTCGAGGCACGCGTTCATCTTCGGGATCATCCCTGATTCCAGCTGCGGCAGCATGTCGCGCAGCGCGGTCGAGGTGATGTGCGAGACGAGCGAGTCGCGGTTCGGCCAGTCGGCATAGAGGCCGGCGACGTCGGTCAGGATGACGAGCTTCGCGGCGCCCAGAGCAACGGCGAGCGCGGATGCGGCCGCATCCGCGTTCACGTTGAGTGAGTGTCCGGCCTGGTCGAGATCGGGCGCGATCGATGAGACGACGGGGATCCGTCCCGCGGCGATCTGGTCGAGCACCTGCTGCGGGTCGACATGGACGACATCGCCGACTCGGCCGAGGTCGTGTTCGATCCCCTCGATCACGACGCCGCGGCGCCGTCCGCCGAACAGCCCCGCGTCCTCACCGCTCAATCCCGTCGCGACGGGGCCGTGCGCGTTGATCTTGCTCACGAGCTGCGGATTGATCTGCCCGGTCAGCACCATGCGCACGACCGAGATGGCCTCCGTGCTCGTGACGCGGTATCCGCCCTTGAACTCGCTCGGGATCTCGAGGCGATCGAGCATCGACGAGATCTGCGGGCCTCCGCCGTGCACGACGACCGGCTTGACCCCGACGTACCGGAGGTAGGCGATGTCGGCGGCGAAGGCGTCCTGCAGCTCCTCGGAGACCATCGCGTTGCCGCCGTACTTGATGACGATGATCTGGTCGCGGAAGCGGCGCAGCCACGGCAGGGACTCGATGAGCGTCGCCGCCTTCACGCTCGCCTCGGCGGGGTCGGTGTCCTGGATGTCGGTCATGAGGCCTGCTTGTTCATGAGGAGTACGCGCTGTTCTCGTGGACGTAGTCGTGCGTGAGGTCGTTCGTGTAGATCGTCGCCGCGGCAGCGCCCGTCTTGAGGTCGATCAGCAGGGCCGTCGCGCGCGGCGTCAGGTCGACGTCGTCGCGCGGTCGGTCGGGTCCGCCTTGCGTGCACACCCGCACGCCGTTCATCCACACGTCCACGTCGTACGGATCGAAGGCCGCGGCGGTCGTGCCGATGGCGGCGAGCACGCGTCCCCAGTTCGGGTCGTTGCCGAAGACCGCCGCTTTGAAGAGATTGTTGCGGGCGACCGAGCGGCCCACCTCGACCGCGTCGTCTTCGGATGCCGCGCCGATGACCTGGATCGTGATGTCGTGCCCCGCGCCCTCGGCGTCACCCTGCAGCTGCACGGCGAGGTCGGTGCACACGTCGATGAGCGCCTGGCGGAACGCATCCGGATCCGGCGTCACGCCGGAGGCCCCGCTCACCATGAGGGTGACCTGGTCGTTCGTGGACATGCAGCCGTCCGAGTCGAGCCGGTCGAAGCTCACGCGCGTCGCCGCCCGGAGGTGGGCATCGGCCTCGGCGGCCGTCAGGACGGCGTCGGTCGTGAGGACCACGAGCATCGTCGCGAGGCCGGGTGCCAGCATCCCGGCGCCCTTCGCGATCCCACCGATGGTCCAGCCGTCACCCGCGACCGAGGTCGTCTTTGCGCGCGAGTCGGTCGTCATGATGGCTTCGGATGCCGCGGCTCCGCCGTCGTCCGAGAGTTCCGCGATCGCCTGCTCGGTGCCGGCGAGCACCTTCGCGCGGAAGACCTCGTCGCCCGTGCCGATGAGCCCCGTCGAGCACACCTGGATGTCGCCCGCGCTCACTCCGAGGAGCGTCGCCGCCTTCTCGGCCGTCTCGTGCGTCGTCTGGAACCCGAACGCGCCCGTGAAGCAGTTCGCGCCGCCGGAGTTGAGCACGATCGCCTCGACGACACCGTCTTGGATGGCCCGCTCCGACCACAGGATGGGGTTGGCCTTCGCGCGGTTGCTCGTGAACACCGCCGCGCCCACCTTGAGCGGACCGCGGTTGACGACGACCGCGACATCGGGCTTGCCCGTCGATTTGAGCCCGGCGGCGACTCCGGCCGCTTCGAAACCCCGGGGTGTCGTGACGCTCACGGCGCGACTCCGTTCACGCTCAGCGCCGTGGCTTCGGCGAGCCCGAGCGCGATGTTCATGGACTGCACGGCGGCACCCGCCGTGCCCTTGGTGAGGTTGTCGACGGCGGTGACGACGACGACGCGGTTCGCCGGCCGATCGATCGCGAGGCCCATGAGGGCGGTGTTGGCGCCGATGACGTCGGCGGTGCGCGGGAACTGCCCCTCGGGAAGAACCTGCACGAAGACCTCGTCGCCGTAGGCCGCCTGCCACGCGTCGCGGATCTCGGTGTCCGACGTCCCCGGCACGATCGGCGCCGTCGACGTCGCGAGGATGCCGCGCGCCATCGGCACGATGACGGGCGTGAACGAGACGCGGATCCCCTCGTCAGCCGCCCCGGCCCCTGAGCGTGTTGCCCCGGTCCCTGAGCTTGCGCCCCCGGTCCCTGAGCTTGCCGAAGGGTCGCCCCTCCGCGCCGCGGCGAGCGCTTGCCGGATCTCGGGGATGTGCCGGTGCGTGCCGCCGACGGCGTAGGGATTGGCCGTGCCGAGGATCTCGCTCGCCAGAAGGTTCGTCTTGAGGCTCTTGCCCGCGCCGCTGGGTCCGACCGCGAGCACGGTGACGATGTCGGACGGGTCGATGACGCCCGCTGCCACCCCGGGCGCAAGACTCAGGCTGACGGTCGAGGCGTTGCAGCCCGGAGCGGCGATCCGCGTCGCACCGACGAGCCGGTCGCGCTGCTTCGTACCGGCGACCGGCAGCTCCGGCACCCCGTACACCCACGGCTCGTGGAAGTCGCCGCCGTAGAAGTGGTCCCAATCCGTGACGGATTCGAGCCGGTGGTCGGCGCCGGCGTCGATCACGAGCGCCGTCTCGGCGAGGGCGTCGGTGTACTGGCCGGACTGACCGTGCGGCAGGGCGAGGAAGACGATGTCGTGCCCCGCGAGGACCTCGGGCGTCGTCTCGCGCAGCGTCAGATGCGCGAGCGAGCGCAGGTGCGGCTGGTGCTGGATGAGCGGCTGTCCCGCGTTCGAATGCGCGGTCACGGTGCGGATCTCGACGTCGGGATGCGCGGCGAGGATCCGAAGGATCTCACCGCCCGCATAGCCGGATGCGCCGGAGACGGCGACCGAATATGTCATGGATTCCACCTTAGAGTCTGGGGTCGGGTGCCGGTGGCGGCGACGCCCGCGTCCCACGACATCGTCGGGGCCCGCCGCACGGCGGATCGCGGGGTCGCCTAGAGTCGGCGGCCGTCCAGACGTCGGCGCGTGGGGGCCGGGCCCGCGCCGTTCAGCGCGCTCGAGAACCGCGTGGAGAGCGGGAGCGTGGCCGAAGGCATGCGCCGACGATAGCCCTCGAACCGCGGCATCCGCAACTCGCCGTTGCGGGTCACTCGCGCAGAGTCGCGCCGAAACGGTCGGCGGCGATGGCGAGGCCCGCGAGCTTCGCGTCCGTCGCCTCGGCAGCGGTGAGTGTGCGATCGGGCGCCCGGAAGCGCAGCGCGAACGTCAGGCTCTTACTCCCTTCGGGCACACCCGCGCCGCGGTAGTCATCGACGAGGCGCAGCGATTCGAGCAGCTCCCCCGCCCCCTCGACGAGCGCCGCGCGCACCTCGGCGGCGGCGAGGTCGTCGGCGACGACGAGTGAGATGTCCTGCGTCGCAGCCGGGTATCCCGAGAGGGATGCCGCGACCACGCGCTCGCCCGCGAGCTGCAGCACGAGGTCGAGGTCGAGCTCGGCGACGACGACGCGGCCGTGCAGGTCGACCGCCTCGGCGACGGCGGGCAGCACTTCGCCGACGTAGCCGACCTCGGTGCTTCCGACCGAGAGGATGCCGGTGCGACCGGGGTGCAGGGCCGCACGCTGCGCCTGGGCGACCTCGATATCGACGCCCGCCGCGTGCGCGATCGTGCGGACCGCGTCGAGGGCGTCGGCGATGCCCGCCGTGACGGCGGGCTGTCCGGGCTGCTTCGCGACGACCGTGCCGGTGAGCAGCACCGCGACGTGCCGAGGCTGCGCGGGGATCGATGCGTCGATCTCGGTGAGCGTCGCTGCGTCGGGACGAACCGCCAGCGGCGGTACGGCCGTCGTGCCGTAGTCGCGACCCGGCTCGGGCAGGAACACGGTGCCGGTCTCGAACAGGGCGAGGTCGGTGAGACCGCGCGACTGGTTGCGGTGCGCGACCTGCAGCAGAGCGGGCACGAGCGAGCGGCGCAAGAACGGATGCTGTCCGTCGAGCGGGTTCGCGAGCTTGACCGAGGGCACGTGCTCGCCGGACGCCGACCCGTGCAGGTCATTGTCGGCCTCGGTCGTGAAGGGGAAGGACGGGGTCTCGACATAGCCGGCCGCGGCGAGCGCGTTCGCGACGCGGCGGCGGCCCTGCTGGGCGAGCGTGAGCCCGCGACCCGACGGCGGCGTCGGCAGCACCGAGGGGATGCGGTCGTACCCCTCGATGCGGGCGACCTCTTCGGCGAGAGTCCACTTGTCGGTGAGGTCGGGGCGCCAGGACGGCGGGATGACGATCCACTCCCCGTCACGCTCGGTGACGTCGCATCCGATCATCTCGAGGGCCGCGACGATCTCCTCACGGGTGTAGTCGACGCCGATGAGCCCCTCGACGAACCCGGCCGGAAGCGCGACTCCCGCGATCTGGACGTCAGCGAACAGCGCGCCGCCGACGGCGGTGTCCAGCGTGCCGCCGGCGTACTCGACCATGAGGTCGGCAACGCGTCGCGCCGCCACGAAGGGCACGAGCGGGTCGACGCCGCGCTCGAAGCGCCGCGACGCTTCGCTGGGCAGCTTGTGACGACGGGCCGTACGCGCGATCGAGACGGTGTCGAAGATCGCCGCTTCGATGAGCACGTTCCGCGTGGCATCCGACATCTCGGTCGTGCCGCCGCCCATGACGCCGGCCAGACCGATGGGACCGGACTCATCCGTGATGAGCAGGTCCTCCGTGCTGAGCGTGCGCACCTTGCCGTCGAGCGTCTCGAGCGTCTCGCCCTCGGTCGCGCGGCGCACCGTGATGCCGCCCGTGAGCCGGTCGAGGTCGTAGCCGTGGATCGGCTGGCCGAGCTCGAGCATGACGTAGTTGGTGATGTCGATGAGGACGCCGAGCGAGCGGATGCCGGCGAGCGTGAGCCGTGCGACCATCCATGCCGGGGTGGGCTTGGTCGGGTCGACGTCGCGCACGATGCGCACGGCGAACTCCGACGCGCCGACGCGCCCGCGGATGGGCGCATCGTCGCGAACGGCGACCGCGAAGCCCTCGGCGGGCTGCTGCAGGTCACCCCACTCGCGCAGACCCGGGTCGCGGAACGCCGCGCCCGTGGCGTGCGCGTACTCGCGGGCGATGCCGCGCAGCGAGAGGGCGTACCCCCGGTCGGGGGTCACGTTGACCTCGACGGCGACATCATCGAGTCCGAGCAGGGCGATCGCATCCGTGCCCGAGGGCGCATCGATGCCGAGTTCGACCAGGCGCAGGATGCCGGCGTGCTCGTCGCCGAGTCCGAGCTCCTTGGCCGAGGCGATCATGCCATCCGAGACGTGCCCGTAGGTCTTGCGCGCCGCGATCGGGAAGGGTCCGGGGAGGACCGAGCCCGGCAAGGTCACGACGACCTTGTCGCCGGCGAAGAAGTTGTGCGCGCCGCACACGATGCCGCGCACTCCCCCGTGCTCGGTGCCGACGTCGACCTGGCACCAGCGGATCGTCTTGCCGTTGGACTGCGGTTCGTCGACGTACTCGACGACCTCACCGACGACGATGGGGCCGGACAGCTCGAATCCGTGCACGTCCTCCTCTTCGAAGCCGACGGACACGAGCGCCGCCAGGACGTCTTCGGGCGTGGCATCCGCCGCGACATCGACGTACTCACGCAACCACGAAAGCGGGACGCGCATCAGACCACCATTCCGAACTGCTCACTGAAGCGGACATCGCCCTCGGCCATGTCGCGCATGTCCTGGACGTCACTGCGGAACATGAGCGTGCGCTCGATGCCCATGCCGAAGGCGAAGCCGGAGTACTCCTCCGGGTCGATCCCCGCCGCGCGCAGCACGTTGGGGTTGACCATGCCGCATCCGCCCCACTCGATCCAGCGCGCGCCGCCCGTGAAGGTCGGGTGCCACAGGTCGAGCTCGGCCGACGGCTCGGTGAAGGGGAAGTAGTTGGCGCGGAAGCGCGTCTTGGCCTCGGGGCCGAAGAGCACCTTCGCGGCGTGATCGAGCGTGCCCTTGAGGTGGGCCATCGTGATGCCCTTGTCGATGACGAGGCCCTCGAACTGCGTGAACACCGGAAGATGCGTCGCGTCGAACTCGTCGGTGCGGTACACCCGCCCGGGGCACAGCACGTAGATCGGCAGGTCGCGCTCGAGCATCGAGCGCACCTGGACGGGGCTCGTGTGCGTGCGCATGACGAGATGCCGGGCGACGGGGTCGACGAAGAAGGTGTCCTGCATCTGACGCGCCGGGTGGTCCACGTCGAAGTTCAGGGCGTCGAAGTTGTACCACTCGTGCTCGAGCTCGGGGCCCTCGGCGATCTCCCACCCCATGCCGACGAAGATGTCGGCGATCTGCTCCTGCAACAGCGAGATCGGATGCCGCGCACCGACGCGGGCACGCGCGGCGAGGGCCGTGATGTCGATCCGCTCGGCTTCGAGCTGAGCCGCGGTCTCGGCCGCGACGAGCTCCTGCTCGCGGGCGGCGAGCGCCTGCGTCACCCGCCCGCGCGCCTGCCCGACGAGCTTGCCGAACTCGGCCTTGCGCTCGTTCGGGACATTGCGCAGCTGGGCGTTGAGCCGGGCGAGCGGTGAGCCTTCGGCGGAGTGCGCCGATCGGGCGGACTTCAGCGCGGCGGTGTCACCCGCTGCGGCGATGGCTTCGAGCGCGGCCTGCACCGCGGCATCCACCGCCTCGGGCGTGATCGTGGGGTTCTCGGGTGCGTCGGACACGAGAACCGAGTCTACCGACGCGCGGCAGACGTCAGCGCGCGGCGGGTCAGGCGCCTCGGGTGTCGTTGCGCTGCGTGTCGCGTTCGCGCTGCGTGATGATGAGCTCGGTGTCGGTCGTCTCCTGCAGCAGCGGATCGATCGTCGTCTGAGCCGCAGCGATCCGCGGCGAGCGGCGCATGCGCACCTCGAGCCACTTCGCGAAGCCGGACAGGATGAGGCAGAACGAGATGTAGATCACCGCGATCACGATGCCCGCCTGCAGGATCGGGCGGTCGTACTGTGCCTGGCTTCCCAGCAGACGGCCGAAGTAGAGCAGTTCGTTGTAGGTGATGATCGAACCGAGAGCCGTGTCCTTGAGCGTCACGACGAGCTGCGCGACGATGACGGGCAGCATGGCACGCACCGCCTGCGGCAGCAGGATGAGGCGCATGACGCCGTTCTTGCGCAGACCGATCGCATAGCCCGCTTCGCGCTGGCCGCGTGGGACGGACTCGACGCCGGCGCGGAAGACCTCGGCCAGCACCGAGCCGTTGTAGACCGTGAGCGCGATCACGACCGCCCAATACGGGTCCATCTTCACCCCGATGACGGGGAGCCCGTAGAACAGCAGCATCATGAGGATCAGCACGGGCACCGCCCGGAAGATCTCGACGAGGAAGACGAAGGGCGCACGCACCCACGCGTGATCGGACAGCCGGCCGATCGCGAGCGTGAACCCGACGACGAGGCTGAGCACCGCGGCGAGGGCGAAGGCGGCGAGCGTGCGGCCGGCGGCGGCGGCGATCTGCTCCCACACCGAGGCGAAGGTGAAGATATACCACTTCTCGGGCGACAGCTGCCCCGTGATGAACATCTGATAGACGACGAATCCGATGACGGCGACGATCGCGAGCACCGTCACGATGCCGAGGATCCGGTTGCGGATGACAGCCCGAGGGCCGGGCAGGTCGTACAGGACGGAACTCATCGCACGATCCTCCAACGGTTCTCGAGTGTTCGCTGCAGCCAGGACAGGAGCAGTACCAGGACGACGAAGACCGCCGCGACCCAGAGCAGGACGACCAGCGCGTTCTCTCCGCGCTCGGAGAGGTTGGCCCGGATGATTCCGAGCTCAGCCACCGAGAAGCCCGCCGCAACCGTCGTGTTCTTCAGCAACGCGATGAGCACGCTCATCATGGGCGGCACGACGGAGCGGAACGCCTGGGGAAGCACGACGAGCGTCATCACCTGACCGAAGCCCAGACCGAGCGCACGGGCGGCTTCGGCCTGACCGAGAGGAACGGTGTTGACACCGGCGCGCAGCACCTCGGCGACGTAGGTCGCCGTGTAGATGCCCAGCGCCCATATCGCCAGAACCGTGTATCCGGGGTTCCACAGACCGAGCTGCGGGTAGGCGAGGGCGAAGAAGAAGAAGACCAGCGTGAGAGGGGTGTTGCGCACGACATTTACGTAGAGCGTGCCGACGCCGCGCGCGATGGGTATGGGCGAGACGCGCATCGCGCCCACGAGGGTTCCGAGGACGAGCGCCATCACGCCACCCGCGAAGAACAGCAGGAGCGTGTTGCTCAGCGCCTGTCCCCAAAGGTCCCAGTTGTCGAAAATGACGCCCACGTGCGTCCCCTCTTCAGAGTGGGTCGGGCGCCCGCGGAACGGACGCCCGACCAGGATCGATCAGTACGCGTCTACCGCGGGCTGCTCGACCACGATGCCGGATGCGCCGAGGTTCCGGTCGAAGATCGCCTGCCAGATCTCCCCGCCATCCGTGAACAGCGTGTTGATGTGCGAGCGCAGCGCGTCGTCGCCCTTGGGCACGCCCACGCCGTAGCGCTCCTCGCTGAACGGTTCGCCGACGACCTTGATCTCGTCGGGGTACAGCGCGGCGTAGCCGATGAGGATGGCCTGGTCCGTCGTGACGGCGTCGACCTGTCCGTTCATGAGGGCTTCGACGCAGAGCGAGTAGACGTCGAACTCCGTCGTGGGGACATCAGGGAAGTTCTCCTTGATGTTCTGGATCGGAGTCGAACCCGTTGCCGAGCACACGTTGGTGTCGGAGCCGAGGTCGTCCTCGCTGGTGATGTCGCTGTCGGCTGCGACGAGCAGGCCCTGACCGGTGATGAAGTACGGTCCGGCGAAGTCGATCGACTCCTTGCGGCTGTCGGTGATCGAGTAGGTGCCGACGTAGTAGTCGATGTCGCCGTTCATGATCGCCTGCTCGCGGTTGGCCGAGGCGATCGGCTTGAACTCGATGTCCGCTTCGTCGAAACCGAGCGAGGCGGCGATCCAACGCGCGATGTCGACGTCGAAGCCGCTGCGCTCGTTCGTCGTGACGTCGAGGAAGCCGAGACCCGGCTGGTCCTCCTTGACACCGACGACGACGCCACCGCGGCTCGTCATGGCATCGAACGTGGGGCTGTCGTCGATCGAGACGTCTTCGGCGACGGTGAACCAGGCCGTGCCTTCGTCAGTTCCGTCTCCGCCGTCTTCGGGGGCCGTGCCCGGCGTGCCGCTGTTGCACGCCGTCAGGGCGAGCGCCGCGATGGCGAGTCCGGCGAATGCGCCGCCGATACGTGTTCTGCGCATGTGATCCTCCTGGGTTTCGTATGCGTTTTGTGCGCCGCGCCCGGTGCTGGGGGCGCGGGGTCTAGTGGGTGAGCAGCTTCGAGAGGAAGTCCTTCGCCCGGTCGCTCCGCGGGTTGGTGAAGAACTCCTCGGGCGTGCCCTCTTCGACGATGAGCCCGTCGGCCATGAACACGACGCGATCGGCCGCCTTGCGGGCGAAGCCCATCTCGTGCGTCACGACGATCATGGTCATGCCGTCGTGCGCGAGGCCGACCATGACATCGAGCACTTCGTTGATCATCTCGGGGTCGAGCGCGCTCGTCGGCTCGTCGAACAGCATGACCTTCGGCTGCATCGCGAGGGCCCGCGCGATCGCCACGCGCTGCTGCTGCCCGCCCGAGAGCTGTGCCGGGAGCTTGGACGCCTGGTGGCCGACCCCCACGCGATCGAGCAGCTGCGTGGCGAGCTTGTCGGCATCCGCCTTCTTCATGCCCTTGACCTTGAGCGGGCCGAGCGTGACGTTCTCGAGGATCGTGAGGTGCGAGAAGAGGTTGAACGACTGGAACACCATGCCGACGTCTGCGCGCAGCGCGGCGAGCCCCTTGCCCTCTTTGGGCAGCTCTTTGCCGTCGATCGTGATGCTGCCGCTCGTGATCGTCTCGAGCCGGTTGATCGTGCGGCACAGCGTCGACTTGCCCGAGCCGGACGGCCCGATCACGACGACGACCTCACCGCGGTTCACGGTGAGGTTGATGTCGGTGAGCGCCTGGAAATCGCCGTAGTGCTTCTGCACGTCGGTGATCTCGACGAGCGGGTCACCCCGCCTGACGCTGATGTTCGACGTCTTCGGCGCAGCATCGGAGGTCGTCATATCGACACCCTACGGGTGCGTGCCGACGCGATGCAGGTGTCGCCACCGAGCTTTATCGATCCGTGACCGGAGTCACGCGCGCTGCGCGAAGGCCGTCTCGTACAGGCAGACGCTCGCGGCGGTCGCGAGGTTCAGCGATTCGGCGGCACCGTAGATGGGCAGTCGCAGCGACAGATCGACCAGGGCGAGCGCCTCGTCGTCGAGGCCGCGCGCCTCGTTTCCGAACAGCCACGCCGTGGGTTCTGCCAGCAGCGTCCGCGCCGCGAGGAAGTCCTCTCCTCCGACGTCGGCCGCGATGACGCGCACGTCCGCCGCGCGTGCCCGTTCGATCGCCACGCTGAGGTCGACGCCGACGGCGACGGGAAGGTGGAAGAGCGAGCCGGTCGTGGCGCGGACGACCTTGGGGTTGTAGGGATCGACCGTGCGACCGGTCAGCACGACGGCGTCGGCTCCGGCGGCATCCGCTGCTCGGATGATCGTGCCGAGGTTGCCGGGGTCGCGCACTTCCTCGCAGATCACGACGAGGCGGGGGGATGCCGCGAACACATCGCGCACCGATGTCGGCGTCTGGCGGGCGACGGCGACGATGCCCTGCGGCGTGACCGTGTCGGCCATGGCGTCGAGCACGGCTTCGGTCGTGAAGACGACCTCGACGCCGGCGTCGGTCGCGGCGTCGCGGATGTCGGTGTGCTTCTCGAACGCCGTGGGTGTCGCGAACACCTCGACGAGCGTGTCCGGGCGGTAGGCGAGCGCTTCGCGCGCGGCCTGCGGTCCTTCGAGCAGGAAGAGCCCGGTCTCCTGGCGCGCACTGCGTTTGGTCAGCTTGGCCACCGCGCGTACTCGGGGCGACCGCGGGTTCTCGAGCACGCTCTCAGCATAGATCCCGCGGTGACCGCGAGACCGCATCGGAGCGCCGAGACCGTGGGGTTCACCCGCAGTCTCGGCCTCCCCCTGCAGTCTCGCGGTCATGGGGACGGGGAACGGCGAAGGGCGCCCTCCCGGAGGAGGACGCCCTTCGATGTGCGCCTGCGGCGCTCCGCGATGACCGGGTCGGTCAGGCGCTCTTGGGCGCGTTGACGTTCTCGGGCAGCGCCTTGCGCGCGGTCTCGACGAGCGACGCGAACGTGGCCGGCTCGTTCACCGCGAGCTCGGCGAGCATGCGGCGATCGACCTGCACGCCCGCGAGGCCGAGGCCCTGGATGAAGCGGTTGTACGTGATGCCGTTCTGGCGGGCAGCGGCGTTGATGCGCTGGATCCACAGGCGGCGGAAGTCGCCCTTGCGCTTGCGGCGGTCGCGGTACGCGTAGACGAGCGAGTGGGTGACCTGCTCCTTCGCCTTGCGGTACAGGCGCGAACGCTGACCCCGGTATCCGGAGGCGCGTTCGAGGATGACGCGACGCTTCTTCTGGGCGTTGACGGCCCGCTTGACTCTAGCCATTTCGTTTCGTTCCTATTCGTGCGAGAGCGCTCAGAGACCGAGGAGCTTCTTGGCGACCTTGGCGTCGCCGGGAGCCAGGATCTTGTCGGCGGACAGACGGCGCGTGCGCTTGGTCGGCTTGCCCTCGAAGTTGTGGCGGAGGTTCGCCTGCTGCCTCATGATCTTGCCGCTGCCGGTGACCTTGAAACGCTTCTTGGCACCCGAGTGGGTCTTCTGCTTCGGCATTTCTCTTCCTTCGTTGTCTTTCCCGCCGGGGCGGGAGTCGTAACCCGCCGGAGCGGGAATCTGCGGGCCTATGCGGCGTCGGTGTCTTCGTCCGACGAGCCCGAGCGAGAAGAACGTGCTGCCTCTTTGTTGGCGGCGCGCTGGGCGTTCTGCTCGGTCTTCACTTCGGACTTGTTCTTGTGCGGTGCGATCACCATGACCATGTTCCGCCCGTCGATCGTGGGGCTCGACTCGACCGTTCCGAACTCGGCGACATCCTCGGCGAACTTGCGCAGCAGACGCACGCCCTGCTCGGGACGCGACTGCTCACGACCGCGGAACAGGATCATCGCCTTCACCTTGTCGCCGGTCTTGAGGAAGCCCTCGGCGCGCTTGCGCTTGGTCTGGTAGTCGTGCGCGTCGATCTTCAGCCGGAAGCGGACCTCTTTGAGGACCGTGTTCGCCTGGTTGCGACGTGCTTCCTTGGCCTTCTGCGCTGCCTCGTACTTGAACTTGCCGTAGTCCATGATCTTGACCACGGGAGGCTTCGAGTTCGGGGCCACCTCGACGAGATCAAGGTCAGCCTCCTGCGCCAGACGCAGCGCCACTTCGATGCGGACGACGCCGACCTGCTCTCCGGCGGGACCCACGAGACGGACCTCGGGGACGCGGATGCGGTCATTGGTACGGGGATCGCTGATGCGGAGCTCCTCTTATCGTGCGGGGTGTCGGCACCGCGGCACGGGTGTGTCGCGGGCGGAAGAGGAGCATTCCACCCAGACGGCGCGAGCGCCGGCTTGCTGCACCCTGACTGCCCCGTACGTTTGTGCGCGCGGGGCGGAGTGCAAGACCCGGTAGCCTGGAGCGGCAAGCGCGGGTGGGATGTGATCCACTTTCCACTCCGGAGCAGAACGCTCCGAAGACCGCCACAGTCTAGCAGAAAGAGTCGCGTGAACACGATTCGGGATGACGAAGCACAGGATGCCGCGCGCGGTGACGACGACGAGCGGCACCGCCGCTGGGAGGAGCAGGAGCGCGCAGCCTCGTCGGCGACCCGCGATATCGCCGACGTCCCCGCCGTCGAGATCATCACGACGGCGGCCGTGCACCTCATGAGCGCCGCAGCGGTCAAGGTCGGCCTCGCCGACGATCCGGCGGCGCAGACCGACCTCGACGAAGGGCGCAAGCTCATCAACGCGCTCGCGGGCCTTATCACCGCCGGCGCTCCGGAGATCAGCGACATGCACGCGCGCTCGCTGCGCGACGGTCTGCGCTCGCTCCAGCTCGCCTTCCGCGAGGCTTCGGTCATCGAAGACCCGATCGGCAAGGGCCCCGGCGAGAAGTGGACCGGCCCGGTCACCTGACGATCAGCCGCGGACGAGCTTGACCGTCAGCGAGTCCACGAGCACCGCGATCCGGTCATCGGCTGCCCATCGGGATGCCAGCCGGGACAGCACGGCGTCGAGGGCGCTCGCGTCGAGCCCGTCGATGAGGTGCAGTCTCACGACGAGCTCCGGGCCGCGCAGCCTGGCCGTGGGATCGCCGGGCTCCACGGACAGGTCGAGCACCGCGAGCTCTCCCCCGATGCTCTCGGCCAGCCCCGCGAAGACCTCGGGCGACGAGAAGCTCGGCTCCCACGCGTGCCCCTGCGCGATCGCCCACACGGCGGGGCGGCGCAGCACGAGCTCGGTCGGCGAGGTCGGGTCGATCACGATCAGGTCGGTGTCATCGTCGACGGCGGCCACCGCCGTGCGCACGCCGTCGGCCGGCACGGGCCGAGCCGCGGCATCCCATCGGGACATCGTCTCGACCGAGGTGAACACGGGCAGCACACGTCGTCCGTCAGGAGCTGCGACCGTGACGATCGAGAGCTCCTGCGTCTTGTCGACGACGTGGCCGTGCGGTCCGATCCCCTCGTCGCCCTTCTCGGCGACGAGCGGGATCAGCAGGCGGGCTCGGCGGTACGCTTCGACGATCGCCGTCTGATCGCCGGCGCCGGCGCGGAACGCCTGCAGCGCCGCGAGCAGCTGCGGGTCGGCGGACCCGTCGTCGTGCGTGTGCGGATTGGCCTGGAAACTGCGCCCCTCCCACGGAACCCCCGCGGAGTCCGACAGGTGCGCGTCGTGGCAGCCCTCAGCGTCCTGCGACATCCAGCGCCTCGGCGAGCGTGAACGCTCCCGCGTAGAGCGCCTTGCCGACGATCGCGCCTTCGACGCCGAGCGAGACGAGCTCCCGCAGCGCCGCGATGTCGTCGAGGCTCGAGACGCCGCCCGAGGCGATGACCGGTTTGGGCGTGCGCGAGGTCATCTCACGCAGCAGCTCGAGGTTCGGGCCGTTCAGCATGCCGTCCTTCGTGACGTCGGTCACGACGTAGCGGCTGCACCCGGCCTCTTCGAGACGCTCGAGGACGGCCCACAGGTCGCCGCCTTCGCGCGTCCAGCCGCGCGCGGCGAGCGTCGTGCCGCGCACGTCGAGGCCGACGGCCACGAACTCGCCGTAGCGGCTGATGACCGACGCCGCCCATTCGGGGTTCTCGAGCGCCGCCGTGCCGAGGTTGACGCGGGATGCACCGGATTCGAGCGCCGATTCGAGCGAGCGGTCGTCGCGGATACCGCCGGACACCTCGACCTGCACGCCCTTGACGTGCTTGATGACCTTGCGCAGCACGGCGGCGTTGCTGCCGCGACCGAAGGCCGCATCGAGATCGACCAGGTGAATCCACTGCGCGCCCTGCTCGGCCCAGTCGTGGGCCGCGTCGATCGGGTCGCCGTAGCTCGTCTCGGTGCCGGCCTCACCCTGGGTGAGCCGGACGGCCTTGCCGCCTGCCACGTCGACGGCGGGAAGCAGGATCAGTTCGGGTGTGGACGCGAAATCGTTCATGGCTCCTCGTGTGGGACTCTCACGCGGCCGGACGGCGCGGACGACACGACTTCAGAGGCTAGTCGCGCCGAGGCCGTCGACCCAATTCGACAGCAGGCGGATGCCGGCGGAGCCCGACTTCTCGGGATGGAACTGCGTCGCCGAGAGCGGGCCGTTCTCGACGGCGGCGAGGAAACGCCCGCCGTGCGTCGCCCACGTCAGGGTCGGCGCCGCGAAGGGCTCCTGCGGCTCGAGCTGCCACTGCTGCGCGGCGAAGGAGTGCACGAAGTAGAAGCGCTCCTGCTCGATCCCGGCGAACAGCCGCGAGCCGGGCGCGGCATCGACGGTGTTCCACCCCATGTGCGGCAGCACGGGCGCATCGAGCTCGGTGACCGCACCGGGCCACTCCCCGAGACCCTCGGTGACGGTCCCGCGTTCGAGGCCCCGCTCGAACAGCACCTGCATCCCGACGCAGATCCCGAGCACGGGCCGGCCGCCGGCCAGCCGTCGGTCGATGATCTCCTCGCCGCGGATGGCGCGCAGTGCCTGCATGACGGCGGCGAACGCCCCGACGCCGGGCACGAGCAGCCCGTCAGCGTCGAGCGCGAGACCGCGATCGGCGGTGAGTCGCGCGTCGGCCCCCGCGAGCGTCAGCGCTTTGACGGCGGAATGGACGTTTCCCGAGCCGTAGTCGAGGACCGCGACGAGCGGGCGAGAGGTCACAGAGCACCCTTCGTGCTCGGGATGCCCTCGACGAGCGGGTCGCGGGCCTTGGCCTGGCGGAATGCGCGCGCGAACGCTTTGTACTCGGCCTCGGCGATGTGGTGCGGGTCGCGCCCGGCCAGGAGCCTGACGTGCGTCGTGAGCCCCGCGTGGAACGAGATCGCCTCGAACGTGTGGCGCACCAGCGAGCCGGTGAAGTGACCGCCGATGAGGTGGAGCTCGAAGCCCGCGGGCTCGCCCGTGTGCACGAGGAAGGGACGCCCGCTGATGTCGACGACCGCCTGCGCGAGTGCCTCGTCGAGCGGCACGAGCGCGTCGCCGTACCGCGAGATGCCCGCCTTGTCGCCGAGCGCCTCGCCGATCGCCTGCCCGAGGACGATCGAGACGTCCTCCACGGTGTGGTGGGCGTCGATGTGGGTGTCGCCCGAGGCGCGCACCGTCAGATCCGTCAGGGAGTGCTTCGCGAACGCCGTCAGCATGTGGTCGAAGAACGGCACCGTCGTGTCGATGTGACTGCGCCCGGTTCCGTCGAGGTCGAGCTCGAGCTCGACGGTGGACTCGCTCGTCGCGCGTCGGGCGGAGGCGACGCGGTGGTCGTCAGGACGGGTCATGCGGTCGATTCTATCGAGGCCAGCGCGTCGAGGAACGCCGTCGTCTCGTCTTCGGTGCCCGCCGTCACCCGCAGGTGGTGCGGGATCCCGACGTCGCGGATGAGGACACCCTGCTCGTACAGTGCACGCCACACGGCCGCGGGGTCATCGACTCCCCCGAACAGCACGAAGTTCGTCCAGGATTCGTGCGGCGCGTACCCGAGCGCCTCGACCGTCGCCGAGATGCGATCGCGCTGAACGATGATCTCGTCGACCATGCTGAGCATGACGGGAGCGTGGCGCAGCGCGGCCGTCGCCGCCGCCTGGGTGAGAGCGCTCAAGTGATACGGCAGCCGGACGAGACGCAGCGCATCGATGACGGCCTCGTCAGCGGCGAGGTATCCCACTCTCGCGCCGGCGAAGGCGAACGCCTTGCTCATGGTGCGCGAGACGATGAGTCGCTCGCGCCCGGGCAGGAGCGTCACGGCCGAGGCGGACCCGTGGGGGGCGAACTCCTGATAGGCCTCGTCGACGACGACGACGCCCGCCGTGGCGTCGTAGACGGCCTCGACGACGTCGAGAGGCAGCGGAGTGCCCGTGGGGTTGTTCGGTGCGCACAGGAACACGACGTCGGCCTGGGCCCGTGCGACCTGGGATGCCGCGTCGTCGGCCGTGATCGTGAAGTCCGGCTCGCGCGTGCCGCCCGTCCACGATGCTCCGGTCGCGCGCGCGAGCAGCGGGTACATCGAGTACGTGGGAGCGAAGCCGAAGGCCGTGCGCCCCGGCCCGCCGAAGGCCTGCAGCACGTGCTGGAGCACTTCGTTGGATCCGTTGGCGGCCCAGATCTGGTCGGCGGTGAGCCCGTGCCCGAGGTATTCCGCGAACCCTTCGCGCAGTCCGACGAACTCGCGATCGGGGTAGCGGTTCACATCGTGCAGCGCGATCGCGACGGAGTCGAGGATGTCGTCGGCGACCTCTTGCGGCACGGGGTGCGTGTTCTCGTTGACGTTCAGCGCGACGGGAAGCGGCGCTTGCGGTGCACCGTAGGGCGTCATGCCCCGCAGATCGTCTCGGATGGGCAGGGCGTCGAGGCGGGAGGTCACGCAGGCAATCGTAGGCCGCTTCACGCGCGGTGGTGCCTCGGAGCGTCAGCCGGCGGGTGCGTACTCGGCGGGAATCGCGAGCGACTGGCCGAGCTCGATCGCGCCGCCCGGCAGCGCGTTCAGTCGTGCGATCGCATCGACGACGTCGCGCGGATCGTGTTGCGGAGCAACGGACTGCGCGATCGACCAGAGCGTGTCGCCGTACGTCACGGTCACGGTCGCGAACGTCGCCGACGCGCCACCGCTGTCGCGCGACGCGACAGCCGAGCCGCCGCTCAGCACGGCGAGCGCCAGCAGTCCGGCCAGAGGCAGCGCTGCCGCACACGCGAGCACGCGGCGGCCGCGCGCCGTGGTGCGCAGACGGGTGCGGGACGAGGGAGCGGGGATGGCGATGGCGGTCATGCGGTTCCTCCTGGTGGGAAGGTTCGCATCCGACTTTCGGCCGGGAAAGCCGGATGCGAACTCCTGTTCCGAAGCTATCTTCGATGCTGGACGGTGTCAACCCCGAGCCGGATCGTGCGATGTTCGAACGCGACACGCGGAACTCGTGCCCCCTGAACCCCGCAGAACCGGATACGGTTTCGATGTGGCCACCCCACCACGGGCCTCCGACATTCGAAGACAGGAGTCGATATGAGCGACGCAGGCGGGCGCGAGAAGCCGCAGACGCGACGACGGAAGAGCCTCAGCGACAAGCAGCTGGCGATCCTCGAGGTCATCCAGCGGTCGATTGCGCGGCACGGCTACCCCCCGAGCATGCGCGAGATCGGCGACGCCGTCGGGCTCAAGTCGCTCTCGAGCGTGACGCATCAGCTCAATCAGCTCGAGCTGAGCGGGTACCTGCGCCGCGATGCCGGGAAGACCCGCGCGATGGAGGTGCTCATCGACCTGCCCGGCAGTGCGGCCGAGAACCCCGCCGATGCTGCGCCGTCGGTGGGCGACGCCGCGCTCGTCCCGCTCGTCGGCCGCATCGCGGCGGGCGTGCCGATCACCGCTGATCAGCACATCGACGAGATCTTCCCCCTGCCCCGGCAACTCGTCGGCAAGGGCGACCTGTTCATGCTGCGCGTCTCGGGCGACTCGATGATCGATGCCGCGATCTGCGACGGCGACTGGGTCGTCGTGCGTTCGCAGGCGACGGCCGACAACGGCGAGATCGTGGCGGCGATGCTCGACGGCGAGGCGACCGTGAAGACCTTCCGTCAGCGCGACGGTCACACCTGGCTCCTCCCCCGCAACTCCGCGTTCGAGCCGATCCTCGGCGACGACGCCGTCGTGCTCGGCAAGGTCGTCGCGGTCCTGCGCGCCGTCTGAGCCGCTTGTCCGCGGCACGGCTTAGCGTGGAGGGGTGACGACTCCTTACGGCTCCTGGCCTTCCCCTCTGACCGCTGCGGCCGTGTCCGCCGCTTCGCCCCGCATCGAAGGCGCCCGCCTCGTCGGCGACGACGTGTGGTGGGGTGAGGGCGTCCCCGAAGAGGCCGGCCGCACGACGGTGCGCAGACGCACGGCATCCGGCGGAGTGGAAGACCTCCTCCCGGCACCCTGGAGCGCGCGGTCGAGCGTGCACGAGTACGGGGGCGGGTCGTGGACGGCCACCGACGACGGGGCGCTCGTGTTCGTCGAGAAGACCGACCAGCGCGTCCGGCTGCTCCGTCCCGGGGGTGAGCTCCTCGCGCTCACGCCGCCGGGTGACGTCGACGTGCGCTTCGGCGGCCTGACCGTGCAGTCGGGTCGGCTGCTGGCGGTGCGCGAAGCGCACGGGGCCGGCCCGACCCCCGCGCGAGACATCGTCGAGATTCCTCTCGACGGGTCGGCGGGCGACGACGCCGCTGCGATCGTGTCGCTCGCGGGAGGCACCGATTTCGTCGCGCATCCGGCGCTCAGCCCCGACGGGACGCACCTCGCGTGGGTCGCGTGGAACCATCCCGACATGCCGTGGGATCGCGCACAGCTGCGCGTCAGCGCGCTCGACGGGGGCGCCGCGACGGTCTTCGACGAAGGCGCCTCCCCCCTCCAGCCCGTGTGGCTGGGCGACGACGAACTGCTCTACGCCGATGACCCGACCGGGCGCTGGAACCTGTACCGTCACCGGCTCGGCACCGCGCCGAGCCCCGTGGCCCCCGTCGACGCCGATACCGGCGGCGGTATCTGGGTGCTCGGCACCCGGTGGTTCGCCCCCGTCGACGGCGGTCGCGTCGTCGCCGTGCGGACGCACGGCGGCGACGAGGTCGTCCTCGTCGACCTCGCGGACGGCACGGCGACTCCGCTCGGCCTGCCCGTTTCGGCGAACGCGTCGATCGAGGACGTCTCGGGAACGCGCGTGCTCGTGAGCGGTGCCGACACCGTCTCGGGACCGGCGCTGTGGCTGGTCGACGTCGACGACCCCGCCGGCGCCCGAGTCGTCCGCGGCGGTGAGACCGCGTGGGGACGCGAATGGATGCCGCAGCCCCGCGCCGTCACGTTCGACGGCCCGCACGGCCCCGTGCACGCGTTCGACTATCCCCCGACGAATCCGCGGGCGACCGCCCCCGCAGACGAGCTGCCGCCGTACGTCGTGTTCGTGCACGGCGGCCCGACGGCGCATTCCGGACCGGCGGCCTCCGGCAAGGTCGCCTACCTCACGAGCCGCGGCATCGGCGTGCTCGACGTGAACTACGGTGGCTCCACGGGATACGGGCGCGCCTACCGTGAACGGCTGCGCGGACAGTGGGGCGTCGTCGACGTCGATGATGTCGCGGCGGCGGCCGCCGGGTTGGCAGCATCCGGTGTCGCCGACTCCGCGCGCATCGCGATCGCGGGAGGATCGGCCGGCGGGTGGACGGTGCTCGCCGCCGTCACGCGCACCGACGCGTTCTCGGCGGGGATCTCACGCTACGGCGTGGGAGATGCGCGTTCCCTCGCGGCCGACACGCACGACTTCGAGGCACGCTATCTCGACGGGCTCATCGGCCCCCTGCCCGAGGCCGAAGACGTCTACATCGAGCGATCGCCGCTCAGCCGTCCCGCACTGTTCCGTGTGCCGCTGCTGCTGCTGCAGGGCGCCGATGACCGGGTCGTGCCGCCGGCGCAGTCCGAAGCGGTGCGCGACGCTCTCGCGGCGCACGGCGTGCCGCACGCGTATGTGCTCTACGAGGGCGAGGGCCACGGTTTCCGCAAGGCCGAGACGGTCGTGCACGCGCTCGAGACCGAACTGGCGTTCCTGGGCGCCGTGTTCGGCTTCACGCCGCCGGATGTGCCGCCCGTCACACTCGCGACGGGCGACTGACGGCGCCGCTCAGGCGGGGAAGACCGCGAGTTCGGCGGCGAGGCGCTCGTTCACGTGCGCGTGCAGATAGGTCCCCTCGCCACGGTGCTCCTGGTCGAGGATGATCCCCGTCTCGTGGGCGGCCGAGATGAGGTCGCCGCGGTCGTAGGGCACGATCGCGCGCACTTCGACGGCGGGCAGAGGCAGCGCCTCTTCGATCACGGCGCGCAGCTCTTCGAGGCCCTCGCCCGTGCGGGACGAGACGAAGTGCGCATTCGGCTCGAGGCCGCGCAGCACGAGACGGCTGTCGTCGTCGACGAGGTCGGCCTTGTTGAACACCACGATCTCACGCGTCTCGCGCGCCCCCACGTCGCCGATCACGTCGCGGACGGTCGCGAGCTGCGCGGCGGGATCGGGGTGCGAGGCGTCCACGACGTGCAGCAGCACATCCGCTTCGCCGACCTCTTCGAGCGTCGAACGGAACGCCTCGACGAGCTGGTGCGGCAGGTTGCGCACGAACCCGACGGTGTCGGTGAGCGTGTAGACGCGTCCGTCCGAGGTCTGCGAACGTCGCACCGACGTGTCCAGCGTCGCGAACAGCGCGTTCTCGACGAGTACGCCGGCGCGCGTCAGCCGGTTGAGCAGGCTCGACTTGCCCGCGTTCGTGTAGCCGGCGATCGCGACGGCGGGAATCGTGTTGCGCTTGCGCTCGGCGCGCTTGGCATCGCGCGCGGGAGCGAAGTCGCGGATCTGGCGGCGCAGCTGCGCCATGCGGGTTCGGATGCGACGCCGGTCGAGCTCGATCTTGGTCTCGCCCGGACCGCGTGAGCCCATGCCGGCCCCGCCCGCGCCGACCTGCCCACCGGCCTGACGGCTCATCGAGTCGCCCCAGCCGCGCAGTCGCGGCAACAGGTACTCGAGCTGAGCCAGTTCGACCTGGGCCTTGCCCTCACGGCTCTTGGCGTGCTGGCTGAAGATGTCGAGGATCACCGTCGTGCGGTCGATCACCTTGACCTTGACGACGTCCTCGAGCGCACGGCGCTGGCTGGGCGCGAGCTCGGTGTCGGCGATGACCGTGTCCGCGCCGACGGCGGCGACGATGTCACGCAGCTCTTCGGCCTTGCCGCGTCCGACATAGGTCGCGGGGTCGGGATGGGGTCGGCGCTGCATGACCGCGTCGAGGACGACGGCACCGGCGGTCTCGGCGAGCGCAGCGAGCTCGCGCAGCGAGTTCTCGGCATCCGCCTGCTCTCCCTGCGGGTGCACGCCCACGAGTACGACGTTCTCGAGACGCAGCTGCCGGTACTCGACCTCGGTGACGTCGTCGAGTTCGGTCGACAGGCCCGGAACGCGGCGCAGCGCTGCGCGCTCCTCACGGTCCCACTGCTCGCCGTCGGCGTCGGTCCGGGCGACGGTCGTGTCATCTTGCAGCGCCTGCGCGGAACCGAACACGCGAACCCCCGACCGCGCATCGGCGCGCGCCAGCACGCGATCCACCGCGTCGATCTCTTCGAGCGGCGTCTCGTCGGTGCTGCCGGGTGTCGTCGTATCGGTCATGTGTTCCTTTCGGATGCCGCCCGGAAGGGGCGGCATGTGATTCGTCATGCACGGCGGGCGATCGCCCGAGGATTCTAGCCTCCCCCCTGTGAGGCCACCTCCGCTACGCTCGTCACTCATGGGGAGCGAGCATTACTTCAGCGCCACCCCCGCAAGTCCCGAGAACCTGCGTCGGATCCGCGCCACCCTCGCGGGCAGGGAGGTCGAGGTCACGACGGCCGGCGGAGTGTTCAGCCCCGCGCACGTCGATGCGGGAACGAGCGTCCTTCTGGCGAACAGTCCTGCCGCGCCGCCGGGCGGCCAGCTGCTGGATCTCGGATGCGGGTGGGGGCCGATCGCGCTGAGCCTCGCGCTGGAATCGCCGCACGCGACCGTGTGGGCCGTCGATGTGAACGAGCGCGCCCTCGATCTCGTGCGACGAAACGCCCAGTCGCTCGGGCTCGAGAACGTCAACGCCGTGCGCCCCGAAGATGTTCCCGACGATGTCGTCTTCCGCACGATCCGCTCCAACCCGCCCATCCGCGTCGGCAAGAGCGAACTGCACGGACTGCTCGAGCGGTGGATCCCCCGGCTGGACGATCGCTCGGACGCGTGGCTGGTCGTGCAGCGCAACCTCGGCTCGGACTCGCTGCAGCGCTGGCTCGCGGCGACGTTCGCGCCGGGCTACAGCGTGCATCGTGCCGCGACGGGACGCGGGTTCCGCGTCCTCCGGGTGCGCCGGCACGGGATGCCGCCGAGCGAGCCCATCACGCTGCCCTGAGCAGGCTCAGGCCAGCGTCACCTCGCCCGAGTAGACGAGCGTCGCGGGACCCGCGAGATAGACCCGGCCGGCGCTCATCCGCACGCCGAGACGGCCACCGGGCACGTCGACCGTCCACTGGTCGGGCGCCGTCGGTCCCGCCCATTCGCGCACCGCGAGGGCCGAGGCCGCGACCCCCGTGCCGCAGCTGAGCGTCTCGCCGACACCGCGCTCGAACACGCGCATGCGGATCGAGCCGACGCCATCGTGCACGAGCGGGTCGCTCGGCACGACGAACTCGATGTTCGCGCCCGCCGGCGGCTCGGGGTTCAGCTGCGGGCGCGCCGTGAGATCGAGGGCGTCGAGCTCCTCGGTGTCGGGCAGCGCGACGACGACGTGCGGATTGCCGACGTCGATGCCCATCCCCGGGCGCGGCGCGCCCACTCCGCGCGCTCGCACGAGCACGTCGGGTTCGACGCGCCAGGTGCCGAGATCCACCTCGAAGCCGCGATCGCTGCGGGTGACGGTCTTGGTGCCCGCGCGCGTTGCGACCGGCAGCGGGTCAGCGGCATCCGCCCAGCCGACCTCGGTGAGGTACCGCGCGAACACGCGCACCCCGTTGCCGCACATCTCGGCCTTCGAACCGTCGGCGTTGCGGTAGTCCATGAACCAGGTGACCCCGGATGCGGCCGCCTCGACGCCCTCGTCGATCGCATCCGTGCGCACGACACGCAGGATCCCGTCGGCGCCGATGCCGAAGCGTCGGTCGCAGAGCACGGCGATCTGGTCGTCCGAGAGGTCGAGGGCACCGTCCGGGTCGGGGATCACGACGAAGTCGTTCCCCGTGCCGTGGCCCTTCGTGAAGGCGATCGTCTGGGGCACCGGTTCAGCCTAGCGGCGCACGGCCACGCCGGCGGCGGGAACGCCGGGCTCGACCCAGGTGACGTCGTCGTAGCGCCGGAACCACGAGACCTGGCGGCGGGCGTAGCGCCGCGTGAGCGCCTGCGTCTGCGCGATCGCCTCTTCGCGCGTCAGATCCCCGGCCAGCTCGGACAGCGCCTGCGCGTAACCGATCGCCCGACGGGCCGTGACGCCCTGCTCGAGGCCCTGGTCGCGCAGCATCCGCACCTCGTCGAGGAGTCCGTCGCGCCACATGCCCTCGACGCGGGCATCCAGACGTGCGACGAGCAGCTCACGCGGCACCCCGACGCCGATCACCCGCGTGTGCGGATGCCACAGCACGGGCGCGTCGGGAAGCGCGGCGCCGTGCGTGCGCTCCCCCTGCTCGAGCACCTCGAGGGCGCGCACGACGCGTCGGCCGTTGCGCGGGTCGACCTTCGCAGCGGTCGCGGGGTCGGCCTCGCGCAGCCGTGCGAACAGCACTCCCGGTCCGTGATCGTCGAGCTCGGCCTCGAGTCGGGCCCGCACGGCGGCATCGCGCGGCGGAAACCGGAAGTCGTACAGCACGCTGGAGACATACAGCCCCGAGCCGCCCACGAGGATCGCATCGGCCCCGCGTGCGTGGATCGCCGTGATCGCTGCGCGCGCGGCTTCCTGATACCAGGCCACCGCCGCTTCGTCGGTGACCTCGAGCACGTCGAGCAGATGATGCGGGATGCCGCGCCGCTCTGCCGCGGGCAGCTTGGCGGTTCCGACGTCCATCCCGCGGTAGAGCTGCATCGCGTCGGCGTTGACGATCTCGGCGGAACGGCCTTGCTCGGCGCGCTCCTCTGCCAGCGAGAGCGAGAGCGCCGTCTTTCCGGTTCCGGTCGCCCCGACGACAGCCCACAGCCGCGCGGTCGTTTCAGGCATTCGGGGTCGCTTCCGTCCCGCGCGCGCTCAGCGAACGTGCCCGCGCGCGGGGTACGGCCTGGCCGGGCGCCCGGCCACCGGCGGGGTGCGGGTGCCGGGCGCGAGAGCGAGCGTGCCGGGCCTGGGCGGGCGAACGCACGGTCCTACGCGGGTCGCAGGGTGGGCAGCCCGAGCGCGACGGGGCGCGGAGCTCCACCGGCACCCGCGGGGGCGGGCACGCCGCACGAGTCGGCCTGGGCGCGGTCCCACGCATCGCCCGAGCGGGTGCGCCGGATACGCAGGGGCGCGCCGTCGGGCGAGTCCGCGAGCAGGTGAAACGGGGCGGCGTGCGTCACGACGACCGAGACGACGTCGCCCGGACGCGGCGTCTCCGACCCGTCCGGAACCTCGAAGTGCACGAGCCGGTTGTCTTCGGCGCGGCCCGTGAGCCGGTGCGTCGCGGCGTCCTTCTTGCCCTCGCCCGTCGAGACGAGCACCTGGAGCTCACGACCCAGCTGCTTCTCGTTCTCTTCGTGCGAGATACGGTCCTGCAGCGCGGCGAGCCGCTCGTAACGCTCTTGGACGACGGCCTTGGGCACTTGGTCGGGCATGGTCGCTGCGGGCGTGCCCTCACGGATCGAGTACTGGAAGGTGAACGCGCTCGCGAAGCGCGCCTGCTCGACGACGCGCATCGTCTCTTCGAAGTCCTCGTCGGTCTCGCCGGGAAAGCCCACGATGATGTCGGTCGAGATCGCGGCGTCCGGAATCTTGGCGCGCACGCGGTCGAGGATGCCGAGGAACCGGGCACTGCGGTACGACCGACGCATCGCTTTGAGGATGCGGTCGCTGCCGGACTGCAGCGGCATGTGCAGCTGCGGCATGACGGCGGGCGTCTCGGCCATGGCGTCGATGACGTCGTCGGTGAAGGCGGCCGGGTGCGGGCTGGTGAACCGGATGCGCTCGAGGCCGGGGATCTCCCCCGCCGCGCGCAGCAGTTTGCCGAAGGCCTGACGGTCGCCGAACTCGACGCCGTACGAATTGACGTTCTGTCCCAGGAGGGTCACCTCCATCGCTCCGTCGTCGACGAGCAGTCGGATCTCACCCAGGATGTCGCCCGGGCGGCGGTCCTTCTCTTTGCCGCGCAGGCTCGGCACGATGCAGAACGTGCAGGTGTTGTTGCAGCCGACCGAGATCGACACCCAGCCGCTGTAGACGCTGTCGCGCTTGGTGGGCAGCGTCGACGGGAACACCTCGAGGGCCTCGAGGATCTCCAGCTCGGCCTCACCGTTGTGGCGTGCGCGCTCGAGCATGCCCGGCAGCGAACCCATGTTGTGCGTGCCGAAGACGACGTCGACCCACGGCGCCTTCTGCAGCACGGCGTCCTTGTCCATCTGCGCGAGACACCCGCCGACGGCGATCTGCATGCCCTCGTGCTTGTCCTTGCGGGACTTCAGGTGTCCCAGCGTGCCGTAGAGCTTGCCCGCGGCGTTGTCGCGCACGGCGCACGTGTTGATGACGATGACGTCGGCCTCGGCACCCGACTCGGCACGGACGTAGCCGGCGCTCTCGAGCGACCCCGAGAGCCGCTCGGAGTCGTGCACGTTCATCTGGCAGCCGAAGGTGCGCACTTCGTAGGTGCGGGCGCCGCCGTCGGCCGCGCGCGCGGCGTCGGACGGCGCGATGAGCGTCGGGGTGGTGGAGGGGGTCGTCATGATCCGCCCATTCTACGATCCGGCGCGGCGCGTGGCGCCGCCGGGACGCTCAGCGTCAGCGGAACCGCACGCCCGATGCCGAGCCGGTCTCATCGAGGGCCTGCTTCGCCGCGCTCAGCGCGGTGCTGCCGGAGTATCCCCTGCGCGCCAACTGCCCCATGAGCCGCCGCACGGCGGTGTCGCGATCGAGTGAGGCGAGGCTCCTGGCCTTGCCGCGGGCGAACTCGAGTGCGCGCTCGGCGTCGTCGTCGGGAAGCGAGGCGATCGCGACGTCGGCGATGTCGCGGGGAATGCCGCGCTTGGCAAGGGTCTGGGCGATGACGTGTCGTCCCTGCCCCTTGCGCTCGACAGCCGTGTACACGAGCTGATCAGCCAGCGCGGCATCGTCGAGGTAGCCGCGGCGAAGGAAAAGCTCCAGCAGGCGATCGACGGCGGCCGCATCGAGATCCTGCGCCACGACGACAGCGCGTGCTTCGCGCACCGACAGCGAGCGGGTGCGCAGCTTCTTGAGCAGCACCTTCTCTGCGGCGTCGGCCGCGGCCGACGCGTCGTCGCCCTCGTCATCGCCGCTGTCGTGCGGGTTCGGCTCGACCCACGTGGCATGCCACGCCGGCTCATCTGTCACCGTCTCGACCGAAGGCGGCGGCGCCGGCTGTTCCGGCGCCGCCCGCACCGTGTTCGGCCGTGCCGTGTCACGACCGAACAGCGGGATGACGGGGGCGAGCGCATCCCGCTCGCCCCCGTCACTCATCGCTCAGCCTGGTTGTCGACCGACGTCGAGGCATGGTTGCCGAGCTACGCCGAGGCATGGTTGCCGAGCTGCGCCGAGGCACGGTTGCCGAGCTTCGTCGAGGCATCAGGCCGGTCGCCGCGCGGCCAGTTCGTCAGCGGCCGCCGCATCGACGGATTTGGGCTGGCCGATGCCGAGCTTCGCCTTGATCTTCGATTCGATGTCGGCTGCCATGTCGGGGTTCTTGAGAAGGAAGTTGCGGGCGTTCTCTTTGCCCTGCCCCAGCTGCTCGCCGTCGTAGGTGTACCAGGCGCCGGACTTCTTGACGATGGCGTGCTCGACACCGAAGTCGATGAGGCTTCCTTCGCGCGAGATTCCGACGCCATAGAGGATGTCGAACTCCGCCTGCTTGAACGGCGGGGCCATCTTGTTCTTGACGACCTTGACGCGCGTGCGGTTTCCGACCGCATCGGTGCCGTCTTTCAGGGTCTCGATCCGGCGGATGTCGAGACGCACCGACGCGTAGAACTTGAGCGCCTTGCCGCCCGCGGTCGTCTCGGGCGAACCGAAGAAGACACCGATCTTCTCGCGCAGCTGGTTGATGAAGATCATCGTCGTGTTGGTCTGGTTGAGACCACCCGTCAGCTTGCGCAGGGCCTGCGACATGAGGCGCGCCTGCAGACCGACGTGCGAGTCGCCCATGTCGCCCTCGATCTCGGCCTTCGGCACGAGGGCGGCCACCGAGTCGATCACGACGAGGTCGATCGCACCGGATCGCACGAGCATGTCGGCGATCTCGAGCGCCTGCTCGCCCGTGTCGGGCTGCGACACGAGGAGGGCATCGATGTCGACGCCGAGCTTCTGCGCGTAATCGGGGTCGAGCGCATGCTCGGCATCGATGAACGCGGCGATTCCGCCCGCGCGCTGCGCGTTGGCGATCGCGTGCAGGGTGAGCGTCGTCTTTCCCGACGACTCCGGGCCGTAGATTTCGATGATGCGCCCACGGGGCAGACCGCCGATACCGAGCGCGACATCGAGCGCGATGGAGCCGGTCGAGACGACCTCGACGGGCGCGCGCTCGTCGCTGCCCAGGCGCATGACCGAGCCCTTCCCGAACTGTCGGTCGATCTGGGCGAGGGCCGATTCGAGGGCCTTCTCGCGGTCAGCGGGTGATGGCATGGCGTGCTCCTTGTGCTCTGTCCGTCTCCGGAGGTCCGTCGCCTGTAGGCTGCCGCGCCCCGAACCGGGAGGCTCGAGAACTGCGGCAAGGCGTGTGGTGTCGTTCGACGTGTTCCACGGTAGGCAGGGGCTCCGACATCGGCCGGGGCTCTCGGCGTTCCGTGGAAGACACGCCCTCGACACCCGCTGTGGAGGAGCCTACGTCGACATCGAACGAATCTTCGACGACACGCCGGTGCGCTCAGTGGCGCTTCGGCTCCAGCCGCCCCACGCCATGGCGCCGTTCGAGGGGAACGTCCATCTCGGCGCACAAGGCGAGCCAGATGTCCTTCGGCGGCACGCCGGCCGCGAGCGCATCAGTGCCGGTGCGCCCGCCCACTCCGCCGAGCGACAGGTCGGAGAGCAGCGACTCACCGCGCGCGCCGAACTCGTCGGCGACGGCGCGCAAGAACTCACTGCGTCGCACGAGCGCGGTCGATCCCGCGCGTCAGCGCAGCGAGAGCTCGGGGCCGACCTCGGCGACGAGATCGTCGGGAACGACGTCGGGGAAGCCGTGCAGTCCCTCGAGGACTGAGATGCGATCGCCGACCTCGCGCATGATGGTCGAGATGGGCACGTCCAGTGCCTCGGCGACCGAGGCGAGGATCTCGCTCGATGCTTCCTTCTGGCCTCGCTCGACCTCGCTGAGGTAGCCGAGCGCAACGCTCGCGCGACCGGCAACCTGACGGAGGGTGCGGCCCTTCTGCTGGCGGAAGTCACGCAGGACTTCGCCGATCTCTTGGCGAACCAGGATCATTTTCAGGCCCCCTCCCTTTCGCATTCCGTCCGATGTCCGGGTGGACAACGGTACAACATCGGCTGTTTCCAATCTAATCCCGCGGGCTGTGGAATGGGTGGGAATCGCCGTACAACGAAGAGCCTCGACGAGGCGGTCACAGCTCCTGCAGACAGGTCGCGAGCGCCTTGCGGACGGCTGCGGCGCGGATCTCCGCGCGGTCACCGGGCACGTGCGTCCGCACCGCCGTGCTGCCGGCCGGCGTGACGACCGAGATGCACACCGTGCCGACCGGCTGGCCGTCCTGCGGCTCGGGGCCGGCGACACCCGTGGTCGCGACGCCGACATCCGCGTCCAGCAGACGACGCGCCCCCTCGGCCATCTGCTGGGCGACGGCCGGATCCACGGCGCCGCGCGATGCCAGGAGGTCGCCGTCGACACCGAGCACATCCCGCTTGACGTCGGTCGCGTACGCGACGACGCCGCCGCGCATCGACGCCGACGCTCCCGGAACGTCGATCAGCGCCGACGCGACCAGCCCGCCCGTCAGCGACTCCGCCACGGCGATCGTCCAGCCGCGGGCGGCGAGCCGTCGCAGGATCGCAGGCGCAGCGGCATCCGTCATCGCCGTCGCGCGCGTGCGCCGCGCACTTCGGACACGATGTAGTCGATCCCGCTCGCGATCGTCAGCGCGACCGCGATCGCCATCGTGACGCCGTTGACCCAGAAGATCCACTCCCCCACGAGCGTCCACAGCGGCAGCAGCGCGAGCGAGAGCGCCACGGCTTGAGCGACCGTCTTCAGCTTGCCCATCCAGGCGGCCGCGAGCACGTGGTCGCTGACGACGGCGAAGCGATAGACCGTGATCCCGACCTCGCGCACGAGCACGACGATCGTGATCCACCACGGAAGCTCACCGAGGATCGACAGCCCGACGAACGCCAGTCCCGTGAGCACCTTGTCGGCGATGGGGTCGAGCAGCTTGCCGAGATCCGAGACGATGTCGTGCTTGCGTGCGAGATACCCGTCGATCCCGTCGGTCGCGATCGCGACGATGAACAGCGCGGCAGCCCACCACCGGAGTGCGCCGTCGGCGCCCCCGTCGGCCAGCAGCATCCACAGGAAGACCGGAGCGCACAGGATCCGCACGATCGTGATCGCGTTGGGCAGTTGCCTCGGGATCGCCATGCGCCGAGCCTACCGGCCGCGCCGCGAGGTCAATCGCGCCCCGTGAGTCCCCACGCGTCTTCGGAGCCCTCGTCACTCTCGACGACCTCGTAGCCGTCGAACTGGGTCTCTGCCGCGTCGGGCCCGTAAGGATCGGATGCCGCCGGTTCGGGCACGTCGTCACCGCGAAGCCGTGCGAGCACGCCCGGCAGCTGCTCGTTCGTGACGAGCACGTCGCGGGCCTTGGACCCCTCGGAGGGGCCGACGATCTCGCGCGATTCGAGCAGATCCATGAGTCGCCCGGCCTTCGCGAAGCCGACCCGCAGCTTGCGCTGCAGCATCGAGGTCGAGCCGAACTGCGTCGAGACGATGAGCTCGGCCGCCGCCAGGAGCAGCTCGAGGTCGTCGCCGATGTCGGCATCGATCTCTTTCTTCTCGACGACGGCCGCGACATCGGAGCGGTACTCGGGTCGCGCCTGGTTCGTGACGTGCTTGACGACCTTCTCGATCTCGGCTTCGCTCACCCACGCGCCCTGCACACGCAGAGCCTTCGACGTGCCCATCGGCAGGAAGAGCCCGTCGCCCTGCCCGATGAGCCGATCGGCACCGGGCTGGTCGAGGATGACGCGCGAATCCGTGACGCTCGTGACGGCGAAGGCGAGACGGGAGGGGACGTTCGCCTTGATGAGCCCCGTCACGACGTCGACCGAAGGCCGTTGCGTCGCGAGGACCAGGTGGATGCCGCTCGCTCGGGCGAGCTGCGTGATGCGGACGATCGAGTCCTCGACGTCGCGGGGAGCCACCATCATGAGGTCTGCGAGCTCGTCGACGACGACGAGCAGGTACGGGTACGGCTTGAGCACGCGCTCGCTGCCCGCGGGCAGCTGGATCTCGTCGGCGACGACCGCCTTGTTGAAGTCGTCGATGTGGCGGAAGCCGAACGACGCGAGGTCGTCGTAGCGCATGTCCATCTCTTTCACGACCCACTGCAGCGCCTCTGCGGCCTTCTTGGGGTTCGTGATGATCGGGGTGATGAGATGCGGTACACCGGCGTACGAGGTCAGCTCGACCCGCTTCGGGTCGATCAGCACCATGCGCACGTCGGTCGGCTTGGCGCACATGAGCAGACTCGTGATCATCGAGTTCACGAAGCTCGACTTGCCCGACCCGGTCGAGCCCGCGACCAGCAGGTGGGGCATCTTCGCGAGGTTCGCCACGACGTAACCGCCGCCGACGTCCTTTCCGACGCCGATCGTCATGGGGTGCGTCGATCGCACGGCGTTCTGCGAGCGCAGGACGTCGCCGAGCGTCACGATCTCGCGGTCGGCGTTGGGGATCTCGACGCCGATCGCGCTCTTGCCGGGGATCGGCGCGAGGATGCGCACCTCGTTCGAGGCGACCGCGTAGGCGATGTTGTTGGTGAGCGCCGTGATGCGCTCGACCTTGACGCCGGGACCGACCTCGATCTCGTACTGCGTGACCGTCGGCCCGCGGGAGAAACCCGTGACCTTGGCGTCGACGGAGAACTGCTCGAAGACGTTCGTGATGGCACGCACGACGGTGTCGTTGGCCTCGGACCGCGCCTTGTGCGGCGTTCCCGCCGCCAGCGCATCGACCGAGGGCAGCCGGTAGTCGGCCGAGGACTGCGGGCCGTCCGTGCCCACGCCGTCGAGTCCCGGCAGCATGCCGTCGTCGGCCTGGTCGTGCGTGTCGTCGTCGCGCAGGCCCGTGCCCGAGCGCTTCGCAGCCTTCGCCGCCGACAGCACGGCAGGGTCGATGACCTCGGTGAGGGCGTCGGTCGTCGGCACCGGCGGCGGCGGCGAGGGCGGTGCGATGGCCTGCTCGAACCCGCCCTGGGGCGATCCGACCGGCAGCAGCTCGGTGAGATCCTGCGACCCGAGCCCGTCTTCGGGGTCCTTCTCGCGACCGGTCTTGTTGCGACGCCACCACGGCAGTGCCGAATCTTCCCCGTCGCCCTCGGGGGTCTCGGTGAACTCGACGGCGGACTTGGGGGCACGCGGTTCGGCGCCGAACATCCAGGCGTAGAGCTCGCCCAGGCGGTGGCCGATCCGGTTCGGCGGCGTCTTGGTGATGATCAGGATGCTCAGCACGGCCAGCAGCGACAGCACGATGTACGCGCCGACGTCGGTCAGCAGCATCGCGACGGGCTCGCCGATCATCCAGCCGAACAGGCCTCCCGCTTCGCTGAGAGCGGGCAGTCCGGAGTTCGGCTGCGGGCGGCCTCCCGCGACGTGGCAGAAGCCCGCGACGGTCCATACGAGCAGGCCGAAGCCGATCCCGATGCGGCCGTTGTCATGGACGGAAGACGGGTGCCGGAAGAGCCAGCCGGCGAGCACGAGAAGCAGGACGGGCAGCACGAACGCCTCGCGGCCGAGCAGTCCGCCCACGCTGTAGGCGCTGATCGTCGCGGCGACGTCGCTGCCGATGAAGAACCACTCGTTGACGGCACCGGCGACGGCGAGCAGCACGAGCAGGAACGGGAAGCCGTCGCGGCGCTGGTCCTTCTCGAGCGTCTCGGGTCCGAACGTGCGGAACAGCCCGCCCGTCGCGTGAGCGACGGCGAGCCAGGCGCGGACGAATCCGGACGGTCGTTCGTCGTCGCCGACGTATCGCTTGGGCGCCGGCTCGGGTTTGCGGGCGCGCGACGACGATCCGCGTGCGGGCGCACGACCATTCTTGGTCGGGCTTGAGCTCCTGGCCATTCCCCCACGGTACGCGCCGCCTCGGACAATTCCGGGAGCGACGCGACCCTTCGGGACGGTCGGGGAGCCGCGAATCAGCCGACGACGCGCCGGGCGCGCGGCATCCTCACGCCTCGATGACGAGCGGAACGATCATCGGTCGGCGGCGCAGCGACTGGTTCACCCAGCGCCCGATCGTGCGGCGCACGACCTGCGCGAGCGCGTGCTGATCGCGCACGCCCGACTGCGCCGCCTCGGCGAGCGCTGCCGCGATCTTGGGCTTGACGCTGTCGAACACGGCGTCGTCCTCGGCGAAGCCGCGGGCGTGGATGTCGGGTCCCGAGATGACCTTGCCCGTCGTGGCGTCGACGACGACGATGACCGAGATGAAGCCCTCTTCACCCAGGATGCGGCGGTCCTTGAGGTCGGCGTCGGTGATCTCGCCGACGCTCGAGCCGTCGACGTAGACGAAGCCGAGATCGAGCTGGCCGACGACCTCGACGTCACCGTCGCGCAGATCCATCACGGTGCCGTTCTCGGCGATGATCGTGCGCTCGGGGGCGATCCCCGTCTCCTGCGCCAGGCGGGCGTTGGCCATGAGGTGGCGGTACTCGCCGTGCACGGGCAGGACGTTGCGGGGCTTGAGGATGTTGTAGCAGTACAGCAGCTCGCCGGCGGCGGCGTGACCGGACACGTGCACTTTGGCATTGCCCTTGTGCACGACGTTGGCGCCGAGCTTGGTCAGCCCGTCGATGACGCGGTAGATCGCGTTCTCGTTTCCCGGAATGAGGCTCGAGGCGAGGATGACGGTGTCGCCCTCGCCCGGCTCGATCTCGTGATCGAGGTTCGCCATGCGGCTGAGCACGGCCATCGGCTCGCCCTGCGACCCCGTCGACATGTACACGATCTCGTTGTCGGGCAGGTGGCGCGCCTTCTTGTAGTCGATCAGCACGCCCTCGGGCACCTTGAGGTAGCCGAGGTCTTCGGCGATCGTCATGTTGCGCACCATGCTGCGACCCAGAAGTGCCACGCGGCGACCGTGCGCCGCCGCGGCATCCAGAACCTGCTGCACACGGTGGATGTGGCTGGAGAAGCTCGCGACGACGACGCGTCGCGGGGCACGGCCGATGACCTGATCGAGGACCGGTCCGATCTCACGCTCGAGCGGAGTGAAGCCCGGCACATCGGCGTTCGTCGAGTCGACGAGGAACAGGTCGATGCCCTCTTCGCCGAGCCGCGAGAAGGCCCGCAGGTCGGTCAGCCGGCCATCGAGCGGCAGCTGGTCCATCTTGAAGTCGCCGGTCGCCAGCGCCATCCCCGCGGGGGTGCGGATCGCGACGGCGAGAGCGTCGGGGATCGAGTGGTTCACCGCGACGAACTCGAGGTCGAACGGTCCGAGCTGCTCGCGCTCGCCCTCTTTCACCGTGAGGGTGAAGGGCTTGATCCGGTGCTCTTTGAGCTTCGCCTCGGTGAGGGCGAGCGTGAGCCCCGATCCGATCAGGGGGATGTCGCGCTTGAGGCGCAGCAGGTACGGCACGGCGCCGATGTGGTCCTCGTGACCGTGCGTGAGCACGACCCCCACGACGTCGTCGAGTCGATCCTTGATCGGCTCGAAGTCGGGCAGGATCAGGTCGACGCCCGGCTGGTGCTCTTCGGGGAACAGCACTCCGCAGTCGACGATGAGGAGCTTGCCCTCGTATTCGAAGACCGTCATGTTGCGGCCCACCTCGCCGAGGCCGCCGATCGGCGTGATCCGCAGGGTCCCCTTCTCGAGAGTGGGCGGGTCGAACGGACTGTTGGGCATGGTGTGCCTCCTCGGTTGTCGACGACCTCTTCAGGCCGACGAGCCGGATGCCGCGGCATCCGGGAATGTGTCTGTCACCGCCGTCGCGGCGGAATCATCTGGTCGTTCCGGACACCTTCGGCAGCGCGCCGCCGGCGGCGGCGTTGCGGTCGGGACGGAAGTTCGAGAAGTCGGTGCCGGGCACATCGGACACGAGCGCGAGCTCGTCTTCGATCTTGGCGGCCTCCCACTCCTCGGGCCCCACGAGCGGGAGCCGGACGCGCGGACTCGAGATGCGACCGAGCCCGTGCAGGATGTACTTCGCCGCGACGGTGCCCGGCACGTGCGTCATGACGGCGCGCACGAGCGGCTCGAGCTGCTTGTGCGCCGCCGTCGCCTTGTGCAGGTCCCCCGCGTTGACGGCGTCGATGATGACGCGGTACGGCGCTGCCGCGACGTTGGCCGTCACACCGATGAGGCCCGCCGCACCGATCGCCAGGTGCGGCAGCACGTTGGCGTCATCGCCCGAGAAGTACATCAGGTCGGTCTGGTTGAGCACGCGGCTCACCTCGCTGAAGTCGCCCTTGGCGTCTTTGATCGCGAGGATGTTGGGGTGCTTGGCCAGGCGCAGGATGGTCTCGTACTTGATCGGAACCCCCGTGCGCCCGGGGATGTCGTAGAGGATGACCGGCAGATCGGTCGCGTCGGCGACGAGGCGGAAGTGCGTCAGGATGCCCGCCTGGGTGGGCTTGTTGTAGTACGGCGTGACGATCATGATGCCGTCGGCGCCCGCGCGCTCGCTCGCCTTGTACAGCTCGATCGCATGGGCCGTCTCGTTCGAGCCGCCGCCCGTGATGATCTTGGCGCGGCCGGCGGAGACGTCCTTGCCGACCTCGACGAGGCGGATCTTCTCGACGTCGGTGAGGGTCGAGGTCTCGCCCGTCGTGCCGGTGACGACGATCCCGTCGGCGCCGGCGGTGATGACGTCGTCGATGTGCTTCTCGACGGCGGGCCAGTCGACTTCGCCGTCGGCCGTCATGGGAGTGACGAGCGCGACGAGCACCTGACCGAAGGGATTGCCGGAGTGCGTCATGCATTCAGGCTAGCGGGAGCACGAGCCGCCCGGCGACGCACTGCCTTGTCAGCGCCCCGTGCTGCCGGCCCTGGCGGCGAGCGGTGCCGGCACGAACCGCGTCAGCGCGACGAGCAGCTTGTACTTCAGTGAAGGCACCGACACGGCCTTGCCGCGCGCCGCGTCGCGCAGCGAGGCCGCGACGACCTGCCGCGCATCGAGCCACATCCAGCCCGGCACGCCCTCCTGCCCCGGCGGCAGGCCCGCGCGCTCGTGGAAGTTCGTGTGGGTGAACCCGGGGCAGACCGCCGTCACGGTCACACCGCGAGGCGCGTAGACGCCGTTCGCCCAGCGGCTGAAGCTCACGACCCAGCCCTTCACCGCACCGTACGTCGAACGCGGGATGAACGCCGCGACCGACGCGATGTTGATGATGCGCCCGCTCCCCCGCGCCAGCATCGGCCCCAGTGCCGCGTGCATCAGCCGCATCGGCACCTCGACGTGCAACTCGAGGTGTCGGGCCTCGTCGTCGATGTCGTTGCGCTCGAAGGCGAGCGGCAGGCCGTATCCCGCGTTGTTGACGAGCAGATGGACGGGCCTGGTCGCATCGAGCAGCCGCGCCTCGACCTTCTCACGCTGGCGAGGCTCGAGCAGGTCTGCGACGAGCACTTCCACCCCGACGCCGTTGACGCGCCGCTGTTCGGCCGCGAGCGCCTCGAGCGCGTCGCGGTCCCGTGCGACGAGCACGAGGTCCGCACCGCGGGCGGCCAGCTGACGCGCGTATTCGGCGCCGAGACCCGAGCTCGCTCCGGTGATGAGGGCGATCGTCATGCCGACAGCCTACGAGCGCGGCTCCAGCTTCAGGAAGCGGAACCGGATACCGGTGCGCGAGGTGCGCCATCCCTCGGCCGGCTCGACGTCGACGACCCGCCACCCCTCGCGGTCCGGCGCGAACGTGTCGCCGTCGACCTCGAGGTCGAGCTCGGTGACCTCGAGCAGATCCGCCCGCGCGATGGCTTCGCGAAAGAGCGCTCCCCCGCCGATCACCCACGCGCGTTCCGGCCCCGCGAGCGCGAGGGCCTCGTCGAGGGATGCCGCCCGCTCGGCGCCGTCGGCCCGCCACTGCCCGTTGCCGGTCACGACGATGTTGCGACGACCCGGCAGCGGCCGGAACCGGTCAGGAAACGACTCCCACGTGCGCCGGCCCATGACGACGGGCGATCCCATCGTGACCGCCTTGAAATGCGCGAGGTCCTCGGGCACGTGCCACGGCATGCCGCCGTCGGCGCCGATCACGCGGTCGGCCGCCTCGGCCCAGACGAGTCCGACGCGCGCGGTCATACCGCCACCGCGGCGCGGATGGCCGGGTGGTGCCGGTAGTCCTCGACGGCGAAGTCCTCGTACGTGTAGTCGAAGATCGACTCCGGTGTGCGCGTGAGGCGCAGTGCCGGAAGCGGGTACGGGTCGCGGCTGAGCTGTTCGCGCACCTGCTCGAGGTGGTTGTCGTAGATGTGGCAGTCACCGCCCGTCCACACGAAATCCCCGGGTTCGAGCCCCGTCTGCTGGGCGATCATGATCGTCAGCAGCGCGTACGACGCGATGTTGAACGGCACCCCCAGGAACATGTCGGCGCTGCGCTGGTAGAGCTGGCACGACAGCTTGCCGTCGGCGACGTAGAACTGGAAGAGCGCGTGGCACGGTGCGAGCGCCATGTCCGGGATGTCGGCCGGATTCCACGCCGACACGATGAGGCGCCGCGAGTCCGGGTCAGCGCGGATCTGCTCGATGACCTCCGAGATCTGGTCGATCTGACCGCCGTCGGGAGTGGGCCACGACCGCCACTGCACACCGTAGACGGGGCCGAGTTCGCCCGCGGCATCCGCCCATTCGTCCCAGATGGTGACGCCGTTGCTCTGCAACCACCCGACGTTCGACTCGCCGCGCAGGAACCACAGCAGCTCATAGGCGATCGACTTGAAGTGCACGCGCTTGGTCGTGATGAGCGGGAAGCCCTGCGAGAGGTCGTAGCGCAGCTGACGCCCGAAGACGCTCGTCGTGCCCGTGCCCGTCCGGTCGTCCTTGTGGGTCCCGTGGTCGAGCACGTCGCGGAGCAGGTCTTCGTAGGGGGTGGGGATCGCCGTCGTCACGGCTGCCACGATACCCGCGCCACGGTGCCCGCGGGCTGTCGCCCACCGTCGCGCCGCCGCGCGGGGGTCGTTAGGCTGGCGACGTGGCGTCCGGAGCGCGGAGGCCCCGACCATGGGAGGTTCTGATGACTGTCACGAGCGAAGCCACCACCGCATGGAGGGGCGGTCTGACCGACGGATCCGGCGAAGTCACCTTCGTCTCGTCGGGCCTGGGCACCTTCGACATCAACTGGAAGGCCCGCAGCGAAGGCTCGACGTCGGTCACGACGCCCGAAGAGCTCATCGCGGCGGCGCACGCGTCGTGCTTCAGCATGGCGCTCTCGCACGCTCTGGCGGGCAACGGCACTCCTCCCGACTCGGTCGACACGACGGCATCCGTCACGTTCAAGCCGGGCACGGGCATCACGGGAAGCCACCTCAACGTCAACGCCGTGGTCCCCGGCCTTTCGAGCGAGGACTTCGAGCGCCTCGCCGAAGAGGCGAAGACGGGATGCCCCGTCTCGCAGGCCCTCGCCGGGATCGACATCACCCTCGAGGCGACGCTTGCCTGATTCTCCGACGAACCCGCGGCGCATCGTCGTCGCGGGTTCTTCCGGGCTCATCGGCACCGCCCTCGTCGACAGCCTGCGCGCCGACGGCGTGGAGGTCACCCGCCTCGTGCGGCGGGCGCCTCGCGCGGCCGACGAGATCGAATGGCTGACGGATGCCACGCCCCTCGATCCGGCCGTGCTCGAGGGCGCCGACGCCGTCGTCGGACTCAACGGGGCGAGCATCGGCCGCTTCCCGTGGACGAAGCGGTATAAGAACACACTGCTGTGGTCGCGGATCACGCCGACCCGCGCGCTGGCCCGCGCCCTTCGCGACCTCGGCGCCGACGCGCCCGCGTTCGTGTCCGCCTCGGCCGTCGGCTGGTACGGCTCCGCCCCCGGCGTCGCGCTCACCGAAGATGCGCCGCGCGGTGAGTCGTTCCTGGCCGACCTGTGCGGCGAGTGGGAGTCCGCCGCGCGTGCGGCCGGAGCGCAGGCGCGCGTCACGACGCTGCGGACCGCGCCCATCGTGCACGCGCGCGGCGTGCTGGCGCCTCTCCTGCTGCTCACGAAGCTCGGGATCAGCGGACCGATCGGCCGCGGCACGCAGGCCTGGCCGTGGATCTCGCTCGATGACGAGGTGCGCGCGATCCGGCACGTGATCGATTCGGGCACGACGGGACCGGTGAACCTGACCGGGCCGACGCGAGCCACGGCGAACGACCTCGGCTTCGCCCTCGCGATGCGCATGAATCGGCCGTACCTGCTGCGCGCGCCTGTTCCGGCCATCAAGCTCGTCCTGGGCGCGGATGCCACGGACGCTTTGCTCACGGCGGACATGCACGTCGTCCCCGATGTGCTCGAGCGCAGCGGATTCCGTTTCCGGCATACGACGGTCGAAGAGGCGGTCGCGGCAGCGGTGCCGGCCGCGATGTGATCAGGCTCGGCGTTCGAGCCGCACCGCGCTGCGCACGGCCTCGCGCGCCCGCTTGCGGTCGCCGGACGCGTCGTACGCGAGGCCGAGGCGGTACCACGCTCGCCAGTCGTCGGGGTGCGCCTCGACGTCGGCGCGGTAGGCCGGGAAGACGGCATCCGCTTCGTCGCGCAGCACCCGCCCGCTCGGACGCACGGCGACCTGCTCGGCGGGCAGCGCGTCTTCTTTCTCGAGGCGAGTGCCGAGCTGCTGCGCGCGCACACCGAACCACAGCTCGCGCCCGAGCGCCCACATCGCCACGAGCGGAACGACGACGAGCGCAGCGCCCATCGCGACCCCCAGGGGGTGACCGCTGAACATCAGCTGCACGCCGCGGTATCCGGCGATGACGATGTACAGCACGAGCAGCACCGCCATGACGGCGACACCCAGACGCGCGCTCATGCGCCGACCTTCATGTTCAAGAACGCATCCAGCCCCACGACGACACCCGTCGCGTCGCGGGCAGCGGTTAGGGCGATCCGGATGCCGGGGCCATAGGCCTGCGCCGGCTCGACGGTGTCGTGCACGATCGTGAGCGACTCACCGGGTCCGGACAGGACCGACTCTTGCCGGGCGATGACGCCCGGCCGCCGCAAGGAGTGGACGGGAACGCTCGCGACCTGCTGGCCGCGCGCCCGCTGGTCCACGTGCGGTGCTTCGACGGGGCCGACCTCGGAGCGCGCAGCGGCGATCAGCTCGGCCGTACGCACAGCCGTGCCGCTGGGCGAGTCGATCTTGGTGTCACGGTGCGCCTCGATGATCTCGGCCGAGGGGAAGAACGGCGCGGCGGCGGCGGCGAGGGCCGACCCGAGCACGGAGCCGATCGAGAAGTTCGGGATGAAGACGGCGCCCGTGCCGGCGGCCTCGACGAGCGGCCGCACGAGCGCGATGCGCTCCGACGACCAGCCCGACGTGCCCACGAGCACGTTGACGCCGCGCTCGATCGCGGCGCGCACGACCTCGATTGAGACGGCCGGGGTGGACGCGTCGACGACGAGGTCGGTGTCGTCGATCTCGTCGAGGGACGATGCCGAGGACAGCACGGCGGTGACCTCGAACCCCTCTTCGGACTCGACCACCTCGCGGATGATGGCACCGAGCTTGCCGGTTCCCCCCACGATGGCCACACGCGTCGTCATATCTTCCATCCTAGGCTTCGGCCGGCGCCGCGGATTCCTCCACGACGCCCCCGACGCCACCCGCGGGGACGGCGGCGTGCTCGATGCCGCAGGCTAGATCGGCGGCGGCTCGGGCAGACCGGTGCGCAGTTCGAAGGGCAGGTGCTCGAGGTCGTTGTGCGAGAGCAGCGTCCAGGGTCGGCCCTGCTTCTGCGAGAGCACCGTGAGCCCGCAGTTCGCCTGATTGAGTGTCATCCAGCGCCACTCCGGCGCTTGCAGCACTTCGCGGACGAACCAGGCGATGACGAAGTTGTGCGTGATGAGCAGTTCGTGCACCTCGCCGCTCTTGCGCACGAGGTACTCGGCGACCGCGTCGCCCATCTGCGCACGGCCCGCCTCGACCTCGGCCTCGGTGACGGCCCCGAAGAAGGGTTCGTAACCGGCAGGGGTGTCCTCGGTCATGCCGGTCGGGAAACAGTCGAACAGCAGTGCCGACGGCTGCGGCGAGAGCGCGGGCATCCGCTCTGCCACGACACTCGCCGTCTCGGCCGCGCGCATCAGCGGCGAATGCCAGACGGCGTCGAAGGGGACGCCCGATAGCCGGTCGGCGAGCAGAGCCGCCTGACGGCGACCGCGCGGCGACAGCGGGCCATCGGTGAGGCCGTGTTCCGCATCCTGATGCTCGCCATGCCGCACAAGATAGATGTAGTGCGTCACGCTCATCACTCCGTCGAGGGTTTGGGGCCCTGCAGGGCGCTCTTCCACCCTATGTCACGGTTCGCGGCGCACGGCCGCTCATGACTTACTCCGACGCGCGGGCGATGTCGGCCAGCTGCGCACGATTGAGGTTCACGCCGACGCCCTGCACGAGTTCTTCGACGTGGCTCGGGGCGTAGGCGTTGATGATCGGCGCCGTGACGAGCTTCTGCGCGAGCAGCCACGCCACCGCGACGGCGGCGTCGGGCACGCCGAGCTCGGCGCCGACGAAATCGAGTGCCCGCAGAGTTCGGTTGCCCCGGCGGTTGAGGTTCGCGGCGATCTGCGCACCCCGCACCGACTGACTCCCGCGCGTGCGCGTGCGATGGCGCCCCGCGAGGAAACCGTGCTCGAGCGCGTGCGACGGGGTCACGGCGATGTTCTGCGCTCCCGCGACGAGGCGCAGGTCGTGGTCGAACTCGTGGCGACGCACGATGTTGAACGGAACGTCGAGCACCGTGACGCGCGGGAACCCGGCCGAGGCGAAGATGCGGGCCTCGACGAGTTGTGCGGCCGTGTATCCGACGGCGCCGATGGCGCGGACCTTGCCCGCCCCGATCAGCCACTCCGCCGTCGCGAGGGTGTCGTCGAGCGGCGCCGTCGCATCCGTCGTCGCGTCGAGGTAGAGCACGTCGATGCGATCCGTGCGCAGTCTCGCGAGCGAGGCTTCGACGGAGCGGACGAGGCTCACCGCGCCGAGGCCGGGATTGTCGGGGTGACCGCCGACCCGCACGGCCAGCACGACGTCGTCTCGCAGGCCGCGGGAGTGCGTCCACTGGCCGATGATGTGCTCGCTGCGCCCGCCCGAGAACCGATCGGAGGTGTGCACGATGTTGCCGCCGCGCTCGACGTAGGCATCGAGGATCTCGTGGCTCGACTCGAGATCGACGTTCCAGCCGAACTCGGCCCCGCCGAGGATCAGCGGGAAGACATCGAGTCCCGACTCGCCCAGCGGCACCCGCACGCCCTGCCCGATGGGCGGGCCCTGCACGGGGATCGGAGCGGAGGGATGCACGAACGGTGAACCCGGGGCCGTGGTCCGGGCCCTCGGCGCGGAGACCTCAGGGCCGCCGCCGAACGCATTCATCTTCCACCCCCGTACACCGGTGTACCGTCGAGGAACCCGCGTGACGTTCGCCCGCTGCACCCCCCGGCGCGTACTTAGAGGGTAAGCCAGAGCACGGACACGACCGCGAGGACGGGCATCCGGTCGGTAAACATTTCATAACGTTCTCGTTGCCGACGTCGGCGCACACCACGAAGACGACGGATGCCCGCCCCCGATGTGGGGAGCGGGCATCCGGTCGGACAGCGGAAGGACTCAGTCCTCGGCGGGCGCCTCGGCTGCGGCCTCGCCGGCCTCCTCTTCGACGACGGGCTCGAGCGAGAGCTTGCCGCGGTCATCGATCTTGGTGATGCGGACAAGCAGCTTCTGACCGACCGACAGCACGTCATCGACGTTCTCGACCCGCTTGCCGCCGGCGAGCTTGCGAACCTCGCTGACGTGCAGCAGGCCGTCCTTGCCGGGCAGGAGCGAGATGAACGCGCCGAACGTCGCGATCTTGACGACGGTTCCGAGGAACTGCTCGCCGATCTCGGGGTTCGTCGGGTTCGCGATCGCGTTGACCTGTGCACGCGCGGCCTCGGCCGCGGGGCCGTCGGTCGCACCGATGTAGACGGTGCCGTCCTCTTCGATCGAGATCTGCGCGCCGGTCTCGTCCTGGATCGCGTTGATCGTCTTTCCCTTGGGCCCGATGAGCTCACCGATCTTGTCGACCGGGATCTGCACGCTGATGACGCGCGGAGCCGTCGGCGCCATCTCGTCGGGGCCGTCGATGGCCGCGTTGAGCACGCCGAGGATCGTCAGACGCGCTTCCTTGGCCTGCGTGAGCGCCGCCGAGAGCACCGACGACGGGATGCCGTCGAGCTTCGTGTCGAGCTGGATCGCCGTGACGAACTCGCTCGTGCCGGCGACCTTGAAGTCCATGTCACCGAGGGCGTCTTCGGCGCCGAGGATGTCGGTCAGCGCGGCGTAGCGCGTCTGCCCGTCGACCTCGTCCGAGACGAGTCCCATCGCGATGCCCGCGACGGCCGCGCGCAGCGGCACGCCCGCGTTGAGCAGCGACAGGGTCGAGGCGCAGACGGCGCCCATCGAGGTCGAGCCGTTCGAGCTCAATGCCTCGGACACCTGACGGATCGCGTACGGGAACTCCTCGCGCGTGGGCAGCACGGGCATGAGCGCGCGCTCGGCCAGGAAGCCGTGCCCGATCTCGCGCCGCTTCGGGCTGCCGACCCGGCCGGTCTCACCGGTCGAGTAGGGCGGGAAGTTGTAGTGGTGCATGTAGCGCTTGCTCGTCGTGGGCGACAGCGAGTCGATCTGCTGCTCCATCTTGAGCATGTTGAGCGTCGTGACGCCGAGGATCTGCGTCTCGCCGCGCTGGAAGATCGCCGAGCCGTGCACGCGCGGGATGACCTGGACCTCGGCATCGAGCGCGCGGATGTCCGCGAGACCACGACCGTCGATGCGGGCGCCTTCGGTGAGGATGCGGCCGCGCACGATCTTCTTCGTGACGGACTTGTACGCCGCCGAGAACTCCAGCGGAGCCGCGGCGGGAAGCTCGTTCGCTTCGGTCGCCGCGATCAGCTCAGCCTTGACGCGGTCCTTGAGGGCGTCGTCAGCGGAGTTGCGCTCGGTCTTGTCGGCGATCTGGTAGATGCCCGCCAGCTCGTCGTGCGCGCGGGTCGCGACGAAGTCGTAGACCTCGGAGCTGTACGGCGGGAAGACGGGGTAGGGCTGGATCTCCTTCGCCGCCGAGTTCGCGAGCACGTTCTGCGCCGCGACCAGCTCGGTGATGAACGGCTTGGCCGCTTCCAGACCCTCGGCCACGACCTCTTCGCTCGGCTTGGTGGCGCCGGCCTTGATGAGGTTCCAGCTGTTCTCGGTCGCCTCGGCCTCGACCATCATGATCGCGACCTCGCCGTCGGGGCGAACACGGCCCGCGACCATGAGGTCGAAGACGGCCTGCTCGACCTGCTCGGCGTTGGGGAACGCGACCCACTGGTCGGCGTGCTCGCCCTGGCCCGGGATGAGCGCGAGACGCACGCCGGCGATCGGGCCGGAGAACGGCAGGCCCGAGATCTGAGTGGACATCGACGCGGCGTTGATCGCGAGGGCGTCGTAGTACTCGCCCGGTGCGATCGAGAGCACCGTGATGACGATCTGGACTTCGTTGCGCAGCCCCTCGACGAACGACGGGCGCAGCGGCCGGTCGATCAGGCGGCAGACCAGGATCGCCTCGGTCGAGGGACGACCCTCGCGCCGGAAGAACGAGCCGGGGATCTTCCCGGCGGCGTACGAGCGCTCCTCGACGTCGACCGTCAGCGGGAAGAAGTCGAAGCCTTCGCGCGGGTGCTTTCCGGCACTCGTGGCCGAGAGGAGCATCGTCTCCTCGTCGAGATAGGCGGCGACTGCGCCCTGTGCCTGCTGTGCGAGGCGTCCGGCCTCGAACCGGATCGTGCGGGTGCCGAAGCGTCCATTGTCGAGGACGGCTTCGGAAGCGGTGATTTCAGGACCTTCCAAGAGGTCTCTCCTTCTTTGTTTAGGCTCGCGGGTCCGTGTGACGCGCGAGCTTCGCGAAGGAGCAGGAACAGGCAGATTATCGGCGCACGCGAAGATTCCGCGAGACCGCCTGCGCTGGCCACCAGGAGAAAGTCACCCGGCGCACGATGCGACGAGGAACCCACTACAGGGGACCAGCTTGCTGCCGGCCTGCTCCATGAGCTCATGTTGAATTGAGCGGATGCCGCATGGGCAACCTCATCGAGCCTACCAGTGCGGCGGGGCGGTATCCTCTGCGCGTCCCGTGTGGCGTCGTGCTGTCGGCCGTGGGAAGGTGGGGAGCATGAGCACCGACGACGCAACCACCCCCTCCGAGGAGATGAAGCGCAAGTTCAAGGAGGCGCTCGAGAAGAAGAACGCGCATCATCGCGAAGGCGAGGCGCACCTGGACGGTGATTCGGCCGTCCACGGCACGCACTCCGCGAAGACCAAGCGCGAGTTCCGGCGCAAGAGCGGCTGAGGAGGCACGACCGTGGTTTTCGATCCCACCTTCAACGAGATCTCGAAAGAGGCAGACGAGCTGCCCGACCTGAACGGTTCGGACGGCGAGCCGCCGTTCGAGGGCGAAGAGCCCGCCGACGATCTTCCGCCCTTCGGCAAGGAGTGACGGCGCCTCTGTCGCCGACCGCCCGTGAGTCCAGCCTCCCACGGCTCGAGAGCGCGTGGGAGAGCTGAACAGCGGGTGGCGGTGAACCTCGCCGCGGACTACTCCCCCGCGAGACCACCCAGCAGGTGTCCGAAGGAGCGGCCTTCTCCGAGGTAGTTCGCGGGGTCGAACGGATCGCTCGATGTCGCCGGCGCCTTGCGTGCGATGGCCTCGGCCAGCTCGCGCGCACCGCGCTCGATGCGTGCGGCCAGCGGCGCGACGTCGTCTGCCGCCGCGCCCCAGTCGCTCGACGCGGCGAAGACCCCCGTCGACACGGGCTCGGTGTGCAGGTAGGCGAACAGCGGCCGGATCGCATAGTCGATCGCGAGCGAATGACGGGCCGTTCCGCCGTTGGCCCCGATGAGCACGGGCTTTCCGGCCAGGGCGTCGGGATCGAGCACGTCGATGAACGACTTGAACAGGCCCGAATAGCTCGTCGAGAAGATGGGCGTCACGGCGATGACCGCGTCGGCTGAGACGACGGTGTTGATCATCGACTCGAGCGGAGCCGGCGCGAAGCCGGTGAGCAGGTTGTTCGTGACGTCGTGCGCGTAGTCGCGCAGCTCGAACGTGTCGAACGTCGCCTCGATCTGCTGCCCATCGCGCAGCGCCGTCGCGGTCGCGGCGACGAGCCGGTCGGCGAGCATGCGCGTCGACGAGGGATTCGACAGTCCTGCCGAGACGACGGCGATCCGTCGAGGTGCGGTGCTGCTGGTCATGTCAGGCCTCCTGCCGTGTCGCGGCCGCGCCGAATGCCGAACCGACCGGCGCCGGGGCGTCCTGGTACGGCGAACCGCCCGTGAGGTTGTCGCCGCGGTTGGCTGCGGGTCGCGCTTCGCGCGCCGGCCCGTCGCCGTAGATCGCCGTGACGCGCGCCGCGTGGGTCGGTGCATCCGGAACGTCGGCGGGGCGGTTCTGCTGGAGTTCCCGGCGCAGCACGGGCACGACCTCGCCGCCGAGCAGGTCGAGCTGCTCGAGCACCGTCTTGAGCGGGAGCCCCGCGTGGTCCATGAGGAACAGCTGACGCTGGAAGTCGCCGTACAGGTCGCGCATGCCGGCGTACCGGTCGATGACCTGCTGCGGCGACCCGACCGTGAGCGGGGTCATCTCGCTGAAGTCCTCGAGGCTCGGTCCGTGGCCGTAGACGGGGGCGTTGTCGAAGTAGGGGCGGAACGCGCGCACGGCGTCCTGCGAGTTCTTCGCCATGAACGCCTGCCCCCCGATGCCCACGATCGCCTGTTCGGGCGTGCCATGGCCGTAGTGCGCGTAGCGCTGTCGATACAGCGCGATGAGGCGCTGGTAGTGCTCGGCCGGCCAGAAGATGTTGTTCGCGAAGAAGCCGTCGCCGTAATAGGCCGCCTGCTCGGCGATCTCAGGCGTGCGGATCGAGCCGTGCCAGACGAACGGCGCGACGCCGTCGAGCGGGCGCGGCGTCGACGTGAAGCCCTGCAGGGGCGTGCGGAACTTGCCTTCCCAGTCCACGACGTCCTCGTGCCACAGGCGGTGCAGCAGGTTGTAGCTCTCGATCGCGAGCGGCAGGCCCTGCCGGATGTCCTTGCCGAACCACGGATAGACGGGGCCGGTGTTGCCGCGCCCGAGCATGAGGTCCATGCGGCCGCCCGAGAGGTGCTGCAGCATCGCATAGTCCTCGGCGATCTTCACGGGGTCGTTCGTCGTGATGAGCGTCGTCGCCGTCGACAGCACGAGCCGCTCGGTCTGCGCCGCGATGTAGGCCAGCGTCGTCGTGGGGCTCGACGACCAGAACGGCGGGTTGTGGTGCTCGCCCAGCGCATAGACGTCGAGTCCGACGGCTTCGGCGTGGCGGGCGATCGTGACGGCGTCGCGGATCTTCTCCGCTTCGCTCGGGGTCTGTCCCGTCGTCGGGTCCTGCGTGATGTCGCTGACCGAGAAGATGCCGAACTGGATGCCCGACCCGGTGGTGTTGTCGCTCACGATCCCTCTTCCGTCTCCGAGTGTCTTCGACACCCATTATGTATGCACGTGAATGTAATCGGTCCAACGCGGTGGCGCACGGGATATTCCCGACGGATGCCGCGACCCCCGGCATCCGCGAGATGTCGGGCCCCAGGATAAGCTGACGACGCGTCATGACGGATCCCTCGAATGCGGCCGCCGCCGCCCAATCGCGCTCCCCCGCGACGGGGACGATCGATTCCCCGCGCCCGAAGCCGCGCACCCCGTTCTGGGACAACGCCCGCTTCGCGTGCATCGTGCTCGTCGTGCTCGGCCACGCGATCCAGCGGCTGACGTACGACTCCGACATCGCGCTCGGCCTGTATCTCGTCGTGTATGCGTTCCACATGCCGGCGTTCGCCATCATCTCGGGCTACTTCTCGAAGTCGGATTCGCCGGGCGCCCGGCAGATGGCGCGCGTCATCACCGACATCCTGGTGCCGTACGTCATCTTCGAGACGCTGTGGACCCTGACGAAGTGGCTCGTCGAGGGGCAGGCCAATCCCAACCCGACGCAGCCCTCGTGGACGCTGTGGTTCCTGCTCGCGCTCGGGATCTTCCGGCTCGTTCTGCCGTACCTCGCGCTGCTGCGCTGGCCGCTGGCGTGGACCGTCGCGATCTCGATCGGCGCGGGGTATCTGCCCAACGTCGATTCGACCTTCTCACTGTCGCGCACGCTCGGACTGCTGCCGTTCTTCGCGCTGGGCTGGTGGCTGCGCGAACGCGGCATCGTCGAACGGCTCGGACTGCTGCGGCGGCGCCCGTGGTGGACGATCGCCGCTTCGATCGCCGTGTTCGTCGTCGCGGGGCTGACCGCGTGGCTGCTGATCGACACGTGGCGCGACATGAACCTGCGCGAGTGGCTGTTCTACAACGACAACTACGCCACGCTCGGCGGCACCGAGTGGTGGGCCGGCGGCGTGCGCCTCGCCCTGATCGCCGTCGCCCTCGTGCTGTGCACGGCGTTCTTCGCGCTGCTCCCCCGCGAGGCGCGCTTCTGGACGCACTTCGGCCAGTACACGATGTACGTGTACCTGCTGCACTCCTTCGTGCTCTACCCCTTCCGCGAGTCGGGCGTGCTGCGCAACCTCGAGCCGACATGGCTGTGGTTGCCGATCGTCGTCGTCGCATCGGTGCTCATCGCGCTGGGCTTGGCGACCAAGCCGGTGCGATTCGTGTTCCGGCCGCTCATCGAGCCGCGGCCCGCGTGGCTGTTCGCGGACAGGTCGCTCGCCCGCCGCGAGAAGCGTGGGACCGACCCGACCGGATCTCGCCGCTCACGCAAGCGGCGGCATCCGCTTCACGAGCGCTGAATCGCCTCGGGCGCGAGTCGGATGCCGCGGGCCACACGCACGATCCACACGACGAGCAGCAGCACGATCGCGACATCGGCGGCGATGTAGCCGTAATGAAGCCACGACGGTCCCGGGTCGCCGCCCGCCATCACGATGTCGCTGCGCGCGTTGAGGGCCGGCCGGATGAGCAGTGTCTGCACCGCGAGCACGACCCACAGGGCGCCCAGCTGCGCCCAGCCGGCGCGGTCGATGCGCGGCACGGGGATCGCCACGAGCGTGAGGGCCACCAGCAGCACCCAGCCCGCGATGGCGAGCGCCGTGAAGACGAGGCGTCCGACCCCGAGCCCCAGCGGAAGAGTGATCCCGGGCGCGAGGAACTTCAGCGGCGTCTCGATGAACGACAGCCCCACGATGAGGCCGAGCCACAGCGTGGGGACGATGAGACGCAGGACGAGCAGCAGACGGGGCATGACTTCCACGGTACTGCGCCATCCGGAGGTGAAACATTGGCCCGCGGGGTGGCGAATCCATTTACGCTCGACATATGAGCGACCTGAACCTGCCCGTACTCGACCTCTCCGAGCTCGACAAGGGGCCCGAAGCGGCGGCGTGCTTCCGCGACGACCTGCGGGCCGCGACGCACGAGGTCGGCTTCTTCTATCTGGTCGGCACCGGGATCCCGGCCGATCTCGAGGCACGCCTGCATCAGGCGGCGATCGACTTCTTCGCTCTTCCCGAAGAGGACAAGCTCGCGATCGAGAACCTCAAGAGCCCGCACTTCCGCGGCTACACCCGCATCGGCGGCGAGCTGACGCAGGGGCGGATCGACTGGCGCGAGCAGATCGACATCGGGCCCGAGCGCGAGGCCGTGACCGACCCCGACGCGCCCGACTTCGCCCGCCTCATCGGACCGAACCTGTGGCCCGCGGCTCAGCCGGAACTGCGCACGGTCGTCGAGGAGTGGCAGGAGCACCTCAGCGGCGTCGCCCGCAAGCTGCTGCGCGCGTGGTCGCTCGCCCTCGGCGCCGACGAGACCCACTTCGACCAGCATTTCGGTGAGCCGGCGACGCTCATGAAGATCGTCCGCTACCCCGGCAAGGACGACCCGACGCCGCAGCAGGGAGTCGGCGCGCACAAGGATGCCGGCGTGCTGACGCTCCTGTGGGTCGAGCCCGGCAAGGGCGGCCTGCAGGTCGAGCGCGACGGCGAATGGGTCGACGCGCCGCCCGTGCCCGGCGCCTTCGTCGTCAACATCGGCGAGATGCTCGAGTACGCCACGCAGGGATACCTGACCGCGACCAACCATCGCGTCGTGTCGCCGCAGGCGCCCGACCACCGCATCTCGGTGCCGTTCTTCTTCAACCCCGCCCTCGACGCGCAGCTGCCCGTCATCCAGCTGCCGCCCGAGCTCGCTGCCGAGGCCCGCGGCGTGGCCCAGGACCCGGACAATCCGATCCACGACCTGTACGGCGAGAACGCGATCAAGTGGCGCCTGCGCGCTCACCCCGATGTCGCGGCCATCCACCACGCCGACCTCGTCGCCGCCCGCTCCTCCTCCTGACGCCGCCCCGCGGCATCCCTCACCTGACCGCGGGTGGAACGAACGAAGGCCTCCCCACACCGTGGGGAGGCCTTCCAAGAATGTTCTGCGCGATTGAACGCTGGTCGAATGCCTTATCGACGCAGACCGTGTCTCGATACGCGCCTCAGAGAGGCACTACTCGACAAACAGTCTCGGTCTTCGCCTTAGCGGCGCAGACCGAGACGCTCGATGAGCGAGCGGTAACGGTTGATGTCGATGTCCTGGAGGTAACCCAGGAGACGGCGGCGCTGACCGACGAGCAGGAACAGCCCACGACGCGAGTGGTGGTCGTGCTTGTGCTGCTTCAGGTGCTCGGTGAGGTCCTTGATGCGCTGCGTCAGCATCGCGACCTGCACCTCGGGGGATCCGGTGTCACCGGGGTGCGTCGCGTACTCTTCGATGATCGCCTTCTTGACGTCTGCTTCCAGTGCCATAGATTCGATCCCCTCTCTGCTTGTTGCGCGGTGCCCGTCACCTGATGTGCGAGCTCTCTTCATCCGCGGCCGATCCAACGGCAACCTCCAGAGTCTACCAGCGTTGGCGGACGAGCGGATGCCGCGCCCCGGCCGCAGCCGGACGGACACGCGACAGCGGATTTCGGACGACGCATCCGGGGCCGGACCGGTACCGCCCCGGCGGGCCCTAGAGTCGCTCCGTGACCACGACGCTGTCCTCCCCTCCTGATGCGCCGACGACGAGCTCGAACGCCTCGATCGCGGTGCAGTTCGTGCTGTGCGGCCTGGTGTGGGGATCGAGCTTCCTGTTCATGAAGGTCGCCCTGGAGGGGATCTCGCCCGCGCAGGTCGTGTGGTCCCGGCTCATCCTGGGCGGCCTCACGCTCGGACTGTTCGTGCTCCTGCGTCGCGACCGGCTCCCCCGCCGGATCGGCGTGTGGCTGCACATGACGGTACTCGCCGTGTCGTTCTGCGTCGTGCCGTTCATGCTCTTCTCGTGGGCGCAGCAGCACGTGACGAGCGGTCTCGCGAGCATCTACAACGCCACGACGCCGCTCATGACGGCGGTCATGGCCTGGCTCGTCTTCCGTGTCGAGAAGCTGCGCCCGGGCCAGATCGCGGGCATCGTGCTCGGCATCCTGGGCGTCATGCTGATCATCGCGCCGTGGCAGGGGCTCGACTTCTCGCAGAGCGTGATCGCCCAGCTCGCGATCCTCGGCGCGACGGCCTGCTACGGCTTCAGCCTCGCCTACATGCGACGGTTCGTCTCGAACACGGGCATGAGCCCGCTCGTGTTCTCGTTCCTCAACATCGGGATCGCGGCCGCGATCATGGCACTGCTCACACCCGCTCTCGTACTGACCCCCGTCGCCCTCGATCCATGGGTCGTCGCGAGCGTCCTGCTCCTCGGCTGCGTCGGCACGGGCGTCGCATACGTGTGGAATCAGAACACGCTGCGCGCGTGGGGGCCGACGCGCGCGTCGACCGTCACCTACATGTCACCCGTCGTCGGGGTCGTGCTGGGCATCATCGTGCTCGGCGAATCGCTCGGCTGGAACGAGCCGATCGGAGCGCTCGTCGTGTTCGCCGGCATCCTGCTGGTGCAGGACCGCCTGAAGCCCATCCGACGCGCCCAGACATGACGAACGGGCGGATGCCGCTCCTCGGCGCCGTCGGCGCGCTGCGGCATCCACCCGTTCGAAGGCTCACTCGCCCTGGAGTGCACCCTGCAGGTCGAGCGTGATCGTGACGTCCTTGCCGACGAGCACGCCACCGGTCTCGAGCGCGGCGTTCCAGGTGAGGCCGAAGTCCTCGCGGTTGATGACGGTCTTCGCCGTCGCACCAGCTTTGTAGTTCCCCCACGGGTCCGACCCGAAGCCGCCGAAATCGAACTCGAACGTGACGGGCTTGGTCGTGCCGCGGATCGTGAGGTCGCCGTCGACCAGGAAGTCATCGCCCTCGAGGCGGACACCCGTCGAGACGAAGTCGATCGTGGGGTAGGTCTCGACGTCGAAGAAGTCGGCGGAGCGCAGGTGCTGATCGCGGCCGTCGTCCTTCGTCGACAGCGACGCGGCATCGACCTGGGCCGTGACGGTCGTCTCGAGAGGGTTCTCAGGGGCGACGATCGTGGCGCTCTTGACGCCGAAGGCGCCCCGGACCTTGGAGATCATCATGTGGCGGACGCTGAATGCGACCTCGCTGTGGGACGGGTCGAGGACCCAGGTCCCGACCTTGTAGCCGGGGATCTCGGTGGTGGTGACGGACATTCTTCTCCTCCATGTGCTCGGCCGACGATTGCGGCATGTGAAGGTCAACGCCCCGGCGCGGCAGATCTATTCCTCTGCATGGACATTTCTTTCCCGCGGAACGACGAAGGCGGATGCCGCGTGGGCACCCGCCTTCGTCGAGGTCAGGTCGTCAGGCGACGTCGATGAGGTCGATGACGAAGATGAGCGTCTTGCCGCCCAGGAAGTGGCCTCCCGCGGGACCGTACGCCAGGTGCGGCGGGACGACGAGCTCGCGACGACCGCCGACCTTCATGCCCGGGATGCCGTCCTGCCATCCCTGGATCAGCCCGCGCAGCGGGAACTGGATGCTCTCGCCGCGGCCCCATGACGAGTCGAACTCCTCGCCGGACTCGTACTCGACCCCCGCGTAGTGGACGGTCACGGTGTCGCCGGGCTGGGCCTCGGCGCCGTCGCCGGTGATGATGTCACGGATGACGAGGTCGGTCGGAGCCGGACCCTCGGGTGCGTCGATCTCGGGCTTGGTGCGGTCGTCAGTCATGCATCCATCCAACCGTGCGAGCACGCGGTGGTCAATGTGAGCAGCGGGACGAACTCAGCGCCCGGTGCCGCGGCGATGCCTGCGTGTCCAACCGGGCGCTGAGTTGATCTGCCCTCAGCTTGCCCAGCGCTCCAAACTCTGTCAATACCCCCTCGGCGGCCGTCGCCTGCCGTCGCGTGATGCGGATCAGGGTGCGAACAGCGCGGCGCGCGCGGCGGCCGTGCGGGCGAGCAGGACGTGCTCGTCTTCGCGGGCGTGCGGATCCCGGCCCGTGATCGCCCGCTGCCGCGCAGCCGCAAGGGCCGTGGCATCCGAGATGAAGTCGCGCATGAGGGGTCGCCGATCGCCGCGCAGCGTCGCCGCCCATGCGAGAGCGGCTCTGCGCCCGGCCGATGTCGCCAGCATGTCGGCCTCTTGCGGCGTGAACCACCCGGCCGTGGCGTAGTCGCCGAGGCGCGCACGCGTCAGCCGCGCTTCTTCTCGTCGCAGGGCGACCACCCCGAGGATGAACACGACGAAGAGGGGCACCTGCAGCGTCCAGTACAGCGCGAAGAAGTCGCCGAGCAGCGCCGAGCCGTTCCACAGGGCGTGCAACACGATCGCGCCCGCGAGACCGAGCAGCAGCGGGCCGAGGGCGGCACGCGCCGGCACTCCGCGGCGGGCGGCGAGGCCCAGCGCGAAGCCCGTCACCGCGGTGAACATGACGTGGGCGAACGGCGAGAGGATGCCGCGCACGAAGAACGTGACCGACGTGTCGGCTGCGCCTCCCTCGATCAGACTGACCGCGAAGTACTGGATGTTCTCGGTGAAGGCGAAGCCGGCGCCGACCAGCGCGCCGTAGACGACACCGTCGACCGGTCCGTCGAACGCCCGGCGCGCCGAGGCGAAGATGAGGAACAGGCCGAGGCCCTTCGCGACCTCCTCGACGATCGGCGCCTGGATGACCGCCGACGCGACATCGGAGTCGAACACGCTTCCCGCCCCGAAACCGACCACGAGCAGCAGGTCGACCCCGAGCGCGATGCCGACCGCGGCGATCGCACCCCACGCGACGGCGAAGACCACCAAGCTCATCGGCTCGGGCTCCCAGCGGTCGACGATGCGGATCGCCACGAGCACCCCGGCGAGCGGGATGAGCGCGAGCACCATGCCGACGATCGACGCACCCGGGCCGAGGGCATTCAGAAAGTACGCGACGAGGGCGACGAACACGACGATCAGCAGCCCGATCGCCCAGACGGGCGCCGAACGGCCCTTGCGAGGCCGCACCGGAAGAACGGCCGGGATCGCCTCGATGGGAGGGATCGCCGCCGGTGCCGCGTGGGGCGGTTGAGCCAGTGACGACGCGAACTCGGGCGGCGTCAGCGAAGGGCGCGGACGGGTGGGGTCCATCGTCATGCGCACCAGCCTATGTGCCCGCCACACGCGGCCGATGTCGCTGCCGGCGCGGTAGTTTAGAAGGATGCGTTTTGCCCACGTGGTCGCTTCTGGCGCCACTCGACCCCAGCTCGCCATCGTGGAAGACGCGGAAGCCGTCATCGTCGAGGACCTCTTCCCCGGAGCCCCCCGGGTGCTCGAGGACCTCATCGCGGGCGGAGACGACCTGCTCGACCGGGTGCGCGAGGCGAATCGCACGTCAGCCACGCGGCATCCGCTCGTCGATGTCGGTTTCGCGTCGGCGCTGCTCACCCCGCCCGTCGTGCTCGCGGTCGGGCTCAACTACGCGGCGCACTCGAGCGAGCTGGGGCTGAAGACGGACTCGACGCCGACCGTCTTCGTGCTCTGGCCGAATTCCCTCGCGGCGCATGACGCGACCGCCGTGTGGCCGCGCTCGCTGAGCGAGTCCGTCGACTATGAGGCCGAGCTCGGCGTCATCATCGGCCGCGCGGCGAAAGACGTCTCTCCCGAGGACGCCCTCGACCACGTGTGGGGCTACACCGTCGTCAACGACATCACGGCGCGCGACATCCAGTACTCCGAGGCGCAGTGGTCACGCTGCAAGTCGTTCGACGGCTTCACGCCGACGGGCCCGTTCGTCGTGACCGCCGACGAGATCCCCGATCCGCAGGATTTGCGCATCTGGACGGTGCTGGACGGCCACACGATGCAGGATGCCACGACCGGCCAGATGGTCCGGCCCGTGTCCGCCCTGGTCTCGCACCTGTCGAAGTCGGCGACGCTTCTGCCGGGCACCCTCATCTCGACGGGGAGCCCCGGCGGTGCGGGCTACAGCCGCGACCCGCAGGTGTTCTTGCGCGACCGCTCCACCGTCACGGTCGGCATCGACGGGATCGGCGAGCTGACGACCCACTGCCGCATCCTGGACTGACGTGAAAGGGCGACCCGCTCACGCGGGTCGCCCTTCTCGTCGGCGAATCAGTCGCAGGTGATCGTGCCACCCGTGCTGAGCTCGTACACGCCGGGTTCCATGCCGTTGCACAGATCTGCGACGGCGTTCAGCGAGAACATGATCACGGCGATCACGATGACGGCCGAGACGACGAGCAGCACGGCGCCGACGATGATCGCGGCGATCGCCCAGCCGTTCTTGTGGCCGGCCTTCTTGCTCTGCACGAGCGCGATGATGCCGAGGATGATCCCGACGATCTGCACGAAGAAGGCCACGGCGAACGCGACGATGCCGAGGGTCTTTCCCGGCACGGTCGGCTGTGCGGGCGGAGCTGCTCCGGGCGGAGGAGCGGGCGCGTACTGCGGTGCGCCTGCCGCCGGCGGCGGCGTGGTTCCGGGCGTGTTCGGATCGGTCATGCGATTCCCCCTGGTTGGATCTGACGTCGTCCAGCGTATCGAGGGCGACACCCCCGGTGTGGGATGCGGGGCGGTCAGGCTTCTTCGGACGCGACGATGTCCTCGGCGCTCTGCACGATCGGGATCGCCGCCGTGACCGCCTCGAGCCCCGACAGACGCGCGGGCGAGAGCTGCTTGGCCACCTCTTCGGCCGACATCAGTTCGGCCTCGACGACGAGGTCGGCGACGCTGCGGCCGGTGAGGAGGGCGGTCTTGGCCAGCGCTGCGGCCGCGGAGTAGCCGATGAACGGCGTGAGGGCCGTGATGACGCCCACCGACGACCCCACCATGGCGCCCAGCCGGGCGCGGTTGGCCGTGATGCCGTCGACGCAGTTGACGCGCAGGGTCCACATCGCGCGGCGCATCCAGGTGATCGACTGGAAGATCGAGTGCGCCATGACCGGCTCGAAGGCGTTCAGCTGCAGCTGCCCGCCCTCGGCCGCCATCGTGACGGTGAGGTCGGCGCCGGCGACCGCGAAGGCGACCTGGTTGACGACCTCGGGGATGACCGGGTTCACCTTGCCGGGCATGATGCTCGAGCCGGCCTGCTGCGCGGGCAGGTTGATCTCGCCGAGGCCGGCCTGCGGCCCTGACGACAGCAGACGCAGATCGTTGCAGATCTTCGAGAGCTTGATCGCGTTGCGCTTGAGCGAGGACGAGAACGACATGAAGGCGCCCGTGTCGCTCGTCGATTCGACGAGGTCGGTCGCGAGCTCGATGTCGAGTCCGCTGATCTCGCGCAGGTGCCGCAGGACCGTGTTGCTGTACTCGGGGTGAGTCGTGATCCCCGTGCCGATCGCGGTGGCGCCGAGATTGATCTCGTGGAGCAGCTTCGCGTTCTCCGTGAGGCGACTGTGGTCTTCGGTGAGCGTCGTGGCGAACCCGTTGAACTCCTGCCCGAGCGTCATCGGAACGGCGTCCTGCAGCTGCGTGCGCCCGACCTTGAGGATGTCGTGGAACTCGTCGGCCTTGTTCAGGAACGCGTTGCGCAGCAGGTCGAGCTCGTCGAGCAGCGTCTTGAGGTCGAGGCTCAAGCCGATCTTGATCGCCGTCGGGTACACGTCGTTGGTCGATTGACTGCGGTTGGTGTGGTCGATCGGCGACAGGAAGGCGTAGTCGCCCTTCTCGCGCCCGGCGAGTTCGAGCGCGATGTTGGTGATGACCTCGTTCGCGTTCATGTTCGTCGACGTGCCCGCGCCACCCTGGATGACGCCCACGACGAACTGATCGTGGTGCTGGCCGTCGATGACGAGCTGCGCCGCGCGGTCGATGAGGTCGGCTCGCTCGTGATCGAGCACGCCGATCTCGCGGTTCGCGCGCGCTGAGGCCTGCTTGACCATCGCGAGCGCGACGACGAGGTCGCGATACACCGAGATGGGACGCTTCGAGATCGGGAAGTTCGCCAACGCACGGGCGGTATGCACGCCCCAGTACGCATCGGCGGGGATCTCGAGCGATCCCAGCGAATCGGTTTCGGTACGGGTGAGCGGCGTCGCGTCGGCAGTCATTCGGGCGTCCTTGTAGGTCACGACTCTGTGGGAGGGGATGCCCCCGAGCCTACCCGCGCGCCGGTGTCCGCGAACCGTCCCGGGCGGCGGGTCGCTCGCCTCGACTGTACGAGGCGGCTACGGCGCGCGCTTGCGGGAGAACGCTTCGAGCCGTTCGGCCGGCGACAGCGCCGCCATGCGGTCGAGCCACTCCTGCGAGAAGCCGTCGGACGTCGGGGAGTCCAGCACGGGGACGACCGAATGCGTGATCGTCTCGTCGTACACGTGCACGAGGTGGAAGGACTGCCCCGCATCGGTGCCGTTGACCTCGGCGGCGGGCCGGGTGAGGTTCATCGTGTAGCACGTCGCGGCCGCGACGCTCACGGGAATGCCGGCGAACGTGCCGCTCGTCGAGTAGTGGAGGTGGCCGCCGAGGACGGCCCGCACGTCGGTGCCCGCGATGACCTCGGCGAAGCGGTGCTGTTCACGCAGTTCGAGGATGTCGAACAGCCGCACGTGCGATGGCAGCGGCGGATGATGCAGAGCCAGGATGGTGCCCAAGGGTGCCGGTTCGGCGAGCACATCGCGCAGCCAGGCGAGCTGCGCATCGTCGAGCTCGCCGTGATGCCAGCCGGGCACGGTCGTGTCGAGGGCGACGAGGCGCAGTCCCCCGAGGTCCCACACCCCCGTCACGGCGTCTTCGGTCGGGGCGAGGCCGAGCAGCGCTTCGCGCAGCGCGGGGCGCTCGTCGTGGTTGCCGGCGACCCACACGATCGGGGCGCCCAGACGTTCGGCGACGGGCTCGACCGCAGTGCGCAGCGCGCGGTAGGCCTCGGGCTCGCCGAGGTCGGTCAGGTCGCCCGTGAAGACGATCGCGTCGGGCCGCAGCCGCATCCGCTCGACCGCTTCGAGCGTGCGCACGAGGTTCGCCTCGGTGTCGATCCGGCCCGCGAGCGGCGCGTTGCCGGCGAGCAGGTGCGTGTCGCTCAGGTGCAGGAGCGTCCGCCGCGCGGGCGGGTACTGGCCGAACTGCACGGGCGCCGAGTCCCCGGTGGCAGCGTCCTCGGACGACGCGAGCGGGGCGCCTGGAGGTGGGGTCGTGACCATGAGGTCAGCCTACGGCGACCCTGCGACGCTCAGTGGTTGAAGACGATGAGCAGGATGCCGCCGAGCACGGCCAGCGAGCAGAGTCCGAAGCATCCGTAGGCGCCCACGAGCGCGAGGCGCTTCTGCCCCTCGGTCAGTGGGCTCTTTCGGGCGGCCTTCGCGGCGGCCTTCTCGGCCCGGCGTGCCTCCTTCTCGGTGATCACCGTGATCGCGTCGGTGAACTCGGCCGGCGCGACGACCGGCGCCCTGCCGGCGCGCACGAGCAGGCGCAGCCCGACGGCGTACGAGGTGACGACGAGCACTCCGGCGATGAGGCTCGCGGCGAAGACCTCGAGGAAGGCGATCCAGTCGATCGTGATCACCGGTTCTGCTCCTTCTTCGCCGCCGCGCGCTTGGCCTTGCGTTCTGCGTGCTCGACGGCGGCGACGCGGCGGGCCTCTTCGCGCGCGACCGCCCGCTGCCGGCGGGTGGGGGGCGGGTTGCGCTTGACCTTGACGGCCCGGCCGGACTCGGCCACATCGCTCATCGCGTTGGCGGAGTCGACGACGTTCCGTCGCGAGCGCCAGAACAGTCCGAGGATGATGACGAGCGCGATCACGGCGTCGATCAGGACGCCCCACGTGCCCAGCCACACCACGACGAGAGCCGCCAGCGCGCCGACCGCTCCCGAGGCGGGGAGGGTCAGCAGCCAGCCGATCATGATGCGGCCGACCGTGCGCCAGCGCACCTTGGATCCGCGCCTGCCGAGCCCCGAGCCGATGACCGAGCCCGAGGCGACCTGCGTCGTCGACAGCGCGAAGCCGAGGGCGCTCGAGGCGAGGATCGTCGCCGCCGTCGACGTCTCGGCCGCGAAGCCCTGCGCGGGCTTGACGTCGGTGAGGCCCTTGCCCAGCGTGCGGATGATGCGCCAGCCGCCCATGTAAGTACCGAGCGCGATCGTGACGGCGCACGCGACGATGACCCACAGCTGCGGGTCGGGGTTCGCGGTGGACTGCCAGCCGACCGTGATGAGCGCCAGGGTGATGACGCCCATCGTCTTCTGGGCGTCATTGGTGCCGTGGGCGAGCGCCACGAGCGAGGACGTGAAGATCTGCCCCCACCGGAAGCCGTCGCGTCCGTCGGGCTTGGTGTCGTAACGGCGCGTGATGGCATACGCGAGCTTCGTCACGGTGTAGGCGATGATGCCGGCCGTCAGCGGTGCGATGAGGGCGGGCAGGATCACCTTGCTCATGACGACGCCGAAGTCGATCGCCATGGCGCTCGCGCCGACGAGCGTGGCTCCGATGAGTCCGCCGAACAGGGCATGCGATGACGACGAGGGAAGCCCGAGCAGCCACGTCAGCATGTTCCAGGTGATGGCGCCGATCAGTCCCGCGAAGATGATCGAGGGAAACACGGTCGCCGAGATCTCGTCTTCGCGGATCATTCCGCCCGAGATGGTCCGCGCGACCTCGGTCGACAGGAACGCGCCGACGAGGTTCAGGATGGCGGCGAGCAGCACGGCGGTGCGGGGCTTGAGCGCGCCCGTCGCGATGGGCGTGGCCATCGCGTTCGCGGTGTCGTGGAACCCGTTGGTGAAGTCGAAGAAGAGTGCCAGTGCGATGACCAGCACGATGATGAGGGCTGCGGCTTCCACGTTCGCTTTCGTATGAGGATGTGATGCCGAAGATATCGACGTGACGAACGAACAGTTCACCCAGAATTCAGGAACCGGCAACCGGCCAGAAAGAATCCTGACACCGGGTCCGCCCGCGGTCAACTCGACTCGTCGCGGCGGCGGCTAACGTTGTGCCGTGACCGCTCACGAATCCGCCCTGCCTGCCCCCGTCGCGTCGCCGCGTGTCTCGGTGCGCTCGCACCACGCAGACGCTGTGGAAGACCGCTACGAATGGCTCCGCGACAAGGACGATGCCGATGTCATCGCGCATCTCGAAGCCGAGAACGCCTACACCGATGCACGCACGGCGCATCTCGCCGATCTGCGTGAGCGGATCTTCGACGAGATCAAGGGCCGCACGCTCGAGACCGATCTGTCGGTGCCGGTGCGGCGCGGGCAGTGGTGGTACTACGGACGCACCGTGGAGGGCGAGCAGTACGGCATCCAATGCCGCGCTCCCCTCGCCTCGCCCGACGACTGGACGCCGCCGTCGCTCTCTCCCGACACCGATGTGCCCGGCGAGCAGGTGGTGCTCGATGGGAACGCCGAGGCCGAGGGCCACGAGTTCTTCTCGCTCGGCAGCTTCGAGGTCACGTCCGACGGCACGCGCCTGCTGTACGGCATCGATCACGCCGGAGACGAGCGCTACACGATCCGCGTCCGCGACCTCGTGACGGGCGAGCAGCTGCCCGATGAGATCCCCGACACGTTCGCCGGCGCGACGTTCTCACCCGACGGCCGCTTCATCGTCTACACGACGGTCGACGACGCCTGGCGGCCCGACACCGTGTGGCTGCACGAGCTCGGCACGCCCGTCTCCTCCGACCAGAAGCTGTTCCACGAGCCCGACGAGCGGTATTGGGTCGGAGCGGGCTTCACCCGCAGCGACCGCTACCTCGTGATCGGGCTCGGGTCCTCGATCACGTCCGAGGAGTGGCTCCTCGACGCCGACGACCTCCGCGGCGAGCCCCGCGTCGTGTGGCCGCGCACCGAGGGCATCGAGTACGACTCCGACCACGCGGTGATCGACGGCGAGGATGTGCTGTTCATCCTGCACAACGACGAAGCCCTCGATTTCGAACTCGTCCGCGTCGCGGCATCCGACCCGGGCGGCGAGCGCACGGTCATCGTGCCGCATCGCGCGGGTGAGCGCCTGCTCGGCCTGTCGACCTTCCGCGACTGGGGCGTGCTCGGGTACCGCCGCGGCGGACTCGCGCGGCTCGGCCTGCTCGACTACGCCACGGGCGACGTCGACGAGATCGCGTTCGACGAGCCGCTGTACGCCGCGGGAGCGTCGGGCAACCCGGAATGGGCGCCCCCGATGCTGCGCATCGCCTTCGCGTCGTTCGTGACGCCCGGCACTGTCTACGACTACGACCTCGCCTCGAAGCGGATGCACCTGCGCAAGCGGCAGCCGGTCCTGGGCGGCTACGACCCCGCCGACTACGCGCAGGCGCGCGTGTGGGCGACGGCGCAGGACGGTGCCCGGATCCCCGTCTCGCTCGTGTGGAAGCGCTCGTTCGGCGAAGCCGGTGCCGCGCCGCGCCCCGTGCACCTCTACGGGTACGGCTCGTACGAGCACTCGATCGAGCCGGGGTTCTCGGTCGCACGTCTGTCCGAGCTCGACCGCGGTGTCATGTTCGCCGTCGCGCACGTGCGCGGCGGCGGCGAGATGGGACGCCAGTGGTACGAAGACGGCAAGCTGCTGAACAAGCGCAACACGTTCACCGACTTCGTCGCCTGCGCCCGCCACCTGATCGACGAGGGGTACACGACACCGGCGCAGCTGATCGGTGAAGGCGGCTCGGCGGGCGGGCTGCTGATGGGCGCCGTCGCCAACCTCGCCCCCGAGCTGTTCGCCGGCATCCTCGCCGACGTGCCTTTCGTCGACGCGCTCACGACGATCCTCGACCCGTCGCTGCCCCTCACCGTCATCGAGTGGGACGAGTGGGGCGACCCGCTGCACGACCCCGGCGTGTACGCGTACATGAAGACGTACTCGCCGTACGAGAACGTGCGGGAGGGTGTCGCCTACCCCCGCATCCTCGCCGTCACGTCGCTCAACGACACGCGTGTGATGTACGTCGAGCCGGCGAAGTGGGTCGCCCGCCTGCGCGAGGTGGGAGCCGACGCGCTCCTGAAGTGCGAGATGGTCGCCGGTCACGGCGGCGTGAGCGGTCGCTACAACGCCTGGCGCGAGCGCGCGTTCGAGCTCGCGTGGATGCTCGACGTGGTCGGCGTGGCCGACTGACCGGCCCCGGGTGGCGGCCCGCGCGGGCGGGCGGGCGGGCGGCACGCGGGCGTCGGCGCCGGGCGGGCGATCCGGCCCCGCGCGGGCGCGGCGTCGCGCGGGCGGATCCGGCCCCGCGCGGGAGCCCGTGAGGGCGTCGGGACCGCGCGGGCGGGCTCGGCGTCGCGCGGGCGCGCAATCCGGCCCCGGATCGCCGAACCGTACCGTTTCCGTCGAACCCGACTACGACGACGTCCCGTTCGACGAAACAGGTCGGGTTCGTTTCGGCGGCAGCGAGCGCGGGTTGGCGGCGAGCGTCGCGAGCATCGAAGAGTGCCGCGGACGAACGGGCGCGAGGCCTGCAGCGCGCAGCTTGGCGTCCAGCGGTTCGACTCGGAGCGTATCCGCCCAATCCCAGCGGCCGAAGCCGTTGACCCGGGGTCGCAGGCGGTCCTCACGCTTCTTCTCGCGGACGAAGTGCGCCCTCATCGCCGCGCGATTCGAGGCGTCGTACTTGCCATACCCGTCCGACTCGCCGATGACCCGCGCCGTTCGGAAGAAGAAGTCCACGCGGTCTGTACCGTCGTCGTGTTCGAACTCGACCTGCAGTTCGGGCCGTTCGTACCCGAGCCACTCGATCACCGCACGGCTGACGGACTCACCCGACGATTCCGCTTCAGCTGTCGCGCGCTCTTGGACCCAGTCGAGTTGACGGATGCCGCGGCGATTCGCCTGCGCTCGACCGGCGGCGCTGAAGTCGATCGCCGCATCCGTGCCGCCGTGTCGCAGCGCGGCATCGGCGACGGCGAGCGCAAACGCGGGCGGAAGCACCCGCACCAGGTCGACGGCGGTGTCCGTGAGCGCGGTCGCGCACACGCCTTCGACGACGTCGATTCGGCGGCCGTCGCGAGCTCCGTGGACGATGACATCACCACGGCGACGGGTGGTGGCATCCGGACTCAGCAGGTGGATGTGACGGGCTTCTCCGAAGGTCGGAAGCCCATGAAGGGCCGCGGCAGACTCGAGGCAGAACACCGGCTCGTTCCACGTGATGGCGACAGCGTGTACGCGCAGCAGGTACCGATCCCACGGTTGCAGCGCTCGCCACACCGCTGCGTCCACGTAGACACCCGGGCGCACGCGGTGGTGATCCCTTCGACGCACGAGAGCCGGGTGCTCGCGCGCGAGCACAAGTGTGGCGGGCGGAGTAAGCAGCATCCCTCCACTATCGCCGCGCGGGATCGCGATCTGCTTCCCCGTCCGCCATCTGTGGCCGCTCTGCTCTCGCGCACACCTGTGGAGGAACACACGCGGTGACATCGAACCGCACCGACCCCGTCGAACCGTACGTCGACGAAGTCCGGTTCGACGGAATGGGTCGGGTTCGTGGCATACCCGGAAACGGGCGACGGATGCCGCGGCTCGCGCGACGCGCAGGGCCGCGCAGGCGAGGCCCCGAGCCATGGTGCTAGATACCCGAACCGTACCGATCTCGTCGAACCGCACGTCGACGAAGTCCGGTTCGACGGAATGGGTCGGGTTCGGCGCCAGATGCCCGACGCCCGACGCCCGACGCCCGACGCCCACCCGGCGCCCAAGCCCGACGCCCGCCCGTCCCGCCCCCGCAAGGTCAGCCGAAGAGGGCGGCGGCCTCTTCGTAGCGGTACAGCGGCACGGTGTTGAGCTCGCCGAGGGCCTCGGCGAAGGGTACGCGCACGATGTCGGTGCCGCGCAGCGCCACCATCTGCCCCCACGCCTCGTCGACGAGGGCGTCGGCGGTGTGCAACCCGAGCCGCGTCGCGAGCACGCGGTCGAAGCCCGACGGCGACCCGCCGCGCTGGATGTGGCCGAGCACCGTCGAGCGCGTCTCGATGCCGGTCAGGCGCTCGATCTCGGGCGCCAGGACCTCGCCGATCCCGCCGAGCCGGGGGCGGTTGAAGGCGTCGAGACCCTTGTCGCTGTAGGCCTCGTCCATGCCCTTGAGAGTGAAGCCCTCGGACACGACGACCAACGGCGCGCGACCGCGGTCATGCGCGCGCATGACCTGGGCCGTGATCTCGTCGATCGACAGCGGCACCTCGGGGATGCAGATGACGTGGGCACCGGCCGCGACGCCGGCGTGCAGCGCGATCCAGCCGACGTGGCGGCCCATGACCTCGGCGATCATGCAGCGCTGGTGCGAGTCCCCCGTCGTGCGCAGTCGGTCCATCGCGTCGGTCGCGATGTTGACGGCGGTGTCGAACCCGAAGGAGTAGTCCGTCGCGCGCAGGTCGTTGTCGATCGTCTTGGGCACGCCCATGACATTGATGCCGTCCTTCGCGAGCCGGTCGGCGGCGGCGAGCGTGCCCTCGCCTCCGATCGCGACGATGCCGTCGATGCGGTGGCCGTACAGTGTCTTGGCGATGTTCTCGGCGCCGCCGCGCGGCCCCTCGTACGGGTTCGTCCGCGACGTGCCGAGGATCGTGCCGCCGACCTTCGACAGACCCTTGACCTCGTGCCGCGTGAGCGGGAAGAAATCGGCGTCGACGACGCCGCGCCACCCGTCGCGGATGCCGACGAACTCGAGATCGTAGGTCGTCGTTCCCTTGAGCACGATGCCGCGGATGACGGCGTTGAGCCCGGGGCAGTCGCCGCCGCTGGTCAGAATGCCGATCTTCATGCTGTGGTCCTTGCTGTCGGTACGTGGGTACGGCGACGGTGCCGGTTCGACACTATCGCCGCTCGAGCAGAGGATGCCAGACGTCCGGCGGCGCGCGATCAGGCTCGGTGCCAGTCATCCGCGTCGCGCATCCATTCGACGGACGGACCCGCCACCAGCGTCCGGGCGAACCAGTACGTCGCGTCGGGCGCCCACCCCGCGATGACGCTCCCCCACCCGTCATCGACGTCGAGCAGCCGCGTCGCCGCCTCGAGATACCCGGCCACCGTGAGGTGCACACCGTCTGCCACGGCGGCGACCGACTCCCAGTCCGGCTGCACCCACCCGCCGTCGCGCCCCGTGACCCGGTACCAGTCGTGTCGCCGCGACGCGGTCACGATGAGCGGATGCCGCCGGCACAGGTCGATCCACGCGTCCGCGCCGTCGATCTCGAGGACACGAGCGGATGCCGGCAGCACGGGCGACGCGATCGCGGTATCCCAGCCGCCGAAGTCCTCGACGGACCACAACTCCGACGGGCCGATGCGCCCGAGGCTTCGCGTCGAGTGCAGGACAGCTGAGGGCGTGGACCACCACGTGCCGCTGAAGCGCGCGGTCGCGTCGGACGGCCGCTCGCGCGCAGCATCCACCTCTTCGGCGCGAACAGCGGAGCCCCACGCGGCGAGCGCCGCTGCGGGATCGTCTTTCGTCGCCGACCCGCCACCCCAGTGCACCGCCCACTGGTCGCTCAGCGCAACGCCCGAGCGCCACCACTGCGCGTGCGGCGAGGCGGCGATCATCTCGGCGACGCGCGTGAGCACCGGACGCAGCTCATCCGTCGCGGCGAGCGCGTCTGCGCCGTTCGGTGCCTGCCAGTACATCGCATGGTCGACGGATGCCCTCAGTGCCACACGCAGTGAGCGCTCGGTCGGCTCTGGAGCATCGAGTGTCGCAAGGGCGGATGCCGCCTCCTCCGGCGAGACCACGATCTCGGTGGGCGTGGCGTCACCGCCGATCGTGAACAGCGTGCCGGGATCCGGGTCGAGCGCACGCGTCGCCCAGAAGTAGGCCGTCGTCACCGCGTCGTCACCGCCGGACCACGCGCCTTCGAGCAGGTACTCCAGGCACAGCCGCCGCCCACGCGGACCCGCGAGCAGGGCCGAAGGGTCGAGAGCCATGCCCTCGACCCTAGCGACGCGAGGTCACTCCCCGCCGAGCGCCTGACGCAGCAGGTGCATGAGCGCCGACAGCTGCACGGAGTCGCTCGACTGCGGGTCGAGCGCTTCGCCGTCGAGGGCTCGCGCGGCGAGACCCTGCTTCGAGTCGATGAGCTCGGCGATCTTCGTGTCGATCGTGTGCGCCGCGATGATCCGCCACGCCGTGACGGGCTCGTCCTGACCGATGCGGTGCACGCGGTCGATCGCCTGCGTCTGCTCGGCAGCCGTCCACGACAGCTCCGCGAGCACGACGTTCGACGACGCCTGCATGTTGACGCCGACGCCGGCGGCCGTGAGCGAGCAGACCGCGATGCCGACCGAGGGGTCGTTGTTGAAGTCGTCGATCGCCTGCTGGCGCGCCGTCGTCGTCTGATCGCCGCGCAGCGACACCGTCTTGAGTCCCGCTGCGGCGAAGTGCGCCTCGGCGGCATCCATCACATCGATGTGCTTCGCGAAGAAGACGACCTTGCCGACCGAGCGCTGCAGCTGCGCGGCGTAGTCCGCCGCGAGCACGGCCTTGGCCTGGCCGATCCGCCGCACCATCGTGAAGACGTTCTCCGACCCCGTGCCGGCGGCTTTGGACTCTTCGAGCTCGTTGTGGGCGACCAGACGCACGATGTCGTCGTCGACCTCGCCGGGTGCGAGGCCCCGGTCGCCGCGAGCCTCGATGATGCGGCGGTACTTCGCCGCGAGACGCTCGCCGAGCTCGCGCTCGGCTTCGCGGATCGACCGGCCGAAGTCGTCGTCGAGCTCGACCGGAAGGTCGGCGACGAGCTTGTCGGGAAGGTCGGCTGCGACGTCCTTCTTGCGGCGGCGCACGATCCCCATCGAGATGACGGCCTCGCGCGCTTCGGGATAGAACGCCTTGTCGGCCGGGGTGAGTCCCGTGTCGTCGAGCTTCTCCATCAGCAGAGGGCCCGGCTTCTCACCGTTGGTCCACCCCAGGAAACGCCAGATCGCGTCGAAGTCCTCGACGTCGTTGATGAGCGGCGTTCCGGTGAGGGCCATGAGCAGCGGGTCGCGCACCTGCTCGCGGATGCGCGTCGCGAGGGCGAGCACGTTCTGCGAGCGCTGCGACGACAGGTTCTTGATGAAGTGCGCCTCGTCGACGACCATGCCCTGCAGCCCGATCGACGAGAGCCACGACAGGTGCCGGTCGAGGATCTCGTAGTTGACGATGAAGACGTCGGCGAACGCGTCGATGTCCTCGCCGTCGCCCGAGATGACGGTCGCCCGGCGCTGCGGCGTCCACCGCTCGACCTCGCGGGCCCAGTTCATCTTGACGACGTTCGGCACGACGACCAGCAGCGGGTAGGCGCCGGCGACGGATGCTGCGAGCACCGACTCCGCCGTCTTGCCCAGGCCCGGCTCGTCGGCGAGCAAAAAGGTGCGGTGCCCGTCGCGCACGGATTCGAGGAAGCGCGACTGGTGCACCATGACCTCGAGCCCCTTGGGCGAGATCCGGTCGAACTCGGGCACGGGCGGGAGGGGCATCGTGGCCGATCCGCCACCGGCACCGGTCTCGAAGGCCTTGTACAGGGGGCCCATGAGCTCCCATCCGTCGAGTCGGCGGCGCGGCGTCTCTTTGGGCGCGCGCAGCGTGAGGTCGGGCTCGAGGAAGGGGCTGGCTTCGCGGCGGGCCTCGACGCGCGGCGGGATCACCTGCCGCTCGGCGAGAGCGGCCGGGACCACGGGGGCCGCGACGGGTGCGGCATCCGTGATGATGAGCTCGTCGGGTGCGAGCTCGGCACCCGACTCGAGCAACCAGTCGCGGCGCATGCGCTTGGCGACCGGCGACGTCGCCTGGTCGACCTCGAGCAGCTGGATGAGCGATGTGTCGCGCGCCGCCGTCTTGGCGAGGATCGTCGCGACGCCGTCGAGCCGCTTGAGCAGTTCGGAGCGCGGGCTGTCGCCGAGCGACGTGTCGGCCTTCACTCGCGCGCGCTCTTCGCGCACGAGGAACGCGATGACCTGGAACTTCACACGGTTGGTCGGGCCGAGCTTGCCGCGCTGCGACTTCGCCTCGACCTCGCGCACCTTGCGGGCGAGGATCGGGATGATGGGGGCTTCGTCATCGCGCCGGGATGACGAGGCGGGCTTGCGTCGCCGCTGCGACGACTTACCGGTGGTCGATGCCGTGGTCGGCATGCTCCTCCTGAGGATCTGCGCCGGATACTCCGGCGGAACCGGTCGAGACCGGCGAGGCTTGTGCTTCCGCGGGCGGCTGGGCTGCCGTCACTGACACGGACGGGATCTCGCCACCTCCGGCCGCGGGCACTCGCTTCTGCGAGCTGCGACATCGGGGGCGGGCTCCCCGGCGACCATCCTAGCGCGTCGAGACGCTCAGTCCCACAGCGACCGGACGATGTCTTCCGTGTATCCCTCGGGCGAGACATTGATCCAGCGCGTCGAGATCCACCCGTCGCCGCCGATGTAGTGGGTCTCGCCGAGCCTGACGATCTCGTCGTCCTGCGTGATCATCTCCTGCTCGATCCGGTGGATCGTGCCCTCGCCGAGATCCTCGGCCGCGAACCCCTCCCGCTCGAACGCCTGGAAGAGGGCATCGCGCTGCTCGGCGGTCACGATCGTCACGTTCGTCGCGATGCCGCGCTCGGACGGCGGGCCCCACGTGCAGCGCAGCGTCTCGGCGGCGGCGGACAGGATCTCGATCGCCTCGACGTTCTGGGTCGACAGCATCGTGATGCCGGGGTCGTTGAGCGGTGGGACCTCGGCCTCGAGGGTCGCGAGCATCTCGGGCGAGTAGATCGCCTCGCATGCCGACGGCAGCACGAGGTCGCCGATGGGATCGCCCGTGACGGACGGCGTGGCCGAGGGAGTCGTCGTCGCGGTGGGCGAGGTCGACGGCGACGACGACCCGGACGAGGTCGGACCGGGCTCGGGCTGGCACCCGGTCGTCAGGATCGCGAGGGCGATCGCCGAGACGACGGCCGAGACGCGCACGAGGGGACGGCGACGCGATGACATGGGAACCTCCCGAGGCGGATGCGACGCCCCGACCCTACCGCTCGCCGGCGACCGCCTGCTGCCACTCGGACAGCGTGCCGGGATCGTCGGTCACGATCCCGTCGACGCCCAGGGCCGTGACGGCGTCCCAGTGCGTGTCGGAGTTGAGCGTGTAGACCACGACCCGCAAGCCCTCGGCGTGCGCTTCGTCGACGATGCCGGGCTGTTCGAGCACGGCGCTGCGGCTCACGACGATGCCGCGCGCTCCCGCTTCGGCCGCCGCGCGCACGACGTCGGGGGGAAGCTGGCGCAGGATGAGCAGCCGCGGAGCCAGATCGGAGGCGTCCGCCGCGAGCGCAAGGGTGCGGGCGTCGAAGCTGGACAGCGCGACCCGGCGCTCGATGTCGCGCGCTTCGAGTTCGTCGACGAGACGGGCGAGGGATGCCGCATCCCACTCCCCCTTCAGCTCGAGCAGCGCCCGTTGCGGTGTCTCGGCGAGCACATCGAGGAACTCCGCGACGGTCGGCACACGGGTACCGGCGTAGTCCGGGTGGAACCAGGCCCCCGCGTCGAGCTCGCGGATCTGCGCGAGCGTCAGCGCCTCGACCCGCCCCTGCCCGTCGGTCGTGCGATCCACCGTCGCGTCGTGCATCAGCACGGCGTGGCCGTCGAGCGTCAGTGCGACATCGACCTCGACGTAGTCGAACCCGGCGGCGAGCGCCGCCGAGATCGCCGGCAGCGTGTTCTCGGGCGCCGTCGCACCACCACCGCGGTGGCTCGCGATGAACGCCGCATCCCCCGGCGCGCGCGGATCTCCGAGCAGCTCGGTCGTGCCGACCCGCGCGGGAGTCGCCCCCACGAGCGCGATGAGCACGCTCACGATCGACAGCACGCAGACGACGACGAGCGCTCGCATCCGATCGCCCTGACGGGCGGATGCGGATCGGTCGGGCATCGGGCGGGTCCTCCTGCTTCGCGGCATCGTCTTCGACGCCGTGCGACCACCCTAGCCCCAGTCGTTACCTTTTCGTTATGTCTTTTGTCGCGAACTGCGGATCGTGTCCCAGAGCGCGTCGGCGACGGCGCGCTTGGACCCTTTCGCGCTCGCGGCGATCCGGCCCGCGGCATCCAGGATCACGACATCGTTTCCCTCGGCCTCGAAGCCCTTCTTCCAGCCGACCTCGTTGACGACGAGCAGGTCGGTGCCCTTGCGCGCGGCCTTGCGGCGCCCGCGGTCGAGCAGCGAGTCCCCGTCACCGGGCGTCTCCGCCGCGAACCCGACGATCGTCTGCCGCTCGCGGCGACCACGCGCGAGCGCCGCGAGGATGTCGTCGTTCTCGACGAGATGCAGGGTCATGCCGCCGTCGGCGTCCTCCTTCGCGAGCTTGCGGTCCGCCACGTCGGCGACCCGGTAGTCGGACACCGCCGCTGCCATGACGACGACGTCGGCACTCGCGGCCGCCGGCCCCATGGCGTCCTGCAACTCGGCCGCCGTGCCGACGCGCACGATCCGCACGCGGGGATGAGCGGATGCTGCCGCCAGCACGCCGTCATCGACGTGAGCCGCGACGAGCTCCACCTCGGCACCGCGGTCGGCGGCGGCGAGGGCGACGGCGACCCCCTGTCGACCGCTCGACCGATTGCCGATGAAGCGCACGGGGTCGATCGGCTCGCGTGTGCCCCCCGTGCTCACGGCGACCCGCAGCCCCGCGAGATCGCGCGCATCGGAACCGACCGCGGCGAGCGCCGCCGCGACGATGGCCTCGGGATCCGACATCCGGCCGGGACCGGTGTCGCCGCCCGTGAGCGCCCCGTCATCCGGCCCGACGATCGTGACCCCGCGCGCCTGGAGGGTCTGGATATTGGCGACGGTCGCGGGGTGCCGCCACATCTCGGTGTGCATGGCGGGCGCCACGACGACCGGTGCCACCGTGGCGAGTAGGGTCGTTCCGAGGAGATCGTCCGCGAGTCCCGTGGCCATCTTCGCGAGGCTGTTCGCCGTCGCAGGCGCCACGATGACGAGGTCGGCCGACTGGCCGAGCGAGACGTGACGCACGCGGGCGACATCGTCGTGGACGGAGGTCGTCACGGGATTGCGGCTGATCGACTCCCAGGTCGGCAACCCGACGAACCGCACGGCATCGGCCGTCGGCACGACGTGCACGTCGTGCCCCTCCAGAACCAGGAGGCGCACGAGATGCACCGTCTTGTAGGCGGCGATCCCGCCGGTGACTCCGACCACGACGAACATCATCCGATCTTGGCACGACCGCGCCCGACGAGACAGGAGACCGCATGTGCACCGTCGTCATCCGTGTACCCGATGCACCGGGTGAGGCGATCCGTCTGCTCGCGATCCGCGACGAAGACCCCGCGCGTCCCTGGAATCCGCTCGGGCGCTGGTGGCCCGAGCAGCACGAGGGCGTCGTCGGCGTCCGTGACGTCCGGGCGGGCGGGGCATGGCTCGCAGCCGACGCCGACACGCGGCGGCTCGCCGTGCTGCTCAACCGCGCCGACGTCTCGGCGCGACCCGAGTCCGAGTTGGAGTCGCGCGGCGGCGTCGTGCTGGATTCGGTCGCGGGCCGCTCCCCCGCCGGATCCCCCGCGACGCACGGGTTCAACCTCGTCGAGGTCGGACCCGGGAGTGCGCGGGTGTCATCGTGGGACGGCGATCGCCTGCGCACGCAACGGCTCGCTCCCGGCACGCACATGATCGCGCACGGCGACGTCGACGATGCCACGACACCGCGCATCGCGCATTGGCTCGACCACTTCCGCGCGGCCGAACCGGGCGCGGACGCCGCGTGGTGGCATCCGTGGCTCTCGGTCCTGGAGCGCTCGACCGAGCTTCCGAGCACCGACGACCGCGCGATCATCCGTGACAACCGCCCGTACGGCTATCCGACGCTGTCGCTGCTCGCGTGCGTCGCGCAGGTCTCACCGGCAGGTCTTGACGTGCACTACGGCGAACTCGCCGTTCCCGGCGCCTGGGGCGGCCTCACCCTCTCGTAGCCGCTCCGTCTACCCCCCTTTGGCGCCGAACTAGCCCCCTTGGCCGCCGAACCGTACCGTTCCCGTCGAACCGTACGTCGAGGCGGTGCGGTTCGACGGGATCGATATGGTTCGACGGATGCTGCCGGTCCGTCTACCCCCGTGGTAGCCGAATTACCCCCCTTGTTGGCCGAACCGTACCGTTCCCGTCGAACCGTACGTCGAGGCGGTGCGGTTCGACGGGATCGATATGGTTCGACGGATGCCGCCGCTCCGTCTACCCCCGTGGTAGCCGAATTACCCCCCTTGTTGGCCGAACCGTACCGTTCCCGTCGAACCGTACGTCGAGGCGGTGCGGTTCGACGTGATCAGTACGGTTCGACGAATGCAGCCGCTCCGGACACCGACGCACGACGGGATCGGTACGGTTCGACGGATGCCGCCGCTCCGGCGGACGCGTCAGATGAGGGACTTGGTGTGCCAGACGGTCTTCGTCTCGGTGAAGGCGGCGATGCGCGCGAGCGCGGGAGCCGCGGCATCCGGACCGTTCTCGGGCGGGAGCACGCGCGTCAGCGTCTCGGCGGCGGCGATCTGCAGATCGATCCAGTCGATGTCGCCCGCACCCACGAGGTCGAGGGCGTTGACGTCGGGGTGCGACGCGAGCCACGGCGCGATCTCGGCGGGCGAGCCCGTGAGCACGTTGACGACTCCTCCTGGCACGTCCGACGTCGCGAGCACCTCGGCCAGCGAGATCGCCGAGAGCGGGAAACGCTCGGATGCCACGACGACGACCGCGTTGCCCGTCACGAGTGCCGGCGCAATGGCCGACACGAGTCCGACGAGCGCGGTGTCCTGCGGAGCGACGACGCCGACGACGCCCGTCGGCTCGGGCACCGAGATGTTGAAGTAGGGACCGGCGACGGGGTTGCCGCTGCCGGCGACCTGGGCGAACTTGTCGCACCAGCCCGCGTACCAGACCCAGCGGTCGATCGCCTCGTCGACCTCGGCGCCGGCGGCCGACGACGACACCCCGGTCTGCGCGATGATCTCGTCGATGAACTGCGCGCGGCGTCCCTCGAGGATCTCGGCGACACGGTAGAGCACCTGTCCGCGGTTGTAGGCGGTCGCCCCCGACCAGCCCTTCACGGCTCCGCGGGCGGCGACGACGGCGTCTCGCGCGTCCTTGCGGGATCCGAGCGCGGCATTCGCGAGGAAGTCGCCCTTCTTCGAGAGCACCTCATAGGTGCGCCCGGACTCGCTGCGCGGGAACTTTCCGCCGATGTAGAGCTTGTACGTCTTCGGCACAGTCAGCCGCTTGCTCACGCTGTGCCTCCCTTCAGGTAGGCGAGGAGGCCGTGCCGGCCGCCCTCACGGCCGTAGCCGGACTCCTTGTATCCGCCGAACGGCGACGACGGGTCGAAGCGGTTGAACGTGTTCGCCCACACGACGCCGGCGCGAAGGCGATCGGCGACCGCGAGGATGCGGGACCCCTTGTCGGTCCAGATGCCGGCGGACAGCCCGTACGGCGTGTTGTTGGCCTTGTCGATCGCCTCGGCGGGCGTGCGGAAGGTCAGCACCGACAGCACCGGTCCGAAGATCTCGTCGCGCGCGATGCGGTGCGACGCCTGCACGTTCGTGAAGATCGTCGGGGCGAACCAGAAGCCGTTGTCGGGGATGACGCACGGCGCGCTCCAGCGTTCGGCGCCCTCTTCTTCGCCGATGCTGCTGAGCTCGCGGATGCGCTCGAGCTGCTCGCGCGAGTTGATCGCGCCGATGTCGGTGTTCTTGTCGAGCGGATCGCCCAGACGCAGCGTCGACAGTCGCTCCTTGAGCCGATCGACGACCTCGTCGTGCACCGATTCCTGCACGAGCAGACGGCTGCCCGCGCAGCAGACGTGCCCCTGGTTGAAGAAGATGCCGTTGACGATGCCCTCGATCGCCTGATCGACGGGCGCGTCTTCGAAGACGATGTTCGCCGCCTTGCCGCCGAGCTCGAGCGTGAGCTTCTTGTCGGTTCCGGCGACCGCCTTGGCGATCTCACGGCCGACGGCGGTCGAGCCGGTGAAGGCGACCTTGTTCACGTCGGGATGCCGCACGAGTGCCGCGCCCGTCGCTCCCGCGCCCGTCACGATGTTGACGACACCGGGCGGCAGGTCGGCCTGCTGCAGGATCTCGGCGAAGATGAGCGCCGACAGCGGAGTGGTCTCGGCGGGCTTGATCACGACGGTGTTGCCGGCCGCGAGCGCCGGGGCGATCTTCCACGCGAGCATGAGCAGCGGGAAGTTCCACGGGATGACCTGCGCCGCGACGCCGAGCGGTCTCGGGTTCGCGCCCAGCCCCGCATGGTCGAGCTTGTCGGCCCAGCCCGCGTAGTAGAAGAACCATGCCGCCACCAGCGGCACGTCGACGTCGCGGCTCTCCTTGATGGGCTTGCCGTTGTCGAGGCTCTCGGCGACGGCGAGCTCCCGTGCGCGCTCCTGCACGAGCCGGGCGATGCGGAAGAGGTACTTGCCGCGGTCGCGGCCGCTCATGCGGGACCAGGTCTTGTCGTAGGCACGGCGTGCGGCTGCGACGGCGGTGTCGACATCGGCCTCGGTCGCCGCCGCGATCGTGGTGATGTGCGATTCGTCGGCGGGTGAGATCGTCGCGAACGACTCCCCCGATCCGTCGCGGAACTCGCCGTCGATGAAGAGCCCGTAGGCGTCTCGCAGGTTGAGCACCGCGCGCGACTCCGGCGCGGGTGCGTACTCGAGGAATGTCATTTCTCTCCCGGGTGCTGCTCGTCGGCAGGCTCGGGGACCGCCCGTGCGGTGCCCATCAGTCGATCGTCACGTAGTCGGCACCGGAGTAGTGTCCGGTCGTCAGCTTCTGGCGCTGCAGCAGCACATCGTTGAGCAGGCTCGATGCGCCGTAGCGGAAGAGGTGGGGCTGCAGCCACTCCTCGCCCACGGTCTCAGCGACCGTCACGAGGTACTTGATCGCGTCTTTCGACGTTCGGATGCCGCCTGCCGGCTTCACGCCGATCTTCTCGCCCGTCGCGCGATACCAGTCGCGCACGACCTCGAGCATGAGAAGAGTCGTCGGCAGGGTCGCGGCGGGCTGCACCTTGCCCGTCGACGTCTTGATGAAGTCACCGCCCGCGAGGATGGCAAGCCACGACGCGCGCTTGATGTTGTCGTAGGTGTTGAGCTCACCCGTCTCGAGGATGACCTTGAGCGACGCGAACGTGCCGTCTTCGCGACGGCACGCCTGCTTGACCTGCGCGATCTGGTCGAAGACGAGGCCGTAGCGCCCCGCGAGGAACGCACCGCGGTCGATGACCATGTCGATCTCGTCGGCGCCGTGCGCGACCGCCTCTGCGGTGTCGGCGAGCTTGATCGCCAGCGACGCGCGGCCGCTCGGGAACGCCGTGGCGACGGCCGCGACGCTCACTCCGCCGTCGTCGGGGTCGCCGTGCGCGGAGCCGAGAGCCGAGACGGCGTCCGGCACCATGTCGCCATAGACGCACACGGCCGCGACGCGCGGGCAGGTCGGGTCCGCGGCATCCGGGTTCAGGGCTTTCGCGACGAGGGAGCGCACCTTGCCGGGGGTGTCGGCGCCCTCGAGCGTCGTCAGATCGATGAGCGAGATGATCTTGTCGAGGGCCCACGCCTTCGACGACGTCTTGATGGACCGCGTGCCCAGCGCCGCCGCGCGCTGTTCGAGCCCCACGGCGTCGACACCCGGAAGCCCGTGCAGGTAGCGTCGCAGCGTCGTGTCGTCGGGCTCGCCGCCGAGCAGTTCGACGGCGCGCTCGGGGAGCGTCTGCAGGTCGGATCGGCTCATGGTTCTCCCTGTGGCGTGCGGTGCGACGGACCGGCCCGTTCGCAAGCGTCGAGCCTACCCGCCGTGGACGGACGAGAACGCTGTCTGGCCTCGATCGTAGAGCCGCCTCGAGCGCAGGTCTATGCGCGCGGAGCAGCCAGCAGCTCGTCGACGAGAGCGTCCGGGGAGATACCGCGTCGCGCGGCTTCCGCGTCGAGGCGCTCGACGGCCTGCCGCGACAGCGAGCCGGCGGTCGGCCGTTCCCGCAGCAGCAGCGAGATGACCGGCACGACGATCGCGCCCAGCGCCGCGAGGATCGCGAAGATCCCCAGCACTCGTGCGTACGCGTCGTCGTCGATCGTCTCGCCCCACCAGATGAGGTAGACGGTCAAACCGAGCACGACGGCGAAGAAGCCGAGGGTGATGATGAGACCCCATCGCACGGCCGGCTGCCGGCGATCTGCGAGCAGAAGGAGCAGCGAGGCCAATGCGAACGCCGCGGTCATGGCGATGCCCGTCCCGGCCACACGCCACAGGTTGTCGGACACGTCCCACGACGCCGGTTCGTACCAGAGCAGGAGCACCACGAGCGCGGCGGCGATGACCGACACCGCCGCACCGATCAGGCCGAAGGCCTGCAGGCGGCGCCCCGCGAGGGCGACGCAGCAGAGGACCGCGACGCTGAAGGCTCCGATGACCGCCGTCGTGCCGAGCACGCGTGCGCCCATCTCATCGAGCGAGCCGCCGAGGAGGACCGCGATGCCGCCGACGGCGGCCGCGCCGAACGAGACGACGATGATGCCGACGATGATCTTGCGCGCGAGGGAGACTGTGCCGCGGTTCGTGCGCTCGTCATCGGTCATGTCAGTGTTCGCCTCACCCGTTCGACGTCATCGGTCATCTGATCGATGAGGGCGTCGATGCCCTCGAACGCGACCATACCGCGCACGCGGTCGGTGAACTGCACCTCGACGCGGTGACCGTACAGATCGAGGTCGGTCTCGTCGAGCACGTGGGCTTCGACCTGCCGCACGGGCACATCGTCGAATGTCGGGTTCGTGCCGACGCTGATGGCCGCAGGATGGCGGACGCCCGGGCGCAGGCCGTCGGCGGAGGTCTCATCGACGAGCCACCCCGCATAGACGCCGTCGGCGGGCACGAAGCCCTCGAGGTCGGGGGCGAGGTTCGCCGTCGGAAAGCCCATCTCGCGACCGCGCTTGAGCCCGTGCACGACCTCTCCCCACACCGCGTGCGGCCGGCCGAGCAGCTTCGCCGCCGTCGCGACCTCGCCCTCGGCGAGGAGCTCGCGCACCCACGTCGACGACACGCGCCGGTCGCTCTCGACGGCGCGCACGTCGTCGACGACCTGCATCTCGAAGCCGAACTCGCGGCCCAGCTCGCACAGCACCTCGACCGTGCCGGCTCCGCCGCGGCCGAAGCGGAAGTCGCCGCCCACGAGAACCACCCGCGCGCCGAGCGCATCGACGAGCACCTGCTCGACGAAATCGCGCGGGGTGAGGTCGGCCAGAGCGCGGTCGAACGTCAGCATGAGGGTCGCGTCGACCCCGGTCCGCTCGATCAGCTGCAGCTTCTGGTTGACGCCGACGAGCGTCGGAGGGCAGATGTCCGGCCGCAGCAGAGCGAGGGGGTTGCGGTCGAACGTCACCGCGACGACGCGCGCGCCGCTGGCGGCAGCATCCACTCTGGCCCGATCGATGACGGCGCGATGACCCGCGTGCATGCCGTCGAACTTGCCGATCGCGACGATCGACGGGCCGAACCCGGCGGGCACCTCGGCTGGGGAGCGGAAGATCATCATGGCGCGGCCACGACCCGGTCGGCGGCCGTCTGACGTGTGCGGTGGGTGATGAGCCACCACAGTCCGAGGAAGGGCAGAACGAGCGGCACGAAGACGTAGCCGAGTCCGAACCACGACCACACGGTCGGGTGTCCGAAGATCTCGGGGACGACGAGCGACAGCGTGCCCACGACGAGCACGCCGAGCAACTCGAACACGATCGCAGCCCAGGCGATGCGATACCACGTGCGCGATCGTGAGAACACGAGCGCGAGCGTCGCGAGGATGTAGACGACGGCCGCCAGCGCGGACAGCGAATACGCGAGCGGTGCCTCGTCGAATTCGCGGACGATCTGGACGAAGGAGCGACCGGTGGCGGCGAGCGCCATGACCGCGTAGACGATCACGAGCACGCGGCCGATGCCGGTCATGCGGGGGCGAGCAGGCGACGACATGACCTGTCAATCCTAGGGCGGATGCCGCACCCTCGCGGCGCGCGCGGTTTCACGCGACCTGAACCGTCCAGATGACCTGCATGCGCCACACCATGACGGCGACCGACAGGGCCGCGACGCCCATGATGACGGTGCTCCAGCGGCTGCGCTCGAGGAGGGCCCAGAAAGCTGCGGCCGGCGGCAGGATGACGGCCGAGACGAGGTACACCCACAGTTCGAGAAGGCTCCCCGTCGGGGGGTTGCCCGCCAGCGGCGAGACGATCGCGCTGACGACCTGCGCGATGAGCAGCAGTTCGATCAGCGCCAGCGCGCCGACCGTCAGGTCGCTCGGACGCCGCCCGGCGAGCCCCAGAACGACGCACAGCAGCCCCGCCACGACGGCGACCGCCACCTGAGCGATCGAGAACCACAGGATCATCCGGCTGCCTCCTCGGGCATGTTCATGGTGCTCTTGACGTCGGCCCCGCGCTTTTCGACGATTCCGACGAGGCCGCCGTCGGGCGCGACGGCGGCCGTAGGCGATGCGGGCAGACGGGATGCGGCATCCGCGAGTCGCTTGCCGTGACGCAGGTCGCGCGCCTCGTCCTCGGTCACGTCGAGGCGACCCAGGACGGCGACCGCCGCGGCGGCGGGGGTCAGCGCGTCGGCTTCGGCGAGATCGTCGATGAGCGCCGCCTGCGCGAGGGGGAACGGCCCGATGCGGGTGCGCCGCAGCGCGGTGAGGTGCCCGCCGACGCCGAGAGCCGCACCGAGGTCACGCGCGAGGGCGCGGATGTACGTGCCGCTCGAGCAGTCCACGACGACATCGAGGTCGATCGTCCCCTGGGGCGACCCTGGCCCGGTCCCTGAGCCCGTCGCGTCCCCGGTCCCTGAGCCGGCGTCCCCGGTCCCTGAGCCGGCGTCCCCGGTCCCGGAGCCGGCAGCCCCGGTCCCTGAGCCGGCTTCCCCGGTCCCTGAGCTCGTCGAAGGGCGGCGCACCTCGTGCACGTCGAACCGGGACACGGTGACCTCGCGCGACTTCAGCTGCACCGCTTCACCGGAGCGAGCGAGGTCGTACGCCCGCCGGCCGTCGACCTTGATCGCCGAGTACGTGCTCGGCACCTGCGAGATCAGTCCCGTGAGGCCGGCGACGGCGCCCGCGATGGCGGTGTCGTCGAGGCCCGCGGCATCCGTCGTCGCCGTGATCTCGCCCTCGGCATCGTCGGTGTCCGTCGAGACCCCGAGCCGGATCGTCGCCTCGTAGGTCTTGTCGAGGCCGACGATGTAGGTGAGCAGGCGCGTGGCGCCCTCGACGCCGAGCACGAGGAGCCCCGTCGCCATCGGGTCGAGCGTGCCGGCGTGCCCGACCTTGCGCGTGTCGAAGGCGCGGCGGGCGCGCGCGACGACGTCGTGGCTCGTGATCCCCTGCGGCTTGTCGACGAGGACGATGCGGGGCGCGGGCATACCCTCCAGCTTACGACGCCCTCCGGGGCCGACAGACGTGACCGCGAGACCGCAACGGCGCGCCGAGACCGCTGGGGGGCGCCACAAGTCTTGGGCGTCGTTGTGGCTTTGTTGTTGGGGGGTGGGGGGGGGTATAGGCGTTTGTATCCTTTTCTCCC
>NZ_JBSHLZ010000001.1:602898-639431 GCF_053644835.1 Microbacterium sp. NPDC055357 | reverse complement strand
CTGCGGGCACGGTTGCGGATTTGCCCCGCCCCTCCGTCTGACCAACCCCCCCGCTCCCGACGAACTGCACCACGCAACCACCACCCCCTGCCGAGACCGTGGGTATCACCCGCAGTCTCGGCGCGCCGTTGCAGTCTCGCGGGTAGGGGGTGGGGGTGGATCGAGGCTTAGGCTGGCGGGCGTGCCCGACCTCACGACGCCGCTCATCGCGTGGTACCGGCTGAACGCGCGCGACCTGCCGTGGCGCCGGACGGGATACGGCGCGTGGGGCATCCTCGTCAGCGAGTTCATGCTGCAGCAGACGCCGGTCGCCCGTGTCATTCCGCTCCTGACCGCCTGGCTCGAGCGCTGGCCGACCCCCTCGGCACTGGCCGCGGCCGCGCCCGCCGACGCCGTGCGCGAATGGGCCAACCTCGGCTATCCGCGGCGCGCCCTATGGCTGCACCGCGCCGCGACCGAGATCCGCGACCGCCACGACGACACCGTGCCCCGCGACGTCGACGCCCTCCTCGCCCTCACCGGCATCGGCGACTACACGGCGCGCGCCGTCGCCGTCTTCGCGTACGGTGACCGGCACCCCGTCGTCGACACGAACACGCGACGGGTGCTGGCCCGCGCCGTCGACGGTCGAAGCCAGCCCGGACCTCCGTCCACGCGCGATCTCGCTGCGATGGAGGCGATCCTCCCCACCGACGACGCGGAAGCCGCGATCGTCAACGCCGCGACGATGGAGCTCGGCGCCGTCGTCTGTACCGCGCGGGCACCCCGGTGCGGCGTGTGCCCCGTCGCCGACCGGTGCGCCTGGCGCGCTGCGGGATACCCCGACACGGGCGACGAGCGTCGCCGGCAGGCGCGTTACGAGGGCAGCGACCGGCAGGCGCGCGGCTCGGTCCTGAAGACACTGAGGGATGCCGCCGGCCACAGCGCGCCGCTGGCCGAGGTGATCCCGGACTGGGCCGACGCGCGCCAGCGCGACAGAGCGATCGACTCGCTCATCGCCGACGGCCTCGTCGAGGCCGCGGACGGCGTGCTCGCGCTCCCCCGCTGACTGCTGCGCAGCATCCGCTCTCCGTCTGACGAACGGCGTGGGCTCGGTTCAGCTGCCCCCGACTGCCGCAGGACAGCCGAGTGAGACGAACGAGCGGCCGAAGCGGGCATCGGACGGCACGCACGCCGCCCGGAAACGACGAGAGAGCGGATGCCGCGTGGCATCCGCTCTCATCGCGACACTGCTAGTCCTCGTCGTGCTCGCGCGGTTTGAGGTAGGGGTCCGCGTCCCCCGCGTACGTCGCGGAGTCCGCGAGTCCCGCGACGGCTTCATCGCGTTCCCGCGCTTCACGCAGCAGGTCGGCGATGTGGCCGGCGTTCTCGGGGATCGCGTCGGGGATGAATTCGAGCGACGGCGTGAGCCGCACGTTGAGGTGCTTGCCCACTTCGGAGCGCAGCATCCCCGTCGCCGACTTCAATGCCTCGGCCGAAGCGGCACGCTCCTCATCAGAACCGAGCACCGTGTAGAAGACCGACGCATGCTGCAGGTCGCCCGTGACGCGCACGTCGGTGATCGTGACGAACCCCAGTCGCGGGTCGCGCAGGCCCTTCTCGAGGCGCTCGGCGAGGATCACGCGGATCCGGTCACCCAGACGTGCCTGACGTTCCGATGCCATGTCTTTCCTTCCCTACGAGTGAGGGGACGCCCGAAGGCGCCCCTCACCACGTGTGACTAGCCGCGAGGCTTCTCGACCATTTCGGTGGTCTCGATCTCGTCGCCCACCTGGATGTCGTTGTACTTGCCGAGGCCGATACCGGCTTCGAAGTCCGTGCGGACCTCGGTGACGTCGTCCTTGAAGCGGCGCAGCGAGTCGATGGCCAGGCCATCGGCGATCACGACGCCGTCCCGGATGACGCGCGCCTTGGCGTTGCGCGTGATCGTGCCCGAGCGGACGATGACACCGGCGATGTTGCCGTACTTCGAGGAGCGGAACACCTCGCGGATCTCGGCGACACCCGACTGGACCTCTTCGTACTCCGGCTTGAGCAGGCCCTTGAGCGACTGCTCGACATCGTCGATCGCGTTGTAGATGACCGAGTAGAACCGGACGTCCACGCCTTCGCGGGCGGCGCGCTCGCGCGCCTTCGTGTCGGGGCGGACGTTGAACCCGATGACGATCGCGTTGTCGATCGTCGCGAGGTTGATGTCGGACTCGGTGATCGCGCCGACGCCGCGGTGGATGATCCGCAGCTGGACGGAGTCGTCGACCTCGATCTTGAGCAGCGATTCCTCGAGCGCCTCGACGGCACCCGACACGTCGCCCTTGATGATGAGGTTGAGCGACTCGACCTTGCCCTCTTCGAGAGCCCGCGTGAAGTCCTCGAGCGAGATGCGCTTGCGAGCCTTCGCGAGCTGCGCGTTGCGCTCGGCGGCCTCACGCTTCTCGGCGATCTGGCGGGCCATGCGGTCCTCGTCGGTGACGATGAACACGTCACCGGCGCGGGGCACCGAGTTCAGACCCTGCACCTGGACTGGACGCGACGGGTATGCCTCGTCGACCGCATCGCCGTTCTCGTCGATCATGGCGCGCACGCGGCCGTAGGCGGTGCCCGCGACGATCGCATCGCCGACCCGCAGCGTGCCGGACTGGATGAGCACGGTGGCCACGGAACCGCGACCCTTGTCGAGCTTCGCTTCGATCGCGATGCCGCGCGCAGCCTTGTTCGGGTTCGCCGTGAGGTCGAGACCTGCGTCGGCGGTGAGCAGCACGGCGTCCAGAAGCTCCTGGATGCCGGTGCCGTTGCGCGCCGAGATGTCGACGAACATGACATCGCCGCCATACTCCTCGGCGACCAGTCCGTACTCGGTGAGCTGCTGACGCACCCGCGCGGGGTTCGCCTCGGGCTTGTCGACCTTGTTGACCGCGACCACGACCGGCACGTTCGCCGCCTGAGCGTGGTTCAGAGCCTCCACCGTCTGGGGCATGATGCCGTCGTCGGCGGCGACCACGAGGACCGCGATGTCGGTGACCTGCGCACCACGGGCACGCATGGCGGTGAACGCCTCGTGACCGGGGGTGTCGATGAAGGTCAGCGCGCGCTCGATGCCGTCGTGCTCGGTCCAGACCTGGTACGCACCGATGTGCTGCGTGATGCCTCCGGCCTCACCGGCGACCACGTTGGTCTGGCGGATCGCGTCGAGGGTACGGGTCTTACCGTGGTCGACGTGACCCATGACCGTGACGACGGGCGGACGGATCTCGAGGTCGTCTTCGCTCTCCGCCTCGAGTTCGGCCTCGAGGTCGAGGCCGAAGCCTTCGAGGAGCTCTTTGTCCTCGTCCTCGGGCGAGACCATCTGGATCTTGTAGCCGAGTTCGGCACCCAGAACCTCGAACGTCGCCTCATCGAGCGACTCGGTGGCCGTGGCCATCTCACCGAGGTTGAACAGGATGGTCACGAGCGTGCCGGGCTGAACGGTGTAGCCGCGCAGCGCCTCGAGCTTGTCGGCGAAGTCGGCGATGGATGCACCGCGGCGAAGGCGGATGATCTCGCCGTTGCCCTTCGAGACGTTGACGCCGCCGACGACCGGCGCCGACCGCATCTCGAATTCTTGCCGCTTCGCCCTACGCGACTTGCGCTGCTTGGACTTGCCGCCGCCCTTGCCGAAGGCGCCCGCGGTTCCACCGCCGGGGCCACGGCCACGACCGCCACCGCCACCGGGACGACCGGCGAAACCGCCGACCGGACCACCGGGACGCTGGAAGCCACCGCCGGCGCCGCCCGGACGGCCGGGACCGCCGGGACGCTGCTGGAACGGTGCGCCGGGACGACCGCCACCGCCGGGACGACCGCCCTGACGGGGGGCGCCGGGACGCGGCGCGCCGGGACGCGGAGCCTGCGGACGCGGGATGTTGCCGGGGTTCGGGCGCTGGCCCATGCCCTGCGCCGATGCGAACGGGTTGTTGCCCGGACGCGGGCCGGCGGGCCGCTGGCCCATGCCCTGCGCCGATGCGAACGGGTTGTTGCCCGGACGCGGCGTGCCGCCCGGACGGGGCGGCTGCGGCGTCGCTGCGCCGGGGGTGCCGGCGCCGGGGTCGGTCGGCGCGGCGGGCGCAGCGGGAGCCTCGGCGGCCGGAGCCGCGGGAGCGGCCGGAGCCGGAGCCGCCGGAGCGGGAGCGGCCGGAGCCGGTGCTGCCGGAGCGGGAGCGGCGGGAGCCGGGGCTGCGGGAGCGGGGGCTGCCGAAGCAGGGGGTGCCGGAGCGGGCGCCGCGGGGCGCGCCGGGCCGGGACGACCCGCGGGACGTGCGGGAGCGGGCTTGCTCTCCGCCGCCTCAGCGGGTTTGGCGCCGTCCGCTTGCAGGGCGGCGCGAAGCTTGCGGGCCACGGGGGGCTCGATCGTCGACGAGGGGCTCTTGACGAATTCGCCGAGCTCCTTCAGCTTGGCGAGGGCCGCCTTGCTGTCGACACCGAGTTCCGATGCGATCTCGTGGACGCGGGGTTTGGCGTTTGCCACAGTTCTCCTGTCTGGGGTCTGCCCAGACAGGACAGACCATTACTCGCGGACGGGTCTCATTTCGAGCCGTTCACTTTGTTTCCATAGCCATTCAGCCGTTTCTCGATGGTCTGCGTGTCAGGCTGCCCTGACACACGGAGTGCACGCACGAAGGCACGGCGCCGAAGGGCGGCATCCATGCACTCATGTGTGTCGTGCACCCAGGCGCCTCGCCCCGGAAGAATCGCCCGCTCGTCGGGGACGAGGGTTGATTCGATGGAAACCACCCTGAGAAGAGTGGACCGTGGCGCGCGCATGCGGCATCCGACACACGTTCGTACGGGCTCCATGGTACACCTCGGGGCTGAACGCCCGGTGCGCGTCAGCTCTCTTCCAGGATGGAGTCGGGCTGGATGTCGATCTTCGCGCCGGTGAGCTTCGCGGCGAGGCGCGCGTTCTGCCCCTCTTTGCCGATCGCGAGCGACAGCTGATAGTCGGGAACCAGCGCGCGCACGGCTTTGCTGGCGACATCGAGCACGAAGCTCGAGGTGACCTTGGCGGGCGAGAGCGCGTTCGCGACGAACTTCGGCAGCTCGGGGTCGTAGTCGACGATGTCGATCTTCTCGCCGCTCAGCTCTTCGGTGACGGCGCGTACGCGCCGGCCCAGTTCGCCGATGCAGGCGCCCTTCGCGTTGATCGTGGGGTCGTTCGCCTTGACCGCGATCTTCGTCCGGTGTCCGGCTTCGCGGGCGAGTGAGACGATCTCGACGAGGCCGGAGGCGATCTCGGGAACCTCGAGGGCGAAGAGCTTCCGCACCAGGCCCGGGTGCGTGCGCGAAACGGTGATCTGGGGGCCCTTCGTGCCCCGCGAGACCGACGTGACGTAGACGCGCACGCGCGTGCCGTGCGCGTAGTCCTCGCTGGGCACCTGCTCTTCGGGCGGCAGGATCGCCTCGACGGTGCCGAGGTCGACGTGCACCATCCGGGGGTTCGGCCCCTGCTGCACGACACCGGCGACGATGTCGCCTTCGCGCCCGCGGAACTCGCCCAGCACGGCGTCGTCGGCGATGTCGCGCAGACGCTGGCTGATGACCTGCTTGGCGGCGAACGCGGCGATGCGCCCGAAGTCCTCGGGCGTGGATTCCTCTTCGCCGATGACGACGTCTTCCTCATCGAGCAGCGGAACGAAGACCGAGACGTGGCCCGTCTTGCGGTCGAGCTCTGCGCGCGCACCGGCGGGGAGCTCGCCATCGGGCGACGTGTGCTTGGCGTAGGCGGTCAGGATCGCCTGCTCGATGATGCGAACGAGTTCGTCGAAGGGGATCTCCTTCTCGCGTTCGACGGTCCTCAGCAGTCCGAGATCGATGTCCACGATGGGCCTCCGTATTCAGCTCTCACCGGCGCGTCGAGCATGCCGGAACCATATGACTTTACCGGATGCCGCGACGCCCGGCCACGCTCACCGGTGGCAGTCATCGAGCGGCAGGTCCCGCCCGCCCAGCACCGCATCCGTCCACGAGATGAGCAGCGGCAGGAACCGCGAGCGCGGCAGCAGGGTGCCCAGATGGTCGTATCCGCTGTACACGGCCCAGCGCACCTGCTCGCCGTCGGCGCACAGCCGCTGCACGAACTCCTCCTGCAGTCGCGGGGGGATGACCTCGTCGCTGTCGCCCCACGTGACGAGGATCGGCGTGTCCCACGGCCCCGTCGCGGCGTTCTCGGCGAGCCGCTCGCCGAGGGCGCCCGCCGTCAGGTCGCCGATGTACAGCGGCCGGTCCTCGGACACCCCCAGAGCCGTCGCGACCGACACGATGACGCCCGGCTCTTCGGGGCAGCGCTGCGTCATCTCGCGCACGATCGTCTCGGCCCCCGTCGCGACGTACCGCGTCAGGTCGACGTCGGCGTACGTGTCGGCGTACGGCACGAGAACCCACGACGTGAGGATCGTCAGCAGCGCGTCGCCGCCGCTCTGCAGCATCTCTTCGGCGAGCGCGAGCGGCTCGGCGACCGGCGCGAGCACGGCCGTGCCGCGGATGTCGATCTCGGGCGCGTACTTCTCGGCGATCTGCGACATCCACAGAGCCGCGTGCCCGCCTTGAGAGTGGCCCCAGGCGACGGTGCGGGGCGAGAGGATCGATCCCTCGAGCTCGCGTGCGGCCAGCACGGCGTCCAGCGACGAACGCGCTTCACCGCGACCGATCAGGTACGGGAAGGTCCCCGGCGCCCCCTGGCCCGAGTAGTCCGAGGCGACGACGATCCAGCCGTTCGCGAGCGCCCGGTCCAGACCCGGGATCGCCCAGCGCGTCGCCGACGCGTCGCGCAGGCTCGGGGCGCAGCCGCGCGCGACGCCGGTCGTGCCGTGATTCCAGGCGATGACGGGGCGCGCTCCGGGCGGACGATCCTCGGGCACGATGACGAGCGCGCTCGCCACGGCCGCGCGGCCGAGGGCGTCGCTGGTGGTGTACAGGATGCGGGTCACGTCAGCCCCGGGCGGATGCTGCCCCACGAAATCGTCGGAGCGGATGAGACGACCGTGGTCGTACGGAACGAGATCGGGCGGGTCGTAGAACGCGTCGACGACGTTGGCGCCATCCTGCAGCCAGTCGTTGAGCCACCATCCGCCCGACGCCGTGACGACGAGGAGGGCGGCGAGCGCATAGCGGCCCGCGGCCGCCCAGACGCGCACCCGCCGGCTGCGCCGCTGCCCCGTCTCGCCCGCCGGCGCCGGTTCGGACGTGCCGTGCCGGAATCCCCGCACGGCGCGCACGAGGGTCGTGATGCCGAAGAGGATCGTGCGCACACCGAACACGAGCGCGACGACGAGCACCGTGACATCGGGCCAGGTCAGGGCCAGGACGCCGAACGCGATCTGCGCCCCGGCCCAGGCGAACGCGAGGACGCGCCTGCTCGCACCGCCCCGGGTGAACGCATCGAAGAGCGACGCGAGTCCGCCGAGGATGAGCAGGTAGGCGAGCACGACGGGAAGCAGCTCGAGCGTCCGCCCGAACCCGACGAGCACCGCGACCCCGAGCACGATCCACACGCCGGCGAACACTTTGCGCGGCCATGTCGTCGCGCGGCGGCCCGCGAGGTCGGCGACACCCGAGACGACAGCGCTCAGCCCGACGTACACCGTCAGGATGACCAGCGACGTGAGCGGTCGCGTGACGATGAGCAGCCCGAGCAGCAGCGCGAGCGAACCGACGAGCATGAGCACGAGCGGCGGCGCGTTCGCCACGAGGCGCGGCAGTGCGCTCCACCGGGCGGCGGTTCCCGCCTCACGCTCGCGAGTCACCGTCCCGATTGTAGATCGGCTCGCGCGTCTGGGAGTCTGCGTCAGCCGGCCGTGCCGAACGCGTTGACGGCGCGGATCAGCCGGTACAGCGAGCCGACCTGGAACTGGTCGAACACCAGCACGAGGCGCGGCAGGTCGACGCGGTCGTCGTCTTCGCGCTCCGGCCGCAGTGCTTCCGTTCGCTCGATGCGCCCTTCGGCCGCGAGGAATCCGAAGCGTTCGTTGAGCTCGTCGATCTCGGCATCCGTCGGCTCGTTGCGCAAGCGCAGCACGAGCCGGTGGCCGACCCAGCGCAGCGAGTCGTAGTTGCGCCAGAAGCCGGTGATCTCGGACGCGGCGACCTCGACGGAGTCGGTGATCAGCACGCGGTCGAAGTCGTCGGGCGAGATGACGCCCGATGCGACGAGCTCGTCCTCGACGAAACGCCGCAGACCCGCCCAGAACGTGCCGCCGGGAGCGTCGAGCAGGACGATCGGCGTCGGGTCGGCTTTGCCCGTCTGCTGCAGCGTGAGCAGCTCGAACATCTCGTCGAGCGTGCCGAATCCCCCGGGAACGCAGACGAACCCGTGGGATTCCTTCACGAGCATGAGCTTGCGCGTGAAGAAGTACTTCATCGTGACGTTGTTCGCCGCGGTCGAGATGACGGCGTTCGGCTTCTCTTCGAACGGCAGCCGGATCGACACCCCGAGGGATCGCTCGACGCCCGCGCCTTCGGCGGCGGCCTGCATGATGCCCGGCCCCGCGCCCGTCACGACCATCCACCCGCGCTCCGCGAGCGCTGCCGCGACATCGGATGCCTGACGATAGAGCGCGTCCTCGGCGCGCGTGCGCGCCGAGCCGAAGATCGTCACCTTCGGCACGTCCTCGTAGGGAGCGAAGAGACGGAACGCCGTGCGCATCTCGGTGAGCGCCGCCGACGTGATCTTGAGGTTGAGCCGGTCGGACTCGTCCAGCCCGAGACCGATGCCGGTCACGAGGATGCGCGCGACGAGGTCCTCGTTCTCACGGATGCCGGCATCCGTGATCGCCTCGCGGATGCGGTCGGTGACCTCGGGGGGAACGGCGGTGTCGGACATGACTCCAGCGTCGCATGATCCGGCGCCGCTGGGCTCGCCCGAGGGCCGATCTATGCTGGCCCCGTGCCCTCCGCGCCCGCTGTGAAGTCCGCCGCCCGAGAGGCGGCATCCAATCCGGTGCTGCGCTTCCTCGCTCGCGCGGGATATGTCGCCAACGGAATCGTGCACGTGCTCATCGGGGCCATCGTGCTCGCGATCGCCTTCGGGGCGCCCGGTGAAGGCGACCAGGCCGGAGCGCTCAAGGCACTCGCCTCAGCGCCGCTCGGATTCATCCTGCTGTGGGTCATCGCCGTCGCGCTTGCGGCCCTGGGCGTCTGGCACGCTTTCGCGGGGATCATCGCCAGGGCTCCGCGCGACGACGTGAAGGGCGCGGCGAAGAAGTGGGCTCGGCGCGTGTCGGAATGGGGCCAGGCCGTGGTCTTCCTCACGCTCGGGGTCATCACCGCCGCCGTCGCACTGGGGGCTCGCCCCGACGCCGAGAAGACGGCGGAATCGGCGAGTCGCGGCGTGCTGCAGCTTCCGGGAGGGCCGTTCGTGCTCGGCCTCACGGGGCTGGGGATCGCCATCGGAGGCATCGCCTTCATCGTGATGGGCCTGCTGCGCAGCTTCCGGAAGCGCATGGACCTGCCCGACGGCAAACGCGGCCGCGGGCTCACGGTGGCCGGGATCGTCGGATTCATCGCGAAGGGCGTCTCGCTGGGGGTCGTGGGGGTCCTCGTGCTCGTCGCCGCCGTGCGGCAGGACGCCGACGCCGCGGGCGGGCTCGACGGCGCGATCGACGCCCTCCTGGAGCTCTACCTCGGCCCGCTTCTGGCGGGCCTGGTGGGTGCCGGCTTCGTCGTGTACGGCGTCTTCACCGTGTTCCGCGCCCGTTACGCGCGCCTGGACGGGTAGGCGGCGCCGCCCGGGCTGTCAATCCCCTCGCACCGGCACGACCATGCCGCGAGGGTGGAGTCATGACAGACAGCGAAGCGCAGGAAGTGACCGGAACCGAGGCGATCGCGCGCGTGAAGGAGCTCGTCGAGGACATCGATCTGACGATGCTCACGACTCAGGATGCCGCGGGGCACCTCGTGGCCCGGCCGATGAGCACGAGACAGATGGACGACAGCGGAGCGATCTGGTTCTTCACCCTCGAGGAGACCAAGAAGGTCGATGAAGCCGAGGCCGAGCGTGATGTGGGCCTGTCCTACATCGACCCCAAGGGGCACCGCTATGTGTCGATAGCCGGCAAGGCGAGCGTCATCGGCGACCGCGCCAAGATGGAGGAGCTGTACACCTCGTCGCTCGACATCTGGTTCGAAGACGGCCTGCAGACCCCCGGCATCACCCTGCTGCGGGTGACCCCCGTGGAGTGCGAGTTCTGGGAGCCCAAGAACGGCGTGCTGGTCACGGCGGCGGGCATGCTGAAGGCGCTCGTCACGCGCGACGCCCCCGACGACACGATGCGCCACGGGCGGGTGCGGTTCTGAGCGACCGGCCCCGACTCAGCCGCGCAGGCGGCTGACCGCCTCGTCCGCCGGAACGACCTCGCGGTCTCCCGTGCGGCGGTCCCACAGCTCGACCTGGCCGTCGGCGGCACCGCGGCCGACGATCACGATGCGGGGCACGCCGACGAGTTCTGCGTCGCCGAACTTGACACCGGGCGACACCTTCGGGCGGTCGTCGTAGAGCACGTCGAAGCCCGCGGCCTCGAGATCGGCGGACACTCTCTCGGCGAGCTCGAAGGCTGCGGCATCCCGCCCTGTCGCGACCACGTGCACGTCGAACGGCGCGACCGAGGTCGGCCAGACGAGGCCCTTGTCGTCGTTGTTGAGCTCGGCGATGATCGCGAGGATGCGGGTGATGCCGATGCCGTACGAGCCCATCGTGACGGTCACGAGCTTGCCGTTCTCGTCGAGCACCTTGAGCCCGAGCGCTTCGGCGTACTTGCGGCCGAGCTGGAAGACGTGGCCGATCTCCATGCCGCGCGCGAGCTCGACGGGACCGGAGCCGTCCGGCGCGGGGTCGCCCTCGCGCACCGTGGCGACTTCGATGAACCCGTCGGCTGTGAAGTCGCGGCCCGCGACGAGCGAGTGCACGTGCTTCTGGTCGATGTTGGCGCCGGTGATCCAGCTCGTGCCGTCGACGACGCGCGGATCGAGCAGATAGCGGATGCCGGTGGCCGACTCTTCGCCGAGGATCGGACCCGTCTCGGACCACGGCCCGATGTACCCCTTCACCAGCAGCGGGTGGCGCTCGAAGTCCTCGGGGCTCGCCTGCTCGACCTCGGCGGGGGCGAAGGCGACCTCGACGCGTTTGGCGTCGACGTCGCGGTCGCCCGGAAGCCCGATGACGACCATCTCGCGGGTGCCATCGAGGTGCTTCAGGGTGAGCACGACGTTCTTGAGGGTGTCTGCTGAGGTGTACTCCCCCTCGAGCACGGCGTTCGAGTGCGCGACGAGGGTGTCGATCGTGGGGGTGTCGGGCGAGTCGAAGATGACCGGGGCGGGCAGTCCGTCGAACGGAATCGGGTCGGGCACGATCGTCGTGAACGCCTCGACGTTGGCGGCGTAGCCGCCGGCCGAGCGGACGAAGGTGTCTTCGCCCACGGGCGTCGGGTGCAGGAACTCCTCAGATCGGGAGCCGCCCATGGCACCGGCATCCGCCTGCACGATGACGTATTCGAGGCCGAGGCGCTGGAAGATGCGCTCGTACGCGTCGCGCTGCGCCTGGTAGCTCGTGTCGAGACCGGCGTCACTCGCGTCGAACGAGTACGCGTCCTTCATCGTGAACTCGCGGCCGCGCAGGAGTCCCGCGCGGGGGCGGGCTTCGTCGCGGTACTTGTCCTGGATCTGGTAGATCGTCAGCGGCAGGTCCTTGTACGACGAGTACAGGTCCTTCACGAGCAGCGTGAAGACCTCTTCGTGCGTCGGTGCGAGGAGGTAATCGGCGCCCTTGCGGTCCTGCAGGCGGAAGAGCGCGTCGCCGTACTCCTCCCATCGGCCGGTCTGCTCGTAGGGCTCCCGCGGCAGGAGTGCCGGGAAGTGCACCTCGTAGGCGCCCGCCGCCGCCATCTCGTCGCGGACGACCTGCTCGATCTTGGCTTTGACCTTCAGACCGAGCGGCAGCCACGCGAACACGCCCGGCGCCTGACGCCGGATGTATCCGGCGCGCACGAGCAGCCGATGGCTCGTGACCTCGGCATCGGCGGGATCTTCGCGGAGCGTGCGGAGGAAGAAGTGCGAGAGACGGGTGACCACGAGCGACAAGCTTAGTTGCGGCGGGTGTGCGGCTACTGACCGGGACCGGAGATGGCGGTCGGCGGGGACTTCGCGAGTGACAGCACACCCGCGACGGCACCCGCGCCGGCGAGAAGGAAGACCGGGATGCTCCACAGCGGCGCGCCCGCGGCCTCCTGCAGCACCGTGATCCCGAGCACCACCGCGACGAACGGGTCGATCACCGTCAGACCGCCCACGACCACTTGAGGGCTGTTTCCCGTGTGCGCCGTCTGGACGTAGTAGATCGACAACCCGCCGGCGACCACGATGCCCGCGACACAGCCGAGCGTGAGGAAGTTCGCGGAGTCGATCGCGAAGTCGTGCCCGTGCAGCATCGTCTGGATCCGAAGGATGACGGTCTTTCCGAGCGTCGCGACGAACGCCGAGAACACGCCCCCGAGGATGACGAAGACGATCGGCGCGACACGGTGACCGCGACGCCACAGGCGCACGGCGGCCGTCCCTGATCCCACGAGCGCGAGCACGACGCCGAGCACGACGAGGACGGCGATCAGCTGCCCGTCGGTGATCGTGGTCTGCCGGCTGACGACGGCCGCGACGGTGACGAACACCGACAGGCTGACAACGCACAGCGCGATCGACAGCACCTCCCGGCGCGAGGGGGCGCGCTTGGTCGTCCACGCCGCGAGCAGCGACGAGAAGACGAGGGCGACGACGCCGACGGGCTGCACGACCATGAGCGGCGCGAAGGCGAGCGCGCCGAGCTGCACGAGGATCGACAGCACGTAGAGCACGGTTCCGATGAGCCAGACCGGCGTGCGGATGAGCCCCCAGAATTGCCCCGCGCTGAGGGTCTGCCCGGCGTTCGCGCGCTGACTGACCCCTCGCGCCTGCAACATGTTGCCGACGCTCAGGAGCGCAGCGGAGAGGACGGCGAGTGCGATGCCGACGACCGGCAGAGACGTGATCGTCGACACAACGCTCCGTTCGGGCAAGCGGGGATCTCAGGATACCCGCCGCGGCTCACCGTCCGAGCAGGTCCAGCGCCGCGTTCACGATGCTGTCCGCGTCGATGCCGTGCAGGACATATGCATCCTCGAGGCTCGACGACTGGCCGAACTCGCTCACGCCGAGACTGCGCATGCGGTCCCCGCGGATGGCCGACAGGAACGACAGCGTGTGCGGATGCCCATCCATGACCGCGACGATCGGCGCCGCCCGAGATGCCGGGAAGAGCTGATCCGCGATCGCGCTGCGCGACGAGGGGTCGATCGTCTCGCGGTTCTGCAGCGAGCGGAACACCAGGTCGGGGCTCGTGAGACATACGACACCGGCGGCGATGCCCGCCGCCTCGAGCGTCTCCGCCGCGGCGAGCACCTCGGGCATGATCGCTCCGACGCCGACGAGCGTGACCCGCTCGTCCGGGCCCGCGTCGACGAGGCGATACCCGCCCGCGACGACCTGCCGCCGCCGGCGCTCCCGCAGCACCGCATCCTCGGGCAGCTGCGCGAGCGCCTGATCGATCGGCCGTGTCGTGAGCCGGAAGTACGCCGACGTGCCGCCGGGCGTGCCGATCCGGCTCATCGCCTCGAGCATCGTCCACTCGAGGTCTTGCGCGAACGCCGGCTCCCAGGCGATGCAGCCGGGCTGCTCCAGACCGATCGACGGGGTCGTGATCGACTGGTGCGCGCCGCCTTCGGGCGCGAGCGTCACCCCCGACGGCGTTCCCACGAGGATGGATTGGCCTCCCGCGTAGATGCCGTACGACCACGGCTCCAAGGCACGGTTGACGAACGGGTCGTAGATCGTCGCGATCGGGATGACGGGCTGTCCCCACCTGCTCCACGTCGCGCCGAGCTCTCCCGCGAGGCTCACGAGGTTGACTTCGGCGATGCCCAACTCGATGTGCTGGCCGCTCGGGGTCTCGGACCACTTCAGCAGCCGGTCGGCGTCGTCGGCGAACCAGTCGCGACGCTCCCCCACCGACCAGACGCCCGTCTTGTTGATCCAGCCGCCCAGGTTCGTCGAGGACGCGACGTCGGGGCTCAGCGTCACGACGCGCCGCGCCGCGTCGGGGGCGGCGCGGGTGAAGTCCGAGAGGAACCGACCCAGAGCCGCCTGCGTCGAGATGACGGCACGGTAGCCCCACGGCAGCGACGGCGGCACCGCGACCGGCTCGGCGAGCGCGATCTCGGGGCGGCGGAGCCGCTCGGCGGCCGCGGCGATGACGGTCTGCTCGTCGGTCCCTTCACCGAACGCCCGCCACGGGTCGTCGAGCGTCGTGCCGGACAGTGTCGCGAGCTCATCGAGCTGTGCTGCGTTGAGCTGTGCGGAATGGTTGTTCGGGTGCCCCTCGGTCGCGAGGCCACGGCCCTTCACGGTGTACGCGAAGATGACCGACGGGCGCGAGGGATCGATCTGCTCGTAGGTGTCCAGCAGCATCCGGATGTCGTGTCCGCCGAGGTCGCGGATCGCGGCCGCGAGCTCCTGCTCTCCGAGGGCGTCGATGCATGCCCGCAGCCCGTCCGACGGCTCGGCACCCGCGACGCGCGCCGCGAGTTCTGACGGATGCGACCGCAGCAGGCGCTGATACTCCTCGTTCGGCATCGACTCGAGCCGCTCGCGAAGCTCGTCGCCGCCCGGCCGCTCGAAGATCTCGCGGATGCGCCGACCCCATTTGACCGTGAGCACCTGCCAGCCCGCCGCGGCGAACATGCCCTGCAGCCGCTGGATCTGGATGTCGGGGATGATGCGGTCCAGCGACTGCCGGTTGAGGTCGACGATCCACAGCAGCTCCCCCATGCGGGAGACCTGCGGGTCGCAGATGGCCTCCCACACGGCGCCCTCGTCGAGTTCGGCGTCGCCGAGCAGCGAGATGAAGCGGCCCGATCGTGGCGTCTCGGGAAACTGGTCGCGCAGGTACCGGTGCGACAACGCCGCCCAGATCGGTGCCGTCGCGCCGATCCCGACACTGCCGGTCGAGAAGTCGACCGTGTCGGGGTCCTTCGTGCGGCTCGGGTAGCTCTGCAGTCCGCCCTTCTCGCGCAGCCGGGGCAGGTACGACGCGTCGAGCCCGCCGAGGAGGTAGTTGATCGCGTGCAGCGCGGGTGACGCGTGCGGTTTGACCGAGATGCGGTCGTCGGCGGTGAGCTCCGAGAACCACAACGACGTCATGATCCCCACCATCGACGCGCTCGACGCCTGATGGCCGCCGACCTTGACTCCGGAGGGATTCGGGCGTCCGCGGTTCGCGCCGTCGACGATCGCGGTCGACAGCCACAGCACGCGCTGCGCGATGCGATCGAGCACATCGTCGCCGAGCGAGGCGGCGGCCGAGAGCGGGCGGTCGTTGACGGAAGGGGCGACGGCGTCGTCGATGTCAGTCACCACGGAAGACTAACGAAACAGTCCGCTGTATGCGTTGAGCGCCAGCTGGCCGCCGAGGTGCGCGTAGAGCACGTTGCTCGTCGCGGGGATCTCCTTCGACGTCACGAGGTCGATGAGGCCCGCGAGCGACTTGCCCTCGTAGACCGTGTCGGTGATCATCGCCTCGAGCGAGCCGCCCAGCCGGATCGCCTCGAGCGTCGATTCGACCGGGATGCCGTAGAGGTCGCCCGCCCACCCTTCGAGGACCGTGATCTCGTCGTCGCGCAGCTCGCGGCCGAGCCCGATGAGTTCGGCGGTGTTGCGGGCGATGCGCTCGACCTGCGCGCGGGTCTTGTCGATCGTCGCGGACGCGTCGATCCCGATGACGCGGCGGGGGCGGTCCTGACCGGCGAACCCGGCGATCATGCCGGCGTGCGTCGACCCGGTGACGGTGCAGACGATGATCGTGTCGAAGAAGACGCCGAGGTCGCGCTCCTGCTGCTCGACCTCGGAGGCCCAGTTCGCGAAACCGAGGCCGCCCAGCGGGTGGTCCGACGCTCCCGCCGGGATCGCGTAGGGCTTGCCGCCCTCGGCGACGACCTCGTCGATCGCCTGCTGCCAGCTCGATCGGATGCCGATGTCGAAGCCCGCCGCGTCGAGGGTGACCTTCGCGCCCATGATGCGCGAGAGCTGGATGTTGCCGACGCGGTCGCTCAGGGGGTCGGGCCACTCGACCCAGTTCTCCTGCACGAGGCGGGCCTTGAGGCCGAGCTTCGCGGCGACGGCCGCCACCTGGCGCGTGTGGTTGGACTGGTAACCGCCGATCGAGACGAGGGTGTCGGCGCCCTGCGCGAGGGCTTCGGGCACGAGGTATTCGAGCTTGCGCGTCTTGTTGCCGCCGAAGGCGAGGCCGCTGTTGACGTCTTCGCGCTTGGCCCAGATCTGCGCGCCCCCGAGGTGCTGCGTCAGGCGGGGCAGGTGCTGGATGGGGCTGGGCCCGAAGGTGAGCGGGTACCGCTCGAAGTCTGTGATGGCCATGTCGTCCTCGTCAGGTCGTGGGGTGAACTGCGGCCACCGTAGCGCAATATCCTGGATATTGCATTTCGGATGCCGCATCCTGACGTAGAATGCGAGGACCGACCGTCCGGAGGCGCCCCTATGCCCGTCCCCTCTGCCAGCCCTGTGCCGGCGCGCGAACTCCTGCGCGACAACGTGTACGCCGCGCTGCGGGACGCGATCGTCGACGGCACGCTCGCTCCCGGCGAGCGTCTGCGCGACACCGAGATCGAGGCATGGCTCGGGGTCAGCCGCACTCCGATCCGCGAGGCGCTGCTGCGCCTCGAACGTGCCGGCCTCGTCGTCTCGCAGCCGGGACGCGCGACGATCATCGCCCCGTTCGACGCGGGCTCGACGCGCAGCGCACAGCAGGTCGCGGCATCCATGCACGAACTGGCCGCGCGCCTGGCCGTGCCGATCATGACGGCGGCTCAGCTCGACGAGCTGTCGGCGGCCAACGACGCGTTCGCCGCGGCGATCGGCGCCGGCGACACCGAGACGGCGCTCGCAGCGGACGACCGGTTCCACGACGTCTTCGTGCGCGCATGCGGCAACCCCATGGTCGCCGAGGTGCTCGAGATCGCCACTCCCCTGCTGCGTCGCGTCGAGCGGTTGCGTTTCGGGTCCCTTTCGGGACGAGACTCCGTCGATCAGCACGCCGAGATCATCGCCGCGGCCGGAGCGCGCGATGTCGAGGGCACAGCCAGGCTGTGCCGTGAGAACTGGCTGTCGCTGAGCTACGTCAGCGAGGAGTGAGCGCGGTCGGCGTCAGCTCGTGACGACCTGCGCCGTTCCCACCGCCGCATCCGGCCCCATCTCGGCGGCGATGCGGTTCGCCTCTTCGATGAGGGTTGCGACGATCTCGGACTCGGGGACCGTCTTGATGACCTGACCCTTGACGAAGATCTGCCCCTTGCCGTTGCCGGAGGCCACTCCGAGGTCGGCTTCACGCGCTTCGCCGGGTCCGTTCACGACGCAGCCCATGACCGCGACGCGCAGGGGAACCGTCATGTCCTTCAAGCCTTCGGTCACGCTGTCGGCGAGCGAGTAGACATCGACCTGGGCACGGCCGCACGACGGGCACGACACGATCTCGAGCTTGCGCTCGCGCAGATTGAGCGACTGCAGGATCTGGTGGCCGACCTTGACCTCTTCGGCCGGCGGCGCCGAGAGGGACACGCGGATCGTGTCGCCGATGCCCTCGGCGAGCAGGATCCCGAACGCCGTGGCGGACTTGATCGTTCCCTGGAAGGCTGGGCCGGCCTCGGTGACGCCGAGGTGCAGGGGCCAGTCGCCCCGCTCGGCGAGCAGGCGATACGCCTTGACCATGACGATCGGGTCGTTGTGCTTGACCGAGATCTTGAAGTCGTGGAAGTCGTGCTCCTCGAACAGCGACGCCTCCCACACGGCGCTCTCCATGAGGGCTTCAGGGGTCGCCTTGCCGTACTTCTCGAGCAGACGCTTGTCGAGCGATCCCGCGTTCACGCCGATGCGCAGCGACACTCCCGCAGCCTTCGCGGCGGCGGCGATGTCGCCCACCTTGTCGTCGAACTGGCGGATGTTGCCGGGATTGACGCGCACGGCGGCGCAGCCGGCGTCGATCGCCTGGAAGACGTACTTCGGCTGGAAGTGGATGTCGGCGATGACGGGGATCTGGCTCTTCGCCGCGATGATGTGCAGCACGTCGGCGTCATCCTGCGACGGCACCGCGACGCGCACGATCTCGCAGCCCGATGCCGTGAGCTCGGCGATCTGCTGCAGCGTCGCATTGATGTTGGTCGTCGGGGTCGTCGTCATGGACTGGACGCTGACCGGCGCGTTGCCGCCGACGAGCACCTTGCCGACCTTGATCTGGCGGCTCTTGCGACGCGGGGAGAGGAGTTCCGGCACGCGTGGCATTCCGAGGTTCACTGCTGGCACGCTCTCAAGCCTACGGCGCGGGGGTCGAGGTGGCCTGACAGGGCGCCGAGAGAGGCGGCTGTGGTAGTTTCGGCGCATGCCCGCGAACCTCACTTGGTGGCCCGTCTCTTAGGCGGGTGTTCGTGCGACGACAGACCGCCCCCGGGCGGTCTTCTTCGTGTAGGGCGACCGCCCGCACGACGAAAGACCGACGATGACCGGGTCCGATTCCTCCACCATCGGGGAGCTCGCAGCACGCGGCATCCCCTTCGCCCTCCTCGCACGCGACGGCGAGACCGTCGAGCTGCTCACGGGTGACGTCGTCGACGTCGAGCTTCTCGCGGACATCCCCCTCGAAGACCCCGACGGAGCGCCGCGCGAAGTGCTCGCGCTCGTGCCGTACCGCCAGGTGCGCGAACGCGGCTTCACGTGCCACGACGACGACGCGCCGCTGCGCTGCCTCGTGGTCGCGGCGCACGAGCACCTGCCGCGCGATGAGGTCATCGCCGCGCTGCCGTCCGCACCGGTCCCGCTCGGCGATGCCGGGTTCGACATCTCCGACGACGACTACGCCGACATCGTGCGCCGCGTCATCTCGGACGAGATCGGCAGCGGAGAGGGCGCGAACTTCGTCATCCGCCGCGACTTCACCGCGAGCGTCGAGACGGATGCCGCGACGGCGGCCCTCACCTGGTTCCGTGCCCTGCTCGAGCACGAGCGCGGCGCGTACTGGACGTTCGCCGTCGTGACCCCCGGGCACGTGGCCGTCGGCGCGAGCCCCGAGGCGCACGTCAGCGCACGCGGCGGCATCGTGACGATGAATCCGATCTCAGGCACATTCCGCCACCCCGAAGGCGGTGCGACCGAGGAGTCCCTCGCCGAGTTCCTGCGCTCGACGAAAGAGACCGAAGAGCTCTTCATGGTCGTCGACGAAGAGCTCAAGATGATGAGCGCCGTCTGCTCGGACGGCGGGCGCATCACGGGACCGCACCTGAAGGAGATGTCCCGCCTCACGCACACCGAGTACGTCCTTCGCGGGCGCAGCACGATGGACCCGCGTGACATCCTGCGCGAGACGATGTTCGCGCCGACGGTCACCGGGTCGCCCATGCAGAACGCGTGCACGGTCATCGAGCGGCACGAGCAGACACCGCGCGGCTACTACTCGGGCGTCGCGGCGCTGTTCACGCCCGCGAGCTCGGTCGCCGACCCTTCGACAAGCTCAGGGACCGCTCCGACGAACTCAGGGACCGCTCCGACGAACTCAGGGACCGCTCCGACAAGCTCAGGGACCGCTCCGACGAGCTCAGGGACCGCGTCGCCCCCCGAACCGCGACCGACGCACGATCTCGACGCGCCGATCCTCATCCGCACGGCCTATCTCGCCGACGGGCGCCTGCGCGTTCCCGTGGGCGCGACGCTCGTGCGGCACTCCGACCCCGACGGTGAGGTCGGCGAGACGCACGGCAAGGCCGCCGGAGTGCTCGGTGCCATCGGAGCCGTCGCGCGCGCAGGCGCCGTGCAGGCGGCATCCATCGACGAAGACGAGCCCGCCGCCGAGCCCCGCCGACTGTCGGACGATCCCGAGATCAGCGCACTGCTGCAGTCCCGCAATGCGCGCCTCGCGCAGTTCTGGCTCGATCCGCAGGATCCCGACGGCGACGGCCCGTTCGCCACGCGCACTGCCATCGTCGTGGACGCGGAGGACCGTTTCACGACGATGCTCGCCCACCAGCTGAGGCGACTCGGCCTCGTCGTCGAGATCGCCGCATGGGATGCCGTCACCGACGCGCAGCTCGACGAGGCAGAGCTCGTGGTCGCGGGACCGGGGCCCGGTGATCCCCGCGACGCCGGCAGCCCGCGCATGACGCGCATGCGTGAGATCGTCGCGCGGCGCCGCGTGCAGGGGCGTCCGCTCCTCGCCGTCTGCCTCAGCCATCAGATCCTGGCCGATTCGCTCGGGATCGAGCTCGCGCCGCTCGCCTCACCGCACCAGGGCATGCAGAAGACCGTCGACGTCTTCGGCGAGCCCGCGTCGATCGGCTTCTACAACACGTTCACGGCACGCGTGCCCGCGGGCACGACGCGCGTCGGAGAGGCCGAGATCGCCGCCGACGCCACGGGCGACGTGTACGCCCTGCGCGGCGCGGGCTTCGCCTCGGTGCAGGGCCACCTCGAGTCGATCCTGTCGCGCGACGGCATCGCGACGCTCGAGCGTCTCGTCGCCCACGCCCTGCGCTGACGCGCCGCTGGCGACGCGGAGGGTCACGCGGCGCCGGGGCCCGGCTGACCGATTCGGTCACGCAACTCAGAACAGCGAGATGGGGTTGAACAGGTCGGCGAGGATCAGCACGCCGCCCATCACGAGCAGCGCGACGAAGACGGCGAGCGTCACGGGCACGAGCTTCGTCGCATCGACGGGCCGGGGTGGCGGGCGCCGGAAGAGCTTCGCCCACATGCGCTTGAGGCCGTCCCAGAGGGCGACGACGACGTGCCCGCCGTCCAGCGGCAGCAGCGGGATCAGGTTGAAGACGAAAAGCGCGATGTTGAGCGATGCGAGCAGCCCCAAGAAACCCGACACGCGGTTGAGGATCGGAGACTCCGCCGCCGCGACCTCTCCGGCCAGGCGCCCGGCCCCCACGATGCTGAGAGGACCGTTGGGATCACGCTCCTCCCCCGTCACGAGCGCGACGCCGGTCTCCCAGATCTTCACCGGCAGCTGCCAGATGATGCCGGCGACGGCGCTGACGTTCTCGACGGCGGCCTGCGGCCCGGCCCAGATCGGCTGACGCACGTAGTCGACGGTCGGGCCGATGCCGACGAAGCCGACCTCGGCGTACTGCACGTCGCCGGCGGCATCCAGAATCGGGTATCCCCGGTCGTCGGTCACGGGCTGCTCGACCGACAGCGGGGTCACCCGCAGAGTCTGCTCGGCGCCGTCGCGTTCGATCAGGAGCGGGATCGTGGTGCCCGCCGAGGCGCGGATGATGTCGGATGCCTCGGCGAAGGTCGACACGGGTGTTCCGTCGACAGCGAGGAGCACGTCGCCCGGCAGCACCCCGGCATCGGCCGCGGGCGCGCGCGGATCGGACGGCTCGCACTGCGTGCGCTCGGACGACGCGGGGATGACGCACTCGCTGACGCGGGCGATCGAGGTCGTGGCGCTCTGTACGCCGATGCCGCTCAGCAGGATCGCGAAGAGCACGATCGCGAAGAGGAAGTTCATGATCGGTCCGCCGAGCATGATGACGATGCGCTTCCACACCGGCAGGCGGTAGAAGACGCCGTCCTCGGCACCCGCCTCGAGCGTCTCGTCGTTCGCGGCACGGGCATCCTGCACCATCGTCGCGAAGAAGCCGCCGCCGGCGCGGCCGCTGCGCTCCGCAGGCGAGGGCGGGTACATGCCCGCCATCGAGATGTAGCCGCCGAGCGGGATCGCTTTGACGCCGTACTCGGTCTCACCGCGGCGCCGTGACCACAGGGTCGGCCCGAATCCGACCATGTACTGGCCGACGCGTACGCCGAACCTCTTGGCCGGCACGAGGTGCCCGATCTCGTGGAGGGCGATCGACACCGCGAGCCCGACGACGAGCAGGACGACGCCGATCACGAACGCGAGGAACTCCACACGCACACGGTACCGGCGCGCGCCTTTGCGTTGGCTCGGAACCCTCCCGTGCTCTACTCTGACGATCGGAGAGGATCCCATGCACGCGCGCCACACCCGAACGCTGCGCGGCGCTGCCGCTTCGGCGGTCGCGACGTGGACGGCCGCCGTGTCGCACACGGTCGGTGGCGGCGAAGCGCCCGCGCCTCTTCTGCTGCTGGTGATCACGATCCTCGCTGTCCCGGTCGCGGTCGCCCTCGCCGGGCGCAGGCTCGGACTCGTCCGCCTCTCGCTCACGGTTCTGGCCGCACAGGTGCTCCTCCACGTCGCCTTCGCGGCGACGGCGGGCACGGGCGGCACGGTGCTCGGCCACGTCCACGGCCGCACGATGACGTTCGGTCCTGGTGCGGCATCCGTCGCTCCCGATGTCGCCATGCTGATCGCACACGTCGCCGCGGCGATCTTCACGGTCGCGCTCCTCCACCGCGGCGAGCGGATGCTGCGGGCTCTGGGCCGCGGCATCGCCCGGCTCGTCGCGCTGCCGAGCGAGGTCGTGATCCCCTCGTGGCCTGCTGTGCGGACGCGCGCCGCTCGTCGCCGCGTTGCGCCCCTGCGGCGCCTCCTCACCGACGTCGTCTCCCGGCGGGGCCCACCCGCCGTCGTCACCGCAGCCTGAGGGCTGCACAGCTCCTCGTCGGGTTGCGACGAGGAAACCCTCGCGCACGCCCGCATCCGGGCGGCGCTCACCGACGACGAAAGAGACCATCGCATGACCACTTCCCGCTTTTCCCGCCTGCTCGCCACCGGAATCATCGGCGGCGTCGCCCTCGCCGTGGCGATCCCCGTCGCCGCATCCGCGCACGTGCACGTCAACCCCGGCGCGGTGTCGGCCGGCGCGACCGAGACGCTCACGTTCTCGTTCTCGCACGGCTGCGACGGCTCGCCCACGACGGCCCTCGTGATCACGATCCCCGACGGCGTGGGCAACGCGACGCCGATCATGCAGGGCGGCTGGAGCGTCTCGCGCGAGGACGGTGCCGACGGCATCCCCGAGACGATCACCTTCACGGCCGACTCGCCGATCGACGACGCGATCAAGGCCACCGTCTCGTTCGACGCGCTCTTCAACGAAGACACCGCGGGCACGACGCTCGCCTTCCCGGTCCGTCAGGACTGCGTCGAGGGCGTGAACGACTGGAACGAGATCGCCGAAGAGGGTCAAGACCCGCATGACCTGCCCTCACCCGCGCCGCTCGTCGAGGTCGGAGAGGTCGCCGCGGGCGACGACGGTCACGGGCACGGCGACGCGGAGGACACGCACGCCGAAGAGGAGACCGCCAACGCTCACGACGGCGAGGCCGTTCCGATCTCCGCTCCCGCCGACGACACGACGGCACGCTGGCTCGCGGGCGGCGCGCTCGTCGCGGCCCTCGCGGCGCTCGGCGTCGCGCTCGTGCGGGGCCGCTCACCGAAGCGCTGAGCCCGTCCCGGGAAGGCCGAACACCCGGCCTTCCCGGGTTGCTCCGCGCGGGTGCTTAGATGGATCTGCCATGCCCAGCGATGCCCCTTCCCCGAACCTTCCGCCCGTCCTCCGCCCGGACGCCCCGCCCGCCCACGCGCTCGATGATCTCGCGGCCCGTTTCGACGCCGACGTACGCGGCTCGACGGCCGGCATCCTGCTCACGGGCCTGACGCTCGCGACAGCCGACCTGCGCCCCGGCGACCTGTTCGTCGCCGCGCAGGGCGGCACGCGACACGGCGCCGAATTCGCCGCCGCGGCAGCGGCGAAGGGCGCGGTCGCGATCGTGACGGATGCCGCCGGAGCCGACCGCGCCGCGGCATCCGATCTTCCCGTGCTCGTCGTCGACGACCCGCGAGGGCTGCTGGGCGACCTGTCCGCCTGGGTCTACGGGACAGGGCGCGACGATGACCTGCCGATCCTGTTCGGCACGACCGGGACCAACGGCAAGACGAGCGTGTCGCACCTGCTCGAGGGGATCCTCGGCCAGCTCGGCGTGGTGACGGGGCTGTCGTCGACGGCGGAGCGTCACATCGCGGGGCAGGTCGTCGTGTCACGGCTGACGACCCCCGAGGCATACGAGATGCACTCCCTGCTCGCCCTCATGCGCGAACGGGGGGTCGAGGCGGTCGCCGTCGAAGTGAGCGCGCAGGCGCTCAGCCGCCGTCGCGTCGACGGACTCGTGTTCGACGTGGCCGGCTTCACGAACCTCACGCACGACCACCTCGACGACTACGCGGACATGCGCGAGTACTTCGAGGCGAAGATGCCGCTGTTCCGGCCCGACCGGGCGCGGCGCTCCGTCATCTGCATCGACCATGCGTCGGGGGCCGAGATCCTCGCGCGCAGCGAGATCCCCGCGCTCACGGTCGGCACGCCGGCTGTCGCAGCCGATCCGGAGGCCGCGCGCGCGGCCGACTGGGTCGTCGAGGTGCTCGCGGAGCGCCCGGACGGCACGCGCTTCCGTCTCACGGGCCCGGAGGGACGCACCCTCACCACGGTGGTGCCGGTCATCGGCACGCACATGGCGGCGAACGCGGCGCTCGCGATCGTCATGATCCTCGAGGGCGGATACGCGTGGGAGCGCATCCGCGAAGCCCTCGACGGGGGTCGCATCGAGGCGTACCTGCCCGGCCGCACCGAGCTCGTCTCGGGCGAGCGCGGTCCCGCCGTGTACGTCGACTTCGGGCACACGCCCGACGCCTTCGAGAAGACGCTCGCGGCCGTGCGCCGCGTGACGCCCGGCAAGGTCGTCATGGTCGTTGGAGCCGACGGGGACCGCGACGCGACCAAGCGCCACGACATGGGCCGCACGTCGGCCGAGGGCAGCGACATCCTCGTCATCACCGATCACCATCCGCGGTTCGAGGACCCCGAGTCGATCCGCGCCACCCTCATCGAAGGCGCGCGACGCGCGCGGCCCGACGCCGAGATCCACGAATACACGCCGCCCGAGCGAGCGATCATCGAGGCGATCGCCCTCGTCGGCGAAGGCGACGGCATCCTGTGGGCGGGGCCGGGGCACCAGGACTACCGGGACATCCGCGGCAACCGTGCGCCGTACTCCGCTCGCGAGCTGGCTCGTCGCGCCCTGCGCGCCGCCGGCTGGCCCGTGCCCGAACCGCGATGGCCCGTGCCGTACCCCGACGACGAGACTCCCCCGTCGGATCCGCTGCGCCCCGCCTTCTGACCCCGCCTCTCTCGGCCCGCGCCCGCGCGGTCGCCGCGCCGCGCCCGCGGTACGGCGGCCGCGCCGCGCCCGCGGTACCCTCTCTGTTCACTTGCGCCCTATGCCACCGCCCAACGGCGTGTCGCCGACAAAGCACGCAAGTCAACGTGAGGGGATGCACCGCCCCCGCACCGCGCGCCGCGCCCGCACCGCGACCCGACGCGCCGACGCCCGCCGCGGCGCCGTACTCTCTCTGTTCACTTGCGCCCTATGTCAGCGCCCAACGGCGTGTCGCTGACATAGGGCGCAAGTCAACGTGGGGGGGGGAAGCCGGCCGCACCTGCCCCCGCGACGCACGCCGCCCGCGCGCCGCGCCCGCACCGCGACCCGACGCGCCAGCGCGCACCACGCCGCGGCGCCGTACCCTCGCTGTTCACTTGCGCCCTATGTCAGTGCCCGACGGCGTGTCGCCGGCAAAGGACGCAAAGTCAACGTGAAGGGAGAGGGAGGGGGCGCCTCAGCGAGCGGATGCGGCGATCGCGCGATCTGCCGCCGCCCTCGCCCACGTCTCGGCGTCGGTGAGCGATGCCCGGGTGAGCTCGTCGGGCGCTTCGTGCAGCTCGACGACGCGCTCGACGGTCTCGACGATGCCGGGAAACGACAAGCGCCCCTCGTGGAACGCATCGACGGCCTGTTCGTTGGCCGCATTGAAGACGGCAGGGTACGTACCGCCCGCGCGTCCGACGCGCTTCGCGAGCGAGACCGCAGGAAACGCGTCGCCGTCGAGCGGCTCGAACGTCCAGGACACGGCGCTCGACCAGTCCAACGGCGCCCCGACCCCCGCGATGCGGCGAGGCCAGTCCAGACCGAGCGAGATCGGCAGCCGCATGTCGGGCGGAGACGCCTGCAGGATCGTGGATCCGTCCGTGAACTCCACCATCGAGTGCACGATCGACTGGGGATGCACGACCACGTCGATGTCGCCGTAGGGCACGCCGAACAGCAGGTGCGCCTCGATCACCTCGAGGCCCTTGTTGACGAGCGTCGCAGAATTGGTCGTCACGACGCGTCCCATGTCCCACGTGGGGTGCGCGAGGGCCTCGGCGGGGGTCACGGCGCTGAGCGCGTCACGCGAGCGACCGCGGAACGGACCACCGGATGCCGTCAGCACGAGGCGGCGCACTTCGTGACGCTCGCCGGCGCGCAGCGCCTGGGCGATGGCGGAATGCTCCGAGTCGACCGGCACGATCTGACCGGGCGCGGCGATCGATGTGACGAGCTCACCGCCGACGATGAGCGATTCCTTGTTGGCGAGTGCGAGCGTACGCCCGGCTTCGAGCGCGGCGAGCGTGGGGCCCAGTCCCACCGACCCGGTGATGCCGTTCAGCACGACGTCGGCGTCGACGTCGCGCACGAGCTGCTCCGCCTCGACGGCGCCGAGCGCTGTGTGCTCGACACCGAACTCGTCGGCCTGCGCCGCGAGTGTGACGCGATTCGAGCCCGCGGACAGTCCGACCACCTCGAAGCGGCCGGGGTTGCCGCGTATGACGTCGAGGGCCTGGGTGCCGATCGAACCGGTGGAGCCGAGGATCAGGACGCGACGCATCCCGTCAGCTTAGACGCGGGCCGGCGCGGTCACCCGCCCGACCCGCGTCGAGGTCACTGAGTGGCGGGGGTGGCGACGGCGAGGATGTCGACGACGAACACCAGGGTCTGACCGGTCAGATCCTCTTCATTGATCTCGCCTTCGCCGTACGCGGCCGAGGGCGGAAGCACAGCGATGACCTGAGAACCGACCGTCTCGCCGATGACGGCGTCCGCGAAGCCCTGCACGACACCGCCGCTCGTCGAGAAGCTGAACGGCTGGCTGCCCCAGCTCTGGTCGAAGACCTCGCCGTCGTTCCACGAGACGCCGTGGTACTGCACGAGCACGGCGTCGCCTTCCTTCACCTCGACGCCGTCGCCCTTCTTGAGCGTGGCCTTGTCGAACTCGGTCGGGATGTCACCCTCGGGCAGCGTCACGGTCGGTGCACCCGACTCGTCGAGCTCGACGGTCGGGAAGCCGTCGACGGGGTCCTGCTCTTCGCCCCAGGCGACCGACTCACTCGTGCCGAGCACGTCGAGAACCCAGATGGCGGCAGGCGAGCCCTGCGACTCGGGAAGCGACATCACGATGCGTGAGCCGACGGTGGCGCATCCGAAGAACTGGTCGGGGCCGGTGCCGACCGAGACCTGGACGGGCAGCAGGTCTTCGCCGTAGCCCTCGGTTCCGGTCTCTTCACCGGTCGACGCGTCGAAGACGGTCAGAGCGTAGGTCACGAGGTCGCCGTCCGAGAGCGGGTCACCGTCGCCCTCCGTGAGCACGAGGCGCTCGGCGGTCTCGACGGTCAGCGGCGCATCGAACTCGAGCGTCGCGGACTCGCCGACCTCACCACCCACCTCGAGCGATTCGACGATCGGTCCGGAGGGCTGTGCCACCGAGCACAGGTCACCGCCCGCATCCGCGGACGACGTCGGCGTGGCTTCGGGATCGGCCGAGCCACAGCCCGCGAGGGCGAGCAGCGCGACGGCGGAGACGGAAAGAGCGGCGAGGGAGCGGATGCGCACGGAGGAACCTCGTGTTCGATAGGCGGGAGGTCCCATCTTTCCGCATTCTTCCTTTGCCCCGGCTGTGAAGGACATGCCCAGCCCGGCATGCGGCCGGGAGTAGCCTCGTCCGGTGACTTCTGCCGACGTACCTGAGCCCGCCGACAGCGCTGCCGGTGAGCCGGCGCGTCGCATGGGCGCGACGTACGCGCTCGGACGCATGGTCCTCACTCCCCTCGCGCGCGTCATGTACCGCCCGCGGGTCATCGGCAAAGAGAATGTGCCCCGCACGGGCCCGGTCATCTTCGCGAGCAATCATCTGTCGTTTATCGACTCGATCGCGATCCCGGTCGCCGCTCCCCGTCCCGTGCACTTCCTCGCCAAGTCGAGCTACTTCGACGGCACGGGCGTCAAAGGGTGGGTCTCGCGCACGTTCTTCACGGCGATCGGCGCGATTCCCGTGCAGCGCGGTGCCGGACAGGCCGCACTCGATGCCCTCGATCAGCAGCGGCAGCTGCTGGAGGACGGTCGCGCCGTCGCGCTCTATCCCGAGGGCACACGGTCGCTCGACGGACGCCTGTACAAGGGCCGCACGGGTGTCGCCTTCCTCGCCCTGCAGACGGGCGCTCCGGTCGTTCCCGTCGGCCTGATCGGCACCGACAAGGTGATGCCCGTCGGCGCCTCGGCGCCGTCACTCAAGCACCGCGTGACCGTCAAGTTCGGCGAACCGCTCGATCTCTCGCACGCGGGCCCCGCGACGTCGGGCCGCGCGCGTCGTGTCGCGACCGACGAGATCATGGCGGCGATCCACGCGCTGTCGGGCCAGGAGCTCGCGAACGCCTACAACGAGATGCCCGCGCAGAACCCGATCGAGCGGATCAAGCAGGTCCTTCCGCACGAGCGTCGCTGACGACCTCGATCGTCGGCTCGTGACGCACGGGGAAGTTCACGGAGTTCGCGATGAAGCACCACTCCGCCGCTTGCGCGTGGGCCGCTGTCGCAGCATCCGTCATCGATGCGTCCGCAACCGTGACGCGCGGACGCAGCACGACCTCGCGGAACGCTCCCCCGCCGCGGCCGTCCTGCACCATGACGCCCGTCGCGTCGTCCTCGTACGCGACGACGACGACTCCGGCCTGAACGCACGCGTGCAGATAGGACAGCAGGTGACATTCGCTCAGTGCGGACAGCAGCAGGTCCTCGGGGTTCCAGCGCGACGGGTCTCCGCGAAAGGGCTTGTCCGCCGACGCGAGCAGCGGGGGCTTCCCGTCGATCTCGAGGGTGACGCTGCGGTCGTAATCCCGATATCCCGACGTGCCCGTTCCGCGGTCGCCCGTCCACGTGCTCCGCACGGAGTATCGATGCTCGCCCCACATGCGACACAGTCTGGCACGCGCTCGCCCTCCTCGCGGCGATAGGATTTTCGGATGCCGCAGACCTTTCCCCTGACGGGAGCCGTCGAGCTCGCCGTCGTCGAACGCAGCGGTTTCGTCGAGTCCCGGCACGCCGGGGTCGCCATCACGCTGGCCCCCGACGGCACCGTCGTCGACAAGTTCGGCGACGTCTCGGCGCTGTTCCTCCCCCGCTCCAGCCTCAAGCCCCTGCAGGCGCTCGCGTGCCTCACCGCGGGGGCCACGCTCGAGGGCGAACAGCTCGGGCTCGCGACGGCGAGCCACTCCGGCACGGACCGTCACGTCGACGTCGTGCGCGACATGCTCTCGGCCGTGGGGCTCGGTGAAGACGACCTCGGCTGCCCGCCCGCGTGGCCGATCGACCCCGCCACGCGCAACAGCCTGGTGCGCGACCTCGGCCAGCCGGCATCCGTGCGCATGAGCTGTTCGGGCAAGCACGCGGCAATGCTCGCCGCGAGCGTGGCGAACGGCTGGGACCCTGCCTCGTACCTCGATCTCAATCATCCCGTTCAGATGCATATCCGCGAAGTGATCGAACGCCTGACCGGTGAGAAGATCGCGGCGAGCGCCGTCGACGGCTGCGGGGCGCCGATCTACGCTCTCACCGTCTTCGGATTCGCGCGCGCGCTGCACCGCATCGGAACGGCGTCGACGACATCGCCGTTCGCGCTGCACCGCAGCGCCGGGGCGCTCGTGCAGGCGGTGCGCGCGCACCCGTGGACGATCGATGGTCCCGGCCGTCCCGACACCGTGGCCATCGAGCAGCTCGGCGTCTTCGCCAAGAGCGGCGCGGAGGGTGTCATGGCGATGGTCGCGCCCGACGGCACGACGACGGTCGTCAAGGTGCTCGACGGCTCGGGTCGCGCCGGCACGGCGGTCGCGCTGCGGCTGCTCGAGCGTGCCGGCTCGCTGTCGGCGCAGGATGTCGCCGACACCATGTCCAAGCTTCCGCTCGCCGTCCACGGCGGCGGTACCACCGTCGGGGCCATCCGCCCCTCGGTCTGACCGCTCTCACCCAGAGCATCGAGCGCTCCAACGGCGGAGCGGAGAGGAATACACGATGCGCATCAGCATCCCCACCGAGATCAAGAACAACGAGTACCGCGTTGCGATGACGCCCGCGGGCGTCCACGACCTGGTCGCCGCGGGCCACGAGGTGTTCGTGCAGCGCGGTGCCGGCGTCGGCTCGTCGATGCCCGACACCGAGTACGAGGCTGCCGGTGCCACGATGCTCGACGATGCCGCCGAGGTCTGGGCGGGCGCCGAGCTGCTCCTCAAGGTCAAGGAGCCCATCGCGAGCGAGTACGGCTACTTCCGCGACGACCTCGTGCTCTTCACCTACCTCCATCTGGCGGCGGACCGGCCGCTCACCGAGCGCCTCGTCGCCGACGGCGTGACGGCGATCGCCTACGAGACCGTGCAGCTCCCGGGCGGCGGACTGCCCCTGCTCGCGCCGATGAGCGAGGTCGCCGGTCGGCTCGCGCCGACGGTCGGCGCGGCCACCCTCATGCGCTCGGCCGGCGGATTGGGGCTGCTGATGTCGGGCGTGCCGGGCACCCGCCCCGCCGCCGTCACCGTCATCGGCGGCGGCGTCGCCGGAGCCAACGCCGCCGTCATCGCCGTGGGCATGGGCGCCGACGTCACGATCTTCGACACGAACGTTCAGCGCCTGCGCTACCTCGATGATCACTTCCAGGGTCGCGTCAAGACCGCGGCATCCAATCCCTTCGATCTGGACCGCGCGGTCGTCGGATCGGATCTGGTCATCGGGTCGGTGCTCATTCCGGGGGCGAAGGCGCCCAAGCTCGTCACGAACGACATGGTGGCGCGGATGCGCCCCGGTTCGGTGCTCGTGGACATCGCCGTCGACCAGGGCGGCTGCTTCGCCGACACCCGTCCGACCACGCACGCCGACCCGACGTTCCCTGTGCACGGCAGCGTCTTCTACTGCGTCGCGAATATGCCCGGCGCCGTGCCGAACACGTCGACGTCAGCCCTCACGAACGCGACCCTGCCGTACATCCGGCAGATCGCGCGGCACGGCTGGCGCGATGCGCTTCGCGCGGATGCTGCGCTCGCGGGCGGGCTCAACACGGTCGGCGGCGGCGTGGTCAACGCCGGCGTCGCGAACGCCCACTCGCTCGACCTCGCGCCTCTCGCCGACGCACTGGTCTGACCCCGGTGATCGCGTTGTCGAGGATCGAGACGTAGGAGAGGGAGGCGTTCCCCGGCGCGAGCTACATCGGCGCGCACGCGCGGTGCGATCGACGTCATCGCACAGGCGTAGGGAGCGCGCCTGCGGTCCTCGAGCCGTCCGCACCCATTGCGCGTGCGCTCACCGGACGCCGGGTCCGGGTCCGGGTCCGGGAAGGACGATCCGCACGGCTTCGCCGCCCTGCGACAGCAGCCACGCGCGGCCGGCACCGGGCAGCGCGTACGGCGGCAGGTCGCGGCTTCCGCTCAGCACGCGATACTCGGCGGCGCACGACGTGTCGATGACGAGGTCGTGATCGGCGCGCACGCGCGCGAGCAGCCGCCACTCGCGCTGCCATTCGTCGGGATCGCCCATGAGCACGACGGGCCCGTACGCGGTCACGGACGGGTCGGCAGCGTATTCATCGAGCGAGAGCGAGCGGATGCCGCTGTCCGACCACACGTCGAACGCGGGCCGCGCCGCGGCACGACGCCGCGTCACGAACCCCGTCAGGGACGCGTGCGGCGTCCACGGCGGGGCGGGCACCGCGGGGGCGGCTGCCGTGACCTGGACGCCGTCCGGCACGGCGACCTGTACGGCGAGAGCGCCGAGCCGTCCTCGCCCGGGCGGCGCGTCGACCGTGTGATGCGCGGGGTCCCCGCCCGCCGCGAGGTGCTCGGCGCGCGATGCCGTCGCCAGGACGAGGCGCCGCGGCAGAATCTCGCCGAGCCGCGCCGCGGCGCCCGTGAGGCGCTGGGTCGTCGCGACGATGAGGTTTCCCGTCGCCCCTGCGCCGCGGAACAGCAGCTCGAGGCGTTCCAGCACGACCTGCGCGTGGTCCGGCGAGAGACGGGCGGGCACGGTGTCGAGATCGTCGACGATGATGACGGCGCCGTGCAGCGGCGGGTCGTCGATGAGTGCGGCGACGGAGTCCCACGTGGACTCGCCGTCGCCGGCCACGCGACGCACGACTCGAGCCTGCTCCGCGATCGTGTCGAGCACCGTCGTCTTTCCCGAGCCAGGTCCGCCGACGACGAGCAATCCACGATCGACGAGACGGAGTCCGACCGCGCGCTGCCGCTGGCGTTCCGGCTCATCCGCGATGCCGATGAGCAGCTGAGACTCTTCGCGGTCGCCGGCCATGACCCTCGCGTCCGCGAGCGAGATGGATTCGGGCAGGTCCGGCAGCCAGGGGCGGCGCGGTGCCGGACCTGTGGCGCGTCCGGCCACGGCTGAGATGTCGGCCGCGCACGTCAGCGCGATGCGGACGCGGTGCGGGCTCGCGTCGGCTGCCCGCCGGATCAGTGCGAGACCACGCGAGGCGACGCCACCGGGGAGCACCGCCGCCTCGTCGGTGCCGATCAGCGCACGACTGTCGGCGGCATCCGTCACCCGCAGGCTGAGACGCAGCGGACAGTTCGCCAGCAGGCTGTCGCGGATGACACCGGCCGCCCGCTGCGTGCCGAGGATGAGATGCAGTCCGAGTGCTCGTCCGCGCGCGGCGATGTCGCCGAAGACGGCGTGGAGTTCGGGATGCTCCGCGAGCAGTGCCGCGAACTCGTCGACGACCACGACGAGTCGCGGCAGCTCGACGCGCTCGTCGAGGATGTCACGGGCACCGCACCGCGCGAGTTCGGCCTCCCGCCACCGGATCTCGGCGCGCAGGCTCTCGATCGCCCGGCGGGCACCCGACCCGTCGAGGTCGGTGATGACGCCTGTGACGTGCGGGAGACCCCGCAGCGCGTCGAATGCCGTGCCGCCCTTGAAGTCGGCCAGCAGAAAGCTCACGTCGCGCGTCGAACGGCCCGCGGCCAGTGCCAGCACCCACGTGATGAGCAGCTCGCTCTTGCCCGATCCCGTGACACCCGCCACGACGGCATGCGGACCGTCCGCGACGAGATCGATCGCGAACGGCTGCCGCCCTGCGACACCGACGACCGCGTCGAGCGCGCTCCGCCCCGCAGCGGAGGGAGCCGGTGCGACATCGGCGAAACGTACGGGTTCGTCACGGTGGGACGTGAGGCCGAGGATCCGCGCGGCGCGGTCGGCCAGCTCCGTCGCGATCGCGGTCGCCTGCTCGATGCCGACCGCTTCGACCGCGACGTCCCGCACGCCTGTTCCGTCATCGAGGAGCGCGCGATCGAGTGACGACACCGACAGGCGCGCGCGACAGCCGGGGGGCGGATCGGCGCCCGGCGCGATGACGGCGATCGTGACGTCGGGACTGGGCGACAGCGGCTCCGCCGTCACGGCGAGGGTTCGTCCCGTCGTCGCGTGGCAGTGCGGCAGCTCGCGCACCCACGCGAGGTCGGCCGGGATCGGACCCACGATCCGCAGTATCCCGGGCGCCGTGGCGAGACACAGCTGCAGCACGAGAGCTCGATGGACGGCCGCGACGAGGGCCGGACCGCCCGTGATGGCGAGGCCGTCGTCGGCCGCCACGAGCACGGGCGCTCCGGGCAGGCGCGCCGCCCGCGCGCGCAGGGTCGTGGCCTGCGCATCGCCCGCTCCGCCGCTCACGCTGAGGCCGCTGGCCACGTCGCCCGTGCCGACGACGAGCGCGCCGGATCGGTCCGACAGCTCGCGCCACACGTCGCCGTCGCGCGCCGCGAACCCCGCGACGTCGGGATGCCGCGCCCATCGGCGCCGACGCTCGCCGTCCTGGCGGCGCTCGATCGACCGGGTGACTCGATCGCGAGCGACAACGGCCGCCTCAGCGGCCCTCTTCTTCTCGCGCCGCGCCCCACGCCGCCCGTCGACGACACTCGCCACGGCGATGAGCGGTCCGAGCCCGGCCAGCAGAAGCGCGAAGAGCGATCCGGTCACGAGCCAGAGCACGACGGCGCCGATGACCGGCACGGTCGATGCGATGAGCGGCAGCGGCGGACGGGCAGGTGGTGTCCATGCGTCAGGCAGGATCAGCGGCTCGGCGTCGTCGAGTTCGTCGATGAAGGCTCGGCGGGGTGCGGTGGCGGTCGTCACCCGCCCATTCCACGCCCTTCGCCGACGTGCGGCATCCCAGGCCGACCGGATGTGGAGAACTCCGCGCCCGGTCCCCGCTGGGGAGGAACCGCGTCAGTCGGTGCTCGTTCGCGCGACGTCGAGCACGATGATCGTGATGTTGTCGCGCCCGCCGTTCTCGAGCGCCGCGTCGAGCATCGCCTGCGCAGCATCCGCGGGATCGGCGTTCTCGCCGAGGAAGTGCTGGATCCCGTAGTCGGTGAGCTCTTTCGTCAGGCCGTCGGAGCAGATGACGAATCGGTCCCCGTCGGCCACCTCGAGTCGCACGTAGTCGGGAGTCACGCCGTCGCTCGGACCGACGGCACGGGTGATGACGTTGCCGTACGGGTGGTTCTCGGCTTCTTCGGGGCTCAGCCTGCCCGCCGCGATGAGCTCCTGCACGACCGAGTGGTCCGTCGTGATCTGCGCGATCGTGCCGTCGCGCAGCAGGTAGACGCGCGAATCGCCGATGTTCAGGGTGACCCAGTGCGGGGCGACGCCGGACACGTCGAGGTAGACGCCCGTCACGGTCGTACCCGTGCCTTCGTCGGTCGCCTCGGGGTGTGCCGATATGTCCTTCACGGCGCGGGCGAGGGCCTTCTCGATCGACCGGGGGGTGACCGCGTCACCGAGCGCGCCGAGGCGGTCGACGGCGCTCGCGCTGGCGATCTCACCGCCGATGTGCCCGCCCATGCCGTCGGCGACGATGAAGAGCGGGAAGCGGGTGAGCAGGGCGTCCTGATTGATCTCGCGACGACGGCCGCGATGCGTGATCGCCGCCCAGGACAGGTCGATTCGACCACCGGGGACCGTGACGGCGCAGGATTGCGTCGTTGTGTCGGGCACTCGCCGTCCTCCCCGTGAACCGGTCGCCTGGTCCGCCGGAGCGGCCGGACCGGCGTGCTCACATACTAGTGGGTTCGCAGGCAGCGCCAGCGGCGCCGGTCGATCCGCGACGCGCTTCGCGCCCGTCGAACCGACTCGGGATGCCGCGCTGTCGCTCTGACGTCCCGGTCGATTCAGACCTGGGCGCCGGGGTCCTCGGGCAGGGGGAACAGCGCATCGATCGCCGCGATGTCGTCGGCGGTCGGGCTCCAGGCCGTCGCGGCGGCCGCGTTGGACTCGACCTGCTCGGGGCTCGTCGCACCCGCGATAACGCTCGCGAGCCCCGGGCGCGCGAGGAACCAGCCGAACGTCGCCTGCAGCATCGTGATGCCGCGTTCGTCGCAGAACGCCTGATAGGCCTCGAGGGTGTCCCACGGTGCATCCCGCCAGACGTGTTCGCGCTGCCGCATGATGCGCGTATCGGCGGGTGCGTGCTCCCGCGAGAACTTGCCGGTGAGCAGTCCGTTGTGCAGCGGGAAGTACGGAAGGAAACCGAGCCCGAACCGGTCGACTGCGGGCAGCACGTCGCGCTCGGCCGCGCGTGCCAGCAGGCTGTAGTGATTCTGCGCGGATACGAAAGGGATGCCGGCGCGCTCGGCGGCGACGTAGTGTGCCTCGGCGATCTGCCAGCCTGAGAGGTTCGAGTGGCCGATGTAGCGGATCTTGCCCTCTCGGACGAGGTCGCCGAGCGCATCGAGGGTCTCTTCGATCGGCGTCGTCGGGTCGGGGGTGTGCAGCTGATAGAGGTCGATCCAGTCGGTCCTGAGGCGCGTCAGCGACCCCTCGACGGCGCGGCGGATGTACGCCCGCGATGCCTTCGCGCCCGACACCGGATACCCCATGTCTCGACCGTGGTGCCCGAACTTCGTCGCCAGCACGACGTCGTCGCGGCGCCCCTGCAGCGCCTCGCCCATGAGGCTCTCGGACAGTCCCGGCTCGCGGCCATACATGTCGGCGGTGTCGAGGAACGTGACGCCGCTGGCGATCGCGGCATCCAGCACGGCGCGCGTTCCCTCGAGCGTCTCGGTCTTCGCGCCCTCGCGACCGAAGTTGTTGCAGCCGAGGCCGACGGACGAAACGAGGAGACCGGATGCACCGACGCGGCGCGCGGGGATGTCAGAAGCCATGTGCTCGAGGCTAGCGGAGACCGCGAGACTGCAACGGGGCGCCGAGACAGCGGGGTTTGCCCGCTGTCTCGGCCTGCCGGTGGGCTTTCGCGGGCAGGGGGGGGGGGCAGGGGGGAGGGGAGGGGTCGAGGGGCTCGA